>JAKVAY010000003.1 GCA_022447185.1 Fuerstiella sp. | reverse complement strand
TGATGGGCATGGGCGGCATCGGCGGTGGATTCGGCGGTGGCGGCATGGGCGGCATGGGCGGCGGCGGCAGGGGCGGAATCGGCGGCCGCGGCATGGGCATGGGCGGTGGTATGGGCGGTGGTATGGGCGGTGGTATGGGCGGCGGCGGCGGTGCCGGTGCCGGAGATATTACCGTTCAGCAGCCGGTCATGGAGACCATTTCTGTTATGACAACAGTGAGCGTACCCGATGGTGGAACAGTTCTGTTGGGTGGCATCAAACGTCTGCGGGAAGGTCGTACCATGTTTGGTGTGCCGATTCTCAACAAGATTCCCTATATCAGCCGTCTGTTTAAGAACAGTGGTGTTGGAAGGGAAACTGAAAGCGTGATGTTGATGGCGACCCCTCGCATCATCATCCAGGAGGAGGAAGAAGAGGTGGCTCTGGGAACATCTGCTCAGTAGTGACAGACTGTCTGGTTGAGGATGCGGGTCCTCAGCCGGATTCAGAGCTTTGCAGTATCGGGTGCGGTCTGATGCTGCAGGGCTGGTCCGTTTCAACTGAATCGTTCCTCACTGCACCGCTGGGAACAGCGGCGCAGTTCCGGGGTCCGAGCCGTCGCAGCGTGCGGGCGCTGCGACGGCTTTCTTTATGCGCCGTATGCTCGCAACGTGATTCTGGCGAACGGAATACAACCAGTACCGCGGGGTTGCCGGGCTCGCTCGTGACTTATTCCGTCTGCCTCTGAAGGATCAGAAACAGTCCCTCGGTTTCATCCGGGAGCAGTCTCCAGTGTTCCGTTTCCCGCAGTTCCGGAACATCAGCGGGACGGCGAATCGAACTGTAACGATGGCCTGTGTCGATTACGATGAACTCACAATCGGCCGGAATCCGTTTGCCCTCTTCATTAACTACTCGTTCATAGTCGCTGTAGTCGTAGGATCGTTCACAGTGTGTTAATCGAGGATGAATGAAATCGGTTGACGCAACGCGTGCCGATCTTGGAATCAGAGCGACCACTTTCTCCACCATTTCAGCGCGACGGATGAGTGCTCGTTCGGTCGGCACACTTTCTCGTGGGTAGAATAAGGCGTGTCGTCCAACTGCCGAAATATCTGACCAGTAGCCTGCTCCGAACGGTAACAGCGAACCAGTGATACCCGTTGTGAGGCAACAGCAAAAAATTAACAGAGTCGTACCAATCGGTGTAGATGGCAGCAGTCGCGGCCACTTCTGACGCTGTATTCCGTTTACTGCGGTCCCGCATGCAGCTGCCCAGAACAGCACGGGTAACAAAGGCGCATGAAAATGGTGATAGGGCACTGGTGGAAGTTCTGCACCGTTTCCCAGCTGAAGTAATGAGAGCATTATGAACGTTAGTGAACCGGCAGAGAGATACAGAGCTCCTCGGACGCCGACAAATGCCATAGGTGCAAGGAACACGATGGAGTAAACAAGGGTTCTCCAGCTGAATATTTGGGTAAGGACAAGGCCTGGCTGTGTGAGCGTGGTGTGGAACAGTTCACCCGGACTGTTACCCAGGTCTCCGAAATAGCGGCTGTAGTGAACAACGTCGCCGGATCGAAACATAGGAATCACAATCAGTACGGCCGCGACCAGCCACACGGCAGAAACAAGGGCAGCACGAATTCCCCAGGTGATCAATCCCTGCTGTCTGGGATCAGTTCGCCACGCATTCAGCGACATAACGAGGCCGGTCGGTGCTGTGATCAGTGCCATGTCTTCTTTGGCTGACAGAGCAACAAACAGGCATAGCCAGGCTCGATAGTTTTTTCCTGTTTCGGCCGATTGGATCATCCAAAACAGAAAGGGCAGTCCCAGACAAATCGGACGGAATGTTTTCTGGTCGATCGCGAGGTCCAGAAAGTGCATCGGAAAGAAGAACAGCCAGCTGATCGCCAGCAGACAGGCAGCCCAGTCATCACTGCACCGCCGACGGACAATGAAAAACAGAGGAATCGTGCAGCTTGCCAGGGCCACAGATTCCGCCAGTTCCAGTGTCAAATGTGTGGGCCAGATCATATGAACGGGAACCAACAGCAAATGAATGACCTGAATGTGTTCGCCGAGAAACAACCCCTGATCCAGATAGCTGCGAAACCCTTTCCCGTGCCAGAAATTCCACAAATGTTCCTCATACATTGCTGAGTCCCCGTGTGGAACCAGGAGATTGGCATAGAGCCGTTCATTCAGGCGGAAGGAAATACCGATCCACACAGCCGTCGCGCTCAGCATCAAAATCCATGCGGGTTTGCTGTTGCTAACGCCGGACTGCCTGAATCGAGGGACACATGTCGATGCGCAGCAGTACAATGCCATTCCGGCCAGCATCATCACCAGCGTTGGAACAGCCAGGTCGAACTCACGGGCTGCCAGAGGTTGCACCACCCAGATAACCCCGCAGCCCATACCGATCATGCCCAGCTGCATCAACAGTTTTGCCGCCATCTCGACAACACTGGGTCCGCGTCCGAACAGCCATACCGCTGTAATGGATAAAGCCGGCATACCAAGAAATCGTACGGCCACCGACAGTACGGACAGCTGTTGTGCCTTTCCTGGACTATTTCCTGTACCGCCCAGTAGCCCAGCGATCGTTTCATTGACGTCTGCCGGCCAAAACAGATTCGTTACGTCCGGATTCACGAGCCAGTCCGCCGTACATGCCGCACCGACCAGGGTTCCGATGAGTCCCACAAAGACGGCAATCACATTAAAGCTGCGCTGGGGCATGAGCGGTGTGTGTGTTCGTTCGTGTTAAGACGTCGACGTCGTGAGTTCAGGGCTGCGTGAAATGTGCAGGTTGCCTGGGTTCCGTATTTAAAAAGTCGGGGTTGACCTGAATTCTGTACCGGTAGAGCCTACGTCATTGGGGGGAAGTTTGAGTGCTTCAAATGCGTTTAATAAATAGATGAGTCGAATGTGCAATTTAGTTCGTTCAGCGAGTGAATGCGCTCAGGCACGTAGGAATATGGTTCAGAATAAGACTGCAGTCCGCTGAATCTCAAGGAACGAAATTGTCCGGTCTGATCTGCGTTTGTAACGTAGTAGTACAGCGTTTTCCGTTCAGAGTCAGCTTGATTCTGATTTCGGTGATCGCATTTGGTCATACCGGTTGCACCACAGTGCAGTTTGCTACGCTTCGTGAGAAGCCTCGGAATCCTTTGTCCACTCGTCTGAAGTTGATAGACCCCGATGGCCCGCGGCCCTCTCCGCGAACAGAGCAATTTCTTGCGGTTACCGGTGCTGTGAAAAGCCGTGATGCCGGACGACTGCTCCACCATGCGAGAAATATCGTTAGAGTCAATCCAACGAATGAGTCACTGCGTGCGACCGCTGAACTAAGCTATCTGGTGGCGAGTCAGACAGAAGGTCATGATCAGGACCTTGCGGCGGAATTGTACGTGGACGCAGCTCATTATGCGTGGCGTTATCTGGTCGGCAGTAATGCTCATCAGGTTAAAGATCCGAATGTTCCAAGCCACCGACAAACGGCGGACATATACAACTCGAGTGTTGAGGGTTTTTTACGCCTGCTTAAAAATGTATGTCCTGACGCAAACAACGAGATTCGCGTACTCCCGTTCACGGATCGCAGCGTAAGTGTTGAAATTCCCCTTTCGTCTGGATGGATGCATTCGGATCAGATTGGGGAATTTGAATTCGTTTCAGATTATGAGATCACTAATCTGCGTCATCGCCATGTCACACACGGGCTTGGTGTGCCCATCATGATCAACCGTCGACGTCCGGATCACACATCACCTCTGGAAAAGTACTATGCCGAGGGACTGCGGTTCCCAGCGACAGTTGTATTGAGTTTTCCGTCGCCCGGAAAACACTGCGCAGCGAAGCCGATACGTCTGCAGCTTTATGATCCCCGAAAGTCGAAAGGTGTGGTCGTTCACGACACCATCCTTCCCATGGAAACCGACCAGAGCACTCCTCTGGCGCGATTCCTGACAAATCCCGATCTCGAACTGCTGGATACGTTCGCTTTTCTTCGTCCGGACAAAGTTCAGTCGCTCCAGGGACTTTACATGGTCCAGCCCTGGGATCCGGATCGGATTCCTGTCCTGATGGTTCATGGCCTGTGGTCGTCACCCATGACATGGATGGAGATGTTCAATGAGCTGCAAAGCGACCCCATGCTGAATGATCATTTTCAATTTTGGTTCTATATGTATCCAACCGGAGAGCCACTGGCTTTTGCGCTGGCAGATCTGCGGGACGATTTGGAGGAATTGCAGAAGCGATGCGACCCGCACGGTCAAAACGAAAAGCTGAACCAGATGGTTCTGGTTGGACACAGCATGGGAGGACTCCTTTCATATCTCATGACGGTGGACAGCGAGGAGACTTTGTGGAACTCAGTCAGCAAATCACCGGTTGCTGATTTACAGACGGATGACGGAACGCACAATGAAATTCAGCGAGTGTTTTTCTTCGAGTCTGATGCGTCCGTGGACCGTATCGTCACAATTGCCAGTCCGTTCAGAGGCAGTCGTTACGCGAACCGATTCACACGCTGGCTAAGCAGAACGATTGTGTCTGTCCCGACTGCGACACTGAAAGTTACGAAGTTCATTACCGGCCTGAACGATCGTCAGAACTGGGAGAATGTGTTTGCTCCGAGGACCAGTCTCGATTCACTGGCGAAGCGTTCAGCTGTTCTGAAACTGGTCGCTCAGACGACCGTCCCCGAGTCGGTGGTCCACCATAACATCGTGGGCATTTCACGAGGAAGATCACCGAAATGGTGGACAGATGGCGTGGTAACCTATCGCAGCGCTCATCGTGCCGACGCCGATTCGGAGATGGCAATTCGAGCGGACCACAGCCAGATTCATCGACATCCGCAAGCAATCGATGAGGTGCGAAACGTATTAAGAGAGCACTTGCGGTCTGTTGACAGCGGTTCCCTTGTCGTGCCGGTAGGTCATTCGACACCGGAGTGAAGGCTCAATTTGTTTCATCCCTTTCGGTGCGACGAGTGAATGTGACTGGCCGGAAAATATGTCGATCATGTGCAGTTCCCGCACGATGAACTTTGTCCAGCTTTCGATCTTGTAGAAACTGCTCGGTGCCTGGTGGAGGCGGAATTTCGAGTCTGAGACCCTGGTGAATGCCATCGGTGATCGGCGCGAGTCGAAGAGGACATCAGGTTTCTGGCCGTCTTTATCGGTCCCGTTTATGTTTATGTAGTGTTCGCGGTTGAGATCGGACAGTTGACGACCGATGAGGTCTTCCGTCCCGCCTGTCGGGGCCAGAGACCAGAGTCTGTTGAAGCCGGCGGTTTGCTGGTTGGGTCGCTGGGCGTTGTTGCCTCCCGGCTGTCTGCCGAGGTTTGGCGGAACAGGCGACGGTGATAAGCAAGAGGGCCAGCGTTCCTGCTCTGCCGTGCATGGCTTGTGTCACTCGAAGTTTGATACAGGAAATAGGGACAGTCTCAGTAGTTTGTGACTGGGTTTGCGGACCAAACGTTCGCAATCACGACGTCGGATTAAGGGTATTCAGTGAGTCGGCGGAATCCTCTGAGGACACGCGGTGACGTTTCCGCTGAGGCTATGGCATACCAACAGGTCCGGATGCAGATAAACAGATTACTATTGCATGGCCTGCTTCATGGCGTCGCCCATACCGGCAGGGCTGTCGGCAATCACGGCCCCAACACTTCGAAGTGCTGCAATTTTTTCAGCGGCTGTTCCGCCCCCGCCTGAAATGATGGCTCCGGCGTGGCCCATGCGTTTGCCCGGGGGAGCTGTCTGGCCTGCGATGAATCCAGCGACGGGCTTCGTCACATGTGACTGGATGTATTCGGCAGCTTCCTGTTCAGCGCTACCACCAATTTCACCGATCAACATAATTCCATCAGTATCGGGATCACTCTGGAACAGTGCGAGCAGATCAATGAAGTTCGTACCGGCAATCGGGTCACCGCCGATGCCGACTGCGGTACTCTGGCCCATACCAACTCGGCCCAGTTGCCAGGCCGCTTCGTATGTCAGCGTTCCGCTCTTGCTGATAATGCCGATTCGACCCGGCGTGTGAATGTAACCCGGCATGATCCCGATCTTGGCAACACCAGGCGTGATGACTCCTGGACAGTTTGGACCGATCAGGCGTGCGGTCGAATTTTTCATTGCTGACCGTACTCGGATCATATCCATTACTGGAATACCTTCTGTAATGGCTACGATGAGTTGCATTCCTGCATCGGCAGCCTCGAGGATCGCATCGGCACAGAAAGGTGGGGGGACGAGTATCATCGACGTATTGGCTCCGGTTTTGATGCGGGCTTCCGCTACAGAGTTGAAGACCGGAAATCCGTCGACTTCTGAATCGCCTTTGCCTGGAGTTACTCCACCGGCAAAAACACCGGTCCCGGGCTGATATTCCTCAGCATACTCACGGCATTTTTGACTGTGAAAAAGTCCTGACTTGCCGGTAATGCCCTGACAGATGATTCGCGTTGATTTTGTTACCAGAATGCTCATGTTGCCGGGTATTCGATGTTGAGGTTGAAGGTTCCGGACTGATACCGGGTGTTTCATCTGGTACGGATTGAATTTCTGCATCCTGTCGTGCAGGTTCCGGTTGCAGCACTGTGCTGGCAGTTATTCGCCAGTACTGGTCCGGAAATTCCTCCGTAAATATCAGTCAATTGTCAGACACTTAGCGATGCGACGACCTTTTGCGCCGCATCTGTCAAATCTTCTGCCGAAATGATGTCGCGACCGCTGTCGTTAAGCATTTGTCTGGCTTTTTCGACATTGGTTCCTTCCAGTCGGACAATAAGTGGGACTGAAAAGCCGACGTTCTCGTAAGCTTCCAGCAGTGCCTCCACGACAACGTCACACCGCATAATGCCGCCAAAGATGTTAACGAGGACCGCTTTGACCGCATCGTCGCGGAGAATAATGCGAAATGCTTCGGTGACCTGATCTACATTTGCACCACCTCCAACGTCGAGGAAGTTGGCCGGCTCCGCTCCATGCAGCTTGATCAGGTCCATCGTACTCATGGCCAGTCCGGCACCATTGACCAGACAGCCGATGCTGCCGTCCAGATTGACGTAGCTGAGTCCGGCTTCGCCGGCCTCCACTTCAGCGGGATCCTCTTCACTCAGATCACGCAGTTCGGCCAGAGCCTTATGTCGAAACATGGCGTTGTCATCGAACGACATTTTTGCATCCAGTGCCAGTAACTGGTCGTCCTCGGTGAGCACCAGTGGATTGATTTCTACCATACTACAGTCGTTGTCGACGAAGAACCGACAGAGTTGCGGCAGCAGTTTTTCGGCGTTGCGCACCGCCTTACTGCTGAAGTCCAGCGCGTAGGCCAGTTTACGGGCCTGATAGGGAAACAGTCCTTGGGACGCATCAAAAGTTTCGGACAGTATCTTTTCCGGTGACTCTTCAGCGACCTTTTCGATTTCCATCCCGCCCTCAGAGGACATGATGACGACGGGGCCACCGACTGCTCGATCTACCACGATTCCAAGATAAAGCTCGCGTGCGATTTTCAGTCCCTGTTCAACGAACAGAGTATTGACCTGTTTTCCGTCTTTTCCAGTCTGAAGTGTGACGAGCGTACTGCCGAGCATCCTGACTGCGTTTTCGCGGGCCTCTTCGGAGGAACGCACGAGCACAACCCCGGCCTGATCGGGATATTCCTGGAATCTTCCTTTCCCGCGACCACCGGCATGAATCTGGGACTTCATGACAGCCAGATCGCTGCCGAGTTCACCAAATGCTGCTGCTGCTTCATCAGCTGTCTTTGCCACAATTCCGCGCGGAACAGCAATGTCTGACTGCCGGAACAGAGCCTTTGCCTGGTATTCATGAATCTTCATTGGGTGGCCTCATGGCGTCGGAATGTGACGAGTTTCAGACCGAGATCAGTCCTGTTTCACAGCGAGACTATAGCGGTCGCGGGTCAACGGTTCGAGTGTGAGCCGTCCGCAAGCGTCTTATGGAGGAGCAATCTGCGCTGTTCAGACCACGAGTTCAACTTCCAGGAATCGCCAGGGTTCGATGGCGTGTCGCTTTTGCAGATGTTGCAAGGTGTGCCAGCGGATCTTGTGTTGCGGGCTTTCGAATTTTGGAGCTTCTTCCGGCAGAGTCAAAAGCAGTTCCCTGCGGATCACCATCGCTCGCAATTTGTGAGTTTTTACATGTCCGTCACATTCATTGGTCAGGCAGATCAGGTACTGATTTGACAGGACTTCCCTGCCAGCCTCTCGTGCCAGCAATCCGGATGCGAACTGTTCTGAGAGTTCGTTGAGCACGGAATTCATAAAGAACCAGCAGTCTTCCCGAGGGATGGGAACCATTGGGTCATTTGGCGTTGTTTTTGCTATGAGCTGACCAAGACGTTGGACGGCGAACGTGTTCAGGAAAATGTCTGAACAGGATTTCTCGCACAGCGTACGTATTCGAAGCGTCCCGTCGGTGATGGAATTGAGTGAAAAATTGATCCGCTCGAAGAATTCACGTCGCTTCCACGCTCGACTGGCCCGCCAGTGTGCCACACTCCAGCCAGCGAGTGTGAATCCGGCCGCTGTGAGTACCTTAATCCAGTGTTCGGACAGCAATTCCTGGAGGGCATTGAGCAATTCTGTCATGTGTTGCATTTCATACGGGAAGTTGGTCGGATGGATTAACCAGTGAGTTTCTGCCGCGAAACTCATCCGTAAAGGAAATCCCTTTAATCGTGCATGAAATCCTTCGATGGTAAGAAAAACCCGACGAGGGTTGATCAGGATTCTTCTGATCAACCCGGTTTCAAGCCTGGCACCTGCACAATGTTTAGATGAATTTCCGAAAAGATATCGGGAGAGGTAGGGATTCTGAGGTCGGTTTTTTCCGCTGGATTGTTCTCCTCCGGGGGATTTTACCGGGATGATTTCACTTGCCAGGACTCTCTGTGTTCGGATCGGCGTTATCAGTCTTATTGGTGATTAACGCTTAAAAACCAACCATCATCCTGACACATGTCTGCAGGCGGTGTCCCGAATTGAAAAGGAACGGTGCTGTGGTTTCTTATCGACTTGACGCAATCTCCGGAACACGAACACACGCAGCCCGACACCTGGCATCTCAGTCCCCGCGGACAATCGCGGAGTACATTGCTGAGACACGCATGATCGCTGACACATACCAATATCCTGTTGCGGTTTTCGATGATCAAGGACAGTCCGTTTTTCGCAACTCCGCCCTGACTGCCCTTCTTACGGCCGAACAGCAGTTGCAGTCGTCCGACCGAACATGGCAACTTGTCTATACAAATGCGTGCCGAATCGTGGCTGATTCAATCAACATTCGTAAGGGGGTTTCTACAGTCATCTCGGTTCATCAGAGATCTTTTGTCATTCTTGGAAGTCTTCTGCACCAGACATCCGGTACCGTCTATGGCGTGACGGTGAATCTTGCGGAAGTGACGAGCCGTGCGTCTGAAACCGGACTTATTGGTTCCGGAACGCACAATTCCAATGCCGGGTGTGTTGACAGTGGAGACGACGCCTATTCATCCTGGATGCAGCGACGTGATGATGCTCGTGCCCGAATGCAGCGGCTTTCACCACGGGAAACAGAAGTCGTTGCGCGGGTTTCAGCCGGTCTTCCGAGTAAGAGCATCGCACGCGAACTTGAAATCAGTGTGAAAACGATAGAAAAGCATCGGGCGAATGCTGTGCGCAAGCTGGGCGTTCAGAGTACTCCGGAGATGGTTGGGATCGCAGTGCTCGCAGATATGGTCAAAGAAACCACAACAGTAGTGGCGCCCTCAGGCATGGCACCGCACGGATCGACACCGCTGACTCAAACGAGGTTCGTTTCCGGGAATAGTGGAGTACGTCGGTGCGTGCACTGAATCGGCACACTCCCACATGGCTTTTGTATTGAGCACCGTACGGACCAGGTTGAAATAATTCAATCACCCGAATGACTGGTCCCGGACACTGTTGATACACTTGGCTAATGAGAATTTAACTGGTCAGGAAGGAGCTAAGATCGTCTGTTCCGGCCCTAGCCGTCAAATCGGAAGTTAATCTTTCCGGCTCGCCGTTATGCCGGTACACGTCGCCTGAATCAACGGTTCGTCAAAAACCCGGCAGAGGGGTGATGACAATCGTTTGGTCTCGATCCGGACCAACGGACACCAACTGAACAGGTCGTTCGACGAGTTCACTGATGGTCTGAATGTAAAGCTGTGCATTTGGCGGCAGGTCGGCAAATTTTCGGATGCCGGTGATGTCCTCTGTCCACCCTGGCACGGCACGCAGAACCGGTTTTGCCAGACGGAGTGCATCGGGGCAGGATGGCAGGTCCCGCGTGATTTCTCCATTGACATTGTAGGCTTCACATACGTTAAGCTCGCCAAGTCCACTGAGCACGTCAAGCAGAGCGACGGCGATGGAATCAACACCGCTGATGCGGGCACTGTATCGCGTGGCGACGGCGTCGAACCAGCCGCACCGACGAGGTCGACCGGTGACGGTCCCGAATTCATTTCCCGCAACTCTGATCTGCTGTCCCAGATCATTGTCCAGTTCTGTTGGAAACGGTCCTCCACCCACGCGCGTTGTGTACGCTTTTGCAACACCGATCATTGTGTCAATTGCCCGCTCGGGGATACCGCTGCCGCTGTGGATACCACAACCCGAACTGTTGGAGGACGTAACATACGGAAACGTTCCGTGGTCGACGTCCAGCAGGCTGCCCTGGGCTCCTTCGAACAGCAGCCGCTGGTTGTTTTCAAGTGCGTTCAGTAACCAGGCTGTTGTGTCAGCGACCATGGGACGGAGTCGATCGGCACACGCTGAATAGTCTTCAATAATGCGATCGGCGTTTAGTTGCTCGCTGTCGGGATCCAGGGCATTCAGGACGATTTGTTTGAACGGAACGATTTCTCGGACTTTGTCGGCAAACCGATCTTTGTTGATCAGGTCTCCCATGCGAATCGCGTGGAAGCGTCCGACTTTCTCGCGGTAGCAGGTCCCGATGCCCCGCATCGTGGTGCCAATAGCTTTCGAGCCTCGTTGCTTTTCAAAGGCGGCTTCTTCCAAATGATGCCACGGACATATGACATGAGCTCGATCGCTGATCATCAACCGTTTGGCGCAATCGATGCCGCCTGCGATGAGGCTGTCAAGTTCGTTGAGGATAGCTTCCGGGTTCACAACAACACCGGGGCCGATAACCGACTGGACGTGACTCTGCAGCATTCCGGTCGGGAGCAGGCTGAGCTTATAGGTATTGCCACTGAATTTGACCGTGTGGCCCGCGTTATTGCCACCTTGATAACGGATGACAACGTCGTGTTTCTCAGTGAGAAGATCGACGACCTTGCCCTTGGCTTCGTCACCCCACTGCAGTCCAATCACAGAAGTTACCGACACAATAATGGCTCGCAAAAATCAAGGAATGCGCTCCTGGCACAATTCCTCGTCGATCGGTGGCAGCTGCCGTTGCAGGATTTACTCTGACCTGGTCAGCCCAAAAGAAAACCGGACGTCACGTGTTACGGACGCCCGGCAGAAACAGACGTAGCATTGTACAGGAGATACAGCGAATCCGAAGCACGTGGTTCGTTTTTGCGTTGGAGAAGCCAGGCTTTTTTCAAAAAGCCTGGCTTGACTGCTCCTCCTGTCAGTTTCTCCGCTGAATTTGGCCAACGCGGCCAATAACTCTGCTGACAGACTCGTGATCCGGATGGATGCCGAATTCCAGTGTCATGCGATGGCTGCCGCCCGGTGGCAGTACCGGGACGCGACCGGCTTCCCGTTCGACTGGTTTGGGATTAGGAAAATTGGTTCCCGGTTCAATGCCCGTTACATAGCCATCAGCGATGGCTCCGGTGTTCTTCCAGACGGTCAGATACGGCAGTTCAGACACTGACCACGTAATCGACGTTGCACGATCTGCAGTACTATTGTGCAGCACGGCCGTCGTGCGTCCATCAGCATCGGCTTTGGGTGTGACCAGGTAGACCTGCTCGATAAATCCTGTGACCGGTTCCGAGTAGGTATTCCAGTCTGTCAATCCCTCCGCTGCCCGATCATTAATCGGTTCGACCGATTCGCTGGCAACCACAACTTTCGCTCCCTTTTCCAGAAGTGGAGACCCGTAGTTTGCGTGATACAGAATCTCAAATTCCTGATCCTGAGCACCTGAATTGTGAATGATGTCCACCAGTTGAAAACTGGCTGCTCCGGGAACCACAACCAGTTCTGAATGCAACTCCAGTTTTGGTCCAAACAGCAGCGTCTCGTCCACCTGTCCTTCAATATGAATGGCGAATGGTGGCTGGCGATCAACACGGACGCCAACATCGCGCGCCGGAATGTTGGCGATTCTTCCGTGCAAAGTCAGGTCCATGGTTGCTTCATCTCCCACGTTGTTGATGAAGCGATCAGTCGTCGGACCTCCATTGCTTTCAAGACCACAACGGCACATGAATTCGTTGAAGCCGAACAGCCACCCCAGCCCTCCACGGCTTTCCAGATTCACGTACTGGGGATGCACGATGTCCTTGACCGGACTGTCCCACCGTAATTCGACGTCGTTCATCGCGACGCTCAGAATCCCCATCCCGCGAGTCGGACAGATTTTGATCTCCATTGCGCCGTTATCCACGATGATGATTTCCACGCCTTCCTGCCGTCCTCCTCGCAGTGTTCTCTTGCGAATACTCCAGGCATGTTCACAATCAGGAGTCACCGCTTGACCGTCGATTTCCCACGAAGATTCCGTGGTACCGGAATTCGCGCTGGTCAGCACGTGATGAAACGGTTCCTGCGCCAGAGTCATTTCCCGGCAGGCAACACATAACACAAACAGGAAAACACAACGATTCAGGGACATAAATGACAACTCCGACAGGGCACAGGACGAAGTAAATGCTGGGTACGATCGTAGCGGCGCGGGAACACAGGTACGAGTCATATCCACAGGATGTATTTGATGAGAATGCTTAATCGGGGTTTGTGACCAGAATGAATGTCGTTATGCCGTTCCCGAATTAGAGTAGTGTGTACTGCGAAGTGTGTGCCTCGCGGCATTAAACCGTGGTTCCCTGCGTACATGTCTCTGAACTGCATTGATTCACGAGGACTATGAAGATCCAGCTTCCACAACGGCCATCGGACGGGCACAAGGGAACTTTCGGACGAGTCACGGTCGTTGCCGGTTCATCCGGAATGAGCGGTGCAGCATGTCTGGCCGGTACGGCGGCGCTGCGTTCCGGAGCAGGAATGGTTACGGTTGCCGTGCCGAAGTCAATTCAGTCGATAGTGGCGGCGTTTGAGCCATCGTATATGACGGTCGCTTTGTCTTGTCACTGTGATGGTCAGTTGTCACCGGATGTTGCAGGTGATGTCCTGGACCTGGTCGATAGACAGGACGCCGTTGCTGCAGGACCTGGCCTGGGACAGAAACCAGCGGCAGGGGCACTTGTCCAGGCATTGATCGATCATGTGAGTGTGCCGCTGATTCTGGATGCAGACGCTTTAAATTGTGTGGCCGAGAAGCAGCTTTCACTCTCACGCCATGCGCCTACGATTGTGACTCCTCACCCAGGAGAATTCTCACGCCTAACGGGGTATTCCACGGACGTCATTGGTTCCAGACGGCAGACGCTGGCCGCGGATTTTGCGGGACAGACCGGTGCTGTTGTCGTTCTGAAGGGAACCGGAACGGTCGTTTCCGACGGAACTCACACGTACATCAATTCCACGGGGAATTCCGGAATGGCGACTGCTGGTTCTGGTGACGTATTGACCGGAATCATTACAGCTCTTTGCGGACAGGGTCTGTCTGCATATGAGGCTGCTGTTGCAGGTGTGTATGCTCATGGTCTGGCCGGAGACTTGTGCGCAGCCGAAATGTCACAACGCAGTTTGATCGCTTCGGATCTGCTCACATGGCTTCCACATGCATGGGCTTGCATTGAAGAATAGATCGAGCGGGGCCGGTCGTCTTGACAGCACACCAGACTGAATACTGAATTCGGTGCCAAATGGTGGTTACGTGGTCCGGATCCCTGAGAGCGGGCAGAACGGCGGGGCGTTTGGACCTTGTAATGAGCCCAGTTCCCAGGGAAACTGTTACCGTGCCCGGACACACACACACACTGAGACAGAAGACAAGCATAATGCTACCGCAGGTTAATGTGTTGTCGAGTCTCTGCTTAAGAGAACGAGTCAGTCCTTGTTTGTCTCACTTCAGGAACAATCCGGGTGTGTGTTCCTGGTTCATATGGGACAGGGTGAAAATGCTGCGATTTGGTGTGATGGTGCTCCTGATGCTGTTTTGCGTTGTCACATCTGTAGCCAGCGAGGATGTTGCCGTAACAGCTGAGCAGTTGGCCTTTTTTGAAACCAGCATCCGTCCGGTGTTGGCTGATCACTGTTTTGACTGTCACAGTGGAGATGGTGCAGAAAGCGGTTTGGACGTTTCGACTCGCGCGGGCATGTTGAAGGGTGGGGAACTTGGGCCGGCAATCCGGCCAGGTCACTCAGCTCAAAGTCTGCTGATCAGCGCGATCAGGCATGACGAATTCCTTAAGATGCCGCCAAAGGAAAAACTATCGACGCAGGAAGTGGTCAACCTCACACGCTGGGTCGAAATGGGAGCGCCGTGGCCGAATACAAATGTGGACACAGCTGAGTCCGAGTCCGACAGATCCCCCAATGCTGATATGCAGTTTACGGAGAAGCAGCTTAGCCACTGGGCTTTTCAACCCGTTGCGGACCCTCAACCGCCGCCAGTCGATTCTGACTGGCCTGAGTCACCTGTCGATCAATTCATCAAAAAACGGCTTTCGGACGTTGGTCTTTCGCCAGCGGGTCCTGTGGACAGACGCACGCTGATCCGTCGCGCAACCTATGACCTCACCGGGCTTCCGCCGACGTTGGCCGAAACTGAGGCGTTTCTGATCGATGATTCAGACGATGCCTTTGCGCGTGTGATTGATCGATTGCTGGCTTCACCCCGGTACGGTGAACACTGGGGGCGGCACTGGCTGGATGTGGCCCGTTATGCTGACACCAACGGTCTGGATGAAAACCTGTCCTACGCCAATGCTTTTCGATATCGCGATTACGTGATTTCTGCATTCAATTTCGATAAGCGGTACTCGCGATTTGTTCAGGAACAAATCGCAGGCGATTTATTGCCGGAATTTCAGGACGATCAGGAGAACATGGATCGTTTTATCGCTACCGGGTTTCTGGCCATTGGTCCCAAGATGCTTGCCGAAGATGACCCAATGAAAATGCAGATGGACATTATTGACGAACAGGTCAGCACCCTTGGCCAAACATTTATGGGGCTGACGTTTGGTTGTGCTCGATGTCACGATCATAAATTCGATCCGCTGCCTACAGAAGACTACTACTCACTGGCTGGAATCTTCAAGAGCAGCAAAACGATGGAGAACCACGATGTTGTCGCCGTCTGGTACGAGCGGCAACTGGAATCGCAGAGAGTCCTGGATGAGATGGTGGAAATCGACCGGAATCGCGCGGAAGTTCAGGCAAAGATTGATCAGTTCACATTGGAACATCGGCCGGAAATTGCTCAGCAGATTCAACGGCAGTTTAGTGACTACCTGCTGGCGGCCAGTGAACTGCAGATTGCTCATCAGCAGAAGATTCCACGTCGATCCGCCATGACGAAACAGGATCAGCCGTTCGAAGTAAAGGATGGTGTGGTGGTCCTCGAAGGGGAAGCCTTTCACCGTGGCGACATCACGATCCAAACCTCCGGGGATGGTGAGGGAATTGGTGTGATTCAGAGCGATAAAGCCGGATTCGCCGAATTCGACCTGACCGTAAGTCAGCCTGGTCCCTATCAGATGGAATTGCGATTTGCGGCGGCAGACAGCCGTCCCGTGCAATTGTCTGTGAACGGGAGTCTCGTTGACGATGCAGTTGCCGGGCAGGTAACCGGAAGCTGGTCTCCTGACGGACAACGATGGTTTCCTGGTGGTCAACTGGAGCTGAGGCAGGGCAAGAACACGATTCGGATTTACCCGCATATCGATCGTCTGCTATTTGTGTGGGATGGACCTGACGGTCGACCGACGTGTAAAGACTCACCCTATTTGTCGCAGATTGCAGCGCACTACGGCGTCAATCTGAATCTGGTGGAACTATGGCGAGACTTTCTGGATCAGGTTCGCTCCGGAAGTCTGACTCAGTTTCCATCGTTTGAGGTCTGGCTTGAGCTGGCTCAACTGGACCCTTCAAGATTTGCCGAACAGTCTGCCGAATTTCTGTCAGGGCAGGGTGAGTATCCAGGCGAACCCGTTCGGCAGGCATTGATTGACTCGAAGCCGCAGTCGTTGCGAGACGTTGCTAACGTGTATCAAAATCTTCTGATCGGTTCTCGGGGATCTCTGCCGGAGGTGTGGTTTACTGATCCGTCACCGTTGGCAGGTCCCTCTCGATTTAGTGTGTCGTTTCTGGTCGGTGAAACGCGGCAGCGACTCAAAAAATTGTATGACGAACGCTCACGCCATGCCGCTGCAAAACCAAATGTTGATCTCGCAATGGGTGTGACGGAAGACACGCCGGAAGACCTGCGAATTCATCTGCGAGGCAGTCATATCGTTCTGGGTGATGTTGCGCCTCGTCGATTTCCCCGCATCATTGGAGGACTGGACTCACCCGAGGTTGACACGCAGCAAAGCGGCAGATTGCAACTTGCACAGTGGATGACTCAGCCTGGTCATCCACTTGTTGGACGAGTCATCGTAAATCGCGTCTGGCACTGGCGGTTCGGTCGTGGACTGACTCCATCCGTTGATAATTTTGGCTTGCTGGGTCAACCACCGACTCATCCAAAGCTGCTGGACTGGTTGACGCGGCGATTCATCGAAGGTGACGGCTCACTGAAACAACTGCATCGTATAATGATGCTCAGCAGTACGTATCGGATGAGTACCCAGTTTGATTCGGCGTCAAGTGCGGTGGATCCGGATAACAATTTACTGTGGCGGTTCCGTCGGCGTCGACTTACCGGTGAGGAACTTCGGGATTCGATCATTACGCTTGGAACCGGGCTGGATATGACGACAGGGGGTTCGCTGCTGAAGGTGCAAAATCGCAAGTACGTCACAGCCACTGGTGGAGAGAGTATCACCAACGAATTTGATAATCATCGTCGTTCAGTGTTTCTGCCGGTCGTTCGCAGTGCTGTCTATGATGTCCTGCAGGCATTTGATTTTCCTGATCCTGCTGTACCGGCAGGAAAAAGGCAGGCTTCCATTGTGGCCCCTCAGGCGCTGATGCTGATGAACAGTGATCTCTCAGAAGATCAGACACGGGCGATGGCCCGACGACTGCTTGATATTACCGATGATCGACAGAAAGTCGTGGTGGTGGTTCGGCAGGTGTTAAATCGTCCGCCGGGGGACGAAGAAATATCGCTGGCCCTCGCCTTCGTGAATGAGATTCATCTTTCGTTGGGCGAGGATGAAAAAGAAGCCAGATTGAAGGCCTGGCAGAGTTATTGTCGAGTATTATTGTCATCGAATGAATTTGCATACGTGGAATAGACTCGGCAATGAAAAATTCGTCCCACTGGAATACTCATACTGCTGCTACTCGCCGTGATCTGCTGCGACAGAGCAGCGCAGGTTTTGGGTCGGTCGCGCTTGCCAGTCTGCTTTCCGAGGAATCGCGTGCCGCCGCTCGAAATGATCTGAGCGTTCAGACACCTCATTTTGTACCGAAGGCCAAACGAGTCATCTTTCTTTTCATGCACGGTGGTCCGTCGCAGATCGATACTTTCGACTACAAGCCCCGGTTGATAAAAGATGACAACAAACCAATTCCGTTTGCCAAGCCACGTGTCGTTTCTGCACGGACGTACAACCTGCTAAAATCGCCATTTCGATTCCAGCAGTACGGTGACAGTGGAGCTTATGTCAGTGAACTCTTTCCCCACGTGGCAAAACACGTGGACGAGTTGACGCTAATCCGTTCTGTTCACGGATCGAATTCCAGACATGGTGCTGCTTTGCTGGAATTGCACACCGGCAGCGACACGTTCGTTCGCCCGAGTCTTGGGAGTTGGCTGAGTTATGGTTTGGGGACTGAGAACCAGGATCTGCCTGGATATATTACGATCTGTCCCTCACTGACGCATGGTGGAGCCAACAACTGGACGTCGGCGTTTCTGCCGGCAACTTATGCGGGGACTCCTGTTGGTCACGCAAACATGGAATCACAGAATGCGAAGATTCCTTTCATTAAAGGCAGTACGTCCACTGACCGACAGCGAAGGGAACTGGACCTGCTGCAGCAGATGAATCGCAGACAACTGCAGTCCATAGGGCCGGATTCAAACCTTGAGAGCCGGATTCAGTCATTTGAACTGGCATTTCGGCTGCAGCGTGAAGCACCGATGGTTCAGGACATTTCGGATGAGACTGAACACACACTCGCGATGTACGGAGTCAATGAGGAACCGACCAGAGACTTTGGCCTGCAGTGTCTGATGGCGCGTCGTTTTGCCGAACGTGGTGTGCGGTTTATTCAGCTTTCACACAGCTATAAATGGGATCAACACAGGCGGCTCAAAGAGGGCCATTCAGAAAATGCACTGGAAGTCGATCAGCCAATCTCTGCTCTGTTGACGGATCTCCGTGAACGCGGCTTACTGGAAGATACCCTGGTCTGGTGGGGTGGTGAATTTGGTCGTACTCCGGTATCGGAAGGTGGCCAGAGGAATGGTCGAGACCACAATCCTCATGCTAATACGATGTGGTTATGCGGCGGTGGCATGAAGCCAGGCATTCAATACGGCGAGACCGACGAATATGGTTATTACGCGGTGAAGGACAAAGTTCATTTTCACGATCTGCACGCCACAATTCTTCACCAGCTTGGTCTGGACCACGAACGACTTACGTACCGATATGCCGGACGTGATTTCAGGTTGACGGATGTGCATGGTGAGGTCGTTCACAATGTATTGGCGTGAGCGACCACGCTCAAACGTACCGTGTATATATGAACAATGTTGTCCGTTCCTGATTGTCAGTTTTGATTTGTGACCGGACCGGTACCGGTGATGCGGGAATGCGATATGGTCACGCCACTTCGGTTGTGACTGTCGCTGCGCTGGCCCTGGCAGGATGTACCATTCCGCGGGCTTTTGTCTGGATGATCAAACTTTGGCAGGTCCTCGATGTGGCGGAGTGCTCGTCTGAGTGCGTTGAGATTCGATTGCAGAATTGTTGAAACTTGTGATGCAATTGGATAGGATTAGGGATTGTGATTTGAGAATCGCGTGTCGTTTGAATTTGTTGTGCCTGCTGGCAGCGCCTTGCCTTCGTTCGCTGGCGGTGAATTCCTTCTGCGGTCGGGTTGAATGGATTGACAAATGTCAAACATACCTGATCGTAAGGAACGGTTGGTGACTGGTCGCACGCCCGTGATGCGGGAGACGACGTATGATCACATGAGTTCGGTCGTGATTGCTGCCGCACTGGTTCTCATTGGCAGTGTGATTCTGCTGATTGCCGTCTGGTTGAGCAATCTGTTGCCCAGCCAGCCGAGGATGCAGACCGAAATGATGCCGGGGATCAGCGATGCGGATGACGGTGTCGACAATGATTCGCTTGAAGTGGAGATCCCGGAAGACCCTTCTGACGATCCGTCCTTGTCGAATGACCAGCAGGAATCAAAGCTGGAAGAAGTGGTGGAGCAAACGGTCAGTGCTACCAGTGTCGTGGCTCAGTTGAAGCTTCCCAATACATTCAGTGATGAGAGTGCGGGTGGAAACCTTGCCAGTGCTGCGGGAAGCACAGGAAGTCCACTCGGAGGCGGAGGAAATGGAACCGCGATTCCTGTGGAGAATCGCTGGATTGTTGAATTCTCTGAAAGTGGCAGTCTCAGTGAGTACGCACAGCAGTTGGATTTCTTCCGTATTGAGCTGGGTGTGGCGTTTCGGGACCTTCGGATTGTCTATGTCAGAAATTTGAGCAGTACGAAAGACAAAAGAACGATGCGTGTCAGTTCGTCAGAACAGCGTTTGTTTATGAGCTGGCAGGGTGGTAATCGGATGAAAGCGGATTTGACGTTATTGGAGGAGGCTGGTGTCCCCGATGCTGTCCGTGGGAGGATTTTACATTTCTACCCTTCTGAGACCGAAGCCATGTTGTTTCAGCTTGAAAAGAACTATGCCAATCAGCCGGCAGAAAAAATTCGAAGCACACGATTTCGGGTGACTGGAGAACCGGGTGACTATCAATTCATAGTGACCGATCAGAAGTATCGATAAAACCAGACTTGGCTAAACCGCGCAGCAGGTCGCTGTCAACGATCGCTCAGGATATACATTCATATGCAATTTCAGGTTCCACCGGTCGACCAACTGGCACTCCTGGCTCAGATTGATATTTCGCCCATTCTTCGCACGCTGGGTT
Source organism: Fuerstiella sp. (assembly GCA_022447185.1). GTDB lineage: Bacteria > Planctomycetota > Planctomycetia > Planctomycetales > Planctomycetaceae > S139-18. The sequence continues at coordinate 68,203 of JAKVAY010000003.1, read as the reverse complement.
ACGCGATCTATACGGCGCTGGCGGTTTCCTTCATCTACGGTGTCTATTGTATCATTGTTCTGATGCGCAGAGTGGCTCAGAAATCATTTCCCGGCCGCGAGTCCGCTGAGCAGTTTTTGGATGATGTTGGCGGGCAAATCGAAGCGAATCACTTTGATAACGTGCTTGAGATCTGTGACTCGCCTGAACTTTGGGCGCGCGCGGCTCCCCAGTTAGTCATAGTAGCGATCGAAAATCGGAATAAACCAGCCAGAAAAATTCGACAGCTGCTGAGCGAATTCTACGAACGAGAAATAGTGTCAGAATTTGACCGACGGCTGGCGTGGCTCAATACGATTGTCAAGTCCGCGCCGATGCTGGGACTACTCGGCACCGTAGTCGGTATGATCGGAGCCTTTCGTGAGATCGCGGGGTCGGCGAAACCCGAGCCTTCTGATCTGGCAGACGACATCAGCTTTGCCCTGTTGACGACAGCGTGTGGTCTGGCGATAGCAATTCCGGTTGTCGTGATGACCAATTTTGCCAATGTCCGGATTGCCAGACTGCAGGATTCAGTTGACGAAGTTATGGGTGTTGTAGTCGATGACCTGGAAGCGTCGCAGGTTCGCGCCGGTTTGAGTTCCGAACCGAAATCCGGATCGTGACCAGTGTCATCCTTGTTGAGCAGTGACAGTTTACAGGTGGAGGAATTGGAGATTGAGGATGCCAGGACGATCCCGGAAATTCAGGATTGGCAGAAAAAAAAAGCAGACCAGGGACAGTGATCTCGATATCACACCCATGATTGATGTCACATTTTTGCTACTGATCTTTTTCATGGTGACATCCACGATGCAGGCGACTCCGGACAAGGACATTGCACCTGCTGCAACCGGACAGAATGCTAACGCCAACAGGTATCTGAACGTCGACATCCTGTCTCCTGATGCCGCGTCTGACGACAATCGGCTGTTGTTTGATGGGAGGTCGGTGAGTCTGGACGAGCTGGCAGATGAACTGCAGGACAGGGCAGCTGGTGGCAGACTGGATATCATGATTTATGCCGAGCGCGATGCACGAAATGGGTTTGTCGGCGAAGTCGAATCCGTCATTAACTCGATAGAAGGCGAGGTGGAGTACGATCACGCGGTCCTTGATATGTGATGATTGTATCTCTGCACTGTGTTGACCGTACCGGGAGGCTGTTGCACGGGAGTCAGAAGATTTGAAGACACATGCGCAGGAGAATTATGCGGCACCGGAATGTTCTCGATGTCTTCTGTCTATGGCCTTAAATCGTTGTGTCTTTCATTCCCCGCTGTTGTCCAGTTTGACTGAAAGTTTGATGTTCCGATGAACAAATTGGTCGGAAAAATTTTTGGTGAATACCGACTGATGAAGCACATCGGCAGTGGCGGGATGGCCGATGTTTATCTGGCTGAGCAAACGACACTGGAACGGTCTGCGGCAGTGAAGGTCCTCAAGCCGGAACTGATGAATTCGTTCGGAAAACGTGTTGTTTCGCGGTTTCGCCAGGAAGCAATGACGACAGCCGCGCTCAATCATCCGAACATTGTGCAGGTTTACACCATCGGACAGGAAGGTGAGTATCACTTTATCGCGCAGGAATATGTTCGAGGAAAGGATCTGGCTTCGATTTTAAAGGCCAGCGGGACACCGAAACTGCCCGCCGCACTTCATGTCATAAAGCAAATGGCAGCGGCCCTCGCTGCTGCCGGGAATGCTGGCATCGTTCACCGGGATATTAAGCCGGACAATGTCCTCGTGGATAAAAGCGGTATCGTTAAAGTTGCGGATTTCGGTTTGGCTCAACTGCAGGAAAATCCAGGCGTGAGCGAGCTGACACTGGAAGGTACAATACTGGGGACACCGCTCTATATGAGTCCCGAGCAGGTTCGTGGAGAGGATCTCGACCAGCGGTCAGATATTTACTCATTGGGAATTACCTGTTATCAGATGCTGTGTGATCGGACTCCATTTACAGGTGCCACGGCAACCGGAATTGCGGTTCAGCACGTCACGACAATGCCTCCTCCCCTTTCCGAAGAGAATCCTGAACTGCCGGATGTCATTTGTCGGATGGTACACTGCATGATCGCAAAAAGACGATCGCAGCGTTATCAGAAGGCCGAGGCAATCCTGAACGACGTTGAAGCTCTGCAAACTGCCATTAAGCAAAAGCGTTCGCTGGATCTGATTCGAGTCCCGGGATTGTCCCAGATCGAGAAGGCTACGGCCAGGGGGATTACCAATTCGGGTTCTGCCCCTGCAAAAACGAAAATCGTACCTGCCAAAGTTACTGACACTTTTGTCTCGACCGAAATTCGGGAATTGAACCAACAGACGGTGTCTGCGCGTCAGGTATCCGCCAGGGTGCTCGGTAATCGTCAATGGGTCAGTCTCCCTTCGTGGGAAGAATCCGATGATGATGTGACAGGAATGTGTCGGCGTCGTTACGACTTTGAAGAAACTGATCTGACACCAATGGTAGATGTCACGTTTCTGCTGTTAATATTTTTCATGATTACCGCCGCGTTCGACCTGCAAAAGAAGTTCGATGTTGCTCCGGCGCGTCTTGAAGAACAAGCAGTTGAAGTGACGCTCGATGATACGGACGATCCTTCTTTGGAGGTTGAGATCGGGCACGACAACGTTGTGTACATCGGTGACGAAAGGGCTCAGACGTACGAGGAGATTCTGGACAGGCTGGAGGTGGCACGCAGGGAGGATGCAGACCTGGAATTGCAGTTGCGAGTTGATCCTGACTCTCGTCATGAGATGCGAATTCGGGTGAACGATGCAGGTGCCCAGGCGGGTTTCAGTCGAATTCGTACGGTCTTTGGGACGGTGGAATGATGCCGTACATCTTCTTTGCTGCCTTTGAATGCTCTCGATCTCAGGGTGACACAATTGCATAATTGCCTACGAATTCCCATTCGGATGAACTGGAACGACAATCGTGTCAAAACGTAAGTCGAAAGATACGCCTTTTGAGGACGTGGTTGAAGTGGTGGAATCTGGACAGGCAGCATCCGAAGCCGCCGACCAGCGCGTTGACGAAATTCGGTCGCGGGCTCAACGCCAGTTGCGGCGAGGTCGTCTGACTCAATTGAATGATCGAATTGCCGGTGGCCCGACGCGTCCCGGTGAACAGAAAGTGTCTCGTTCACCGTTTGTCCTTGGGATGTCCTTCGTCATTCTCGGATTGGGCATCGTGGCCGCTGTATTCTATTTTCTGTTAATGACGGAAAGCGAATCTCGTCGACTGCAGCGGGCACAACGGGCTTTGGGCAATTCCAGTTACAACGAAGCAGAAGACCTGTTTAGGCAGTTCCTCGACATCTATCCGGGCAGCAAGTCGAAAGAGTTGGCTCTCATTGGACTGCATTCTGCCCGTGTTCGAAAATACAGCGAGGGCAGTTCTTTCACTGTTGATTCGGTGATCCAGGCCCGGAGGTATCTGGACGAATTTTTTCATGAGTGTCGTGACTTCAGTGGCTTCGCTGAACAACAGGAGGATTTGATTCGATTGTCGAAGAAGATCACCAGTGCAGCGGCACAGGTGGCGAAGGAGAAAGTAAGTCAGGAGGCACTGGATGCCAGTGAAGGTGCTCTTGTCATGCTGGACCGACTCACGCAGAAAAACGGCGGCGTGACAGCTGAGAAACGTGAGGAACTGGAAAATCGTCAGCGCATTGCTGAGGCCGCTATTCTTAAAAGTGACCGTCTGAGTACTTCACTCGCATCAATCCGTCAGACACTGGCGACCGGCGACACGATTGGCGCATTGGGTGAGTATACGGAAGTGATTGATCGTTTTGACGTGATCAGGAACGATCCGGATTTCAAAGCGGTTTTGTCAGAAATCGAGGCCAGGGAAATTGAGATGGTGGTTGCCGACGACATTGGCAAAGAGGCGTATCTGTCGGATCCCGATATTGATGGACGTCCTTCGCTGTCACTGAATTTACAGACCCAGGCTCGGTCTGATGAGGTGTCGGACGGGGAACTCGTTTTTGGTTCAGGCGGAGGTGTGGTGTTTGCTCTGGATTCGAAGACCGGCAGACCTGTGTGGAGACGCAACGTCGGTGGACTGGCTCCGTTTGCTCCAGTCAAAGTTGATGCTTCGTTGCCTGCGTTGCTGTTGTTCCACAGCGAACGCAACGAACTGATGCTGGTGCAGCAGACAGACAACGCATTGATCTGGAGACAGTCGATTGAATCACCTGCCTCCGGTCCACCTTTGATATTGAATCAGCAGATCTATATTACGACCGAAGCGGGTGATTTATGGCAGGTTGCTGTCGGTACGGGGCAGGCCGTCAGACGCGTCCGGTTCAGCCAACCGGTTCAGGGACCACCTGCAGTGAGTCGGGATAAAGCATCACTTGTGATACCTGGGCGTACCGCGTTCGTTTACACGCTGTCACTGCAATCGCTGGAATGTCGCGCCGTCACCTGGCTGGAGTATGGCGAAGGAAGTGTGGGCGCCCCTTTACTGTCAATGGGCGAATTGTTTTTGTTGTGTGAGAACGATTCGGCCGACAGCTCTCGTATACGGGCGTTGACGTTCTCTGAAGGTGGGAAACTGGTCGAACGTCAAAGCCGCAGGATTGTCGGTCAGATTTGGGACCCGTGTCTGCTGCGGGGTGATGAGCTATACGTTCCATCGACTCCTCAGCGTTTGACAGCTTTTCGTGTGTCTGCACGACCCGACACCGACGCACTGTCGGATATCGGGACGAATCAGCTTGAAAACGCCGTATTTGCTTCGATGTTTCTTGCAGCCGGACCAGGAGGCAATCTGTGGATGGCGAGTACGGCTTTGCGCCGTTTTCGTATTACGTCGCAGGCTGTTGCGCTGGACGAAGTGGTTGTTGCCGGAGGACAGCATCTGTATCCAATGCAGATCGATGACGAGAGTCTGCTGGTGACGACAACAATGCCATATTCGGCATCGGTGTTTTTTACGCGAGTGAATCGCAATACCATGACCGGTGACTGGCGGACTGTACTCAGTACCAACCTTGTGGCAGTCGGACAGTCTAAATCCGAAAAGTCACTGATTGCTCTCAGTGACTTCGGTAATGTCTTTCGTATTCCTGTCGACAAACTCGATGAATCCGGTTTCCATACGACATCGGTGATTCCTTTTCGTTTGCCGGACGGTCTGAAGGACCCGGTAGGGGGCACGGAACTTCCGGACGGTCGATTCGCTGCCTGGTGTTATGGCAGAGATCGAGCTCTGTGGACATTTACTTCGACAGGCCAGTTGGAGAGAAACTGGGGTCGGGAACTCCCCGGAGTCATGGAATCTGACCCCGTTCCTCTGGCCGGCGGGCTGGTGGTGGCTTCACCAGGCCGGTTGACACTCACGGCGACCCGGCGAAGGGCCGAGGACTATCAGGTATCCCGGGATCTGAATGCCGAAGCATCATGGAAATCCATGACGCCCATCAGCGAGACTCAATTGATTGCGATCAATTCGGACAACAAGATGGTGCATATTCAATACCGTGAGATTCCACGACCGCATCTTGCAGAAGTTGCTGTAATGTCGTTTGACGGGGAGACGGATCTGCCTTCGGTTGCAGGCGGCGACTATCTGTGCATCGCAACCACCGACGGGCGACTGCTGCTGATCAACTCATCGACACTGCAAAAAGTCCAGGAACGTGATCTTGGGGTAGCCATCAGTCATCCGCTGCGGATCGCAGCGGATCGTTTGTTCGTCGAGATTGGTGACGATGAGGTTCATGTTTTTGAACTCAATGCTGAATTGAATTCTGTCGGAAAGTTTCCCAAAAATTCCTCTCAACTTGTCGATGCACCGTTGCCACTGCCGAGCGGTGGGTTCCTGGCGGCGTTTTCTGACGGGACTGTAGTGAATCTGGATGTCACGGGGCTGCCGGTCGGAGAGTCCATCCGACTGGATATGCGTCTTCAGCGAGGACCCATTGCCGTTGGGTCTTCAATCATTGTTCTTGGAATTGATGGCAGTGTGTATTCTCTGAACGACCTGGCAAATCATTGATTCAGGGGGATTTGAGCGGTGTGTCAATGCCGCCAAAGGTCGCAATTGTTGTGTCGGATCAGAGTCGGTGAATTAACAGAAAAACAATGTACTCAGGAATTCAACAGCTTCATCGTTTCACGAACCAGTCGCAGTCCTTCGGCGGTATTTCTTTGCTGAGGACACCGTTTCGGTTCACCTTGATCTTGTGTGCTGCACTGGCTTCTCTCTGTTCTGTACCAGTGTGGGCTCAGGATAGCGACCTCCTTGACCGGGAAGGATTACCCACACTGGAGACTCTGAGTCGACCTCCGTCTTATGAAGAGCTGATGGAAAATGAACGCTTTGACTGGGTGGTACTGAAGCTTCGGGACTTTGTGCTTGAGTGTCGGCTGGTGGATGGACCTCGGCCCAATACATATCGACGTCTGGTAGAAGAAAGGGATATTCTCAACGCACTGCCTCGCCGTACCTCCGAGGAAAATCTTCGTTTTGAACAGGTCAAACTGCTGGCACTTACCTTCCGGGATGGAACGGACGTTGACAGGAAGATCAAACTGGATCAGGTTGCTGATATTATCGGGAGTGAGCAGTTGATGCTGGAGCGCATTGATCTGTTGCTTGACGAAGGAGACACGGACAAAGCTTACGATATGTTGCAGCGACTGGACGCTGATGTACCTGATTGGGAAGAGACGGCTCCTCGATTGAACCGTCTGCTTTTTCTGGAGTTGCAGTCTCATATCAAAGAAGGCCGGCCGGTTGCCGCCATGGCACTGACAGACCAGATCTATGACAGGGATCCGACTTATCCGAAATTGTCGGAATTGATGGGGACGCTGCTGGACCCGATGATCAGCAAGGCAGTCAGCGATTCCGATTTCAGGCGCGCACGATGGCTGCTGCGACGTTTAACTTCGCGTTTCAGTGATCACGAAGTCGTGGGCAGGTGGCGTAAACAACTGCAGGAGCTGGCAGACGCAAAACTTTCAGAGGCAGCTGGACACGCAAATAAAGCAGATCATCAAACAGCGAGTCAGCTGGCGCGTGAATCTGGTCTGATCTGGCCATCGACGGGCGCTGACCGTAGAACGCGCGAAGAGCTCATGTTGCGATATCAGGTGGTGCGAGTTGCCGTGGATTCGATTGCCGATTCCGCATTCCCTGTTCTGTCACCATCACAGCGGCGTGATCAAGAGTTGGTTTCTGTTCCGGTTTTCAAGGCCGATGTTGTCGGCGAAATCACGCATTTTCGTTCACCGGTCGTTGAAGAATGGGACCCTCAGGATCTGGGCCGCGTGGTGACCTTCTCTCTGCGGGGCAGTCGACCGTACTGGCAGTCTCAGGTTCTGGTTTCCGCTGGGCAGGTTGCAGCCACTCTGGCGGAAAAACTGGATCCGAAGAGTGACGAGTATGATCCGCGTCTGGCGTCGTTTGTTTCCGGATATACGGTTCGGTCACCCACAAAAATAGAAGTTCGGTTTTCACGTGTGCCACTCAATCTCGCCGCACTGTTTCGGTTTTCAGTCCAGAGTGTGTCTTCGGAACAGGCGGGCAGTGAAACCGTATCACCCACAAGACTGGCAGGTCGTTTTCGCCTGAAAAAACGGAGCGACTTCGGGCGTTCTTATTTAAGAACGATCCCCGAACCAGATGATCTTGAACCTGGCCAGTATCACGTTGCCGAAATTGTTGAACAGGTTTTCGGCACTCGCCAGGAGCAGATTCAGGCATTTCGTCGGAATCAAATTGACGTCCTTTCAAGCCTGCAGCCGTGGGAAGTGAACCCGGTTCGAGAGTCTGGTCTGGGGTTCGTACAGAAGCTGGCAATGCCGGCTAATCATGTGATCGTCTTCAATCCGGAATCGCAAAAGATTGTTAATGCTCAGTTGAGGCGTGCTTTGTCATTTGCTGTCCCCAGAGATGTCATACTCAAAAAGATAATTCTGCGGGACAGCTCCACGGAGTACGGTCGGCCGAGCAGTGCGACGTGGTCCCAAAACAGTTACGCGAGCAATCCTTTGATTCGTCCCCCCCAGTTCAACCTCCGGCTGGCCTTCATGTTAAAGTTCGCAGCAGAGGAACAGCTGCGAATTCCAGTCAGACAGAAAATGGTAGCTCAGGCCAGGGCAGTGTTCGATGCCACGCAAACGGGAAATCAGGTATGGAACGAAGCTGCATGGCGGGTGGATCACGCTGAAGAACTTCAGGATGCAGTCCAGGATATCAAACTACCCTCGCTGGTCATGCTCTGTGAATCAGATCCCGTAATGCGAACCGCAGCTGAAGAAATGATCGAGTTATGGAGGCGTATTGGTCTTGATGTTCAACTGATCGTGGCGGGTGAGTCAAGGACCATTTCTCCGGACTGGGATATGCTGTATCGTCGTGTCAGCATGGAAGAACCGTTGTTTGATCTGTGGTCTGTGCTGTTGACGGACAATACACTGGACGTAAATCTGCTGAGGGGATATCCGGACTGGCTAAGACGCGATCTGACGCGTCTGGACTATGCGGGAAGTTTTCGAACTGCCCGACAAGGTTTATTTCGGATACAGCGAAATATTGCGGCTCAGGCGTTTTTGATTCCTTTGTGGGAAGTTGATCAGTTCGTTGCGTTTCGCAGCAGTGTGACCGGTTACAGAGATCGTCCGATTTCGGTATACGACAACGTTGAACGCTGGGTGGTGAAGCCGTGAGATACATCGGATATCGTGGCCGTCGACTCAGATGGTCATCCGTTATCTTTCTAAGTCTGATCACCGCTGACTGGCAGCCACTGAACAGTATTGCCGGTGCAGCCTGGATAACGGGTGTCGAATCGTCAGTACAGGAACCAGATCGATCGCATGCATTGACTGAAGATGACTCGGGGGCCAAGGTTCCTTTTAGTCTGCGACCGTATCGTGTTCGGCTTTCGGTTTCGATGACAGGTGGCCTCGGAGGTCGGTCATTCCGATCGGATCGGCTGCTGAATGACGTTCGTCAGGCGGTCAGTCGCATGTACGGTCGAATGTGGCAACTCGATGTGTATGCTGCCGACTGGTTGAGACCTGGAACGCCGACTCAGATTACTGAACTGAATGTCGAAGATTTGATTGACGTCGCGGGACTGCTTCAATCTTCGGATGGACGTGATGCGGATGGTGACGAGGTCGTACTTAACCGGTATCCGGAATCAAAATCTGACAAGGCGATGCTCGTGGGCATCGCTGCCAGCACTGCCGGGTTTGAAGTGATTTGCCGGGAATACGATACGCGGACTCATGATTTGTCTCCGGCGATCCGACAATTCACGCCGGATCGTAAATTCGTTGCGTCAATTGCAGCACGATTGGTTCGCGATTCATTTCGACCCTGTCTGACGTATGTACGTCGTTACCTCGATAACGAAGACCGTGAGTTCATGCAGTTGCAGGTGCAGGCGGGAGAGATTGTGGCCCCTGATCCGTCTGTTGTACAGATTCGTGACGGTGATGTGTTGCGCCCCTTTAAGCGGTTAATGAACCCCAAAGATCCCACGAAGCTGCGCCAGTTGAGACCATTGCCTTTGACTTATATCAGGGTGACTTCCGTTGATCAGGATGTAACGCGAGGACTGGTGACGGGAGTACTGTTGACCCATGTGCGAGTTTCACCGTTTGGAGTGCGTGGCAGGAGTCTGGAACAGATTGCGTTGCGTCAGCGTCCGGCCGTGCGTTCCAGTACAGTACGTCTGGTTGAGCGATCAGTCGACAATAAGCCGCTTGTGTGCCAGCGGCTCAGCGTGGTTTACAAACTGAGAAGAGAGGACCAGGACCAACTGGCTCAACTGAAACTGGTGAGCGACCGCAGCGGCGAAGTCAAAATCACTGTTCATGACAGATTTCCAACGCTCTGGTTGTACGTCTACAGCGGTCATACGCTTCTGGCGGTGGTTCCCTATGCACCAGGACTGCTGACGTCAGATACCATAGAACTGCCGGACGATTCGATTCGATTGAGTGTGGAGGGTGATTTGCAGCTGTTCCGGGACGAGCTGGTTGATTCGATTGCTGTCCGTGAAGTTCAGTTCAGTATGGCCCAGCGTGCTGCTGAGGAGGGGCGAAGCGAAGATCTTCAGAAGCATTTGGACGCGTATACGGCTCATGCGACACTTGAAGACTTTACCAAATCACTCAATCTGATTCGTGTCAGCGCCGAGAATCGTGCAAAACGTCAGCAGAACAGTTCAGGGCAAAGGGCCATCGAGAAAATGTGCAACAGGATGAAGGATACGCTTGAGCAATACTTTAGCCGCGAGAGACTTTCTCGTCGTCAGAGTGAACTGAACAACCTGCGTGCCCAGGTGCAGGTCCAGCCGAATGTGGAATCTGCTGAGCCATAGTAAATTTGCAGGACGCTGTCGTTGTTTCATCTGCAACACGGTTTCCGACACTGACTGGCTGAATGAAGAATCACAGGACTGGTGCGTGAAACGGTCTGTTTGTGTGCCAACTACGTCGTTTCGGCACACTCAGCTCCTGCAGTCCGAACCTTTATTACCTGTGTCTCTGTCTGTGTTGCGTCATTGTTCAAAAGACTCCGTGATCGAACTTGATTTTGATTCAATGGACCATGCAGGCAGCACAACCATAAACCGATTTAGTACAGCTACACAGGTTCTGTGACAGCCCTTCGGTCAGGCTCTGACCATACAGATCGCCACTGCCAAATTCAAAATGGTTGGGTCCAGGCCACGTTTTTGCGAGGGTTGAATCTTGTCCCAAAAGTTCGGTCACCGACATGTGGCAAGACAACAACGCTCTGCCGAATCGCGACAATCTGCGTAGAGGTCATGCTGGTATCTGAATCGTCCGTGATGATCGGTTTTCTGAGGTCGCGAACTATCGTGAACAGTTTGATATCTCTTGTTAGTTGGATAGTTCCGATCGGGATCAGTCCCGTTTTCTCCGACCCTGGTACGAAAACGTGGTTAGCAGATTGTCATCCGGTTGCGGTGAAACGGCACACGGATGAAGCATCCTTCTCTGTATTTACGGATCGGAAAAGGCCGGATCATTTGGTGGTATTGGAGGTTGATGCCAGTTCCAGTTGCATGTGTAATTCACGTCGAGCCACGGTGTCTCGAGCCTGCCGTTACCGTCACGTTTGGAAATCAGTGCTGCGTCAAGGATGCCACTGGTGAGTAGAGTGCGTTCGACGGGCCACGCAGGCTTTCCGGTGTGCATCATTTTTTCGATTCCGGCATTCAGGTGTGTGAAGTGCATGAATGGACGGATCTCCTGTGGTGCAAATCTGGTCGATTCTGTCGCTCCACCATTGACCGGGTCATTGTCCGCATATCGCCATGCGACCGTCCATTCACTAACGGCGACGCCCGGCACCAGCACACTTGCACGCAATCCATCGCGATAGTCGACGATGAACAGAACAGGTTCCTTTGCAAGCTCTTCAATATTCGAACCGTCCGGAATGGGTTTGTGTTTGAGTCGGGACAGGGCGGCATCGAGGAGCTCAGAATCAAAGAGACCTTTGCGGCGCGCATCCCAGACGTCGTTGCCTGAAAGACACTGCACGGCCGCTACTCCCGTTTCCCCGCCCTCACGACGTTCCACAAGGGATTGAACCATTTCCAATGCATGAAACCCGTAGGCATCCAGACTGCCGTAAGACAATGCCACAATTTCCTGGAGCCTGGCTCCTTTTCGCACGTTGGCGGCCGGGTATCGCCACAATACAGGCAGTGACGAACCTGCCATGAGCGGTATGTTCAAGTCATGAGCCGTATCGTACAGCCACTTTGCATCGATCCAGTTGTCAGCGAGATGTTTGTCACTGAAGACCGGGACGACTTTGCCCGTCCTTCGAAATACATCTGCAATTTCACCAAAGAGTCGACGCTTTGGATACATAATCTGGCCCGTGTCCGACCGTGGATAATTTCCATGCTCGGCCACCAGCAGCACTCCATCAACTTTGAGCGTGTCACTTCCCGCCGTGAGCGAATCAGTCACGGATTCTGCGACTGATACAGCATGTTCTCTGGTGAATGTCCGACTGGTGTCATTGTCACCGATTTGATCAACATACAAAGACGCCAGCTTCATTGGCGACTTCTGACCATTTCCATCGAGCGTGTCAGTTTTGAGCAGTCGCGTGAAGATCACATCCGCGTGTGAGTTGTGACGATAGACCGTCGTGACCCCAGCGACCCGAGGAATCTTTATGGCATGCACAGTGAACGGGTACAGCGTGGTGAGGTAGATGGTATTGTCGGTGCTGGCGCAGATCCCCATGATCACGAATCGAGACACAAGGGGCCCCTGGTCTCCATACGGCCGATGTACCCCGTGCTGATGATCACCTTCAAAAGTTGTGTAGTCAGCATTTCCGATGGCGATTGGGCCATGGTCAGTAGGCGCCGTATCGCCGGGCTTATAGCTGATAAGTCGGGGTAAACGTGGTTGACCGGGCAAAGTTGCCATGATGCCGGCCCACACAGTCCCGTCGGGAGCTACACACATGGCTCGACAGTCCGTCTCGGTGGCTCCGGCGACAAGCGGACCGATCAAATGTCCTTTCAGTGTTTTGTCCTCATCGGTCAGATCATAGCGGTAGAGTCCGTTTGAACTCATGGCAACAGCGTACAATGTTTGGCGATCCGGACTGACTTCCCAGTTGATCGGATGTCCCTTTGTTGTGGTCAGCAGTGTATGCTGCTGTGGCGGCCTGCCATCGATTGTCTGTTCGAGGATTTCCAGGCGGTCGGAGTCAGGATCGTAGCGAGCGATTTGTCCGCCCCCGATCGGATGATAAGCGCGGCCACGATTATCAACGACGACGAATGCATAAAGGTGATGGCAGTCAAGAAGATCGCGATAACTACCCGTCTGCAGGTCCAGTACCATGAAGTGGGTGCTATCGATCGGGCGTTCATCGGAACAGGTTGAGATATATGCGATGTCGCGTGACTCATCTGGTGCAATGCTGATGATGCCCTGATGTGCGATCGGTATTCCGTAGACTCTGGCTTTCCTGGTTGCCGGATCGAATACCATCGGGTGTCCGCCGGGATAGTCTGTCAGAGATTCTTTTGTCCTGTCAGTTCTATAGCCCTGCTTGGTACCCAGATAGATTTTTCCGCTGCGTCCGATGTTGTTGCGTGTATGGAATTTTGCCTGAGCTGCAAAGCCCTTTCGATCGACGCCGATCTCCCGTTCGGCATCCAGAACGATCTGCATTTCATGCGTCGCTGGATCGAATTCGACCAGATATGCATTGTCACCATATTTTGCAGTTCCAATGTAGATTCTGTGATTGTGGCCTTCGATGATGGAAAAGTAACCACTTTCTTCGCTCGTCGTTTCCTTCGGGATACGATGGGCTGTTGACCAGACCCAGTGTCGTGGCGCCTGCTGTGACAGACCGTCTGCGTTGGCCGGACAGTGGACGCCCATAAGAACTGCAGATGCAGCCCATATACAAAATTGAAATGGCGAGAGGAGTCGTTTCATTGCTGCATCGAAGGACCAGGAACGAAGAAAGATACCGATTCATAAGATATCGCGCAGGAGCAACCGAATGGAATAATGATCGTATCTGAATTTTGTTCTGTATTACGCCAAAGCGAGTTCTGTCCGAACGTTGAATTCGAGCCTGAAATGAAGCGCGACCACCCATGTCTGTCTGATTGGCATGCATTGACCTGAGTGGGATGAGTGCTTTCATCTTACTCGACCGTAATCACTCATCCGCGACGTTGACGTACACTTTCAGTGCATCCCGGTCTTCGACAAGCAGACGCATCATTTCCGCATAGTTGTCCAGTCCGTCGATCGGATTGGTGAGGATTCTTTCAGTCACGCCTGGCCACGACACTTCGCCGAGTGCCATATCAGCAATTCCGCTTTCAAAGTGGCGGAAGTTGGCGTTGACGGAACCCACCAGCATCTTGTTACCGAGTACCCAGTTGAGATTAATGTTGTCGCTGGGAATGCTGATATCGCGCTGACCACCTGTGATACTGGTCCACACGAGACAGCCATTATGCCCCAGTACCTGCATGCATTCAAAGGCTATGCCACTGTGTCCCGTCGCTTCGATGATCAGATCCGGCTTGCCGTGTTTTTCGGCCATTTGTTGCAGCGTAACATCAGAAGTGCTGACATAGGTGGCACCATAGCCTTCGGCAATTTCAGCTTTCAGATTTCCGTCGCGTTTTCCGCGTGCAAGTGTCCAGACTTCCATACCTCTGAGGCGCAAAACCAGCGTTGCCAGCAGACCAATCTGGCCGGCTCCGGTCACCCACGCCCGTTTCGGTTCCCAGACCTGCAGCCTTTGTTGAGCGAGAAAGGCCTGCTCGACGGCCTTGGCCGAACAACTCATCGGTTCGGCGAGGACATGCAGATGCCGGAGTCCCGGGGGTATGCGGACAATAAATTCTTCGTCGTCGACAAAGTACTCTGTCAGAAATCCGTGACGGAGATTGATGCCGCGTTCGTAGTACTCTTCCTCACTGGTAATGTCCGATCGGCCAATCTGGTCAAAGATCGAGCCCCCGGGACGACGGACCGTGCAGGTGACGTAGTCACCGGGTTTGACCTTCTTCACTGCGGAGCCGGTTTCCTCCACGACGCCAAAACATTCATGACCGATTACAAGAAAGTCGTATCCCTCTGGTGACTGTCCGTACAGTGCATCATTAATTTCCCGATCAGTGGCATCGACACCAACTTTGAGGATTCGGACCAGTACACCTCGATCATTGACGATGTCGCTGAGTGAAGGCTTGGTAAGATCCGCCAGGTGCACGCTGTTCGGAGTACCCGGACGAACGGCAATGGCTTTCATCTGTCACGACTCCTCGGATTGTTCCGTATGTTGAATACTGGCAGGATGGCATATCGTCAGAGGTGGATTCTAAGCCTCAGACGGCCGATGTCGAACGCACACCAGACAATACATCAGGACGGATGTTTTTAAATGGTCAATTGGTGACTGACTTATTGTCCGCAGGTTGGCTTGTGCCGCTGCCGATAAACTCGGAGACGGCTTTCCAGCTACGGACAACCAGCCGACCCGAGACAAGTTCTTCGGTCCATGTTGTTTTGTCATCCGCAAAATTATTCCATACGGCAGCAATATACGGACCGCAGGTATCCTGCACGGATTCAAACAGGCCCTTATCGCCAATGGTTTGCAGAGAATCGGTGTAGTGCCCGATGACATGCTGGTTTAACAGTCCACCGGCCACGCGAACTCCGGTGAGTGTTCCTTTTACCATCGTTTCCAGTTTTCCCAGTGTGTTCATCGCCAGGGCCCCGGAGACTGCAAGCAGACAAACTCCGTTATTGACTGAGATCTCCTGCATCTCGTGCCAGTACCGTTTCAGTTCAGCCTCAGGCAAAACGGCCGTGTAGTCGACTTCGGTGAGGGACTCCCGCGTTCTTTCCAGTGTGGCTCGCAGCTGGTCTACGGAGAGCGGAGGAGTATCGAACAGACTGGCTGCGTTTCCTGAACTGTCCTGAATCGCATTCAGAACGTCTTCAACGTGTTGAATTGTGGACGTATCATCGATGAGACCTTGTTTTTTCAATTCATTGGCAAGTTCCTGTACGTAGCTGCTGGTTCCATAGGCAACGTCGCTCACGATTGCCAGCAGCCAGACCGGCGAAACGTGAAGAGTGGCCATACCGGCCAGATCGACGAAATTGCCGACTGCTTTCCTGGCAACAAAGTCGTCACTGAGATCTGCCTTCGATTCCTGATCGTCTTCGACAGACTGAACGCCGCCTACGTTTCTGGTCAGGAACCCCAGCGAATTTTTAACGACCAGTTCATAGGACTTGGCCGACTGGAACGACTGAGGAATCAACAAACCTGCAGTTTCGATCGCGGCGCCGGCCGCCAGTCCGATGGAACTGCGCACAATACGTTCCGGAAAGCTGAGGCTGTACATCAGAAACTGCTGCAGTCCGGCGCGATCTGCAACCGAAATCGAATCTGTCCTGTCCAGCCAAATACCGGAACACTCCGGACACACGTCGATTTCCGTTGTCCCCAGTATTTTGACCGTCATGACAACACTGCACTCAGGGCAGGAAACCGGTTGAACGTCGGTGAGGCTCTCCGGGGTGCTCAGCCAGCGTGCATCGATGGTGTCGCCTGCAACGAAACGACCCTCACATTGAGAACATGTGAGTCCGCCGTCGGAAGGTGTCAAAGACTGCGAACACCGAGGACAGACAGTGGAATCCGCCATAGTGGATACTTCAAAGTAACGGATGGATGGTTTGGGACAATCCTGATCGATTTGTATGCGTGCAGCTGAAACTCCGGCCGTTCACCTGTGGATCAACAACATTTGAAATTTCGAGAGTTGTATACTGAAATTGGCTGTTGGCATCCGGATTGTCAGCTGAACCATTCAATCGCGGGCAACAAATCATGGAAGGCGAGAAAAGACGTTAGCAGGGTTTTCGGAGCACATGGACTCAGTGATTGCAATGACACTACATGGGGCCGAATCAGCATTATCGAATCCTTTTGTTGCGGTGCAGTCAAACAGCACCATGATACCGTACGGTCGTAGTCGGCTTGCAGCGGGCAGTTGGCTTGATCTTCGATCCAATCGATGAATGTTTCGACATCGACAGGCAGCCGGGGTGCAAATTCCACAGTGTCGAATGTGGTGCCGAACGTGGCTGAAAAATTTTCTGCAAGGACGGATTCGGGTGCTGTGAATCCGAACACAGATCGTCTCCAGACGACAGCAGTCGGATCCTTGCTGCTCAGGTCGGCACTTACCTGATAAGTAAATTCCGGAGTCTTGATTGATCCGCATCCATCAGCAGGGTCGGAAACCTGCATCTGCGCGCGTTTCAATCCCAGTTCGCGGCGCAAGTCGGCAAACCGTTGATCGAGGTCTCGGCCAACATCATCAACGGCAATACGACGCACGAAGGTCCGAGAACGGTCCGTGGTGTCATCGGGAACTCGGTGCGATTTTCGAAAGCCGGTAAGGTCACACACCGGGCTTTCGTTCTCTCCAACCAGAACGAGATTTAGCATACTGACGCAGAGGTTCAAGGAATATCTGAATGGCTGGACAATTCGTTTGTGGAGACCAGCAAATCAATTGATTGGCGGGCAGGACATGCTGATCCTGTTCTCGCGGATTGCATCGATCGCGTCAATCGGAGTTACAGTCGACGAGTTCCAGGATCGGCCATGTGACGTATACATTCTGACTGCAGGATCGATCTGTCCATTTACTTCCCTGGTTCGAGAACACTTTGGGTCACGCTGGAAACGCTCACTCATACTACGGTACCCTTCACATCACAACGGCAGAACCTTTCCGCCATCTTGAGCCACCGATCGTCGAATTGCACCGGACCCGATCAATGAACGCTTTCATTGAACTTTTGCAGAACCTTGTCGTTCTGTTCTCGTCACTGCTGTCTGTCGCAGTATCGCTGGTCGAGGTGATTCTCCCGTGGTTGCCGCTGTTGGCATGGATCGCTTTCTGGACACTTGCGGTAAACTGGGTGACGGCGTTCGATGTGATCAGGCGAGGCGGATGGATCGGCATTCTGTTACTGATGTTTGCCACAGTGTTGGTTTGGGGAGCCGTTGCCCCTCCGGTAGCCGGTCATCACGAGATTTTTTCTCTCAAGGTCGACAATTATCCCGGCAAGTTCTTCTATGTGACTACCCTGACCTGTATCGCATTCCTGTGCGGTTCCGCTCAGATGAATGGGTTTGCACACGGATTGGTTCGTTTTGACAACACAGACGAAGAGCCTGTCGCGAACTGAGCCCTGCGATTTTTCTTCGGTTACGGAGAGTCGATCTCCAGCTTTCACAGAGCCGTTGGTCGCCGCTGAGCCACGAGAAAAATATTGACTGCCGCTGCAGGCAATCGTAAACGCGAATCTACCAGGCAAGGTATGTTGTCTGGTTTTGTGTCCGACCTCAAATCGGAAGTGTACACTTGCGGATCGCCGATGGGTGCTGACATGACGCTCGCCTCAACGCTGTGCTGAGTCCACCCGTGTCGATATCAATAGTGCCGCGGCATCTTTAGCAAATGGGGATTCAGGGAATTCGTGCAGCAGTGACTCCCATGATTTTATGGCAGACTTTCGTTCTCCCAGTTCCAGCTGGCATTTTCCCACCTGGAACAGTGCCCGTGCCTGAAGGTCCGGATACGGATGAAGAATATAGACCCTGGAGTAATCCTCACGAGCCTGTGCGTAGTTTTTCTCCATCAGCCACATGTCGGCGATCAAAAACTGACTCTTCGCTGCCAGACGTGTCCCTTTTGCCGATTCATCGTTAATGATCTGTGAGAAAAATTCTCTCGCCTTTCTAAAGTTGGGTTCTGCCTGATTCTTCCAGCGACGACCCTGAAGAGAACTCATCTGAAAGCCGATGGGTGATTCGGGGAACTGCTGTGTAAATTCCTGTGCAATCGCGTCCACTTCTTCGTACTTTTTTGAAGCCAGTTCGACTTCGCCCAGCACAATCCAGATTCTTTCTGTCCATGGTTCCGCTTCCAGATCCCCTTCCAGAACACCCCCTCGCAGCAATTGGAGAATTTCGCGCGCCTGATCCAGTTGATTCAGCTCCAACAGTGCATTGGCTTGCAGCGATTGAACCCGATGAGCCAATGGACTATCGCTGTGCGCCTTCGCAAATCGGCCAGCAAGTTTTGTTACCTGTTCCCACGACTCCTGTTCCAGTCTGATCTGAATCAGATGAAAGACAGCAGTCGCTTTTTCAGAGCCTTTGTAGTGCGGGTGATCGGTAATCGCCTGAAATTCCTGAATCGCTTCTTTCATACGACCCGCATCCAGATCACTTTCTGCCAGCGACAGTCGTGCTGTTCCGGCGAACGGCCCGTCGGGGCGTTCCTTTAGTAGTCGCCGATAGATGATATCCGCCTGTGAGTATTGTTTTGCCTTTAGATTTGCTAGTGCCCATTCGTCCAGAATTGCGTCCAGTTCTGCGGATTCTGAAAAGCGATCAGCCAGCGCGGCCCACTGAATGTCGGATTCGTCTCTACGTTCCACTGAATCCAGCAGGCGTGCCGCCGTTTGACCTGCGTCCAGCGCATAAGACTGCAACCGCTCTCTGAGTTCTGCAGTTGCTGCTGTTGACGCAAGCACAGAAAAATCGCTGGACAGGACTACATACTTTTCAATTGCAGCATCTGTTTGTCCGTCTTCGTGCAGACTTCTGACTGCCATATAGCGTGCCTCGAGTCCGATTGATGATTCAGGCCAGGTACGAGCTGCTTTATTGAATTCCTCGGCGGCATCTTTGAAGTAATCCTGGTGAAACAAACACCAGGCGATACCCGATGACCCGGACTGCTGTGTGACTGCTGGTGCTTGGTCGCTGTTGGTGCGACGGAATAATTTCAGAGCCGACTCATAGTCTTTTTGATCCCAGGCAAGTTCGGCTGTCTGCAGAACCGTAGTCCAGGTTTGAGGACTATTGGAAGCGATCTGAATAAGCTGGTCGGCATCGATCACTGCGGCAGAATAATTACCTGTACTGGCGTGCGCGACAGCCCGAGCAGCGAGTGCATCGGCAGCCTGTGTGCCGTCTGTGCCATACTTCAGATAATCTGTTGCCAGTTCTTTTACTGTCTCAAAATCATTCAATTCCAGGGCACTCATTGCTCCGAGTGCGAGTGCCCCTCGCAGATCTTGATTAGCATTATTGTTAAGGGTCGATTGCAGGTGCCGGACGGCTGCGAGAGCGGACTCGAACTCGCTTTGTTTGTGATCAATCCGAGCGAGATAGTACAGGCTGAGCGCAATCGAGCGAGGGTCGGCATCGGTGTCGAGGGTCACCTGACGCAGTGACTTGCGCGCAGCTGCAGGTTGATTCTGCTTCAACAGAATTCGTCCTGTCAGAAACTTCGTGCGTGGCTTTGCTGCATGCGAGGGGAATCTCAGAGTGAGACGATTGAGCAATCGGTCCGCGGATGCTGTGTCCGCCAGACCGAGATGCAGGTTGGCGGCGTTGAATAACGCGTCCGGTGTGTGGCCGTCGTCCGGCCAGCGATCCACGAGTTGGGTGTAGATCTGGATGGCCAGTTCGTGTTCACCTGCCAGTTGTTCAAGGCGCGCCAGTTCAAACAGGGCTTCGGCAGCATGTTTCGTCTCCCCGCCGGACTTAAATGCCGTCCTCAAAGCTGATCTTGCTTCATTCAAGCGATTGAGTCGTGAAAATGACATTCCGGTCAGCAGGACTGCCTCGTTGTATTCTTTTGAATCAGCGGAAATTTTTCTGAAACGACGAACTGCGGCCTCGAACTTCTGAATGCGATACAGCGCCAGGCCTGCATTGAGTGCTGCCAGCGGCGTCAGACGCGAATCCGGAAATCGAGATACGATCTGATCATAAAATGCGGCTGCCAGTTCGTATCTCTGCTGTCGGAAACGGATCGTTCCTGAACGCGCCAGGGCACGCGGTGCCTGGTGAATATCGTTCCTTATCGCGACGCTGCGATAGGCCTTCACGGCTTCGTCAGGCTTTTCCTGTTTTTCGAGTGAAAGTCCGAGTGAGTATTGCGCCTGTGCTTTGATGCTGTCGCTGAAAGTTGTGGTGACAAGCTGGTTGAGAATTATGTCGGCTTCCTGTAGACGTCCGACCTGAATCAGCGAATCACCCAGCTGCAGATGTCCCCAGTCAACCAACTTGTGATCGGGATGCTCGCGTGTGTACGCCTCAAACTGCGTGACGGCTGTCTCGTATTCACCGAGATAGTAACTGCATTCGCCGAGTCGATACTTNGCCGCAGCGGCGTTGCGGCTGGTTGGATTGAGTTGCAGGTATTTGTCGAACTGCTCACGCGATGAACCATATTTTTTTAATGAACTCCATGTCAGTCCGAGGTAAAACGTCGCCAGTTGAGCATGTTGGTGATCGGGATACTTCTTCAGGAAGTCCGAGAAGACTTGGGCTGCCGATGTCCACCGCTGNTTCCGCCACAGGCCAACCCCGAATTTGAAGTCATCTGTCGCTTTGTCAGCCAGGCCAGTGTCAGGTTGTAGCACCAGGGCAACGAGAAGCAGTGCAATGATGGGCCGAGATCGTAGACAAGGCTGAATCGACATAGGTGAACCAAACGGAGGGAGGATCAGGTTGCGCCGTATGACGCGCAATCCACCAGGCAGATCATGCGCAGCAAACATTCAAATTACAGTTCCTGAATTCTACGATTGAAGACTGCGAATCGAAACCGGAGGTTGTTGAAAGTTGCTTGGGACAGTGATTGGTGCGTTCGACGGCATTGCGGAGTGCGACAAAATTCCTGGACAATTTGTACACGTCTGGCAGCGAGATTTTCCGCAGGAGATTGTTTATGGCGATGAACAGCAGATTTGCGTGCCGGGAATCGTCGGCAGACAGTATGTCATGGCACTCATCAGACGAACGAAAAGGATCGGATTACCTGCCACAAGATACTCCGGAAAGCAGATTGTGTTGCGGAATCGAGTGATGCAGGTGAAACACGAAGGAATCAGGTAACAGGTTTCGTTAACATTCAAATTCCTGTCGTACCGGCAGGGCCTTTGCAATCGCAAAATCCACAAATATTTTCTCCGGTGGAGTTATCTGATGTCACGAGCCATTTTAGTCGCCGCTACGTTCATTGGTTGCCTGTCTCTCTCCATGGTGTCCGCTGCGGAGCCCATCCGTTACCTTCGGTTTCAAAAGGGTGAAACGATTGCTTACGGTCAACTGGAGGGAGACCAGGTCTGTCAGCTGGATGGAGACCTGTTTGGTGAATGGTCACGAACGCAAATCATGCATTCGCTGAATGAAATAAAAATTCTGATACCGTGTCAGCCGACACAGGTGTTTGCAATGGCCGGTAATTACCGGAGTCATCTCAGTGACGGCGCTATTCCCGAGAAATTCCGAATTCCGCAGCCCTTCACAAAGAACGTGTCCTGTCTGGCGGCACATGGTGAAGCAATTGTCATCCCGCCAGATGCTTCGGTAGTTCATTACGAAGCTGAGATGGTCATCGTGATTGGCAAGAAATGCAGCAAGGTGTCGGCTGAGGATGCACTGGATTACGTGCTTGGAGTGACTGCGGGAAACGATGTCAGTGAACGTGTCTGGCAGAACGACAAAGATGTGAAAGATGTGCAATGGTGGCGTGCCAAAGGAGCAGATACGTTTGGGCCGGTCGGCCCCTACATTCTCTCTGGTGTGGACTACGGCCAGTTGAGACTTCGTCTGGTTCTGAATGGAGAAACGCGTCAGGACGAAAAGACGGACCACCTGATTCACAATGTACCGGATACGGTCAGTTTCATGAGTCAGTATGTCACACTTCAGCCAGGTGATTTAATCTTTACCGGCACACCTGGCAAAACTAAAATCATCACGGCTGGAGACACCGTTGAGGTTCACCTCAACGATATGGTGCTGAGTAATCCCGTCAAATAGCCGGCACCGGATCTCAGTGGGTAAGGCGTTGTTTTATTCGTCACTCGAGACGGAACTCACCCGCCAGCGTTCGTCAAAGAAGTCGGCAGTGACGACGTGGCCGGCTGCCACAGTATTGGGAGAAACGTCGATATCCAGGATTGCCCAGTCCGGCAATTTCGGATTCTGCATTGAGTTTGTTCGATCGTGCGCCTCTCGGAAGGTGATGCCACTGTTGATGACAACATAACGGTCCGGGGCAACGGGATTGGGATAGATCAGCACGGGAACGTGGTGATCTGCAGAAAACTCGGAGGGGCCCATAATCACAGAGTCTCGCGTCCATTGTACCGGCAGGTTCGGCAGGACCTCTGCGAGCACTTGATTGGAGATCGGATCTCCCCAGAGTACGAGGTTGTACCTAGCCATATCCTCGGCCGTTACCTCTACATCCGCTTTTATGCGGACGTCTCCGCGAAAGAGACGACGCCAACGGTCGACAAAATGATCAAGCTCAAACTGAACCCATTCGTGGATGCGTGGATGCGCCGCGGTCTCACTGGGTGTCACCACGAGGAACGGTTCGAGAAACGCGTCGTCGATGGGTCCCTGCAGCCCATGGATCTTTTGCAGTCCCTGTGGCAGCACAGGCTCATCGAGTGACCATGTGCCGTCGTTCCTGAAGAGTGTAACGGTCGTGGAAGTATTATTGTTGAGTCGCAGTATTTCGCCGTCGATTCTGACTTGCGTGCTACCCAGGCTCAGTCCGCCATTTGCGCCGATTTCCAGAGCGGTTACATTGCGAGTCGTAATCTCAATAGAACCGTTTTTCTGATATGCGTTGACGCGACTGTCGGTCCAGTGTTTCCCGATTTGAACGACGCGGACCCAGCGACACCGGTCATAGCGTAGCGTTCGAGTCTGAAAAGTGACTCTGTCAGGGGTGCGATTGAGACCGCGTTTTGCTGTGGTTGCGAGTTGGCGGAGGATTTCAAGACGCGACCTGGGATGGTATTTGTGTCCGGTATTCGGCCCGACAATGTGGTTAAGCGTGCGTCCATATTTCTGATAAGCGCCTGCCATAACTTCGGATGCCTGCACCTGAGGGTCGAGTTCTCCGCTATAGGAAATCACATCCATGTTGAACAGATTGTTGACATATCCAGGTACATCATAAAGCCCCCAGAGCGACTGCTCATACCAGGCGGGATAGTCAGGCGGTTCGAGTTTGTTATATAGTGCAGTTTCCGCAAAACCAGCACCCGGGCTGGCAGCCATCCAGAGATCCGGGTAGTGCGCGGCGAGATGCCATACCCCCGCACCGCCCATTGAGAATCCAGTGATGGCGATGCGATCCGGATCGATCATATAGTGTTCGCAGACGTGTGCGATTGCCTCACGTATATCGACTTCGCCGGCTGCCTTGTATCCGTTGCAGTATCGACCAAACGCATGAAGTACGAAGGTTCCAGGGGCTTCGATGCGACCCAGATTGCGAGATTGCTCAAGAAACTGGAGTTCAACCATCTTTTCATTTCTGCCGTGCAGAAAGACATAGAGTGGTGCAGGCCTTGTGTGGTCCAGTCCGGCCGGGATGTATAACCCGTACGGCTGAACCGAATCGTCGAGAGTGGACCGAAATCCACGGTAGATCATTCCTTCTGCAGTGGTGCATGGGTTCTTGTTGTTTTGCAGCATCTGAAGACGCCGGCGAGCCACGGCGAGCAGATTGCCTGCCCATTCGGTTTCTTCGCTGTTCCAGAACTCGCCGTTCGTCAAAGCGTATCGGACTGCTTTCAGGTAAACGGCGACATCCGGTTCAAGAGACTTCAGGCGTGGCGTACTCTCTTTCCAGCGTCGCAGAGCTTTCTCGATGACAGCCAGTTCTGCGAAAAGTTCGTGCGAAATTTTGACAGGAATTTCGATGCCGGCAGGCGGCAGGCGACGTGGAAGCTGATCAGCTCCGAGGAGATCGGAGCCAAAGATCAGGATTACAAACAATGCGAGAGCAGGAGAGGGCATTGCAAAAGGCACCACGAATTGTGTGGGATTGTAGGAATCCAGGACCAGATCGAATTGGTTTCCTGTAACGGAGACCGACAGCGACACAATGACAAAACATACTGACAATCACAGTCCCAACGATCCAGTCAGGCTGTTTAGATTGTCACCAACAACATCCGCTGATAGCAGGTGAATCGAACCCGGGATTGACCAGAATGGGTGATTCAGAGTTTTCGGTGTTCTGCAACCAGGAGTGACTCAATATCGATTCCGGTTCAGCAGCGGGTATGCGTTTTACAGGATGCGCTGCCTTCATCTGGCTTCTCATTGCTGGGATGAAAACGGAGGCCGCTTGCGTCCGGAATGCCCCGATCTATAATCGGCCACCACGTTTTTTGCTGCTCCGCCGGGAGCTGGCATTCATCTCAATCACTGTCGATTTCGTGGTTCAGCTCGTACCTTTCGATCCTGAGAATTGCGCTCATGCTGGTCTGGTTTCGAAACGTCTGGATGGCCGTTGTCACCATTTTTCGCGGATTGATTGTTACGCTGCGCACCATGGGCAGAACGTATAATCGAAAGGCGTTTACACAGATCTACGAATATCCGGAAGTGCCGCTCAAAGTGAAGCCGCGTTACCGGGGCTTTCATCGGTTCGATTTGACCACGTGTATCAGTTGTGAAAAATGTGCTCAGGCGTGTCCGGTCGATTGTATCTACATCGAAAAAGAAAAGAGCCATGTGGGCAAAGGGTTCCGCCTGAATGGATTTGGAATCGATTACACGAAGTGTATGTTCTGCGCTTTGTGTGTGGATCCGTGCCCGGTTGATTGCATTTTTATGGGCTCCAATCATGATCTGAGTTGTTACAGCCGCGACGGATGCATCGTCGACTATGCCAAGCTGCCACTGGAAATAGCTTGGAGCAGGGCGACCCTCAATCCCACTGCAGTGGCCGAATCCAAAGTGCTGCATGAACCGGTTTGGGTGAAGGGAGAAGAGAGCCCGTTTGAGTTTGCGGAGGAATCCTGAGTCATTGAAAACGATGCCAGTCGCAAGTCAAGCCCGTTAAGGCCCTGCCAATGTCACAGCCTGCTGTCTTCAGTACTGATGCTGCCAACAAGCGCCTTCCGTATGTACAGACAGTGGTTCGGGACATCGTGGCACTGGCCAGAGATTTGCAGGAACGTCAGGAACGACTTTCCGAAATTGGTCATCTGCGTGAACAGAGTGACGGAGATTTTCCCAGTTCCGAAGAGTTGGAACAAATGGTGCAGTCGGTCGAACACGATTTTGCGCGTTTTGACGAACTGGAAAAGGAACTCAATCTGATTCAAGTCAACGTAGTCGACCGAAATTCAGGTCTGGTAGAAATGGCGTCTCAACTGGACGATCAGCTGATCTGGATCAACTGGCAGCCGGGTGAGGCTGAATTCATGTTCTGGCGTAGCAATGATGACGACTCCATGATGCGTCGCCCATTGCTGGAAAGTGTTGCTGGGCGTCACGGAGAACTCTCTGAGAGAATGGACACCGATCGATGAAGTTATGAATTCCTGGTTACTCTCAACAGTCTGGTCCGGACTTGATCAGGGCACGGTGTTGTCGCGATGTTAGTGCGACGGAGTGTTGTTAACGACTGGCGGTGAAGTGAAGGTTGGACGAGGAATCAAAGCATTATGACAGATTTTGTTGGGCATCTGATTCTGTTTGGTGGTGGATCGGCTGTGTTGCTGATGCTGCCATTGATCGTTGGTCGATTGCTGCGTCCAAAATTGCCTACTCCTCAAAAAGACTCTATCTACGAGTGTGGTGA
This sequence comes from Fuerstiella sp., assembly GCA_022447185.1. Classification (GTDB taxonomy): domain Bacteria; phylum Planctomycetota; class Planctomycetia; order Planctomycetales; family Planctomycetaceae; genus S139-18. The sequence goes on along the minus strand of JAKVAY010000003.1, from coordinate 41,930 downwards.
ACCTGCGATCGGCACCAGCTACATTCAATTTGATCTTCGATTCTATGTGGTCGCACTGCTGTTCATTATTTTTGACGTGGAAGTTGCCTTTTTCTTTCCCTGGGCGGCCGTCTATGGTAGTGCCATACAACTTGCTGACACTCGCCTTGAGGAACCCGTGCGTCAGGAACTCAGCAATCGATTGTTGGATCAGCCGGCCGGTTCGGAGAGTCTCATTTCTCCGGAAGCTGCCATGCAGTTGGGAATGACGGGTTTCTTCGACATTCTGGTTTTCTTTGGTGTTTTACTGGTGGGATTTGCATATGTCTGGAAACGCGGTGATCTGGACTGGATTCGCGCACTGACAAGGAAATCTCATCAGGCTTCCGATCAGACATCGTCGGTCTCCGGCCGGACGACACCTGTTTCAACTTCTCCCGTTTCTACTTCCGCATGACACATGCCGACATTCTGTCCGGCTGAATCTGATGAATATCAACGAAATTCATACCCTGCTGTTAGAAAATTTTGGCGAAACCGTTGTCGGACCGGCTCCGCAGAAAGCGACAGATCCCTGGATTGAAGTTGCTGCTGATTCGATACGGGAAGTTGCCACATTCGTTCGGGATCACGAGCAACTGCGGCTTGATCATCTCAACGACTTGTGTGGAGTGGACTATCTGGAGCTCGATCCCAAAAAGGCAAAAAAATTTGAACACGAGCCGCATCTCGAAGTTGTCTATCAGCTTTCAAGTACTTCGTTGAAACATCGATTGAAACTCAAGGTCATTTTACCAAGATGGGAAAATGACACGGCAGGCAGTCTACCGACGTGTCCGTCGGTCTCTTCAGTATGGGGAATCGCCAACTGGCACGAACGTGAATGTTACGATTTGATGGGCATTCAGTTTGAGGGACACCCGAACCATCGTCGAATCCTGTGTCCGGAAGACTGGCAGGGACATGCGCTTCGCAAGGACTATGAGTTTCCACTGGAATATCACGGTGTACGTGGCCGGTAAGATTCGCCGGAAGGGATCTGGGGTTTTTGTCTGATGCTTGTTGTCTGTATCGACTTGAATCTCCCGCCAAATCGGAATCCCGACTCTCTGCGTGGTCAGGCGGGACAGCGAGAATTGTTATGAGTATGCAGATTGAAGACCCGCGCGTCGTTGAATTCGATGTGCAGACGGACGAGATGCTCGTCAACATGGGGCCACAACACCCCAGTACGCATGGCGTATTGCGTCTGTTGCTTCGAACCGACGGTGAAATCGTACATGAATGCACCCCGCATATTGGATATCTGCACCGCTGCGCAGAAAAAATCGGGGAGAACCTCGCCGCCCCGCAGTGGATTCCGTACACGGATCGTATGGACTATCTGGCAGCGATGAACATGAACCTTGGGTTCGCACTGGCCGTTGAAAAACTTGTCGATATGGAAGTGCCTGAGAAGGCTCTGCATCTCCGAGTACTCATTGCTGAGCTCGGACGCATCGCCAGCCATCTGGTTGGGATGGGCGCTTATGGACTTGACCTCGGGACGTTCAGCCCGTTCCTGTACGCATTTCGTGAACGCGAAATTATTCTCGATTTGTTTGAAGAAGCGTGTGGTGCTCGGCTTACCTGCAGCTACCTGACCCCTGGTGGGGCAACCCACGATCTGCCGGAGGAAATTGAAATCCCAGATGGCCTGGCTGCTATTGCAGGATTCGTGCCAGGCGAACGATATCCATTTGTCGAAGTGATCGAAATGTTTCTGCAGTGGCTGGAGAAACGAATCAGAGAATATCACATCCTGCTGACGCGGAATGCGATCTTTATTAAACGTACGGCTGGCATCGGAGTCCTGGACCCGGAAACTGCAGTCAGTTACGGATGTACGGGACCAGTGCTGCGTGGTAGTGGAGTGGATTATGACCTGCGTCGCGATGGTGAATCTATTTATACCGGCATGTATGCGGACTACGACTTCGATGTGATTTCTGCGCCTTTCAAAGATGCTCCTCCAGAAGTTCGCCTTGGTGACAACTGGTGTCGCTTCTATGTGCGAATGCTCGAAGTTGTGCAGGCGATTGGGCTGGTGCGTCAGGCCATACCGAAATACCTGGCCGCAGAGGGCAGTCATCGTGCTCCATTCAGGTTGAACACCAAGCTCCCGAAAGACGAAGTCTACCTGGAAACCGAATGTCCACGCGGACAGATGGGATTTTACATTATCGGTGATGGCAATGCGGAACCTTTGCGAGTGCGTGCGAAGAGTTCCTGTTTTTGCAATTTGTCCGTAACCGACATCCTCTGCGAAGGTGTACCTTTGGCGGATGTTCCGTCTGTGGTCGGCTCACTGGACATCGTCATGGGTGAGATCGACCGTTAGTTCAGTGTGGTGCGACGATCAGATCACAACAAGAGACTGTCATCTACCGTAACGTTTCGAGCGGCGAAAAATTTCTTCAAAGCGGCTTTCAGCTGATTTGAACAATGGGCATTCCAGTACTTAGCACGCTGATCCGTTCCTGCATTGATCGAGATCGGAATCACCGTAACCTGGTACCATGTTCTCATGCTTGCCTGACACGCGTGGCGGACGTCTTGGTTGTCAGCTCTGCAGATGGATTTCCAGATCGTTGTGTCGACAAACCTCTTTGCCCGACGGGCGATAATTTCCTGAGTTCATTGCGAATACAATGGGCATCAAAGACGTAGGACACCGACAGGTTTTTCAGGCCGGTGTCATGACGAAACACAGGTGAACGAATGTCACGACAGGTGTTTATCAATGGAAATCTGCTGTCTGAAGCTGAAGCGACAGTGAGCGTGTTCGATCATGGCCTTCTCTACGGTGACGGTGTTTTCGAAGGGATTCGTGTTTACAGTGGCAATGCTTTTCTGCTTCAGGAACATGTGGAGCGATTGTACGAAAGTGCCTTAGCCATTCGACTTCAGATTCCGATCACGCAGCAAGAGATGACATCAGCAGTTAACCGGACTGTTTCCGCAAACGGTATTACCGATGGATACGTGAGGTTAGTGGTCACTCGTGGAGTTGGGACACTGGGGCTCGACATGCGTCGAACGAAGGATCCGCAGGTCATCATCATTGCGGATACCATTACCATGTATCCCCAGGAACTGTATGAAAACGGTATGGAGCTTGTGACAGCCAGCACGGTGCGAAATCATCCAGGTGCCTTAAGTCCGCGGATTAAGTCGCTGAACTATCTCAATAACATTCTGGCCAAAGCGGAAGGTACTGACGCGGGATCGGTTGAAGCATTAATGCTTAATCATAATGGAGAAGTTGCCGAATGCACGGGCGACAACATTTTCATCGTTCGGAACGGTATTTTGAAGACGCCGCCATCTGGAGCAGGAATTCTGGAAGGAATTACGCGGGCCGCCGTGATGCGGTTGGCGCATAAAGAAGGGATTACGGTGCTGGAAACGTCACTGGAGCGACATGATATCTTCACTGCCGACGAGTGTTTTCTGACAGGTACGGCAGCCGAAGTCATTGCCGTGGTCAGTCTTGACAGCAGAACCATTGGCACAGGTCGGCCTGGACCGATTACTCAGCGACTCCAGACTGGATTTCGAGCGTTGACTCAAGGAACGTAACGCAGGACGAAACAGGAACAGAGAGGTCGGGGCGTTTCATGGCTCGGAACCGGGATCTATTCGACGATACTACGATGACGTTCGGGGAACACCTGGAGGTTTTACGCGTTCACGTATGGAAGTCACTGATTGGCATCGTCATTGGCGTCGTCGTGTCGATGTTCATCGGTGACAAAATTATCGGATTTCTTAAGGCGCCGATCGACAAGGCGCTGCGCGATGCCAAATCAGAACCTGTTGTGGACGATCTTGGCGAGCGTAGTATGTTTGACTTTGTGCAAAGCTGGTGGACAGGTGATGCGAAAGAGACGACTGATTCCGAAAGAGTCATACCTGAAGAGGATTCCGGCACGATCGTCGTAGAGGTGCGGATTCAGGATGTCACGAAGATTCTTCGCTCAGTTGCTCCCGAACTTCTGGCCAGCGCCGAAGATTCTAACGCTACTCAGGAACATGCAGACGAAAAGGCGAACGGAGCACATCGTGAGAAAGCACTTCAACACATCTTGCTTCCGATCCGCTCACCAGTGTTCAATTCGTTCAGAAAAGCGGCCGATCGGGGGAACACGGCGACCACGTTTCGCGTGGAAGAAGCATTCATGACTTTTCTGAAAGTCACGCTGGTGGCAGGGCTGATGATGGCATCGCCCTGGGTCTTTTATCAGATTTGGGAGTTTGTGGCGGCCGGACTGTATCCGCATGAACGCAAGTATGTACATCGCTACCTTCCGATGAGCATTGGACTGTTCGGTGCAGGAGCTCTCTTTTGCTTCTACTTCGTGTTTCCGCTTGTGCTGAAATTCCTTATCGCGTTTACGCTGTGGATGGGAATTGAACTGATTCCTCGGCTGTCCGAATACATTAGTTTGGTATTGATGCTGCCAATGATGTTTGGCATCAGTTTTCAGTTGCCATTGGTCATGCTGTTTCTGGAACGAATCGGAATCGTGACCATTCAGACGTACACGGAAAACTGGCGGATGGCAGTTCTGGTCATGTCTGTTGTGTCGATGCTTCTGACGCCGGCTGATCCTGGCAGCATGTTGCTGATGCTGGCCCCGCTCATTGTGTTGTATTTTGGCGGTATCCAGTTGTGTCGTATGAAGCCACGCGCAGCGGTGGATCCTCTTGCATAACGGGGACGGAGTGGCTGAAAGCGTAATCGGGATTACGCCACGCGGACAGACGGGCAGCTTCAGGTGACGACGATTCCGTAGAGGGCGTGCTTCGACTGCATGGGGGTCAACTGGTCCGTCGGAAGGTCTGCGCAGCAGCGCGTCCGATCAGTCCCACCAATAAAATGAACCCGCCAGTGAGACACATCTTCATCTCGACGTGGGCTGCCAGCAGCAGACACCCACATAGTCCGATGATGGCTATCCAGCGTGGATACAACCGGTGTTCCGGTGGCAGCTTCAGCGCGGCAAGATTGGTCAGCCCGTAGTAAATAAGGACTGTCACAGCGCTCAATGACCAGGCGGTACGTGATGTCTGCGTCAGGACAAGTCCGGTAACGATTATGGCGACCAGTGCAACCGCGTAAACGGGAGTTGTGCGACTCGAATTCAATGTTGCCAGAAAAGAAGGAAGATCGCTGCGGCGAGCCATGGCCAAAACGACTCGGGACAGGCCCAGGAGCAGATTCAGCAGAACTCCCAGCATTGCCGCAACAGCCCCCACCGCAACAATTCGAGTGACAACACCACCGGCAGATGAACTTAGAGATGTCAGCGTTGCTCCCGAAGTAGCTTCTGAGGAACATTGGTTCACACCGAATGCGACCAGGAGATACAGAAGGGTGGAGACAGACAGAGTTGTCAAGACCGCAAAAGGAATGTTGCGCCGGGGATTCCGGATCTCCTCGCCCAGAGTGGCGATGCGACCGTATCCCGTGAATCCGACGAACATCAATGCTGCCATTTCCAGAAACGTTCGCAGAGTCAGATTCTCTGAGTCGACGACTGTTTCGTTTGTCGGAACAGGGTCGGGAGCAGCAGACATCGGCGATTGGAGAGGGGTTTCGTTTCTTTCGCCATCTGTTGCTGGTCCCGTTATAGCGGAAACGGTGAACACCAAAAGGCCTGTGATGGTGAGTCCGACAAGCACTGTATTCATCCATGTACTGCGACGCAGTCCACATATGACGAGCAGGGTCATCGCAGCCACAATTCCACAGCCCGCCATCGGAGCAGGGGCGTTCAGCAGATTGGCGGTGACCTGCAGAGTCGCTGTGGCTGCTGACGCCGACTTGGCGCACACGAAGAGCCAGCCGGCAGCGAAGCCCGCCCATGGTGAAAGCAACTGGTATCCGTATTCGTAGGTTCCGCCACTGACGGGATAACAGGCAGCCAGCTGGGCGCTGCTCAGCGCATTACAGGTTGCCAGTAATGCTGCAGCGACAATCGGTATGATCAGTGAGGTTCCGGCATATGCGGACATGTCCGGGATTGCAAAATAGACTCCTGCTCCAAGGATCGAGCCCAGGCCGAGCAGTGTAGCTCCGAACACACCGACGGTTCGGCGCAGCTTCTCCTGTGTAGTTTGAGTCGACATTGAGCAACAAATTTAATAAGTCAGAGCAAAGTACCAAAAGATCGGAGACGAAAGGTAACAATGGAATACAAGGCTTGCCATTGCTGCGGTCAGATTCATCGGCTGCCAATATTGAGTAAAGATCAGCTGGCCACGTGCATTCGGTGCCAATCGAAAATTGCTGTCCACAGCCATCATCACAAATCGGCCAGTCGTACTGCAGCGGCTGCGGTTGCGGCATTTCTGTTGTTCTGGCCTGCCGTACTTTGTCCGATTTTGAAAATCGATCAACTTGGACAGCACAGCGAATCGAGCATCATCAGTGGGGGCCTGGAATTGCTAAGTCATGGCAACTGGTTTGTGGGAGCAGTGGTTTTGCTGTTTTCGATCGTTTTCCCACTAACGAAGATTGTCATGTTACTGGAACTGAGTCTCCTGGAAATTCTGCAGAGACGACACAAAGCCCTCACACTGAGGGTAATGGAGCAGGCAGGAAGATGGAGCATGATGGACGTGATGCTTCTCGCGTTTCTAGTGATGCTCGTCAAACTGGGCAACCTTGTTGAATTTCAGTTTGGTCCGGCCGTTATTGCATTCATCCTTTGCGTGACCATGAGCATGATCGCTTCATTGTCATTCGACCCGCATACAATCTGGGAAAACAAGGCATGAATTCCAGTGACCTCAAAAATGCAGAACTTTCGCCCGAGTTCCCTCTGGCTGATGTTCGGGAGTCAATGAATGCCGGAACAATTTTGACTTCGAAGATGTGGTGGGTCACGTTGTCCTGTGCGATTGTCGCCTTTGTGCTTGCATGGCAAGCCGTTCCAAATGCTGGTCCGGTAATTACGATCGAATTTCCGCAGGGGCATGGCCTGAAGGCTGGTGATTCGCTTCGGCACCGTGGCATCGATGTCGGAATCGTCCAGACCGCCAGTCTGCGTTCAGATCTCAGTGGCATTCAGGTAGTGGTCGAGTTGAAACCGGAAGCAGAAGTGCTGTGTCGGCAGGAAAGTCGCTTCTGGATAGTGCGGCCTCGTGTCGGCCTGACTGGAATTAAGGGCCTGGATACGGTTGTGGGAGCACGTTACATCGCTGTCAGTCCTGGTCCCGCCGGTGCGGTGACGCAGCAGTCTTTTCAAGGTCTGATCGCCTCACCACCAGATGAATTTTCTGGAGACGGACTGGAACTTATGCTTCGTGCCGAGGTCCGCAATGGACTAAATCCCGGGGCGCCCGTCACGTGGAGAGGCGTGCAGGTGGGGCAGGTTTTGTCTGTCAGTCTGTCACCCGATGCAAACCATGTGAACGCGAGTGTTCGGATTGGTTCCGGCTATCGTCAGTTGGTCACATCCGGTTCTAAATTCTGGGTTACCAGCGGGATCGGTGTGCACGTTGGCCTTTCAGGTATTGATCTCAGCGCGGATTCGCTGGCCAGCCTGGTTTTGGGTGGAATCTCATTTATTACACCCGAGACAAACGAACCGGCAACGGAAGTTCGCAACGGGCATGTCTTCATGCTGCACCAGTCTGTTGACGAAAGCTGGCTGCAAAATACAGCATCAATTCCATTGATTAATGTGGATCTTCCTAAAACAGTCGCCATCGAAGGAAGCATCTCCAAATCGTTTCTGGGCATCAAGAGGCAACGGACGTTTTCCGTGACCGGCACATTGCTTCGCTTTGACAGCGCTGTATCGATGCTTACAGGAAACCTGCCGTCAGAGGTGCAGGCGGCATCCGGCGAGCTGGTCACAGATCTTAGAGTACGTCTTCCTGAGTCCGACGAATGGATCAATATTGCATTCGTCGATGTGCGGGAAGATGGAGAACAAAATGACGGTGTACTTCTGATTGCGTATCCGGATGACGACGCGAGTGACGTACCACGAAACACGGATGTTCTGCGAGTTGCAGTCGTGCCGGAAGAATGTTGTGCCGTTCGTACGCTGTTCAGTGGAGGTCAAATGTCGTCGGCGGTCCATGCATTTTCTGTTGGTGATTTTTCGGTACGGGACAGGATCTGGATGGTTACTGACACTGACCAGACGGATCTGTCTGCATGGAATGGTGCACCGGTCATTTCTTTGAGTGATGGAAAAATCATTGGTGTGATGCAGGCAACAAATCAGAGCACAGCAGTGATGTCCATACCAGAATCCATCGTAAAGTAGTGGTTTACTTAAGCCTGGATTTTGTGTTTCGTGAATCAGGGAATTCAGGTCGTCCAAAGCATTGCTGGATTAATACACCTGGGTAGACTCAGGACTTCATCGACGTTATTGCCCGTTCACGCCCTGTGGCACAGGAGGTGCGATTCCCCTCAGGACCAATGGTCTGGCCATGAGCAGCGCGTCCGATAACACAGCTCTGCCCTCAGCGGAAGACTTCGCTGCCCAGATTCGGGCTCGAGCTGAGCAGGCGGCAGCAGCATCTGTCCGGCATGCCAGTCTGGCTGAACGCTACCTCGATCTGTCCTGCCAATTGGCAGCGCTGGCCGAGAAGGTGACCGCCACCCCTGTAGTGGATTTGCGAGCTGCGCTCATAAAAATCGAATCAGAGATGGCGTATTCCACGGGCGATGTGGCTTTGCCGGCCAAAGACACTTCGGCTGCAGAGCAGGGGGTTGAGCAGGACTTCCGTTTTGTAAATGTTTCGTCGTGTCCATCCCGTACGATGGTTGAGGAAGACTCAGAAACCAGCGGTCGTATCGACAGCACCGACATTGCAACCTCTACCAACGTGACGGTGTCTGAAGAGAAGGCGACGACTTCCGCTGTGCAGGAGAAAAAGGATGCAGGCACATCGCCTCTATTCGCCGCAGAGCAGCTGTCTTCGAAGCGAAGGTGTTCACGTCGTGTCAGGACACGGACAATCGTCGATCGCGTACGATCTGTTCAAATTGCAGTTGCTCGACACGTGAACGTAAGATCCAGCAAGGAAGATCTGAAGCCCCAACAGCGAAAAGCTCTGGAGGAACTCAGGAAGAATCGTGGTTCCATTGTGACGAGTGTTACTGTCGTTGGACTGGTTTTGTTCATTTTGAATCTGATCACACTGCAGCTCGACATCGATGTTCCGGTCATTCAGATCATGGCATCATTTGACGATGAAATAGAAAAAATCGAAGAACCAGCGCCGATCGAAATTCCTGAAAAAGAGCAGGGCGAACAACCGGGATGGGAAGCAGAGGATCAGGTAGAGGAGCCAGTGTCGGAAAAAGAAATAGCGGAACCGGTTGAAGAATCGGAGCCGGACACAACAACGGAAACGGCTGAGACTACCCAACCTGAAATTGGAACGGGAAACGAGTTGGCAGCATATGATTTCACCGCAACAGACAACCGAAGTGCGGCAGGACGACAAAAACTCCTCAAGAAGTTCGGAGGTTCGGCAGCGAGCGAGTCAGCGGTTCAACGAGGACTCGCCTGGCTGGTATCTGTCCAGCATCCTCAGGGCTGGTGGGATTTCACTCGAGTCGGTGAAGCCGGTAATCCGGGAAGGATCAACAATCCAATCGGGGCCACGGCATACGCACTCATGCCGTTTCTGGCAGCGGGCCAGACACACCGAGACGGTGCGTACAGAAAGCCGGTAAAGGCCGGACTGGATTTTCTCAGCAACATTGGAGTGTCCGCGCCTGCGGGATACGATCTTCGCGGCGTACTGAATAAGGGTGATCATGACAAAGAACCCAATGAGGCTTACTACGTTCATGGCGCGGCAACGCTTGTACTCTGTGAAGCATACGGAATGACCAAAGAAAAACGGCTGCGCAGACCGGCCGAAGCGGCGCTCGAATTCCTGGTGAATTCACAGGATCCTCGTGGAGGAGGCTGGCGCTATCTGCCAAGGCAGCCTGGATCAACATCAGTGACAGCTATCCAGGTCATGGCATTGATTGCGGCACAAAACGCCAAGCTGAAAGTGCCTCGTAAAACCCTGGACGGAGTGATGCACTACCTGGACAGTGTCCAGGTGGACGGAGAAGGGCGGTACGGATACGAAGCAGAAAAGAAAACCTATAAAGGCAGTCTGACGGCCATGGCACTGCTGTGCCGGATGCACCTTGGCTGGGGGCGGGACGACGGTGACATGCGTACAGGTGTCAAGTTGCTGGACAAGTCGGGCCCGTATGACAATCTGTATACAACCTATTTCGCTACTCAGGTCATGCGCAACTGGGGTGGCGAAGAATGGGTGCGATGGAATGAACGAACGCGTGATGACCTGATTGCCGTTCAGGTCTCACAAGGTCCAGGAACGGGAAGCTGGAAACCGCGGACTGGCATGCATACCCGTCACGGCGGGCGATTGCTGGAAACCAGCCTGGCCATACTCACACTGGAAGTCTACTACCGCTACAGGCCCGTGTTGCCGGAGGCTCAAACTATGACACAACAACTGACTGACGACTCCTCTTCCAGAGATTGAATCGTCGGATGCAGGAAATCATTGTGTTTCGGATCAGTTCAATCGGTTGGCGGAGTTGAGAATTGAAACGACGGGCAAGCGACGTGAGGCCTCCGTTCCAGCGTCAGAGATCAAACCGGGAGTTGACATTTCTGTCTCGCAGGTACGTTATGACAAATCGACCGACTTATAAAAACGCTGTCGCGATCAGTCGAATTACCAAAACAGCATCATTAATCAGACGCTCTTCACGATCCCGGATTCCGATGCTCTTTCTGAGGATGTTGCTTTGATGCCGGATTTTGTTGCGGCGTTTCGGTGGTCAGTTCACCCCGTTCCCGCAGGGCTTCTGCAGAGATCAAATGGACCACTTCCTGACCAAGGCGGTCCATTTCCACGACAAGCGCATCAATGCGGCCCGCAAGGAACATATAGGCTGTCAGTGCCGGGATGGCGATGAATAATCCAATAGCTGTGGTCAGCAGGGCCAGCGCGATTCCGGAAGCCAGAATCTCAGCCTGACCGATCGCGTTGCTGTCTGCGATGTTGTTGAATGCTTCAATCATTCCGGTAACGGTGCCCAGTAAGCCGATAAGTGGCATGATTGTCGCGACACCATTGAGCACGCGCAGACGCTTCTTCAATAACGCGACCTGTCGTTCACCACCATCCATGACGGCCTGCTCGATTTCCACGGCCGGTTTACCCCATTTGCGGATACCATGAAGAAAGATTTCAGCAACCGGACTCGCATTCTGCTGACAGACCGCAACCCCGGTGGGCTTGTCCATGCGACCGGTTCGCAGGTGCAGCAGAAACCGATCAACAAACGCGCGTGGAATGACTCGTCGTTTTCTCAACAGCACCAGTCGTTCGATGGCGGACCACAGGGCAACCACCGATGCAAGAACAAAAACCGCAGCAAAAGAGTATCCGATTGCTTCGACGATTCCCTGCGGGGATGTCGGGACAGTTGTTTCGGTCGCTGAATCGGACAAATCGCGAGCGACCTGAGGTTGTGTTGTTGCAGGCTGGGCCCAGACGGATGGTCCGCCACACAGCACCGGTAGCAGCAATACGCCAGTCATGATTCGGCGGATTCGTGGAGAGTTCATTGGCCAAAGATCTGTTGGCGAAACATTCAGAGGAAAGCTTTCCATTTTCTGCAATCGGGACAGTTCAGGACTGCTGCTGTGATCATAAAAAGAATAATGAACCATTCAGTCTCGCTGGAGAACATTTGCAGCCGTGCTGATCAGTTGATTTTGACGCGGATATCCAGAACTCTCCTAAGTGTAGCCGGCCACCACGTTTGTGAACATTGGTCCGAATGCCACTGCACTTGCCCTCACGTATGTGGACCCTGGGACCTCAATACAGCGGAGTTTGATTTGTGAACGCGGGAAAACGGTTCAGAATCGCTGTGTTTTCAAAAATCCGGGTTTTCCGTCGGCGAATTTCACTCAGCCATTTTGTGGAAAATGTGTCCAAGTTCGGCCCATTGTGCTCACCGACCACGGATCGGCAGCAATTTCGTCCAATCGGAGCATGGCGGAATGTCCGTTCCCAAATGCAACATTCTTAAGTGACTGTGCGTGCTGGTGAAAATAATGTTCAGCAAAGCGGTCTTTTCCTGTTCAACACAGCCGCCCTATACTGTCGAACATCGATTCCGTACCGAAATTGGATTGCGAAACCTCTGGTCATGGTCTGGTATGATTTTGTCATTCTGGCGATTCTGGCCTACGGTGTATGGCAGGGAGCATCTCGCGGCTTCGTCATGCAGCTTGCCTGGATCGTTGCAATTGTCCTGTGTTTTAAGTTTGCGGACAAACTGGCTCCGCAGATTGAGCCGCTAATCAGTGTCGAGTCTCCCAGACTGAGACACTGGATTGCAATGTTCATACTGTACCTTGGTTTTTCACTGGGAACGTTTCTGGTGGCCAGGTCTCTGAGTGGAGCACTGGAAAAAGCAAAATTCCAGGATTTCGACCGGCAATTGGGAGGTCTTTTTGGGCTGCTCAAAGGGGCGATCCTGTCGCTGGTGATTACATTCTTTGCGGTCACACTGTCAGACTCTTTTTCGGTTTCACTACGGAATACTGTCGCGCGATCACAAACTGGGCACGTAGCCTGTCTCATTCTGGATGAGATTGCTCCTCTCATTCCGGAAGACGCCAATCCTGTGATCAAGCAGAGTCTCGCAGAATACAAGAAGACGCATACGGCCGTTCATAATGAAGATGGAGGGACCGAAGCTTCTCCGGAGGACTTTATTGACCACAGGATTGGGGTAGCACGCAGCAGTGGCGGTGCAACCGGTCAGAACTACGACGACCTGGGTTTTTCCGATGAACGATTTGGCAATGGCTTCGAATTCAGGGAGTCTTATGACACTCTGCTGGATCTGCTGCCTGAATCGATGAAAAATCGAACAAGTCTTGCGTCTCTGCGGGATCGTTGGAACCACATGACAGCGAAGGAACGGGATCGGCTGTTGACCGATCTTAAATATCAGTCTTCCACTGAAAAGATCCGTTTACTCAACCGTTTGTTTGCACCTGTCCGGGGGCAGGGCGGTGGTGCTGAGCCGGCCACAGAGGCCGGACTCTTGGCACGGATTGCAGACGAATACCAGGATTTTGAAGATCCGGATTTAATGATCATCCGCATCAAACAGCATCTCGATGGTCTTCCGCAGCGAATAAGGGCAGCGGTTCTGGAAGACTGGTATATTGATCTTACAGGCAGTGGTCGTGATCCCGATCCGCGAACGGATGTCGACACACGCATCGATGACCGGATTTTAAATCAGCTGGATCAGTCGCGTGAGTCCATCGACCGACTCACCAACTTTGATTTGCGAACTCGTCTGAAGCGTTCCCGGTAGCAGCAGCACGCGGTGGATTTGCGGCAGGTGGAAATCGGACGCCTGTAAATGCCGCATAGATTTTCTGTTAACCAAACATAACGGACATTATCGGACGTTGGATACTGTGCAGGAAACAACGCTCTTGTCAGAGAACAGTAACTCCACGCACTGTCGATGGTGCAATGTTGTTCCTGACTTCGATGACGTAGAGACGTGTACGAGTGGTCCCGAACGGGATGAAGTGTCAGGCAACGCCACTGCGTTCGAACGTACCCAATCGACGGTACCGCTGATAGCGACGTTCGAGTAGTTCTTCGACGTCCAGTTTCTCAAGATTCTTGAGTGCGTCGAGAATACTTCCCTTGAGCGTCGTGGCTGTATGACGATGGTTGCGGTGAGCACCACCAAGCGGTTCCGGAATGATTTCTTCTACAATTCCCAGCTCCAAAAGGTCGCTGCTGGTAAATCGCAGGGCTCGGGCAGCCTTGTCCGCATGTTTTGAGTGCTTCCACAGGATACCCGCACAGCCTTCGGGGCTAATCACCGAATAGTAGGCATTCTGCATCACTGCCACATGATCACCGACGCCGATGCCCAGGGCCCCGCCGGAACCACCTTCACCGATAACGACACAGATGACCGGGACTTCGAGTGTTGACATGTCGCGGAGGTTAACAGCGATGTTGTACGCCTGACCGCGTTCTTCAGCGCCCACGCCAGGATAGGCGCCCGGTGTATCGATGAGACACACAATCGGCAGCCCGTAACGGGACGCCATTTCCATCTTTGATAATGCTTTCCGATAACCCTCCGGATGAGCACACCCGTACAGACATTCATGGCGTTCTTTGAGTGTCCGTCCTTTCTGATGACCAACCACCATGACGCGATGGCCGTCCAGTTTGGCGAATCCGGTCACGATTGCCCGATCATCGCCAAATGCCTTGTCGCCGTGCAGTTCAACAAACTCATCGAACAGTAACTCCAGATAGTCGGCCGTCTGCGGCCGATCAGGATGACGCGAAACCTGAACGATTTCCCAGGGGTCCAGGTTGTTGTAGCGTTCCCGGGTCATTCGTGTGACTTCGACTCGCATACGCCGAATACTGTCCTGAACCGCTGACGATGGATCCGGGACTTCCTCCAGCCTTGCCAGTTGCTCTTCGAGATCGCTGATCGGTTTTTCGAACGGAAGATGATGAGTGAGTGCCATGACAATTGATCCGGTAAGTCGTGTCGTTGTGACCGAGATCTGGATGTGGTGAGATATAATTCGACGTGTCCCAGATGTATTTGGAAAGGGCCAGGACCCGCCGGATGAGGTTTTCGGCTATTCAATCGTATCCATCAGGCCTCGGACGTCGTCCTCAGTTGCCTCCTGTGGCGTATTCGGATCCGCTGGATTTTGAGCAGATTCCGGCGAGGGCTTGGGAGTTGCGGCAGATGAAACAGAGGTTTCCCTTCCGGCAACTCCAGGAACGTCCTGTTGAGCTATTCCATCTGGCTGTTGAATCGGTCCCGTCGCTGGCTGTCCCGGATAGATTTGACCCGGGTACGGCTGTTCGGGATAACCGGGCACAGGTGGCCCCGGATATGCCTGACCGGGCACAGGTGGTCCCGGATATGCCTGACCGGGCACAGGTGGCCCCGGATATGCCTGACCGGGATAGGATTGCACAGGCATTGGCTGACCTTGAGATGGCACCTGTTGACCCGGGACAAACTGACCAGGATACGGTTGGCCAGGTACGCTTCCTGGCATCTGATATCCAGGCATACCGCCGGGATACGGCATCGGAGGTACCATCGGGGGAATCTGGGAAACTGCAGCCTGATTTGCCTTTTGCTTTTGTTTGTCTTCTGCAAGGACCGAACCGGTTGTTTTTTTAGTCTTTTTTCTTGAAACAGGTGCACGGATTCCCTTTGCCGTACGTTCTGCGTCAGCTCGACTGTCCAGCCGTTTGTCGACAGACATTGTCTGTTTTTCTTTTTCATCCCGAGTCATTCGTTCGTAGAGTTCCCAGGGATCTTCCTGGAAACACTTCACCTCATGGAATGCGGAACTGGCTTCCCGCATCGTCTCAAATCGATCCCCTGGTTTCTTTGCGAGCATTTTGAGAACGAGTTTTTCGGCTTCCAGTGTGACATTGGGATTGATTGTTGAGGGTGGTGCCGGTGCTTCACCAACGTGTTTAGCGAGCAGTTCCATTGGTGTAGTCCCTGCAAACGGCAGGGATCCGGTCAGAACTTCGAACAGCGTGACTCCGAGGCTGTACTGGTCTGTTCTTTGATCTGCCGGTTTCTTCAGAAGCGTTTCAGGGGCGATATAGTTGCGGGTTCCCTGAATCGCCTGCTTTCTGGAAAACAGTTTTCCGAGACCGCCCTTCACGCGCGTAGACAGGGAGAAATCAATAACTTTGACCTCTCCTATATTGGTGACCAGAATATTGTCCGGCTTAATATCACGATGCAGCCAACCGTGTTCATGCATGAAGTGGAATGATTCGCACAATGACACTGCCAGTTTGGAAAAATTGGACTGCACCCTCGGCAGACTGCTGGTGATATGCTGCTTCAGACTTGGGAAACTGGCGAAGTCCATGGTGAAGAAGCCGTGATCCCGATTCACCTCAATTTGATGAAATGTCAGAAATCCAGGATGGGTCAGTGACTTCCCCACCTTGAACTCGTGCTTAAGGACGGCTTTCTCTTCGGAAAGTTTATGTGACTCTTCCAGCAGAAGTTTCATCGCCAGCCGGGCACCGATGCCCTGCTCCGACACTTCCCAGATCTGCGTCGAATTCCCGGTTGAGATACAGTTGTGCAATGTGAAACTGCCAACCGTTGGTTGTCCCTCAGTTAGTTGTCCCTCAGTCACATTATTCTCTTTCCTGTTGATGGAACTGCGACTCAGTTGCCAACGTGGAGCAATGATTTCCGTCTATCTCAATTTGCAGATGAAGGCTGTCTCTGAATGGCCGCACAATCATCGGACACTGACCAGGTAATATTATAGTGCGTCGGCACCGATCTTTGCGAAGCCAATCTTTCCTTCCCGGATGAGCCACTTCGGTAATCAGGTAGCAGCTGTGTCGAAAGTAACAGTATCGTGCTTAATTGCATCACTGGAATTTGTGGTTCCATCAGCTGACTCGACAGATGCAGACCTTCAAATACTCGGTTTCCGGGCATACGGCACTGATGGGATGATCATTCGGCTGTCCGTGAGTCTCCAGAATTCGAATGTGGCGACCACTCTGTCTGGACGTTTCAGCCACAATGCTGAAAAACTGTTTCCTCGAGACAAGTCCTGAGCAACTGCAGGTTACCAGAATTCCGTCGGGTTTCAGGACGTTTACACCCAGCAGATTGAGTTTGATGTAGGCTCGAACTGCACGTTCAATTCCTGCGCGCGTTCGGGCCATTCGTGGTGGGTCCAGAATGACGGTCTCGAATTCAGTACCCTGTTGAGAGAGGTCGCTTAGAACCGCCCTGGCATCGCCCTTTCGGAATTCACAACGATCTGCAATGCCATTCAGCTGAGCATTGGCTGTGGCCAGATTCAGGGCCGTTACCGACGAATCAATTCCCAGAGATCGTTTGGCTCCACCGCTCCTGACGGCAGTCAGTCCAAATGCACCCGAATAGCAGAAGACATCCAGCACTCGGTGGCCGCGGGTATATCGTGTCAACGCCTCTCGCGAATGGCGCTGGTCGAGATAGAACCCTGTTTTTTGTCCCTGTTGAACGTCAACACCGAACTGCAGTTCGCCTTCGACAATGAACAACGGTCGCGGTGGTTCCTGACCTGACACCAGACCATCCGCTGTTTCCAGTCCTTCAGCGTCGCGCATTCCTCTTTCAGTGCGCAACCAGATGCCCCGAGGCTGCAGCGTTCGGTTCAACTGTTCCAGAATGACTTCACGGAAGTGATAAAGTGCCAGGCTTGTAAACTGGACAAGGACAAATCCGTCGTACCAGTCAACGGTCAGGCCGGACAGTTGATCTGCTTCGCTGAAAATCAGCCGGCAGGCTGTACCACTCACAGTCAACTGGCAGACAGCGCGTCGATACTCGATCGCGGTTCTGATCCGTTGACAAAGCAGATCATGTGTAATCATTTCCTGCTTTGTCCACGAGTACATTCGAATTCGGATATTACTGGCCGGGTTCAGTAATCCCCATCCGATGAATTCTCCCTGATACGAACGGACCTGAATTGGGCCTTCGGTCACGGGCTGTGCTTCGTCCGCAGTCTCGATACGTTCAATTGCGCCGGCGAATATCCAGGGATGTCGGCCAAAAAACGGTTGAGCCCGGCGTTTACGAATGACCGCGACGGGACCTTCAGCAGTGAATGCATCGGACATCGATAGAACAATCTGAATCTGAGATATCGGACATCACAACAGATTCGAAATCACAGATTCGAAACTGACGATACAGGCCACCGTTACACATTGGCGTCCGTCTGAGACCTCACGGTGTGGACAGCACTCGCTGTTCCATCTCAGCAAGATATGCCAGCAGGCGATCGCGTTCGCTGGCCAGATGGCGGACTTTCAGCAGTGATCTCACGCGAGTCTTGAGCTCCAGCTGGTTTACGGGTTTTGTCAAAAAATCATCGCATCCGGCGATCACAGCTTTTTCGATATCCCCCATCTCATTGAGCGCGGTCACCATCAGCACCGGGATGTCGGAAAATTCCGAATCAGCTTTAAGCTGCTCACAGACTTCATAGCCGCTCATTCGGGGCATCATAATGTCCAGAAGAATCAGGTCGGGTTGATGGTTTCGCACCACCTGTAGTGTCTCTTCACCGTCACGAGCCATCAGAATTTGGTAATCTTCTTCTGCCAGATATGCATCGAGAAGTTCGCGATTCTGATCGTTATCATCAGCGATCAAAACTCGGGAGCCAGAGAAATTAATTTCCAGTGCGGACATATTGTCATCCGAAGCAAACAATGGAGCGATTCAGGACAGACGTCCGGAATTGTATCTGATCATTCGATTGCGGTTAACCCACACTGTCGTTCGTTTCAGTCAGCATGAAGCAGTCTCCCTCCGAGGCAGAACGGCATCAACGGTCACATACGTCAGCAATGTCAGGCAGCAGGCGTTCAAGAAACCGGGTGGTGTGTGGACATGCGGCTGCCTCTGTGAGGCCTGGCCACTTTTGCAGCGATAACAGTGTTCCGAGATTTTCAAGAAGGTCGATATCGTACCAGGGCGACAAAACAGAGAGACGCATTCCGGTGGCCTTCGCCGCACTGATCGTATCCAGTAATGTAAACGGGCTGCTCCAGCGAATGTTGTCAAACAGCGCATCCGGCTCTCCGGCCAGGCCAATAAGAACATAGCCGCCGTCAGCTGCCGGCACTGTTACCATGTCGGCTCTGCCATCGTTTAATACCTGGAATGCCTGCGTAATTCGGGACGAGGGCAAATCGGGGCTGTCGGTTCCGATCAATACAGCCGGTCCACGGCCCTGCGCTGCCGCCGTTCGAAAGAACCACGTAATACGATCACCTAAACTCCCTTGTGGCTGTGCCAGCAACCTGCAATCGACGTCACTGTCGGAATCGCAAAATTTGCGAAACCAGTTGCGTGATGCATCGGTGTCAGGAGTAATGGCGATCCAAATCTGGTCTGCCAGACGGGCTGTTCGTGGTACGAGATCCTGAACAAAGTTCGCGTACAGTTCCGCTGCAGCTGTTTCTCCTGTCCCTGCAGCCAAACGAGTTTTCGTTTTTCCGGGCACAGGATGCCTGGCGAACATGCCCAGGATACTCACGACGAACACTCCTGATCAGAGACATCGATTGTACGTCGCTGTGCTTCAATCAACCGCCGCAACAGAATCGAGTCGACGCGACCCCGAAATCGTATGCGACTGTCAATTTCGATCACAGGAATACATTGTCCATATTGTTCTTCCAGAATACTGTCACCTGAGATGTCTATGAATTCGATCTCCGGCATCCATGCTCCATACAACTCCAGAGTATCTATTGCCTCTTCACAGAGCGGGCAGTCGGATCTGGTAAAGAGTCGCACGCTGTCAAACACTGGTTGCCCTTCTCCACCGGGATTCAGAGTTTCGCCATCAAGGCTCGTCGCCTGAGTCGGATCCCGAAGCAGAAACAGACCTCCCAGAAAGAATCCGATACAAAGCAGCAGATGCAATGAACGTGATCGATACCAAAATCCCGGCAACGCAGGAATATCGAGGTCAGAACCATCGATAAACATCAAAATGGACATCGCTGCTCCCATTAAAAGCAACGATGTGCCAATTCGTTTGTTCAATTCCTGAACCTGATTTTCGCCGGGCTCATTCATTGTCGATTTTCTTAAACCATGGTTTATGTACGCAGGTTCGTGTTGGTGTTCACGTCCTGCACCATCTCGACATAACTCTTCCAAGTCAATGGACCAGGAGCGTGGTCCAGAGATCAGGACGAAGTCACTGGTCCGATGGGGCTGATTCGATCTAGTCTGCACCAACAACCGTCAAGGGCAACAGTGCGCCGCTTGATGAGGTCGCTGCACGGCCCCGATGGATTCGAGGTCTGAGAACATCCTGCGTTCGTCCTTTCCTGGGTCAGCCCGGAAAGTTAGCACGTATATGCCGGTACAGCTGACCACACAATCTTTTCGCAAAGTCGTGCTGCTCAGCGGTCTTGTCACAGCCGAACGACTCGACAGCATCGATCGTGAGTATCATGTTTCGACACAAACTGCGCAGTCGTTGTCTCAATTGCTCGTAGACGATGGCGACATCACCGCGTGGCAGGTTCAGAAGTTGTTACAGGCGAAGCACCGGGGATTTCATCTGGGTCAGTATCAGCTTCGATCGAAACTGGCTCGCGGAGGCATGAGCACGATTTACACAGCACGCGACAGCTTGGGGGGTAATGACTGTGTGCTGACCCTGCCGCCGTCACGAGTTGCTGAAGCATCGTACCTGCCTCGCTTTCAACGCGAAGCCCGCATTGCCTGTGGACTGGACCATCCGAGTGTCGTCCGTGTCTTTGGGCTTCATTGTGAAAGTGATGGAAAGTCAGATATCCATTTCATGGTGATGGAACGTTTGCATGGAGAAAATCTGTCGGAAAAAGGTAGCGTGTGAGGGAGTACTGCCTGTTCGTCTTGTCGCGAGCCTGATACGTCAGGCGGCGTTGGGACTTGCCTAGGCTCATCGGGCGGGCCTGGTACACCGCGACGTCAAACCAGCGAACTTTGTTCTGACCGCGGATGGAGTGATTAAGGTGCTCGATCTTGGTCTTGCCAGTTTGAATTGTCCGGATGAAGATGACCTCACACGACAATACGATGAGCGCGTCCTGGGAATCGATTCAGAGACGGCTGCTGCCCGTGCGGAGAAACAATCGGCAGCCATGAATACGGTCACTGATATCCAGCCTCTGAAACAAAATGATCCGCGGGCCGCGGACGATAGCTGTGCTTTGAGTGGTGTCTATACGCCCGAGTTTAAAAATTTTCTGAGACACCTCGATGAAGAATCCGGAATACGTACGGTGTTCGGTAATGACACGCGCGATCAGTAACTCCGCTCAATGAGCCAGGTGCATCCGACAGATTCTGGCAGGAAATAGCTGACATAAATTCGTCCGGTTTGTACAGACTCCTCGCCTCCGGGCACTCCCCCCCCCGGGACAATACTGTTGAGGTGGTGCCGAACAAGTTCGATTACGTGCCGGACATGCTGATCGTCCGTCAGCTTTGTACGCGAGTTTGTACACCTCACACCTTTCGGATTTTGTTGTGAGATTTTGACGGCGGGACCTTGTGCCTGATTTTCTGTGGATCACTGCCCGTATGACCGTGAAGTTGTCGGTTGGCAGTCAAATTTCGGGCTAGAGTTTACTTGTTCCTCACAACGCGTCCCGGTTTGACTCAATTGGCAAACCTTAGATTAAATCGAATTCATGCAACTGTCACAATCGAATCAACGAATACAACTGTCACTGGTTAGGTTTAACCGTCTGGCCGTCGCCGGAATCTGTATTCTGGTTTTGTTCACTCTTTCACAAACGGTGTCAGCAGGCGAACGACTCGTCCGTATTCACTGTGCTACGGATGTCTATACCGGAAAAATTCTCGCCCTGAGCAATGCATGTTGCACGCTGATGGACCGGCAGGGACGACTGGTTGAACTCGACGTTCCGAAGCTCAAAAAAGTTGAGCGACTGGCAGATCGCTACAAACCAGCATCGGTCGCCACATTCCGATCTGAACTGACCAGAGAATTCGGCAGGCGATACGAAGTCAGTGGTACGACGCACTATCTCGTGTGTGCTCCGCGGGGTCACGCAGGACGGTATGCAGATCTCTTTGAACAGATCTATCGAGACGTTGAAGAGTTCTATCGTGTCAGAGGTTTTCGTATCGTTAAGCCGGATGTTCCTCTTGTGGCCATTGTATTCGGGACACAAAAAGAATTCTTCCGCTACTGTATCAGGGATGAAGTTCCGCCGAGTGTCGGACTGCAGGGCTATTACTCTCTCGTTTCCAATCGAGTTGCGTTGTTCGATACAGCAGGCGCTTTCAGATCTGCTGCCGTGGATACCAGGTCCGGAATTTCTGCAGCCATCGGGTTCTCGGGAATTACCGGGCAGACAGCCAGTACGATTGTTCACGAAACGATTCATCAGGTTGGCTACAACATTGGAATTCACACACGTCTGGGTGAAACACCGCTTTGGATGGTTGAGGGAATGGCCACTGTTCTGGAGCCATCCGGAATGCGAGACCGGCGTAATCACCAGACATCCAGTCAGCGTGTCAATCCGGAACGCTGTGACTGGTTCCGAAATCGTTATCGGCCTCAGCGTCCTTCAGGTTCACTTGCCAAGTTGATCGCGTCAGACAGTCTGTTTCAAAGACAGGCATTGAGCGCCTACAGCGAAGCATGGGCCCTTACATTCTTCCTCCTGGAGAATCCGGCACGTCGCAGGCAACTGGCTGCATACCTTCAGAAAATCTCCCAGCGCGGTGCAACGAAGAACTATTCGGCAAAGCATCGTCTGGCAGATTTTCAGTCAGCCTTTGGCGATATTGCCCGCGTCGAAATTGAATTTATCCGATACATGGATCGCCTTCAGGCTGGCTCACGTAACTGACACTGGCTGGGTCCTTTGCCGTTTTAATCAGTGCGGGACACGAGCCCTAAATGTTTTCGAGGGAACGTGGAAATGCCAGCTACTCTTGAACAAGATTTGGCTTGCAGTGCGTGGAGCCCGTCACTAATCCCGTGATTATGCCGACGACGAATCTCCATATCGACCCGATTCAGAATATCAATTATGCTCGTTTCAGGAGTCACACTTCCGAGTACTTTTTTCCGGTACCTTCAATGAAATGCTTCAGAGGTAATTAACGCTTCAACCTCTGGTGTTTGACTGACGACAGAAAAAAGTCAGTTGAATACAGCGAACGAAATCAGGCTCTGGGATTACGTTTCAGGACAATGCCACATGGACGACCTGTATTTTTATCGGCAGCTTCCGACAACGTGTCTGCGATACACCGGTTGCATGCTCATATTGTTGTCAGCGACGATTGCTGCCGAGGATGTGGCGAACGAATCCGGTGACGGACGTACGGAGACATCATTGTCGGTGCGGATTGATCCGGATCAGTTGACCAGGCTGAAATGCCGCATCGTGATCAGCGGTACGCTCATGACGCCGTCCTCCGGCGGGGTCCGTCACTGGGCCCTGGATTCCAGTGCGGATTTCGAATTTGTTCAGCGTCAGTTGTCGTCGGAACGTGTTGGGCCTTTGGCCTTATGCGCAGTTCGACAATACGAAAAAGCATCCATGACGGTCCGTGTTGGAAAAGATCATCAGACAAAAACTGCCCTGCCCGGCAATAAATCACTCATCTTTGTTCGAGGCGACGACGATGGATTTGACGTCGCAGCTGCTGCTCAACCACTGTCACGTGCCCAATTTGACCTGCTCCAGATGCCCGGAGATCCCCTGCCCTGCCGTGCGCTGATGCCGTCACGTAAAGTTAGTGTTGGCGAAAAATGGAATACCGACGCGTGGGTGCTCCCCCGGATCGTTGGGCTTGAGGCGGTCACAGATCAATCGCTGTCGTGTGAACTCCAATCGCTTGTCGGTGGAATCGCATTGATCCACTTCAAGGGCAAAGCCGATGGTGCTGTATTGGGATCCGCCAGTCGCGTGGAACTTGACGGGGTGCTGACTCTCGATACTGACCGCCAGATGCTGACGGCGTTGAAATGCCAGGTAAAAGAGAAACGAACACCGGGGCCTGTCAGACCGGGTGCCGATGCATCGGTTGAGATCACTTGGAGTCAAACGGTCGCGGAAGATGTTTCAATTCCTGCGGAACTGCAGGAATCACTGTTCGAACGTCCGTTGATACTGCAGACACCGTGGAGTTTAAGCCTTCACCACAGTCCGGAATGGCATGTCTTTAACCAGACTGATTCGGTCATCATGCTCAGACAAATTCGGAACGGCACTTTAGTTTCGCAATGCAATATCTCAGCCGGAGTCGTCATGCCCTCGGGGCAGCATACTCTGGATGCCGATTTTCGGTCTGATGTCGAAAAAGCCATTCAGCCGCGAGACGGTCGGATCATTGCTGAGGACACGGTACGGGGCGATGACGAATGGCGTATTCGTCACGTTCAGGCTTCCGGCAACGTGACTGACGTGGAGCTTGTATGGGACTACTATCTTTGTACGGCAGCCTCCGGAAATCAGTTTTCTCTGTTGTTTTCACACAGCGCGAATGACTCGAAGCCGTTTGGCGACGAAGCGGACCGGTTTCTGAGCAGTCTGACTCTGGCCCGACGGCGTCCGGTTCTGCCGTTCAGGTAGCAGCAATCTACGGGTTATGGAGGACTGTTCGACGTGTCTTGCACCTCATAAGACCGTGGTTGGACGCATGTTTGTATGGCGAAACACCTTGCGGCGGGGGAAGCCTCTGGTCTACGATTTCAGATAATCACCAACAAGTGGTCACGGGAAGTCGGGCTACCAGCAACTGTCTCTAATCGACACCTGGTTGCTTTAGTGGCGATTGTGACCTGACAAAACTGACGAACGGCACCGAGTTTATCGCTTTGGGCTCCCACAACAGCGAACGCTCCGCTGTTCAGAGATCCGTCATTCCGACAAGGAATTCAAAATGGCAACTCCGTCTGTCCGCGGACTATTATTTTTCAGTGGCGTTGCCACGATCACCGGTCTTGCACTGGCCGGTGATACGGTTTCTCTTAGCAGCAACGACGGAACCACTGCCAAACTGGTTGCCCGGATGGTGGAGTCACGTCACATTGCTCACCCGGAGATTGACGACGAATTGTCCAGACGCCTGCTTCATCGATACGTTGACGCGTGGGATCCTCAAAAGCTGTATTTCCTGCAGTCTGATATCGACGACTTCAGCCGTAATATGTCTGATCTGGACGATCAGATTGAATCGGGAAACCTTGACTTCGCAACGCTTGTTTTTGAACGCGTTCGCAAACGAATGTACGAACGTGCTGAAACAATTTCTCAACAGATTGACGCAGCACATGACTACAGCGTCGATGAGGAGATGATCACCGATCCGGATGATCTGGACTGGGCCGCTTCCGTTGAAGTCCTGAGTGAACGCTGGCGCAAACGTATCAAATTTGACCTCCTGATGCTGAAACTGGATGACACAGATCTGGACGAGGCAAGAACACGACTGCACAAACGCTACAAACGCAGCCGCGGTTTTCTGGACCAGACCGAAGGACACGAAATTCTTGAGCAATACCTCTCGTCGATGACACACTGTCTGGATCCACATTCCAGCTACATGTCACCGCAAACTCTGCTGGATTTTAAAATCGTCATGTCGCAAAAGCTTGAAGGGATTGGGGCTCGACTGCGATTCGATGATGGTTACACGCTGGTTGAAGAAGTCATTGAAGGGGGAGCTGCCGCGGAAGACGGACGACTGATCAAGGGAGACAAGATCATTGGTGTGGATCCCGACGGGCCGGATAAACCGGCAGAACTGATCGACGTCGTCGAAATGAAGCTTACGAAAGTCGTCGACAACATTCGGGGTAAATCGAATACAGAAGTTACGCTGCAGGTGCGTAAAGAGGCGGGTGGTACGGAAGAGTATGTACTAACTCGCCAGACCGTTCAGATCGAAGATCAGGATGTGGAAGGCAAGATCATTGAAACCGGCAACTGGTTCGAAGGTCGGCAGGAAAAAATAGGAATTATTAATATTCCGTCGTTCTACCGTGACTTCAGTGGAGCTTCCAGTGGTGGACTATTCAAAAGCACCAGCCGCGATGTAAGAAAGGAGCTTGTCAGGTTCAGGAAACAGGGTGTCGATGCACTCATCGTCGATCTTCGCTGGAATGGTGGGGGAGCTCTGACCGAAGCAGTCGAGGTGACTGGGCTGTTCATTCCCAAGGGGCCTGTCGTACAGGTTCGCGAGCCGGGTAATACGGAAAAGATTCTGGAAGATGAAGATCCGGAGATGTACTGGCGTGAGCCGATGATCGTGGTCTGCAATCGGTTGTCTGCATCTGCCTCAGAAATCTTTGCAGGTGCGATCAAGGATTACCGACGAGGTCTTGTGGTTGGAGACCGTACAACCCATGGTAAAGGCACTGTACAAAACGTTATGCCGGTGACCACCAGTCTGTTTGGTGGCCAGCGAGGTGCCCTGAAGCTGACAATCAGTAAATTCTACCGGGTAAACGGCGACAGCACTCAAACACGGGGGGTCATCTCCGATGTGATTCTGCCGTCGGTGCTGGACCATCGAGATATCGGTGAAGATTCTCTGGATAATGCACTCGCGTTCGACAGGATTAGTCATGCCGGGTACGTTCCCTACAGCAGTTTCCTTAACGACAGCATGAAGGAAGAACTTGGAGTCCGAAGTGAGGCGCGGGTTAAGACGGACAAAGAATTTACTCGTCTCAACAGAGCGATTGCACGTTATGAAGAACGGAAGAAACGTAAAACAATCTCACTGAATGAAGAGACACTTCGTCACGAAGAAGAAGCCATTAAGCGGGAACAGGAAGAACAGGAAGAAATGATCAGGAAAGCCAGTGGTGTAAGTGATGAAGACACACGCGACATATTCAAAGACGACTTTTACAATCGCGAACTGATGCAGATCACTCTGGATTATCTGGAGATGCGAAATACACTTCGTACCGTGAATCGCTGAACTTCCGGTCTGTTTGGAAAAATCCTGTACGTTGAAACGCCCGGACTGCTGCCTGCAGTCCGGGCGTTTCGTTTGTGCGTCACGGCACTCGCGCGAAATCAAATGCTCTGGCTCTAACCGCAGCGATTAGAGATGAGTTGGCATCCAGCGCTTCCATCCGGAATAGATACTCAGGCAACGTATTTTGACAATTGTTGTTATAACATGCAATTTGTCAGGACCGATGGACGGTCACGCCGAATGGAGCGACTGCAGATGACCATGGTGTGCTCCACGCAGTTGCTGCGATCGTCGCTGATGGACGATGCATATTCCTGAGAGTTACACATTTGGATCAAAGGAATCGTTCTTAATTCCGGCGACATTCAGGATCCGTCTGCCGGTGGGAGACGATGACCGGGTACCAAAACCCGTGGCAGTTATCATGCATGGACTCCTTCCAAGTTCTTTGTGTGGATCGAAGAAAGTTCGTTCTTTGATACCACCGATGTTTGGAGCATACGGACAGCGACATAACCGGTGAATGATCGGTATGTTTGTTAGATCCAGGAGATCTCCGTTAGGCCCGAAAAGCTTCGCATTTCCTGGATTCTGGCTGGATTCTACGGGTGACTTTGGCCCTGACATGGTTGCTGAACTACGATTTGGTTTATGCCGATCATTGATGTTCAGAAGTTGTGCCGCACGTACAAGGTCTATCGCAAGAGCGAAGGCATGATGGCCGCAGTGCAGGGGCTGTTTCACCGGAAACATCGTGAAGTCCATGCTGTCAGGGACGTCAGCTTTCAGATCGAAGAAGGCGAAATGCTTGCCTTTTTAGGCCCCAATGGAGCCGGCAAGACAACGACGCTGAAACTGCTCTCCGGAATCATTGTCCCCACTTCCGGGACCGCAACCGTCATGGGCCATGTGCCGTGGAAACGGGAGAATGCCTATCGTCGGCGTTTTTCGCTGGTGACGGGCCAAAAGGAACAGTTGTGGTGGGACCTTCCGGCTCAGGAATCATTTCGGCTTCACAAAGAAATCTATCGCATCTCAGAAGGCGACTATCATCAGCGGTTGGATGAATTGACAGCACTGATGGATGTTAAAGATTTGATCGCTCAGCCTGTGCGTGAACTGTCGCTTGGAGAACGGATGAGAATGGAACTCATCGCTGCCCTGCTCCACCGACCTGATGTTTTGTTTCTCGATGAACCGACGATCGGACTGGATGTCATCAGTCAAAGAAACGTCCAGAAATTTCTGCGGTCTTACCAGGCTGAGCAACGCATCACTGTGATTCTCACTAGCCACTATATGAAAGATATTGAAGCGCTCTGTGATCGAGCGGTGGTTATCAATCGAGGCTCCGTGATCCATGATGGACCGGTGGCGGAAATTGGCGATCGATTCAGCCGACACAAAATAGTGGAGCTTCAGTTTGCCAATGGTATTGTCCCCGATGGAATTGAACGATTTGGTGATGTTTTGGAAGACCGGTCACCCATGGTCCGGCTGCAGATTCCCAAACAGGATGTTTCGAATTCCCTTTCTCGTATCCTGGCAAACTACAACGTTGATGACGTGAGTGTTTCCGAACGGCCGCTGGAAGACGTGATTGCTGAGTTATTTTCGTTTGGGAACGGAAACGGCAATGACAGCGAGTAACCTCATCTCCGATTCGTCAGAGACTCAGACGTTGCTGGATTCGCTGTCATGGCGGATTCGACTGAAATGGCTCATCCTGCGAACGGCCATGGAAGAACGGATGGTCTATCGTGGTGATTTTGCTTTTGCCACACTCGTCCGTTTTCTGCCAATCGTTACTCAAATATTTTTGTGGGGGGCCATTTTTGCGGGTGACACTGCAAGGGAGCTCCAGAATTATCGCTACGCCGATATGGTCGCTTATTTTCTGCTGGTCATGGTGGCACGCGCTTTTTCCAGCATGCCCGGTCTGGCGACCGGGATCGCCGAATCGATTCGTAACGGATCGGTCCGCAAGTATCTTCTGCAGCCGGTGGATATGCTCGACTACCTGTTCTGGCATCGTGTGGCGCATAAACTTGTCTATTATGTCGTGGCCACCGGACCGTTTGCTCTCGTGTTCTGGCTGTGTCGCAGCTATCTGCCGGGCTGGCCATCCGGAATAGTGATGACAGCATTTGTGATCTCACTGCTGTTCGGGTTCGTAATTGGATTCTTGATTGAGTCTCTCATCGGACTGATTGCTTTTTGGTTTCTGGAAGTGAGTTCGCTGATTTTCATTTTCATGATGCTCAACTACTTTTTGTCGGGGCATATGATTCCACTGGAGTGGATTGACAGCTGGATCCCCTGGGTACATTACCTGCCTCTCAGATATTTGGCGTATTTCCCGGCAGCTGTGCTGTTGGGTCGAATTCCCGAAGCAGACCTGCCGGCAGAACTGGCAATCCAGACAGCCTGGATTGTTGTGTTGCTGGTTGCCAACCGAGCCGCCTTTCACTACGGCGTACGCCGCTATGGAGCGTTCGGTGGATAGAGTATCTGATACGTCGACGGTTACGATTTCTCCCAAACGTAATGCGGATCACGCCTGCAAAGCAGCGACGGAACGGAGAGTGTCACAGTTCACGCCGCCACGTGAGGTCGAGCGTCTGACCGATCCTTTGTTTATTTGCGCCTGGATCGCCAATTTCCTTTTGGTCACGGCCAATGCTGTGCTCTTCGTTTTTGCGGACTGGATCGCATGGCTGGCGACTTCGAACCAATCGGGAGCAGCGATTATCTATCAGGAAGAACTGCCCGGTCGTATCATTCAGACGGGCCTCATCGCAGCCATCATAGCTCGATTGTTTCTAGGACGGACGATCGATCGGTTTGGAGTTCGTTGCGTCTGGATTGTGTTATCAGTTTCGACGCTTGTCGGCAGTACCATCTTTGCTGGTGTGGCAATGGTGTCGCCCGTTCTGTACACAGGACGGGTGCTGTATGCCGTCGGTGTGTCGGGTATGTTCACCTGCAGTGCTTTTCACATGCAGGCCTGTGTGGCCGAACATCGGCGCACAGAATTTCTTGGACTGCTTGGATGCAGTGGATTTGTTGGAATGATTCTCGGTACGCAACTCGTCGACGGACTGAAGTGGCTGACAGACGGCAGAGAAGTCTATTTTTGGTATGCGTTTTTGGTGGTCATTACGTGCAATGCTGCTTATCTGGCCTTGGTCTGCATTATAACGAAGGGATTTCCAAAGCCATCGGCCGAGATACGTCCTTCATTGCTGCGACTGATGAAGAACTACTGGCCCGGTCCGGTAGTGTTTGTTGCAATGGCGATCGGGCTGGTATTTACGGTACCGAGTCTTTACCTGGTTCGCTTCAACCGATATGCGGGGCTTGGCGGAATTGCCGGCTATTGGACCGCGTACGCACTGTCTGCCTTCGTGTTGCGAATCGTAACTGTACAGCTGAGTCAGAAAGTGGGGCGTTACCGACTGATCACGGTTGGTCTGCTGGCGCAGGGGGCTGGGTTGCTGATGATTATTCCCGCAACTCAATCATGGCATCTCATCATGTCCGCGATCATTTGCGGTTTGGGACATGCCTTGTTGTTTCCGTCAATTGTGTCGTTGGGGTCCGATCGATTTCCTGCCGAATATCGTGGCAGTGGTACAAATCTAACGTTGGGCTTCATGGACCTGGGTACGGCAATTTCAGCGCCGCTACTGGGTCGAATCATTGATTTGGCTGTATTTGGTCGAGCTGGCTATCCGCAGATGTTCTTTGCGGCCGGTGTGACTACGCTCGGTTTGGGGATCGTGTGGGAAGTCTGGCACTGGGGTCGATTCGACAGAGAAATTATTCAAGAACAGAGTGGGTCCCGCACAACTACGTAATCCGCATCATTCGAAAAAGTTTCCAGCGACTGGACGAGTTTGTCATGCCCAACATCAATGCGAATGCTGCCATTCGGCGCGTTCTGGAACTCATAGCGATTCCGGGTGGAAGCGGTGCTGAAACGAAAGTCAGCGCCTGCATACAGAAGACATTGGTATCGGCAGGGTTGCCCCAGTCTGTGTTCATGGTTGATACAGCTAATCGCCGCAGTCCGATTGGCGGGGCCACCGGCAATTTGATCGTCAAACTCAAAGGGACAAAGCGTGCACCTCGGCGACTTCTCATGGCACACATGGATACAGTACCGCTGGCAGTCGATAGTGAACCCGTGCGGCAAGGAGACTGGATCAGGCCGAAGTCATCGGACACAGCGCTGGGTGCTGATAATCGTGCCGGCTGTGCCGTTATCCTGACGGCGATACTGGAAATGTTGAAGCAAAATATCGATCACCCACCTCTAACTCTGCTGTTCACTGTTCAGGAAGAAGTCGGTCTTTGTGGAGCGCGTCACGTGACGACCGGCAGGCTGGCGAATCCTCAACTTTGCTTTAACTGGGATGGACGAGATCCAGCGAGTCTGGTCATCGGTGCCGTGGGGGCGACAAACGTTGCCGTGAAGATTGACGGCATTGCCAGTCACGCTGGTGTGAATCCCGATGATGGTGTTAACGCAGCGATTGTTGCATCACTTGCTTTGTCCGAATTACACGAGAACGGCTGGCACGGACTTGTCGTGAAAGGCTCTCGTCAGGGCACGTGCAACGTTGGGTCAGTTCATGGTGGTTCGGCAACAAATGTTGTAATGCCGGAAGTCGTCCTGCAGGCGGAAGCACGCAGCCACAGTTCAGTATTTCGGGATCGTATTGTGCGGGAAATTCACCGCGCGTTTGAGCGAGCAATCAAGCGTGTCAGGAACACACGCAGTCAGAGTGGTCGACTCACGATCAAAGATGATTCAAGATATAATGCGTTCAGGATTTCGCCAAAGGCTGACTGTGTCCGGATGGCTGCTGGAGCGGTGAAGATGGCGGGCCTGTTGCCTCAAACCGTCGTCAGCAACGGTGGACTGGATGCCAACTGGACAACAGCCCACGGTTTCCCCACTGTGACATTGGGATGTGGCCAGCACGCAATTCACACGGTTAAGGAACGGCTGAACATTCCTGAGTACCTCAGTGCGTGCAGCATCGCCCTTTCGATTGCCACGGCCGAGTGAGATACCGCGTCCACCAGATGTTTACTGAGTCGATGCCGTTACCCAGGAATCCGTTCCGTTTTCGGAAATGACTTCCGGGGACAGAGATGTCGGCTGGATTGGGGTTGGCGGGAGCGTCAACATAGTGTCGGCTATGCACCACGTCCGATTTTCGGGTAACTCTCATGCAGCAAGAGTATCAGACGTATTACGCAGATCTGCGTCAGCGTGTGGATGCGCATCTGAGCCAGCAGTTCAGCAATGACGCCATTCCGGAGCCGCTTCGTCAGGCCGTGTGCTATAGTCTGGCAGCACCGGGGAAGCGTTTGCGTCCGGTGCTTTTGCTGATGGCTGTCGATGCCTGCAGGGGAATGGTTGACGACGGATTGCCAGCCGCCTGTGCTGTCGAAATGATCCATGCGTATTCGCTGATCCATGACGATCTTCCGGCGATGGATGATGACAGTCTGCGTCGCGGAATTCCGACAAGTCATGTTGTCTTTGGTGAAGCACTGGCCATTTTGGCGGGTGATACACTCCTGACGCATGCGTTTGCTTCATTGGCTTCATCTGTGGTCGCGCCTGAAATTACAGGCGATTGCCTCAGAATCCTGTCGTCTGCTGCTGGTGCTGCTGGAATGGTGGGCGGACAGGTTCTGGATCTACTGGCAGAACGTGGTCCATTTCCTGGCGTTGAGACGTCGGGAAAAGCCGAAAAAACAGAGCAAAATGGTTCGTTCGGCGGTCTGGTTGCGGATAGTAGAGTGACAGCCAATTCGGATCCCTCCATGGAACTGTCCAGCAGTGGTGATAGAGATGACGTAGAAAAACTTATGCTGATCCATCGCATGAAGACGGGTGCTCTGATCACAGCGTCTTTGGAACTTGGGGCAGCGGTGGTTCAGGCGGATCCTGACATCCGGTGTCGACTGCGGACTTACGGGGAATGCTGTGGGCTGGCATTTCAAATCGCGGATGACTTGTTGGACGTGACTGGCAGTGAGACTAAGCTCGGAAAAGAAACAGGACGGGATCGTGAACTTGGAAAGCTCACGTATCCCGGATTGCTGGGAGTTGAGGGAAGTCTTCGGAAAGCAACTGAACTGATTGATAAGGCCTGTGACTGCCTGTCGGTGTTTGAGGAGCGTGCCGAACCACTCCGACAGCTGGCTCACTTTATCATCGAAAGAGACCATTGATGTCATTTGAGATTCTCAGTGAGATCGAATCTCCCGCACAACTGCGATCGATGGACGATGCGCAGTTGAACCAGCTGGCCGATGAAATTCGAGAGGCGTTGATCACTGTTGTTGCCGACCGTTCCGCACACTTTGCCAGCAACCTGGGTGTCGTCGAATTGTGTATCGCGCTGCATCAGGTTTTTGACTTTTCCAAAGACCGGCTGATCTGGGACACCGGTCACCAGATCTATCCTCACAAGCTGGTCACCGGACGATTCAACCAGATGGAAACCATCCGTCGCCGCGGTGGTTTGATGGGGTATCCGAACCCGGCGGAAAGTCCGTACGACCTTTTCATGACCGGCCATGCAGGCAGCAGTGTGTCCAGTGTGCTGGGACTCAAGGCGGCCGACGATCTCATTTCACAGGATGAACGAAAATCCGTTGCCGTGATCGGTGATGGTGCACTGCCCTCCGGGATTGTCTTCGAGGCGATGAACAATGCGGCCGGCCTGAACAAAGACCTGCTGGTGATTCTCAACGACAACAAAATGGGCATCTGTCCCCGTGTTGGTGGCATTGCAAGTTATCTGGACAAGGCACGAGTCGCACCCTTTTACAACGGACTCAAACGCGACGTTTCCTGGCTGTTAAACAAGGTTCCGGTCGTCGGGGAACCGGTTGAACACGTTCTGGGACAGTTCAAGGAGGCCGTGAAAAAGTTTGTTCATGGTGGCATGCTCTTTGAAGAGCTGGGTTTCCGCTACATCGGTCCGGTTGATGGACATGATATCTCATCCCTGCGGCAATACATGAATCTGGTCAGGGACATCAAGGGCCCTGTCCTTCTCCACGTGCTCACAGAAAAAGGTCACGGATTCGAACCGGCCTGTCAGGACCCGGTGAAGTTTCATACGCCGGCACCGTTTCACCGCGACGAAAACAATGAAATCATCCCTGTACAGACATCTTCCACAGAGGCGTATACGAACGTTGTTTCAGCTTCAATTCACGATGCTATGACACAGGACAGCCGTGTTTGCGTGCTCACCGCAGCAATGTGTGCCGGAAACAAGTTGGAAAGGCTGAGAAACGATTTTCCGGACCGATTCTTCGACACAGGTATCTGTGAAGGTCATGCCGTGGCGTTTGCTGCAGGAATGGCAAAGTCAGGGATGAAACCGATCGTTGACATTTACAGCACGTTTCTGCAGCGCAGTTTTGACCAGATCTTTCAGGAAGTCGCTTTGCAGAATCTTCCGGTGATCTTCTGTATGGACCGAGCAGGATTGTGCGGTCCGGATGGCCCCACGCATCACGGCGTGTTCGATCAGTCGTATATGCGGGTTTTTCCGAACATGGTTGTGATGGCCCCGGGTGATCGGGAAGACGTTGGTCGTATGATGAAATTTGCATTACAGCACGACGGTCCTGTGTCAATTCGCTATCCGAAGGCAGGGGTAACAGAGGTAGAGCGGAAAGTAGCAGAGGTCGAACTGGGAAAATCCGAGCCAATTCGGTGGGGGCGCGACGGAAATATCCTGACACTCGGTGCGTTGTTGCCTGAAGCAGTCAACGCGGCTAATCAACTGCAGCAGGACGGCCTGGACGTTGGCGTTGTTAATGCACGATTTGTGAAACCGGTTGATTCAGAAATGGTTATTCAGGCGGTGGAAACGGGCTTCGTGATTACTCTGGAAGAAAACACAGTGATGGGTGGGTTTGGCAGTGCTGTGCTGGAAGCAGCCAGTTCAGCAGGTATTTCAACCGAACGGATTTATGTAGCAGGAATCCCCGACAGCTTCATTGAACATGGAGATCGGACCGATCTGCTGGCAAATCTGCAGCTTGATTCGAAGGGACTGCGACAACGTGCCCTCGCGATAGCCGGAGATGTTGCTGCGGTTGAAGCCTAAGCGGCTGCACCTGGGTGACGGCGACAGCGGGCTTCCAGTTCACCGGAAATCAATAGTCCACGTACGACGGTCAATTCAGGTTGGTCGACGGTACGGACTGACTGAATACGCTCGGCGATGTCCTGGTCGACGAAGCGTTCGGTCAGTGCGCTTGCAAAGCCGGCAATATGCGTTGGACCACCGCAACAGATCACATTGAGTCGTTCTGTTCCAAGATCGGACTGAACGTTTGGTTGAGACAGCAGTTGATGAGCGGCCTGAGCAATTCTGTCCAGCATGGCACGATACATGCGGGACAGGAATCTTTCACGTTCACCGACTGAGTTGCGCAGATTCCGCTCAGTGCTGTGTTTCCATTCCCTCACCATCTCCAGATCCAGCCATGCGTTTCCTGTTTCATCGAACACATGAATGTTGAACTGACGGGCCAGCTCAATGTCGATCCAGGCGGCTCCGACAGGGATGATCACAGAGGAGGAACTCACCCCCAGACGTGATATGCTGACTTCCGAGGTTTCTGCGCCAATCACGACAGAGATTCCGCTGAACGACGAATCGCTGCCTTCTGCCAACATTGCTACTTCAGCGGCTGAGACGGCAAGTGGCTCGTAACCGCGCATGCGAATCAACCGAGACAGGAATTTCTGACTTTTCGCACGGGATTCCGTACCAGGCACAGTGAACACACAAAGATTCGAAGCGGCATCGGGAGGTGGCAGGATTGCTGCACAAATCAGATCGAGCATCTGGCGCGCCGGCGGATCATCCGACGGTACGAAGCCGCTGTTAAAAATCTCGGCAGATGGTATTCGGCTCAGCCATCGCATTTGAGACGCCTGGTTGCCGTACACAGCCACCGTATCTTCGCATTCCGCATGGGGTACTGTGTGCGTATCAAGCAACTGCCGGTAGCGTTCAGTGTTTGGCAGAACGATGTATTCAGACCTTTCTGAGTACACTGTGATGGGGGCGCCGTCTGTGTCCTGGCGGAAAGCGGAGCGAATTGCAAAACAGCCAAAGTCGATTGCAGCAATCATGATAGACCCTGTTCGTTAAGTGAATTCAACGCTCGATCCAGGGACATACCATCGCGACGCTCCTGGTCTAAAGAAGACGTACTGGATGATTTTTGAGGAGATGTGCCTTCTGTCCGACTCACGGTCGCGAATTTCGGTGTGTCGATCCGGGTGTGGGGGGCATCAATTCTGAGTCTGCGAGGTCCCAGAGGGCGCCCAAATAATGTTACTCGGAGTGGTAGATCCGCCTGTTGGATGTCAATCGGAATCCGATTCCGTATCAGATCTTCCAGGTCATTAACTACTTTTGAAGATGGTTTATCATCGGGGTCTGCCTTGTCAGTCACAGGCGCACTC
Organism: Fuerstiella sp.; assembly: GCA_022447185.1. Classification (GTDB taxonomy): domain Bacteria; phylum Planctomycetota; class Planctomycetia; order Planctomycetales; family Planctomycetaceae; genus S139-18. The sequence continues at coordinate 5,745 of JAKVAY010000003.1, read as the reverse complement.
GGCGGTGACTGGTCTGATGGTGAACCCTCCTGAGTTGTGAGTTCCGGTGGCCGTGATGCGGAATCAACTGTGTCGTGAGTGATCGATGCAGACATATCCGGAGCCTGAGTTGCAGAGATCTCCTGTAGCGACTGTAGATCGAATTGAGAATCTGTCGTCTGTGTTTCGACGGGAGAACTTTCTCTGTGTGTCTTCAGCCATCCTGTCAAAATTAACGCGACGGAACCCAACAGACCAAAAATGAAGATCCCGTTCCAGACCGGCGCCGCAGCGGAAATTTTGACATGATCCGGATTTGGATCACTGTGTGGTACGGGAGTTCTGACGTGTTGCGACTGACCGGGATGGTCTGGGGAAATGATAGATTCCGCCGCTGCAGGAAGAATAGGAATTCCTGAGGTCTCAGTGGCCAAACTGCTGTCGCGGGAACTCAGGGCCGACAAGTTGAGATTAAACTCACTGGCTTTCTTGGCACTTGCAACGGGCTGACAATCGCGTTCTTCCGCAACTGTTTGAATGAAATGCTTGGAGACTGAGCGCGTTTCAGGATCCAATACAGACCGGAATAACTGGTTCACACGAACTCTGCCACCATTGTCCAGAATTCCCAAATGGTCCAGCAGTACGACGTCGCCATGCCTCAGTACTTCCCATGGTTTCACACTGCGATCTTCTGCACGGCCATTCTCGGTGCGTATGATCGGTATTGTGTGGTTAGCCGACACGGGCACACCAGCAGCCGTCAGCAGGTTACCCAGACGACTGTCAATTTCAGCAAGCGGCACGATATGCCGCTGCGAACCGACAATGATCACAATATGTTCAGTCAGACGTGAATCGTGTGAGATCAGATGAAAAATGACAATGTCGCCATTCTTCAACTGTTCCCGATTTGCGGACATTTGTGCCGATATGCACCTGCTTCCGGCAGATTGCAGTGACTCGTCGCTCAGAATGACGGCCTGGCCCTCACCTTGAACCCCTGCTTTCTTCAGGAGATCCAGCAGGTAGACGGGCTCGTCAGGAATTGCGTAACTTCCTTCCCACGTGTCAGCATTTGTAACGTCGCCTGCAATGGTGAAACGGAACGTTTGGCCGTGCGCCTTGCAGACGCTGCAAATCAGCAACGCCGGAATGAGTAAAGACGTCAGCCGTTCCATGGCAATAAATCCAGGTCTGATGCATTGCTGTCCGGCGACGCGCACTGCAAATTGGCAGAATCTGCGCACGATGGACGATCGTGTTACTTCCGACATCACCAGCATCGGCAATCGAATCGCGAGAAATGATTATTTCCCCCGAAGAAGCATGGTCTTCCCAGTTTGTCCGTTTTTACAGAAACGGGCCTACTGAGACCTTTTCAGAACGGACATTCGAAGGTCATCCAGGTCCAGCGTCCCTGTTGCTCCATTGAGTCCGATGCGAATAATCATTTCACGCGCACGTATGGGAATCGGTACTCTTCGACGGACCTGTTGCCAGTTGAATTCTCCGCGCCAGCGGGCAATCGGCTGCACCGGAAGTTCGCGACGTTTCGCGTCATAAAAATGAATAGCGATCCCGGCTTCTTGACCATTTGCCCCCGTTTTGATGTTTCCTGCCTGTACCCAGCACGAAAGATCCACAGCTCCCAGTCTCCTGCCATTCACCGCCATTCCCTGGAGTGCCTGTGCCAATTCGCCATCGCGTTCAGCAAAAAATTGAAGATATCGTTTTCCATGCATCGGGCTCTCAGTGACCAGAGTCGAACGCCGCTGGTAATGCCAGCCGTCCGCGTTGTCGTCACCATTGATATCATGTTCGAAGCTTCCGTTTGTCAAAACGGGCTGGTTCGCATTTGGCAAAATACGTCGACGTTCTTCCGACTCTCCTGTCATGGGAACGAACAGTGTTGAAATCAATTGTTCCTGTTCAAGTTTGCCGTCTTTCTTGCGGAACAGATAGAATGTTTGTTGATATCGTTCACCGATCGGTACGATCATCGTGCCACCGTCCCTGAGTTGTTCGACCAGCGACTCCGGAACACTTTCAGGAGAACAGGTTACGATAATTCGATCGAACGGGGCGTGTTCCGGCCAACCGGCATATCCGTCTCCCGCTCGAACCTGAACATTATCGTAGCCCAGTCGTTTCAAACGTCTTTCTGCGGACCGTGCCAGGCTCTTCACGATTTCGATGGAATAGACCTGATCCACAATTTCAGCCAGGACGGCTGCCTGGTATCCACTTCCGGTACCAATTTCCAGGACTTTGTCGGTGGGCTGAGGATTCAGTGACTGGGTCATATAAGCAACGACAAACGGGGGAGAAATTGTCTGTCTGGCACCAATTGGCAGGGCTTCGTCACGATAAGCACGAGCTCGCATGCCAGACAGCACAAATTCGTGACGTCGGACTTTTCGCATGGCGCGCAACACGGCCTCATTAGAGATCCCTTCACTTTTGATCGCTTCATCGACAAGGCGATGTCGTGCAGCAGTGGTCGTATCTGCCGAACGCTGAGCAATTGTCGGATCCGTACCAAACAGCAGGATTAGACTGCCCGAAATCAGAACTCGGATGGCGGTACGCTGGCAAATAAGCTCGGTCGTTCGCGTCAGCGGCTGGACCGAATTTTGATGTTGGGTGCAACTCATGATCCCTTCCTGTGTACGACCTGAAAAATAATATTCTCCAAACGACGAACAGCCACATCCTGGGAAAATACGGACTCGACCCGGGATGTGGCAGACGCGGCACGCTTTTCAGCTGCCGGCAGATCCAGAACCACGTCTCGAATCGTACTAGTCAAACCGGTGACGGAATCCGGTTCACACAGCGCTCCATGCATACCATTTTCCAGGATCTCTTCCGGGCCGTAAGGACAACGACTTGAAATCACGGGCGTCCCCAGTGCCATTGCTTCCAGCAGAACATTCGGCATTCCTTCGACTAGAGATGGCAATACAAAGACGTCAGCTGATCGATACCAGGCCGCCGCGTTGTTCTGAAATCCCGCCAACCTCACGTTGTCTCCCAATTTGGCCGAGTCAATCTGATTCTGAAGCTGCAGCCGGTGGTTGCCTTCACCCAGAAGTGCGAGACGCAGATGAGTATCGGACCATTCACGTTTCAGCTGCGCAAGGGCGGAAATCAAAAGGTGAAATCCCTTCTCATGATTCAATCGGCCTGCGGATACGATTCTGATGACTCGTTTTGGGTGCGGTGCCGGGGCATTCCACCATGTTGAATCAACTGACTCGGTGGCAGCAGACCGAATGGCAGTCAGATCCACACCATTGTACTGAGTTATTACACTGTTCGTTTCGAGTCCATAGAATTGTTCCGCACCGCGTGCTGCTCCATTTGAGACAGCAAGGACACATGCTGAACTGCGATAGAGCCGGCGCAGGGATCTTTTCTTGAGCCACCGGAACCGACCGGCAACCGGTGCAAATCCTGTGGAAGGGTTTGTGACAACAGTCGAGATATTTGGAATGTTCAGCGACTGAGCGGCGTCAGCAGAGACAAGCGTCATCAGGAACGTGCGGTCATAGCAGACGTCGGCTCTGATTTCCTGCAGATAACGTCTCATGTCCTGGACGCGACGTCGATGCATACCGCCAAAGATTCTTGTCGGTGCGCGTGAGTCACGTTCCTCAAAGGCAGCAATCGGGACGTCTTCGGGAATCAGCGAAAGCAATGGCCCTGATCGATAGACAACGTATAGATACGGTTCGAAACGATCTCGATCCAGGTGCGTTAATGCGCTCACGATTTGACGTTCGGATCCACCGCCGTGGAGTGCTCCAATTGAAAAAACAACACGGATACGGGACACTATTTTGGCAGCTCCGGGATTGCTGGAATTCGTAACAGTCAGTTCCAAATCGTAACGAACCAGCGGAGTCGGCTGAACACCATACTTCGGCAAAGGATCTCCACAATTGCGAGTCTGATTCAGGCCTGTTCTCTGTTTCAAAACCAGAGAACAGCTGGCTCCGACAGCAATTTTGCTGCCATCACCTGCGTCTCAATTCTTCCTTGCTTTTCGTAAGGAATAAATGAACCGACGACGTTTGACAGCCGGGGTTCGACCGGTAATATCGCCGGTGTTGAGTGAATAAGCTATCACGACGATCATTCTGCACGTTCGTCGCGAATTTCAGGACAAAACAGCCTCACTACGCGTTCTGCCTTCCCTTCTGTTGGCGACGGAGTGCCGTAATTGCGCCACTTGCCACGTAACGGTTCGCTATTGCGCTGAGGTTCCGACGGAGGGGTCGCATGACGCAGCCCGTGGGTCACGGAAAGAATGTTTTCGGCCAAAAAATCGCTGGGAATAGAGGCTCCACTGCTCCGGATGTCTGTTCGACGGGGAGCCATTCAGCACCAACAAGTTCAGTTCTCACCGAAGCGGTGCGTCTGGGGGTTGGTGATCAGAACTATCTCCATTGGTTTAAAGACAGATCACATCTGGAAGCAACAGGCAGTCAACTGGTTGTGCACGTTGCCAATCCGTTTATCTGCTCATGGATCATAAAACGATTCCGACAGCAGCTGTCAAAAGCCGCGGTCGACGTCTTGGGTCCGTCTGCCGAGTGCGTTGTTCATGTTGATGCGTCAATCAGCGACAGGTCCAGCAGAGCGAAGACAACAGAACAATCTGGTGACACCTCATATCCGACTCAAAATCAAACGAGTAACGCAACTGCAGAATGTCAAAACGTTGCGCCATTATCGGATTTTGAACAACGGTACCAGGACGAACCCACGAAGCTTGCCGTGCGTCCCCCGGCACGTCGACGTTTTCGCTCTTTCAACTCGCTCGTTTCCGGACCCTGCAACGAACTTCCGATCATGGCCGCGCGGCAGATCAGCGAGGCACCGGGTGAGCGATTCAATCCACTGTATCTCCACGGCACGACTGGTGTCGGTAAATCGCACCTGCTCGAGGCGATTTACGGTGCGATTCGCAAATCACGTCCCGAACTCAATGTCTTGTTTTTGACAAGCGAGTCATTTACGAATTATTTCACCAGTGCACTGGCGGAGCGATCTGTACCGTCATTTCGACAACGGTTTCGAAGTGTTGATGTATTGCTTGTTGACAACATTGAGTTTTTGGGAAATAAGAAAGCAACGCAGGAGGAATTCCTGCATACGATCGATCAGCTGACGAACCACGGTGGTCAGCTTGTGATCACTGGTGATCGACACCCACGTTTGCTGACCAAACATCGCGAAGAGTTGACCACGCGATTCATTGGCGGATTGGTCTGCAGAATTGACACACCGGCCGTGTGCACTCGCCGAAAACTGGTTCAATCACTGGCGGTTCCGCACCGTGAGTTGTTGAGTTCAGGCGCACTGAGTTACGTGGCATCTCATGGTGGCCGTAATGCACGGGAACTCCAGGGGTCAGTGAATTGTCTTGTGAGTTATGCGGCTTTGCATGGCAGTCGTGTGACTACGAGCCATGCACGCAGACTGCTGGGTGGACTCAAAGATGAGTGTCGCCATCTGGTGCGGATCAATGATGTCGAGCGGATTGTGTGCGAGGCATTCGGTGTGTCAGTGCTGGATATAAGGTCGAAAACCCGTCGTAAGGCCATTAGTTGCCCTCGTTCAATTGCCATGTACGTCGCTCGCAAACTGACCAAAGCAGCATGGCGCGAGATCGGTCAGTATTTCGGTGGTCGTGATCACAGTACTGTCGTGGCGGCAGCAAAGCGGGTTGATGAGTGGATCAGCGAACGTGCCCAG
>JAKVAY010000029.1 GCA_022447185.1 Fuerstiella sp. | reverse complement strand
CGGCACTGGGCTTTTGCTGCACCACAGCAGCCGCAGCTGCCGAACGTTCAGGAAACGCAGTGGCCCGGTAATCCGATTGATCATTTCGTGCTTGGAAATCTGGAACAACGGTTATCCGTTCCGTCGCCTGAAGCTTCCAGGGAAACCCTGATCCGCCGCATTTCCTTCGATCTCACCGGACTACCGCCGTCACTCCCGCAGATCGACGATTTCGTCACCAATGATTCACCTGAAGCCTGGTCGGAACTGATTGACCGTCTGCTGGCATCAGGTCACTTCGGTGAGCGAATGGCGTCCGTGTGGCTGGACATGGCACGTTACAGTGACACCTTCGGTTATCAGGTGGATCGGGATCGGCATGTGTGGCCGTGGCGGGACTGGGTGATTCGGGCGTTCAACAGCAATATGCCTCACCATGAATTTCTCCGCAAACAAATCGCGGGAGACCTCCTGCCAGATGCCACTGACGAAGATATCCTGGCCACGACATTCAACCGTCTGCATCCGCAAAAGGTCGAAGGTGGCAGCACACCGGAAGAATTCCGCATTGAATATGTGTCGGATCGAACGCAAACATTCGCGACAGCTTTTCTGGGACTCACAATGGAATGCTGCCGTTGCCACGATCACAAATACGATCCGTTCTCGCAGAAAGACTACTATCAGCTGACGGCCTTTTTCGACAAAATCGATGAGGCCGGTCTTTACTCATACCGTACACAGTCAACTCCCACGCCCACGCTGCTGATGCTGGATGAAGCCGACAAACGTCGTATTCGCAGGCTCCGGGACAGCGTCAAAGCTGCCGAAAAAAAACTTGCTGAGACTGCTGCCGCGGCCGATGCCGAATTCAGGCGATGGCTGGCGGTGGATCGCTCTGTTGAAGATTCGACAATGCTGCCGAACCGAGTCCTGCACATGGATTTTGAGGCAGTACCCGGCGGCGGTAACCGGCACACCGATGGTAAAGTGGGCATGGGTATTCGTTTCAGTGGCGATGATGCCGTTGGCACGCAGATTGGTCAATTCAGTCGTAATCAGCCATTCAGCATCGCTCTGTGGCTCAACACGCCCGATCACAAAGAACGAGCAGTCGTGTGGCATCGCTCGCTGGGCTGGACGGATGGCGGCAGTCGAGGCTACCAGCTGCTGATCAAAGACGGGCGTCTGCATGCTTCACTGATTCATTTCTGGCCAGGAAATGCCATCAGCATTGCCACTGCAGACCCATTACCCGTTGAGGAATGGCATCACGTCACCGTACGGTATGACGGGTCCAGTCGAGCGGCCGGAATTTCTATTCTGATCGACGCCCAGCCTGTCTCGACGGAGATCATCCGGGATAACCTGTACAAAGAAATCACCGCCGACAAAAAACATCTGGTGATGGGAGAACGCAGCCGCGATCGCGGTTTCACCAATGGCCTGGCCGATGAGTTGATGGTCTTTGAGCGACAGCTGACTCCAATCGAAGTGGCTCAGCTGACCGATGGCCACAGCCTGGTGACGGCTCTCACAACACCTCACGATCAACTGTCGGGCCGACAGACAGAACGGCTGTTCGAATATTTCCTCTCCACCACTCATAACGGCAGCCGGCAGCAACTGGCTGCGCTCACCGGGGCACGTGATGAACTCAGTGCTGCCATCGATGGTGTTCAGGAAATCATGGTCATGAAAGAAGCCGAACGACCGGTCACCACGCATCTTCTGCGTCGTGGAGCTTACGACGCTCGGGGTGATGTTGTCACCGCCGACACCCCCGCCATTCTGCCGAAGCGGTCCGCTGAGGCGCCGGCAAACCGACTGGGGCTTGCCGACTGGCTCACCTCCCCGAAGCATCCGCTAACGGCACGGGTGGCCGTCAACCATTACTGGCAGGTCATGTTTGGCCAGGGGCTCGTTCGGACACCGGAAGATTTCGGAAGTCAGGGTCGGCCCCCCACTCATCCGCAACTGCTGGACTGGCTGGCACTCGATTTCATTCAGCACGGTTGGGACGTTAAACGCCTTCTGAAACAGATCGCCATGTCGGCAACTTACCGACAAACAAGCGCAACGTCTGAAGATCACGCCAAGCGCGATCCGAACAATGACTGGCTGGGTCGTTTTCCGTCTTATCGACTGCCGGCAGAAATGCTGAGAGACAAT
>JAKVAY010000028.1 GCA_022447185.1 Fuerstiella sp. | reverse complement strand
TCAGTATTTCCTGCTCTTGATCACTTTGAACCTGAGCGGGCTGAATCTTGACCAAATCTTTGAGTGTGGTCAGTACGGCAGTCACCCGATGTTTTGCTGCATCGCGAAGAATTGATTCCAGATCACTTTGACTGTAGTGATGATGATCAGGAAACACTCGACAGCAGACGATTTCTGCCCCTAATCGGCGACAGGTGTCCTCAAACGCTCCTGGATTGCCAATCGCTGTCACAATCATCACACGTTTTGCTTCAATCTGTGACAGTGGAAGTTTTTCTCCACTGGCGCAAAGGAAGCCAACGGGCCGGAATGAGACTCGTGCCAAACGGTCTTTGTGCTGCGGNGCCGCGNNGCAGATTTGATCTTCAATCATTTCCAGTTGCGCCGCGGGTACCTGATCACAACGTGTGACGACAATCATGTGAGCTCGTTGTAACCCTTGCAGTGGTTCCCGCAGCAGACCTCTCGGCAGGACGAACTCATAACCAAACGGATTTGTGGCGTCGATCAAAACCATGTCGAGGTCTCGGGCAATCTGACGATGCTGAAAACCGTCGTCGAGTACGACGACATCCACATCATGTTCTTTGATCAGCTGAACGGATGCAGTAACACGGTTGGGATTCTGCAGATGAATGATTCCGGGACATAAGTGCTCCAGCACTCGTTTCTCGTCGTTGATCCCGGTCGCATCGGCGCGATAGCCTCGGCTGACGATTCCCGGCTGTCGTTTGAGTGTCTGCAACTGCTCCACAACGCAGGCCACGATCGGGGTCTTACCGGTTCCACCGGTGGTCAGGTTTCCAACTGAAATCACGGGCACGTCGACCCTGGTCGATTGTCGCAATCCTGTGTGGAAACAAAAATTTCTGCAGGCCGTGATGTACTGATACAACCAGGCGGCCGGGCGCAGCGCTCCACGGATGACACGGGCGACCATTCCCTGCCGATCACCGGCGATGATTTCAAAATATGCCTTTTGCCACCGCATACGCAGCCGCAGATGATTCTAATCTTCAAGCCGTGTGCTTATTTTCTGACTGAATTGACGTCACAAGCACTGAGGCTCTCTTGAGGTATGACCAGCCTGACGGATCAGTTGCAACAGACCGCAAACGCTGTCTGCCGATTTCCGCAGTGCGTCGACCGTCATGCTGAAACGATATTTCGGATCTTTCATTGTACTCTGTCACGAGCACTCGGGTAGTCGCCGATCGTCAGGCGCGTTCTGAACGCCGTACCGGCGGCACGGGACTCACTCGGTCATTCGCACATCTGTTGTGGCTTTCTGTGTCAGATCTCCAATAACCGCTGTGACGAGTCGCCGAATTCCTGCAACTCCAGTCCCATTCTGTCCATCAATGACAGGTAAAGACTGCTCATCCGTCGATTGTCGTGATTCAGGTAGTTCAGGACGCGACCGGTTTTCAGCTGACCGCCTGCGCCGCCGAACAGCAGGACCGGTAACTGGCTGTTGTCGTGAGAACCAGTGAGCATGCTGGAGCAAAACATGATCATGGAGTTATCCAGCAGAGTGCGCTCACCCTCCTGAA
>JAKVAY010000027.1 GCA_022447185.1 Fuerstiella sp. | reverse complement strand
GGAGAGGAATCCCGTAGACGTTGGCTGGCACATCATGATGGAAATCACAGAACTGAGCACGATGAGACCGATGACAAATGCTGATACGCGTTCCAGCGTTTGCTGACTGGAACTCAGTGCCAGTGCAAGGCATGTTGTGAGAACGGCCGTGGCCCAAAAATTATTCCAGAACTCGAATCCGCCGAACGGACCAACCGCAGTGTCATTGCTGGAAATACCGGTGAGTTCCCTCACATAACCGCCGAGGATCTCTGAGATTGCCGAAAACGCCAGTGGCATTACCATGACGGTGGGCAAAGCGATCAGCAGTGGAAACCATGACGGTGGACCAGGCAGTGATTTCCAGCTGACCATGGGATGTTCACCCGTCAGGGTAATGTGACGNGCTGCCACATAGACCTGCACTCCCTTGAACACTCCGGCAAGCAGAAAACACCACAACAACTGGTATCCAAACACGGCGCCACTGCGTGAAGCCACCACCAGTTCACCGCTGCCGATTGTGACAGACGCAATAATCAATCCGGGGCCGACAAATGTGAGAACGCTCCGGAAGTTAAGCGAACTGAGACGCTGTGGTGGTTCAGGGAATAAGTCATTCGTTTGTGTCAAGATGCCGCCCCAACGGAATACGCCTTCGATTTCATCCTGTATGATAACCCGTGCCGGTCCGGTTTTCGTCCGGTTTGAGCAAAGAGAAGTCGATTGGTCAATGATGAATACAACTCAACGTATCGCTATAGGCGGGATTCTGACGGAGTGCAATCATCTGGGCGGTCTGCCTATCGAAATAGCCGTCTACGAAGATTCCGGGCTGTATCGTGATGATGAAGTTCTGCAGCTGACGTCCAGTGTCGTGGGTGGCATGCTGGCTGAACTTTCCGAAGCAGGTGCTGAACCCGTGCCTCTGATTTATGCGTCGGCATGTGCCGCCGGTCCAATCACTCAGGAGTGCTACAGACAGTTGCGCAGCGAATGGCTCGAGCGGCTCCGTGCCTCACTGCCTGTCGACGGAGTATTGCTGCCACTCCACGGGGCCGCCCTGGCCGAAGGTGTGGATGATCCGGAGGGCGACATGATTGAGGCAGCCCGCCGGCTTGTTGGTCCCGATGTCCCCATCGTGGTTACCCTGGATCTGCACGCTCATGTGACCCAGCAAATGGTCCGTCATGCGGACGGGTTGCTGGCCTGGGAAACCTATCCTCATCATGACCAGTTTTCCACGGGACAGCGGGGCGTGCGTCTGCTGCTGGACATACTTGCCGGTCGTTGCCGTCCGACAATGGCGATGGCGAAGGTACCTGTCCTCACCAGTGCCATTCACGGTTCGACACTGGATGACGACCCGTTTGCGGATCTGATGCGATTCACAAAGTCACTGGAGCAGCGTGACCGTGTGCTTTCCACCAGCCTGTTCCTGCTGCATGCGTATATGGATTGTGAAAATATGGGCAGTGGCGGCTTGGTTATTACTGACGATGACCCGAAACTGGCAGAGAGTCTGGCGACAGAGATTGCACAGCGATACTGGGAACGACGACATGATCTGGAACCGAAAACTGTGTCGCCCAGGGATGCGATCGAAGCTGGAATGAGTATTGATGGTGGCCCGGTGATTCTTGTTGAAACGGCAGATTGTTGTGGAGGCGGAGCAGCCGGAGACAGCATTGCAGCATTGTCAGCGCTGGTGGACAGCGGCACGGATGAATTTTCCATTGTGCCGCTTGTTGATCCGGATGCGGCGGCGGTGTGCCACGCGTCAGGAACAGGGGCGAAAATCTCCCTGGAACTCGGCCACAAGCTCGATCCTCGCTGGGGAAATTCGCGGAAATTCGATGGTGAAATAGAAAGTCTGCTTGACGGCAGGTTTGTTTACACGGGAGGTCAGTGGGAAGGACATCAGGAACACATGGGGCCAACTGCTGTCTTTCGAATCGGAGCCGTTCGGGTTCTTGTGATGAGCCGGGCAACTTACGACTGGGCCGATGAGCAGTTTCGCGCCGCAGATCTCAACCCGGTCGATGCAAAATTTATTTTGGTAAA
>JAKVAY010000026.1 GCA_022447185.1 Fuerstiella sp. | reverse complement strand
ATGAGCACGAGCAGGCCCAAAAAAAACAACTGCAGGCTCAGGAGGAACAATTGAAGGCGGCGCTTCCTCCCAAGTACCCTGTCATGCATATTCTGCAGGACACCGGCAGTGTCAATATGCCGGTCGCCATTCGCGGCAATATGCGGAAACCCGGTGCAGAAGCTCCCAGACGGTTTCTGCGCATCCTCTCCGGTGAACATCGACCGAAATTCATCGACGGAAGCGGACGCCTGCAACTGGCTGATGCCGTTGCCGCCCCCGCCAATCCCCTCACGGCACGTGTCATCGTCAATCGAATCTGGATGCATCATTTTGGTAAGGCACTGGTTCGCTCACCAAGCAATTTTGGTATCTCGGGTGAAGAGCCGTCACATCCTCTGTTACTGGACTGGCTGGCATCCGAGTTGATTGACTCGGGCTGGTCAATCAAGTCACTTCATCGAGTCATCATGACGTCTGCGACCTGGCAGCANAGCAGTACCATCGACNNNAAAAACTTNGAANTNGACGNCGANAACCGACTGGTGTGGCGNATGAATCCGCGNCGGATGGATGTCGAGGNGTGGAGAGACTGNCTGCTGTTCGTNACCAACGANCTGGANCTNNCANNTGGNGGCCCGCCTTTTGAGGATCCGGCAGAGACCAACCGNAGAACACTTTATGCNAAGGTCAGTCGAAATGGTGATCAGGTGGCNGCCGATGCGTTTTTGCGGCTGTTTGATTTTCCGTTGATGAAGGCCACGATTGCTGAACGTCCGATGACCATTGTGCCTCAGCAGTTTCTGTTCATGATGAACAGCGAATTCATGGTGGCCCGGGCCCAGGCACTGGCAAAACGCCTGAAAGCGGCAGACAGCAGTCCGGACGCTCAGATCGAACGGGCCTATCAGCTGTTGTTTGGGCGGCGGCCGAACGCTGATGAACGGAGTATCGGTGAGGACTTTTTGACTGCCGGGCCGGGGACAACCGAAGATCGGACCGCCAAATTACCGATACTCGTTCAGTATGCTCAGGTACTTCTGAGTTCCAATGAGTTCATGTACGTGAGATAATTAAGGGACTGATGACTGTCAGTCACTGGCCTGGATTTTACAACGTCTCATACAGATTTTCACCCATGTACCAACATCGCAACATGCTGCCTGCAGTCGATCGACGTGACATGCTGCACCGAATGGGTGCAGGATTCGGCACTTTGGGGCTGGCCGGTATGCTGACTGGTGGTGAAGCCGTTGCTGAATCGGCCGAGCCTTCGCCACTGGCTCCGAAAAAACCACATTTTACACCACGCGCAAAGCACGTCATTCAGCTGTTTATGCCTGGTGGCCCCTCGCAGGTGGACACGTTTGATCACAAACCTCTCATTGAAAAGTATCGTGGCCAGAGGCCAAAATCTGTTGACCGCAAATCACTTCGGAATACGAAGAATGGTTTGTTTCCTTCTCCGTTTCGCTTTCGTCAGTACGGACAGTGTGGCAAGTGGGTGAGCGAGATTTTTCCTCATGTCGGGGAACTGGTTGATGACATTTGCTTCATTCATTCCATGCATACAGACATCCCGGAGCATGCCGGCGCCATCCTGATGATGAATCTTGGTCATCTGCAGCCGAGTCGTCCCAGTATGGGATCGTGGCTGGCGTATGGACTGGGGACGGAAAACAGGGACCTGCCTGGTTTCGTGGCAATGAGTCCTTATGCGGAGCCTCGCGGCAAACTTGCTAACTGGGGCAATGCCTTTTTACCTGGAGCTTATGCGGGAACGTACGTCAATATCGCCAGTATGCAGCCGGACCGGATCCTGCGCGATCTGAACAATCAGTGGCTGCCGCGAGGGGTCCAACGGCGACAGGCCGATTTATTGACGCAGCTGAATCAGCTGGATCTGCGCCGTCAGCAGACGGACCAGCAGCTGGAGTCGAGTATTCAGGCGATGGAAATGGCATTTCGAATGCAGTTTGCGGTGCCGGATGTGTTTGACACTTCCGGTGAATCACGGACAACG
>JAKVAY010000025.1 GCA_022447185.1 Fuerstiella sp. | reverse complement strand
GATATTGTGAATCATCTCATCCGGGACCTTCGGGAGACCGGTACCAAGAACCACATCATTGATTTTGGACTGACCGGCAATGACCTGTGCGGCTGTTGCAGACGGAAAGTCGGAACCAAAAATCAGTTTATGCTCTACTCCGTATTCGATTGCTGAAATAAATGCCTGATAGTGCCGCAACGGCCGATAGTGTAGAGCGGAAATATTTGTGTACAAATTCGGGTGTTTGCGGATCAGTACGACACATTCATCCTCCCACGGATGTCCCATATGACTGATCACGATTCGCAGATCGGGACAGGCGACAGCAATATCCTCCAGCTGAATTGGATTTGAATACTTCAGTGGTCCTGTTCGGACAAACGAGGTGCCCTGATGAATATTAACGGGGATTCCCAGAGACTCCGCCTTCCGAAACAGGGGCAGATGTTTGGGATCCTGTGGATTCCAGTTCTGGTAAATCGGAGAGCATTTCAGACCTCGAAGCCCCAGATTGTTGACATAGTGCTCCAGCTGATCGAGACAGTCTTCATCATTGGGATCGACGGAACACCAGCCGATAAATCTGTCAGAGTGAGCCGCTACAAATTCCGCAATCAGTTCCTGATCGGAGTTGATTCCGGTGAAGGGGGCTTTGATACCAAACACAATGACTTTGTCGATGTCGGCAGTTGCTTCCAGTAACTGCTCCGGCTTCGAATCAAAAGCATTCGCCTCCATGACGTCACTGCCGGCAAAATAAACATCTTCGGAAAGCTTCATCTTTGCCCGTTTTGCTTCCCAGGCAAACTTCACAAGTTCATCCGAAAGATGATCCGGGTACCACATCAGATTGGTGTGTGTATCAAACAGCATTCTTGTCCCCTTTTTATTCCCCGGTCTCCAGGAAACGGTGCAGGACGTTCTCTGTAATCTTCGATACGGCGTCATCAACCAGTACTGAACTCGGCCAACAGATCGACCCTGCAGAAAACACCGCCCCACCGCCATCTCGTTCGTGAATCACGATCTCACCTCCACCATTGTCTGGATTCAGTCCCTTGGCCAGCAGACGTACATTTGAAGGTGACTGAGATGAAACTTTGTCAGTTTCATGACCAGACGCTCCTCCGGGCACTCTTTGATGCAGGCTGTGTTCGCCAAATGTGTCGCCGTTTTTGAGACCTGTACCATCAAAGCACCAGTGGTTGGCGTCCTTCACCTGATAAGGAGCAGCGGTCATGATGCCGGATTCTGAAAAGACGACGCCCAGTAAATTGGCTTCTGATTCCTGACGTTTATCAAACCGACTTTCATACACGGAGCCGTCCGGAGCAATTTGCGGTTCAGAATGACTCCAGTTTGTGTTTTGATAGACAATACGATGATCGTCGAGGAACTCCACTTCGCAGTTCAGGCCGTTGCCGCCCAGATACATCAGCCGGCCGCCGCGATTAAATACCCAGTCTTTTAGCCGAAAGTACATGTCCGCAGACCAGTATTCCGGATGCGTGCTGATGATGAGTACCCGGTATTCGTCAAGTGAAAGCTGATCAAAATGGTACTGGGTTTCGCTGTAGAGGTCGTAGTCGAACCCACTCCGTTCCATCCACCCCAGCAACCTCCATTCGGCTGCCGCCATGTGACACCCCTGACGTCCCGCAATTGGATCAGTCAACTCTTCGCGTTCGTCAATATGGTTGTACGGATCCGGACGATCGAGCGACAGCGA
>JAKVAY010000024.1:840-1856 GCA_022447185.1 Fuerstiella sp. | reverse complement strand
GGCGCGTG
This sequence comes from Fuerstiella sp., assembly GCA_022447185.1. GTDB lineage: Bacteria > Planctomycetota > Planctomycetia > Planctomycetales > Planctomycetaceae > S139-18. Next base: position 1,848 of record JAKVAY010000024.1, on the reverse strand, counting down.
AGAGTTGCTGCGGCAGGATTATTGTTGTTCTGTGTTTCTATGCCGTGTTCTATCGCTCAGACCGAAATCCCTGTCATCTCCATGAAAACGACAGCGTTGCCCCCGGAATGGGCCTTGTTGCAGCAGCATGTGATAGAGCAACTGGAACCGGCAGCGCTGGAGTTTGTCAACAGGTACACAAATGACGATCACACGCTCAAGTGGCGAAAGGAATGGCCAGGCTTTGACGGATCAGATGACGGATACGAGAGTTTTTACAATTTTCCACTGTACTATGCGATCGGTGGACCACCTTCGATTGATCGGCTGTCACGCGATCTGTGGGAGGGCGTCACACGACAGTTTACTCAGTATGGACAGATTCACGACGAGTTCGATGCGAACTACGACTGGATGCATCATGGTGAGTCCTACACCAACTTCTATTTCTTTGGTCTCTCTGATCCGACAAATCAGGCGTTTCGCCAGCGGACGGTCAGGTTTGCGTCGCTGTACCTTGGAGACAACCCGGACGCTCCGAATTATGATCCGTTACGCAAACTGATTCGTTCTCCGATCAATGGCAGTCGTGGCCCTCGTTTTGTAAATACGGCGGAGGACTGGGTCACTCATCGACCGATTCTTGCCAAGTATCCACTGCCGTTCGATGACATACCGAACGTGACGTCGGGTGATGCCTGGAATGATGACGTGCTGTTCCGGAACATTCTGGACACCATCAATCAGCGGATGATGCGCGGGGACGTTCCTCTGAATCTGACATCGACCAGCCTGATGCTCCATGCCTATATGTCGACAGGCGAGGAGCGATACAGGGACTGGATCCTGGAATATGTTAGCGCCTGGCTCCAGCGTGTTCGTGACAACAATGGTATCCTGCCTGACAACATCGGACTTTCCGGTGAAATTGGAGAATACAATGACGGCAAGTGGTGGTCCGGATACTACGGATGGAACTGGCCGCATGGTCTTTACAATCAGGTCGAATCAACCGTTATTGGCGGTACC
>JAKVAY010000024.1:0-830 GCA_022447185.1 Fuerstiella sp. | reverse complement strand
ACATCATCAGTGGCGATCCGGCCTTTCTGGAATTGCCCAGGTCGGTGATTGACCTGGTGACCAGCCTGGGCCGAAAGGAAAACGGTAAGTTGCTGGTACCTCACCGGCACGGAAGCAGCGGATGGCATGCGTTCGGCCGGATGGATGTCAGGCACCTGTTCCAGCTGTGGTTTATTTCTCGTGAAGATGAAGACTGGGATCGCCTGCAACGGCTGGCAGATCTTTCCGAATTCGATCAACTCAACTACAGCAAGGGCAAAGGGGATTCGAATCACACAGGTTCCTGGGTCGCATTTGTCCTCGGACGAAATGATGATTACCCACTGCAGATTCTGAATGGTTGTTACGAAGAAACGCTGTCGCGGCTAAGCAGGATTCGCAGAGATGAAACAACGCCCGATGAGCAGGACGTGCATCACTGGCAGAAACTCAATCCGGTCATTCTGGAAGGTCTGGTGCAATTGATGCACGGAGCTCCGAACCATGTTTATCATGGTGGACTGCTTCATTCGAGTCTTCGATATTTTGATCCGGATCAGCAGCGATCGGGGTTGCCGTCTCAGGTTGCTGCCATGGTGGATCGTCTGACGCCTGACGGAGTCCGACTCAATCTGGTGAACCTCAGTGCGACAGAAGAAAAAGAGGTGCTGATTCAGGCGGGAATGTTCCGTGAACACAACATTTCCCGGATTCGTCAGCTTGAAAACTATCCATTTCAGTTCAATACCGTCAACGGGCCTCACGTCACTGTACGGCTTGCACCCGCTGCTGTATGTCGCCTGCACATCGGGCTGGAACGATTCTCAAATCCGCCATCCTATCGTTTTCCG
>JAKVAY010000232.1 GCA_022447185.1 Fuerstiella sp. | reverse complement strand
GCGGAGATCGAGATCTTGTCCACCGGTTCGTACAGCTGTCCTTTACTGGAATAGATCCCGATCATTTTGAAGAGACCTTCCATTCCGAATGTCCGGGCCTCATCCGGAATGATGGGTACGATTCGATCTTTCACACCTTTGTGACGAACCAGGCCTCGTATAATTGCGCCGAGCGTTCCGGTCGTCGAACCTTCATCACCGGAACTGCCCGGCAGGAGGCCTTTCGCCTGAAATACTTTGTCGTCAAGTGCCGGCACTTCGAGTCGTTCCTCAGTAGGATTTCGCTCGGGTACGAAACCTCCCAGGGTTTGGCGCTGCTTTCGAAGATAAACCATTTCCGGACTGTCGTCGGCCGGTTTGTAAAAGGGCACGTTGTCGACATCGTCGTCGCTGATCGGAATGGAAAATCTTGTTCGGAAATTACGAAGTTCCTGTTCATTAATTTCCTTCTGATTGTGCGCGACATTGCGCCCTTCACCCGCTTCCCCAAGTCCGTAGCCTTTGACCGTTTTTGCCAGGATGACCGTGGGAGCCCCCTTGTGGTTCACGGCCGCCTGGTACGCTGCGTAGACTTTTTCCGGGTCGTGCCCGCCGCGACGAATCTTCTGCATCACTTCGTCATTGAGATGGTCGACCATCTTCAGGACGTCCGGATCTGCACCAAAGAAATGGCTGCGGATGTATTCACCGGATGACACGGTGTACTTCTGGTACTCGCCGTCGACGACTTCGCCCATACGCTTGACGAGTTTTCCGTCGACGTCCGCGTCCAGCAGCGGATCCCAGTCAGCTCCCCAGATGACTTTAATCACGTTCCATCCGGCTCCCCGGAACGCAGCCTCCAGTTCCTGGATGATTTTTCCGTTGCCGCGAACCGGTCCGTCAAGCCGCTGCAGGTTACAGTTGATGACCCACGTGAGGTTGTCCAGTTTTTCGCGTGATGCAAGTGTGAGTGCACCCAGTGATTCGGGCTCATCGCATTCCCCGTCGCCCAGGAACGCCCACACACGGGACATTGATGTATCCATCTGTCCGCGATGTTCCATGTATCGCAGGAACCTTGCCTGGTAGATCGAACAGATGGGACCGAGTCCCATCGAGACTGTGGGGAATTGCCAGAAATCGGGCATGAGCCACGGATGCGGATAACTGGACAGGCCTTCTCCGGCCGGCAGTTCCCGGCGAAAGTGTTCCAGGTGCGATTCATTGATACGTCCTTCCAGGAACGCACGAGCATACATGCCAGGGGAGGCGTGTCCCTGGAAGTAGACCATGTCACCGAGGTGTTTGTCCGTCTTTCCGTGGAAGAAATGATTCTGAGCGACTTCGTACAACGTGGCGGAGGACGCAAACGTAGAAATATGTCCTCCGAGTCCGTGGTGATGCTTGTTTGCTCGATGGACCATTGCCATCGCATTCCAGCGCACGATGCTCTTAATACGACGCTCGATCTCAAGGTCGCCCGGAAAACGAGGCTGTTCCGAGTGATGAATCGTATTGATATACGGCGTGTTTGCGCT
>JAKVAY010000231.1 GCA_022447185.1 Fuerstiella sp. | reverse complement strand
TCGCACAGAAACCAGTTCAACTCCGGGGAATCGGCCGGAAACAAAGGATCGAAACTGTCAATCAACGACTGAATCATGCGTTCATCCGGTTGCCCAAACCGGTTGAGAACAATCTGCGTCGTCCGCAGCAGGGTCAGCTGATACGTCAGTTTTAGGCTGGACGCATCGATCGCCGCAATCGCTTCCAGCAACCTGTCCCGCATCGCAATGTCGACTTCAGGTGTCTGATCCGTTCGATGTTGCGGACAGACACCGGTGACGCGAGCCAGCGCCAGCAGCGCAACAACCTGTTTCGCCGGATCAGGTTCAGTGAATGCCTTTTCGACCCAAGTCCCCACCGGTTGATGCTCAACGGCAGTTCGCGCAGCAAATCGAATGAAGCGGTCACTATGAGAAAGGTAAGGCCAGGCAAAATCGATCGCGTGCGGGTCCTGCCTGCCATGATAGACTTCCAGAGCATGGCGTGTATCCCTCATTTCACTGGGCACTGAAATGATGTCGACCGGATCTGTCGATTCTTCACCAACGTATGTCACTCGGTAGAGTCCGGACTGAACACGTCGGCCGCCAATCGTAAAATACATAGCTCCATCCAGCGGATGAATAATGGCGTCGGTGATTGGTAACGGTGCTCCCGTGAGGAACTCTTCCCGTGATGCGGTATACGACGAACCTTGTGGCTTCAGATGCACGGCGTAAAGTTTTCCCCAGCTCCAGTCGAGGGCGAACAATGCCTGTTGATACTTCGCCGGAAATTCAGCACCGTAACCAAAGGTCATTCCCGTCGGTGAGCCTGGTCCGATATCCAGGACACTCGGCAGATTGTCCGGATAGAACGGCAGCCGTTTCCCCGCGCCGTTTCTCCAGCCGAATTCCGCACCGCTAACAACATGACAGATCCGAGTCGGACGATACCAGGGCGTATTGAAGTCGTACTCCATATCCGCATCGAACGTGAACAACTCACCATCCTGATTGATCGCTGCGTCGAAAACGTTGCGAAACCCGGAAGCATAAGCTTCAAAGGTCGTTCCGTCCGGAGAAACACGATAGATGATACCACCCGGTGCCAGCACCCCTCGATTATGACCTCGTCCATCCGGCATACTCGGAAGCAGATGATCTTCCCCCCAAACACGACGGACCGGAGAACTTTCAGCCAGTTCCGGTGGTCGAACATTGTTCCCGGTAACCAGAAACAAAGCTTTGCCATCCGGCGTCGGCATCACCGCGTGCACACCGTGGTCAAGTCCTGGCAAGAGCTCGCGCAGCAACTCGACCCTGTCCAGATGGTCATCGCCGTCACTGTCGGTAATACGGTACAGCCCGGATGGAAATTCCTTCTCATAGTCATTGACAGCGACATACAGCGCACCGAATGCCCAGACCATACCGTTGACGGCCCGAATCTCGGCCGGAACTGATTCGACGGCAGAAAAATCAACCGGCTGTCCTGGCGGAGGTGGAGTAATACGATACAACCCACCGAACTGATTACTGACCAGAATTCGTCCCTTGTCGTCGGT
>JAKVAY010000230.1 GCA_022447185.1 Fuerstiella sp. | reverse complement strand
ACGTTTGCCCCTGTACGGCAATACAGGGATTTCATCTTCTTCGAACGCGCGGAACCTCGCTGGTTCATGCGGGATTCCATCTTTGATTTTGCACGGGCGGAGGACAAGAACGTCAGCTCTGAAGCAATGATCCGGCGACTTGCCGAGGTCTATCTGACGAAGGCCCGCAGCGAGCCCGAGCCACAGACCGACGATGAGCCTGAGCTGGATTCCGGAAAACACGGCGGCCGGGATGAGGCACTGCAGGCGATCGAGGAATATTTTACGAGTATGTCTGCCCGAATCCGCAGGGTGGAACGTTCGCGTCTGGACGCCCACAGCAGTCATGTTGAGGCTCTCCAGGATTTTTCAGAGAAAGCCTTCCGACGTCCCTTGACTGAGTCAGAACGCAGTGGGATTCCTGCATTCTATCAGTCTCTGCGAGAGGAAGGCCTGAACCACGAAGATGCTGTCCGCGATGTGGTGGTGAGCACACTGATGTCACCCTGGTTCTGTTATCGCGCCGATCTTCCCCAGGCCGGCAGGGTTACCAGTCCGTTGTCTGACTACGATCTGGCCAGTCGGCTGAGCTACTTTCTTTGGGCCAGCCTGCCTGATGACGAGTTGTTGAGCCATGCCGCGGCCGGAGACCTGCACAGGCGTGAGGTTCTTCTTGCTCAGACACGACGCATGCTGCGGGACCAACGCGTCCGGGGTATGGCTACGGAATTTGGCGGTCACTGGCTGGACTTTCGCCGGTTCGAGCAGCACAACAGCGTCGACCGCAGGCGTTTCAAAAGCTTTACAAACAAACTTCGAAAGTCGATGTACGAAGAGCCTCTGCGTTTCTTTGTTGACCTCGTGCAGCGAAATGGCTCGATACTCGATTTTATCTATGGCGACTACACAATTGTGGATGCCGTTCTGGCCGAACACTACGGAATGCCGTCACCAAATGTGGAGCGAGACGACTGGGTCCGGATTGAAGACGCGCGGCGTTACGGACGTGGGGGGCTGCTGCCGATGTCTGTATTCCTGACCAGCAATTCACCGGGACTGCGGACCAGTCCGGTGAAACGTGGCTATTGGGTTGTCCGTCGCGTGCTTGGCCAGCACATTCCGCCACCCCCGCCGAATGTCCCCGAGTTGCCGGAGGACGAGGCACAACTGGGGGACCTTTCACTGCGACAAATCATGGCCCGACACCGTAATGATCCTGGTTGCGCCGGCTGTCACGATCATTTCGATTCGATTGGTCTGGTCTTCGAAGATTACGGTCCGATTGGTGAGCGGCGTGAAGAGGATCTCGGCGGTCGGCCCGTCGATACTCGTGCAACGTTTCCGGGTGGTGACGAGGGGACCGGACTGGACGGTCTGCGCCTCTATTTGTCTGAACACCGCCAGGACGATTTTGTCGATAACCTCTGCCGCAGGTTACTGGCCTATGCCCTCGGACGCAGCCTGCTGCTTTCGGATGAGGCTGCGATTCAAAATATGCGAGATAATCTGGCGGACCAGGGTTTCTGCTTTAGCAGTTTGGTGGAAACCATCGTTACCAGCCCCCAGTTC
>JAKVAY010000023.1 GCA_022447185.1 Fuerstiella sp. | reverse complement strand
CCAGCAGTGTTGGTCTTCGTGATCATTCCTGCTTCACGACTGATCTCAATCGGATCGGAGTTCGTTGATCCTGGATCCTCGGTGTCGATTCGCACTGAGCCATGGGTCCGACCAGTCCTGTGATGGCGCGGCCGCGCCGGGGATCCTCTCTCTTCGTTGCTTGAGAGTACGACCTGACTGATTGAGTTGCTGCTTCAAGCAGCAGAGCAGAAAGACACTGAATGATGTATGCGACTGATGACACGCGTTCTGCACACCTCTGTCTGAGCTGAATATCTTGCAGTCAAATTACGAACAACGCGTTGCGAAAATGGGCACGGCGCTCACCACTGACTTCTGTCCGTGGGCGAACCGCTGGGTCTACTGGTTAAAGAATCCGTTTTGGGTCCTGCTGGCGGCCGTTATTGCGTCGGGCGCCTGTGCCGCGATTATCAATCCGATGATCTATGCGATCACAGTCTTGTTGCTGATCGTTGTCGGGATCGGCACGATCCTTCCCTGGCTGTCAATTCGCGGAATTTCCTGTGAGCTTCTGTTTGATGTAAGGCGGGTCCGGTTTCAGGAACCGGCACTGATCCGACTTCAGATCAGGAACCGATCCTGGTTTCCAGTGTGGGGGTTATCACTGATAGAGGGCTTTTCGACGGCGGATGGATCACATGCTGTCACGGATGGTGACGATGGAATCGCGTTTGGACGAATTTCCGGCAGATCGACGATGGAATATACATGGGCCTTTGCAGCAGCCCATCGTGGAATTTACCCGGTAAACGAATCGGCCATGGTCGAAACGTCATTTCCGTTCGGGTTGTTTCGCTCTCAACGCAGAGCAAAGGTCAATGGTCGACTGATTGTCTGGCCTGAAACAATTCAGCTTGATGGCTTGCCTGACTCGGCGGAGCAGGAATCTCCCGATGATGAGTTTTCAGATCGACGGGTAGGCGAATTTGGCGACATGCTGGGCGTGCGACCGTTTCGTATGGGGGACAGTCTGCGACGCGTACACTGGGCTCAAACTGCACGACAGCAGACTTTGATTGTGACCGAACGACAGGCACCCGTCACGACAGTGGCTCGTGTCTGGCTGGATCTGTCGGCTTCCAGTCATCCACTACCGACACGCGTCCAAACAGTGGAACAGTGCGTGCGAACCGCGGCCTCGATCTGCGATTCCCTGCATGCTCAGGGTTGTCGGGTCGAGTTGCAGGTCGGCAACGATCTCTACGTCGGTGACCGTCGGTCCGGCGGCCTGGAGCGGGTGATGGATGTGCTGGCCACGGCAGCAGTCAATGATGCAACTGACGCACGCACCGCAACGGAAGATTCCGGTCGAGGTTTCGGCGTCATGATTACCACAGAACATGGATTCGTATCAGATGGAATTCGTCAGATCGTGGTCACATCGGCTGTCGTTGACCCTCCGGGGCAGCCGGAGGATATCCTGACACGCTCCGACTCATCCGTGTGGTTCAGGTTTCCGGCTGATGCACCGCTGAGTGACTTGCAGTACCTCTGGAAGGAACAGGCGGTATGGAATCGCTAGGGTCAACGGTAGTCCACCAACGAAAACTGTCCGGGCGCAAGGAGCGGACAGCCGGACTCAATGCCTCCGCAGGAGATGATACGCCGGTTGCCAGTCTGCGTCTGCAGCTGGTTTGTGTTGCAGCAACCATGACAGCGGCGGTCATTTTTACGCTCACGGAACATGATGATCACCGTCACACTTGGTGGTGTGTCTTCGAAATATGCATGCAGGCATTACTGGTGATTGTGGGAACAGCCTACTTCCGCATGCGAAACCGGTTGCTGCCGGACTCATCGTTGTTGCTGCCGCCGCTAGTGATGGTGACTTGTTTCAGTATGTTGTGCGAACCAGTCCAGCGTCTCGTTTTCAAAGAAGGACACTCCTTCGAAGTCCTCGTGATGCACAGTCAAAGCAACCTGATGCTGGCTTTGGCGGTCTGCGGGTTTCGCATGGCGTTTCAGCGACTGGCGATGCTCATTGCTGTGTTTCTGACGATCTTTAGCTGCTCGATTTCGAACGCCGTCGGTCTGGTACCAGCTACCATCTGCTTTGTGATCGCCTGCTTGTCCTGGCTGGTGTGTTCGTGGTGGGAGACGGTGGAGCGTCGCCGGGCGAAAACAGAGGATCGTTCGCGGCCTCTGCTCTGGATGAGCATCGGGCTTACGGCAGTGGCGCTGCTGCTGATTCCCTCGCTGGGGTTTGGGAACAACACCGTGACAGCAGCCCTGCGCGGCTTCATGCCAAGTTCCGGAGGAACGGGATCGTATGATCCATACGCCCGCGGTGGAGTGAATGACGGAGACGCCCTGGTCGCCGGCACCAATGACATCAGGAGCTTTGCCCCGCTGGAAGACGCTCCATTTGTCGAGAGTGAACAGCCCAGCCTGTACGACGTACTCAACGATGAGTATGACGGGCCGGTGAAAAGGACCAAGGAGTTTCAAAGAGCCGTTTCTCTACCGCCGGAAATGATGAATCATATTCATCGACAGATGGCT
>JAKVAY010000229.1 GCA_022447185.1 Fuerstiella sp. | reverse complement strand
TTCGACATCATAGAACACGAACAACTGTGTCGAGACGCTGTGTTAACGTGCATGTTGTCTTACGAGGCAACGCTGGAAATCACGCGCTCAGCAAAATGTGATCTTGCATACGTGTTCAATGGGCGCTTCTGCGGACCTCGGGGCATTCTTCGAGCGCTGCAGGCAGAAGCTGTCGAATACCGTATTCACGAACGCGGTTGTGACATGTTTCACTATTGCCTGATGACGGATGTTCCGCACAACAGAACTTACATCCAAAAGCACATCAGATCTCTTTGGAAAGCTTATCACGATTCAGCTGAGTCGCGGAGGTCTCGAGCTCGCCAGTTCTTCAACAAGAGAAGAGAGGGCGCATCGACCGGCTGGCTGTCGTATACCAGCCATCAGGATCATTCGGTGCCGGAGGAATTGCTTCGATCACATCGGTTGGTCAGTTATTTCGCCAGTTCAGATGACGAGTTTTTGGCAATCGGTGACGCGTTCGATCAGTGGGGATTCAAAACGCAGGCTGAAGCAGTGTTGGCGCTCATCGCAGCAACTGAGGCACGACCGCATTGCCACCTCGTGATTCGCGTCCATCCAGGCCTCCGAGACAAGTCTGCGGATGCGCGTAAGTTCTGGGAAAATCTAAAAACCCATGAACGTTGTACCGTTCTCACGGCGGATTCACCTGTGAGGACGTATGACTTGATCGATGCAAGTGACCTTGTCGTTACATACGGTTCCACAGTCGGTGTTGAGGCGAATCATCAGGGGAAGCCGTCGTTGCTGCTTGGCTCTGCGTTTTACGATGAACTGGGGGTTGCGCACACGGTATTTTCAACCGCCGAGCTGGCGGAGTTTCTTAGTGACCCGGAGAAGTGGAAAGTCCATGATGAAACCGGTGCATTGATGTACGGGTTCTATTCGGCAGCGCATGGGATCCCGTTCGAGTACTACACACCAAGCACCCTTTTCAGCGGAAGGTTTAAAGACGACGAACTTTTCGCTGCACGCGGCCCTTTGTCGAAGTTTTCATTTGGTGGTCTTGCAGGGAAGTTCCGGAAGAAATGCGGAACAATCATCGGTCAACTTCGTTCTGTTGTAGCCACGCGACGATGAGGTATTGAGCGATTGGCGGCATGGCTCGATCAGAATTTGCTTTGTTGAACGTCGAGCTGTGAAGTAAAACGGCACGACGTGTTGCACGGGAGGCTGTGACGCTGGTGTCTGAACGCCGACAGCAGTTAGTCACACAGTCATCCCTCCCGCAGAAACTAACCCGTCAAGACGATGAATGTAAGAACACTTACACACGCATTCCTGGCCCGACTGGGGTACGAACTGCGGCGTTGCCCGTCCACTGAGGAAAGGGCAGACTTTGTGGCGACTGCCACCGGGTGTCGTACGAACCTCGCCGAGGCATACCGTCACATCCTGAACAAAGGGTTTCAGCCGGCAACAGTGATTGACATTGGCGTCGCAGGTGGCACCCCTGAGCTCTATTCGACGTTCCCCGACAGTTATTTTCTGCTTGTCGAAGCACTGTCGCAATTTGAGCCGCAGATCCAGTCGAT
>JAKVAY010000228.1 GCA_022447185.1 Fuerstiella sp. | reverse complement strand
TTTTCCGGGTTATCAGCCATGTTTTTTTCTCAGGGTGTGTGCGGCCTGACACATTGATTTCAGTTTCAAATAGGCCTGGTCCAGGTCCATTGGATTCTGCACGGAAGGCGAGAACCCGCAGTCGGGGTGCAGGGTGATGCGTTCCTTGTCTACGTATTGCATTGATTCTTCGACACGTTCCATAACCACGTCCGGTGTTTCGATCTTCCGGTCGCAGTGATCGATACAGCCCAAACCCAGTCGCGGTCCGTCGGGGAATTGTGCCAGGGATTCCATTCCTCCCGCAACGGGAGTGGCGTACTCCATTGAGATGGTGCCAACCCGTATTTTTGCCAGAGCAGGCATGATGAGATCATAGGGACCTTCAGTGCCGTGTGTGTAATTGAAGTGTGCATGGCACAGGTGCATACCTGTGTTGATGGACGTGAAGCCATCCAGCACCTGATTGATCAGATCGACGCACAGATCCATCTCGTATTGAACATCTGTCAGACCCTCACGTTCACGAAACCTGGGGTCCACAAGGGTACTGAGCCACGGTTCGTCGAGTTGTATGGTATTGATTCCGTTTTGGATGAGGTTTTCAATTTCGCGTCGGAGTATGGGAACGCAATCTTCCATCAGCCGTTCCGGCACGGGATATGCCTGTTTTGAATGGTCCGCATGCCACATCCGTCTGCCAATGATATACGGGGCGGGCAATGTTACTTTCAGACGGCATTCAGTTTTCGTACGGGCAAACGCAGCCTCTTCCAGGACGAGAGGGCGGTAGTATTCGATGGGTTCGACCACCGCGGGATACAACATCTGCCGGATGTCGATTAAGTCCGGTTTGAAGCCCCTGACACGTTGCGCAAAAACTTTGACATAACTTTCCCGACGCCATTCACCGTCCGTGATTTCATCCAGACCCGAACGTTCCTGCAGTCGCATCACGGATTCCACGGCCGGGTCCAGCAGTCGGTTCGTTTCGTCTTCGGAGATTGTTTCGTCTTTGCGGTCCAGGATGATTTCCCGTATCCACTCAGGTCGAGGCAGGCTGCCGATAACGGTTGTCGGAAAAAGTGTGTCTGCCATCATTTTGTGCTCAGCAAAAAAACAGGACAGCGAAAAATACAACCATTCCGGCCAGCCCGTTTCCTTACGGGCACGCTTGCATCGGCTGAAAATGTCCGCGCAGAAAACGCTCGAGGAGTGCTTGAGATAACAGCAGCAACGTCGATTGTCCGCACCCAGGTTCTCTGGTCATACACCACACAACCTTCGATGTGTGGACGTTTTTTTCGCCGAGTCTGACTGGTTTAAGCAGACTAACGATGAAGCATCATGCTGTCCATTTGTTGACCACAGGCCTTGGAACAGCGGTAACCGCTGCGGCGGCAGTTGTGTGTAACGACTATCGATCTGTGTTCGTTCCCCTGCGCTTTTGTTGAGTGCATGCTGGACAGGTGCTCAGTCATCGGTAAGCTTGGAGCTGTGTTTCTGCTTCTGAATCGAGTCGCAATACCGTGTCCACCGGGTTCAACCTGTCAGGACACCTCCATTGGAGGCAAAAAGAGTCTGCTGCGCAGTAA
>JAKVAY010000227.1 GCA_022447185.1 Fuerstiella sp. | reverse complement strand
GGGAAGGACAAATATCTGCAGACAGCCCATCGTCTGGCGGATTACGGATTGCGTCTGCAGGACCCTGAGGATGGTTTTGTGGAAACCGCCTGGTATTTTGCCGCCAGTCGCCAGGCCAGAGTCGGGGCGCGATATGACATGAACCCGGCACTGATGCACTACTGGGAATTAACCGGAGACCGCCGGGTCGAACGATTTTTCGCGAAGATGGCCGATTTCCTGCTCGATCCTCCGAACAGAAATGCGGACTACATCATGCATCGCTTCCGTGTTCGCGGCTGGTTTGGTGGTTCGGAAAATCCGGAATCGTGGGCGTTTGCAGCGAAATTTTCGCCTCGGCGTACCGAAATGCTTCATGTGATGAAACAGCGATTCCTTAGTGAAAAATACAATACTTTCTGGCCGGACCATCAGGCACTGGATGCGAACGCCAAACAGCTGGGCTATCTGACCGTTGGTGGACATGCTGCGATTGGAGTGCTGGCAAATCCTCAGTCACCAAGATAAAAGAGGTTGTCCACATGGGTGTGAATGGGAGTCAGGCCCCGGCCGATCGACACCACATCTGAATCTGATCCGTTTGGTAACAGCGAATCGGGCATCACAGACTGAGTCAACATGAAAAATATCGACAAACAATTTCTGACACGGCGTGACTGGCTGACAACGACAACGGCGATCGGTGCCACGACCTTTGTGAAGCAGGCCGTCGGTGCTCCCGGGACGGGTGCGTCGACACCGGAGAATGTTGTTGATATCGGGTCGAGACGTGAACTGTTTGTGGATCATTTTCTGATTGATCGGCTGAACGGAACACATCTCAAACTCCATGAGCCCCAACTGGCTCCGCCCATGACCGAACCGGCTGACAAGCTGGAATATGCAACTGTCATCAAAGATGGCGATTTGTTCCGGCTGTATACTCGTGATGCACGTGGTGCCACCAAGAGCGGCGACGTTACGGAGGTCACTCGGTACTGCGAGAGCAAAGACGGGATTCACTGGACAAAACCGGTTCTGGGGCTGCACGAAGTCGACGGCAGCCGACAGAACAATGTGATTTTGCGCGAAGTCGGGGCCTGCCATAATTTTTCACCGTTTCTCGATACAAGACCGGGACTCTGGATTCCCGGCCGTCCGGAAGTTCCCAACGACCATCTTGCCGTTGACCGTCGATTCAAGGCACTGGGGGGGATTGGTGTCGGTCCGAACGGCGGCCTGTTTGCGTTTTCATCGGATGACGGGATTCACTGGACGAAGCTGAGCGACAAATCCGTGATTACCTCCAGCGATGACATCGCGTTTGACTCGCAGAATGTTTCATTCTGGTCTCAAACCGAACAGTGCTACGTCTGCTATTTCCGCACATGGAAGACAACTCACGGAAAACTGCGATCCGTCAGCCGCACGACTTCAAAGGACTTTCTGTCATGGAGTGAACCGGTCGTGTTGGAACCGAATTTTCCTGGCGAGCATCTGTATACGAATCAGACTCATCCGTATTTTCGCGCGCCTCATATTTATGTGGCACTGCCCACTCGATTTCATCCCCGTCGGGGCGACAGTACGGACATCGTGTTCATGACCGCCCGAGGCGACCGACCCTAT
>JAKVAY010000226.1 GCA_022447185.1 Fuerstiella sp. | reverse complement strand
CGGAAGATCACGAAGATTTCAACGACGCCTTCCAATTCCTGACGTCTGCTCCTGAACACGTGGAGCGACTCGCTGTAAAGGAAATCAAAGACTTAAGTGAACTTGATGAAGACTGCACACCAGAGGCGCAAATTGCGGCCAACCGACTGGCAAATACTGCCATGTTACTGTTTCGACTCGGACAGCCAGAGTTTGTATGGCCGCTGCTGAAGAACAAGCCTCATCCGCAGGCTTGCACTTTGATTGTGAACGGACTTGCTGATCGCAAGGGACGTCCGCAGCCATTAGTATCGCGATTGCAGGCAGAACAAAACCCGGGAATACAACAGGCTCTCTTACTGTGTCTGGGGACATTTCCTCGGGATTCTGTCGAGCCGGACCCGGTTGCGCGAGAGCAGTTTATCGGTCATGTCCTGAGTATTTATGAAAACCATAAAAACGGCGGCGTGCACAGTGCAGCCAGGTGGCTGCTTCAGCAGTGGGACAAACGGAATGAGCTGAAACAAATTGATGAACAGCTGCAGACTCAACCAAAATCCGGTGGAGCCGAATGGTTCGTAAACGGTCAGAGTCAGACATTTGTTGCCCTGGGACCAGGTGAATTTCTGATGGGATCTCCGAATACTGAATCAAAGCTGTTACCTGAGGAGAAACAGCATTCCAGAACAATCAAACATCGTTTCGCTTTGTGCACTACAGAGGTCACTCGGCAGCAGTGGGAACGCTTTGCGCGGTCGAAGGATTCGAGCAACGGCGGTGATTTCCCAATTCAGGGTGTCAACTGGCAGCAAGCGGTTCAGTATTGCAACTGGCTGAGCGAGCAGGAGGGCATTTCTAAAGACCAGTGGTGTTATAAGCCGAATGCCGAAGGTGAATATTCAGAAGGGACGCAGGTCAAAGAGGGCTTCAGGCAACTGGCCGGATATCGACTCCCAACGGAAGGGGAATGGGAATATGCCTGTCGTGCCGGCACAGAAACCAGGTTTCACTTTGGGGACAGCGAACTTCTGCTGGAAAAGTATGCTCGATTTGAAGCTGACTCGTCTTCCCGCGTCTCAACAGCTCCGATCGCCAGCTTTCAGCCCAATCCATGGGGACTGTTTGACATGCACGGGAACGTGATGGAGTGGTGCACCGATGCATATGAGGAGGAAGACATCACGCTCGAAAAGGGGCAGCAGATCGATCCGTCCGAGGTTTTTCTGCGTGTCTTACGAGGCGGGGGATTTTCGGCTACACCCCCAAACTGTCGCGCGGCCAAACGTTGGAAACTCCCTGCTTCACTCAAGAATCAATCTGTTGGATTTCGAGTGTGCGTGACCATCTCCACGCCTGAATCTCACGGGATTCGTTTGGTGAATCAACTGGATTGGTGAAGCGTCTGTGATGTTGCAACTCAATCAGCGAACGGCAGGCCTTGTCGAGAAGCGGTACAGGGCCGACTCAGTTGAGTTCAATTCGCTGCGCGGTGAATGTTGACTGCCCGGTATCACCTTGATGGTCGTAATCCACCATGCCCTCTGCGGTTTCGTCGTGAAACTGACCGTAAAACTGGCTTTTGATCCCCAGCACTGTCAGGTCAAAGTTAAAGAAGAATCGGCCATTTCTGGAAACTGTAAGATCTT
>JAKVAY010000225.1 GCA_022447185.1 Fuerstiella sp. | reverse complement strand
TCAGCCTTTGCCGCTCACCGTTCAGCGAACCGATTTTGCCGGGCCCATCGAACTGTCGTTACACGGTGCTCCGGCCGGCATGACACTGCACACCTCTGAAATTGCTTCCGAGGCCACTGAGCTGACAACGGCACTGGTTGTTGACGATTCTGTTCCGCCGGGTCTGCATACCATTCGTGTGGTCGCAACCGGCACCGCCGACGAATCATCGGTTTCAGCGGTGGCAGCAACGGCGCCGCTGGTGGACCGTGTGCCCACCGAACGCGGACCTCACGGGGAGGCTTTCGAACTGCGGGAAGACCAGCGTCGTCTTCCTCCAACGGTCAGTGACCGGATCGCCGTGCTGGTGGTTCCTGAGTCACCGTGGGATTTTGAGATTGTGGAACATGACGTTGTGGTTCCTCGTTACATTCAGGCGAATTTCACCATCCGCACAACGCGTCAGTCGGGTTACGATCAACCCGTGACATTTGTTGCCCGTGGAGGCCTGCTGGAACGCGACAGACTTCGGGAGGCGTCTGTGACCAGTTGGATTCCTGAAGCGACTTTGGATGCATCGGAGGTTGTGGGGGTACTCAAATCCGGTGTGGATACACTGCTGAAACGCCATCGCGTGACGGTCACAGGGTCGGCTCGTGACGGGGGACGCTTACTTCATCTGACGCGTACGTTTCAGCTGGAGACCAAATCTGCGTATCGACTGTCCGTGGAAATTCCGGAAATCCAGCTGTCGCCAGGAGGCCGTACGGCCGTGAAAATTGTGTCCCATCGATTGTCACCCTTCGCGGATCAAATCAGTTTGAAGCTGACAGCCACGGACGGAATTCAGGTTCCTGAGATGCTGACGATACTGTCCGGCGAAGATTCGGTGGAATTTGATCTGGTGTTGGACGAGTCAGTCAAGCCAGGTCGGTATTCTGTCAGCGTGACGGGCGACGCCATCATCGGAAAATTTCTGGAACGTGTGGAAGGCGAACCGCTGACTGTGGTTGTGAACGAGTGATTCTTATGTCTCTGTCGGGAAAACAGAATTCCGGAACGCACATGTCACGAATAAAACGTGTTCAGCTAATGGCCTGTCTGGTCTGCATCGTGTTGGGCTGGCTGCCTGGTGTGGAAGCGGGTGCAAAGGCTGATGCGGACCATGCTCGCGTCACTCCGAAATCGATCCATCTTTTTCCGCAGCAGGTGAAGTTGCGATCTTCGGAAGCTCAGAACGTTGTGGTTTCCGGTACATTTGCCGACGGGACCGCAGCCGATCTGACCCGCTCTGCGGTTCTGTCCAGTTCTGACAGCGACGTGGTCAGAATTGACCGTGCAAAACTTGTCCCGGTTGGCAACGGGAAAGCAGAGATCACAGCCGTGGTGGGCCTGTTACAAACCAGTGCACTTGTGGAAGTGACGGAGTTCGGCCATTCACGGCCGGTGGAATTTCGCACGGATGTGATCGGGGCACTCAGCCGTGGTGGTTGTAATCAGGGAGCTTGCCATGGTTCGCCAAAGGGTAAAAACGGATTTCGATTGAGCCTGCGGGGGTTTGATCCGGACGTGGGATATTCGCAGTTGACCAGGGACCTGTATGGTCGCCGAGTCAACACCGGTCACCCGGAGGTCAGTCTGGTGTTACT
>JAKVAY010000224.1 GCA_022447185.1 Fuerstiella sp. | reverse complement strand
TCTATCGGCAGCATCGTGTCGTCTATGTCACTCCCGAGTTATAAACTCATCAAGATTCATCAATAGTCTTGCCACAGCCGTCCAGACCTTCTCTTCCTCAGTAAAGACCTGGCGGGATTGCTCCAAATATCTCATCAGAACCACAAGTTCATGTTGCCTGGGCTGGCGACTCACACACAGGCGAAAAGCAAAAATGAGTCGTTCTTCATCCAGTGCAGCTGACTCAGAACCCACCGCCTCATTCGACAGAATTCGCTGTCCAAAATACTGTGCCAGCTCATACATTGCTTCCGAATTCGATATCGTCAGAGACTGCAGGGGCGTATTTGATCGGTCACGGTGAGTGCAGGTATCATTAAATTTTGGCACATCAAATGTTTCCAGCATCGGATAGGGCGCACTGCGGTAGAAAAACGTGTACATCCCACGGCGGTATCGATCTTCATCAGCACTGGTTTTCCAGTTCTTCTTGCGCTGAGTGAACGCATAGATACCGGATTCCTGAGGCGGATAGACTCCTTCGCCCCCGATCACCGGAGACAATTTTCCACTGACAGACAAAGCCAGGTCGCGTACAATTTCGGCCTCAACACGAAGACGATTCTGTCGGGCCAGCAGGACATTTCCGGAATCCACCGACATCAATTCCGGCCGAGCTGCCGAAGTCTGTCGATAGGTCGCCGAATTCATGATTAGCTTCAGCAGATTTTTGGTGGACCACCCCTGGCCACGAAATTCATCGGCCAGCCAGTCGAGCAACTGCGGATGACTGGGCAGGGTGCCCTGGGTTCCAAAATCGTCTTCGGTTTCAACGAGACCTCGCCCAAACAGACGCATCCAGATCCGGTTGACTCGCACACGTCCCGTGAGCGGATGATCGGGGTGCATCAGCCAGTTTGCAAAATCAAGTCGTGTCCGTGCACCTTCTGCCTCGGCAACCTCCGGCAGCACCGCCGGAACGGCGGGAGTCACTTCATAGCTGGTCCTGAGGAATTCCCCTCGAATCTGCAGATGCGTCTTCCGGGGTTCCTCCAGTTCCTGCAGCACCATCGTGGTCGGAATCGTCTTCCTGATTGCATCCAGTTCCTTCGTGACGTCCGTGAGCGAAGCCCGAACCGGTCCCAACACAGCGTCCTGCCGCAGAAAAGCATCATCCAGTTTGTGATTCTGTTCCTCACTGCGGTCAGCCGAATCAATCGCAACAAGGACTGCTAAAATCGCAGGGTCGGGATCGTACTGCCATTCCGTTTCAGACACTCCGATACGAAAACGGCCGATTCCAGCGGCTTTCTTCGCAAACCGCATCTTGAATGTTAATGAATGATTCAGATCGACCTCCAGCGGTGTCGGCAGAACAAACCAGGCCGTTCTGTTTCTGTTCAGACTGCCCTCCGGCGCACCGTCAATCGCCCACCCGGTCTCGTCCTTGCCGTCAATCGTCTTTGCCGCTTCGTAACCTGGCTGAGAATGCTGCGCACCTGCCGTGGAAAATCGAAGTTCACGTCCGTCACCCGTGCGAAACCAAAATTCAGACAGTTCAAAATTACCGTCCTCCGCACGTCCGGGACCCGTTTGTGGGAGACTGTCATGAGTCAGCACTTCCAGACGCACTGATCGGATCTTTTTCAAAGGACTGGGTGCTGA
>JAKVAY010000223.1 GCA_022447185.1 Fuerstiella sp. | reverse complement strand
CTGACAACCGCCGTGGAAACCGCGTTGTGGGACCTGATCGCAAAACAACAGGATCAACCCCTGTACAAAATTCTGGGTGGTGAGAATCCCCGGGTTCCGGCATACGCAAGTACCCTGGATTTTCACCTCGACGATCGACAGTTCAGGAGCAAGCTGGAAAGATTTCACCAACTGGGGTTCACGAACGCAGTGAAGACAAAAGTCGGTCACCCGGATATCGAATGGGATCTCCGGCGACTGGCAATTGTAAAGGACGTAATGGGTGCCGATGTTCGAATCATGGTTGATGCCAATGAAGCGTGGACCGTCAAAGAAACGCTGATTCGACTGAACACCTACCACGATGCCGGACACGACATTTTCTGGATAGAAGATCCGATTACGCGAGACGACTACGCGGGTTATTCCACACTCTGTACTGAGTTGCCGTTCACTCGGATCAACACGGGTGAATATCTTGGATATTCCGGCAAACGTCGACTGCTGGAACACAACGCTGTGGATGTGCTCAACGTGCATGATTCCGTCAGCACCACCCGTGCCGCCGCGTGGCTGGCTGCCGACTACGGCGTGCCGGTTTCACTGGGTAACACGGTACTGGAACTGGGAGTTCACCTTGCCGCGAGCCTGCCGGAATGCCTTTGCATGGAGTTTTCCGACATCATCTGGAATGAAATTGCGGTGGACCCCGTTCGCTTCGAGGACGGATTTGCGATCGCTCCCGATCGGCCCGGTCATGGCATCGAACTTGACCGTGACAAGACAGCTTTCTATGCAGCTTAATCCACTCTGCAGAACCGTTCGGTCTCAATCGTTATCGTCAACAGAATCGATCACAACAACTGGGAGATCGGTGAGCCTCCGGAAAGCACCGGAACCGGGCGACCCGATAAATCTGTGAACTCGTGCCCACAGTCGATTCCCAGGTGTCGGTACACGGTCGCCAGCAGATCCTGGGGCGTCACCGGATCATGCATGGGATATTCGGATTTGGAACTGGTCTGACCAACAACCTGCCCCATCCGCAGTCCACCACCGGAAATCAGTGCACTGAACGAATTCGGCCAGTGATCTCGTCCCAGTCCGATTTGATTTGAGAAATTTTTGGCGGCATGAGTGACTCGGGGAGTTCGACCAAATTCACCGCAGGCAACGACCATCACATTCCGGTGCAGTCCGCGGCTGAACAGATCGTTGATTAATGCCGTCAGTGCCTGGTCCATCTGCGGCAGTCGTTCGCGCTGAGCATAATCCAGATGAAACGCTCCCGCATGGTCATCCCAGCTGAAATGCTTTGTGGTATTATTAGGAGCCGTCGCGTCGATGTTAATTACGGCCACTCCGGACTCAGCAAGCCGCCTGGCCAGCAGACAGCTTTGCCCCCAGCGGTGATGTCCGTAACGTTCCCGAACTTTGGGAGACTCTCTACTCAAATCAAAAGCGTCGGCCACCCGGGGACTCGTCAAAATACTGAACGCCGCATCTCGAAATCTATCTGCTCCGTAACCGGCCTGATCACGGACCGCCCGAAAATGATCGAATTGCTGTAACAGACTCCTGCGATCATCGAGTCGCTGATTATTGACACCCGCAGCAAGCGTCAGATTGGGGGGGGCGAAATTCGGTCGGGACGGGTCACCTGTTTCAAAAGCACGGTGACTGACACC
>JAKVAY010000222.1 GCA_022447185.1 Fuerstiella sp. | reverse complement strand
ACATCCGTCCGTACAAATCGGAGATGAACCCATACAAACGACGGTGCCTGGCATTGCTGTTTGTCCGTCTTTAATCTGTGGTTCTGAGGCAAGCCATTCATGTGCCCGCAGCCTGGTTTTGAAATGGGCACAAAGTGGCCATACTAAGACGGATCGTGTCGACACCTGTTCGGTAACCAAACATGAAACCATTAAAACAACCGCCGGCTGTTTATCGTCTGCTGTTTTTGGTCTGTCTTTTATCCCACGTTCCGGTTTCTGCCCAGGAATCACCGGTTGATCCTGGGAATGCGGAACGACAGCTCACCATACAGCTCACGGATGCCCGCACAGGTTCACCGCTTTCCGGGATTGTACGTATCACTCGTCAGGATACCGGCCAGCCGGTGGAGCCGTCGGAACTGATTCCACGGAAGATTGGATGGCAGACAATACAGGCGGGAACGGAAGTGACCGTCCCTGCGGCAAAACTGCGAATCGAAGCGCTGCGGGGGATTGAGACAGAACTCAGTGTTGCCGAGGTGGAAACCACAGAAAATCGGCCACACAAAGTCACTCTGAAACTGCGTCGGTTCTACAACGCCAGGCAGCAGGGCTGGCGAAACGGAAATACCCATCTGCACCTGATGGACCGCACTCGGGTTGCCGCGGAACGATACCTGCGGGAAGTTCCGGAAGCAGACGCACTGGAACTGGTGTATTTGTCGCATCTGCGTCGTATTCCGGATGAAGCCACTTACATTTCCAACGAAATTGTTGAACAGCATCTGTCGGACAAAGTCCTTGATCAGCTGTCACACAAAGATGTGATCCTTCGACCGGGAGAAGAACATCGGCACAACTTTGGCGTGGGTGGTGAGGGCTTTGGACACGTGATGCTGCTGGATATTGTGAAACTGATTCGTCCGGTGAGTATTGGTCCCGGGATCATGCGCAGCGGGACAGACGGAATTCCCTTAAAGCCTGGAATTCAGGAAGCTCGCCGGGACGGAGCCACGATCATCTGGTGCCACAACGAATTTGGTTTCGAAGATGTTCCCAGCTGGCTCGGCGGCCGCCTGGATGCTCAGAACATTTTCGATGGTGGCATTCGCAGCAGCTATGATGCGTCTTTTTACCGTTACCTGAATCTGGGGATGAGAATTCCGTTCTCAACCGGGACGGACTGGTTCATTGATGATTTCTCCCGGGTCTATGTCCCGCTCAGCGGGAAGCTCACCAGCCAGGCCTGGCTCAGGCAGCTTGAGGCCGGCCGGTCGTTTATCACCAACGGTCCGTTGCTGGAGTTCACCGTCGACGGACATGCGATCGGTGACATCATTAACCTGTCGGAGCCCCGGGAAGTGGATGTGACGGCCCGCATCGTCGGCCGTCTTGATTTTGGCCGTCTGGAAATCGTCCGCAACGGTGAGGTCATTGACAGTTCAGCCACAACGCAGGTCGATGGCCATTTTGAAGCCAGGCTGAACAGCCGGATTCTGATTGATCAACCCGGCTGGCTGGCTGTCCGCACTCCCGTGCCCGGACCGGAAAACGAATTCGGCAGACCGATCTATGCTCACACCAGCCCGGTGTATCTGGATGTTGACGGTCAACGACCGTTTCTGCCGGAAGTCGCCCTGGGCCTGCTGCAGGAAATGGAAGAGAGTCTTCAGCAGATTCGTGTCCAGGCG
>JAKVAY010000221.1 GCA_022447185.1 Fuerstiella sp. | reverse complement strand
TATAAAACAGATTTGAACTGCTGCTGCTACCAAGCTTGTGTTTGATTCATCAAAACATCCGGAGACAAGGCAGGTTCGATTGATTTAGCGGCATCGATTGCGACGAAAAAAATGATGAGTCCGGTGAGTTTGATTTTCTCGATGTCCTACCACTCATTCACGGCGTGCTGGTGCGGAAAAGATTGGGCACAACATCCCTTTCTGTATGCAGTTGTGTCAAATTCACTTGGGAAGATGCACAATGCGGGATCCAAGGTAATGACGATGAAAAGTCTCAATCTGTCCCTCAGTCTGTTGCTGTCGTTGGCTGTTGGTGACTGTCAGCAAGCCAAAGGGCAGGATGCCCCAAAACTGACAAATCGGCCTAGATTGCCGGAAACCGCAAGTCTGTCGGCAGTCAAACTGGCAAGTGCCACTACAGGATGGGTGCAAGGGGATGAATCCGGCTTCCATGTATGCCCGCAGCGCTCTGGGACACTCTTTCAATGGAGTCATGGCAACTCCTTCAGCGGTGGCCCGAATCTCGATGAACCGCTCGTCACTGACCGGCCGGACTTTACAGAAGCGTCTTAGACGGTTGGCAACGGAGTATTTCAGATCGAAGCTGGCTATACTTACACATACGATCGATCGGACGGGGAAGCGACCCGCTCGCAGAGTATCGGCGAGCCGCTGTTCCGTTACGGCATGTTCGCCGAATGGTTCGAATGGCGACTGGCGATCTTTCCGGTCTCTGAGCGGGTATCCAGCGGTGGGGCACGCGACACCAACGACGGCGTCGAAGATATCTACTTCGGTGCGAAAATCGGACTGACTCCCCAAGAAGGCATCCTGCCGGAGATGGCATTGATCCCGCAGGCAACGATGCCCACCGGAAAGGATGTCTTCTCCGCCGATGAGTTTTTGCCGGGCGTCAACTGGATCTACGCTTGGAATATCTCCGACGAGGTCTCCATTGCCGGGAGCACTCAGTTCAATCGCTCAGTCGACGACGCTACCGGTAGAGCCTACACCGAATGGGCTCAGTCAGGAACAATGGCTTTAACACTCACTGACAAGTGGGGCGCGTATAATGAATTCTTTGCGCTGTTCCCGCACAGCGCCGACACGGTGAAGCCCGAGTACTACTACAATGGTGGCCTCACGTATCTTCTGAGCAACGACGTCCAGTGGGACATTCGCGGCGGTGCTGGCCTCAACAGGAACGCAGCCGACTATTTTTTTGGCACGGGTGTCTCCATCCGAATTCATTAAGCACGCCACACCCTCCGTGATCTGTTTTGACCTTGCAGTTGAAGCTCCATCGCTACGCGTAAGCACGGTTGGTTGACGTCTTCCGTGTGGATGTGCTGGGATTTGACTAGTCCGAAGTACATGAGGAAGCCGAGGAGTTCGAGTATGCGATGTCCGAGAAGCTGATGGGCTGGCAGGACGAATACCTCGGCCACCCGTCTATTGATCCGCACGGCGATCCAATTTCCGATACCGAGGGCAAGATCGCCGATGCTACCGGGCGACCTCTCAGTGAGTTTCAGCCAGACGAAACTGTCACAGTGATTCGGATTTGTGATCAGGAGCCCGAGTTTATCGACTTTGTCGCGAACAACGGACTGAGGTCAAGTGCTGTCGTTCAAAACCGGTCTGCCGGGTCGGTGACGGTTCAGGCTGAAGGATTTTCGGATACGACGTTGTCTTTCGCCGC
>JAKVAY010000220.1 GCA_022447185.1 Fuerstiella sp. | reverse complement strand
ATACACTGATCTGCAGCAACCGCACAACATTCGCGGTTGCTGCTTCCTGACCGTCCGATTCGACCCAGCCTTCATACAGGCCGGGGGCCATGAACATCATCACGGCACTCAACAGTTGTAGACCGACAGCCAGGATCAGCAGTTTCTTGTATCCAAACATTTCGACAAGAATGCCGCCCACAAAAATGACCAGGCCAAATCCCAGAAAGCCCAGTCCCATGATCGTACCAAACTGGGTCTGGCCAATGTTCAGGCCGGACGCCCAGGCTGGTGCGACAGCTCCACGAGTGGCTGTACCGGCTCCGGCAGCGACGAGTGTCAGGAAGCTGGCAATCAGAAGCGTTCCGCGTTTACTGTTGTTTTCCATGAATAACTCCTGCCGTCTTGGCACTAAATTGATTCAGGTTGTTTCACTGCCGCATGGCGGGAGTAGTGTGGCTGTCGTAGTCCCGCATGCCGAATCGGCATTGCATCGTTGGCAGCCCCCAACGGGGTGTAACTGATTGACAAGTTTCCCGGGCCGGCGATGTCGAGATATGATCGCCGCAGGACTTCTGTAAATTCATCCGCAAACGAGCCGACCAAAGTACCAGGTGGATCATCGGTTTTCTATGGACCGGACCCGTTATCAATGACGCGGACAGCAAATATCCGCTACTTCCGGACCTCATCTCGGCCATTTGCCGGACCGAAAAACCGAATCATTGATGATGTCACCGAAACCTCCACACCATGCATATCGGGAGGATGCCCAGTAGGGTCCACGATGGCTGCTGCGAGACGATTCCAGTGCTCTCGAGTCATTGACCGTTGGGGCCATTTCTGTTTTCGCCAGAGATCCCGCAGTACCTGACGAACAATTGGCTCGGGCCATCCCCGCAGAGCAACACGGGAGACACGACAAATACCAGGCTGTTGCTCCAGGACCGATTCTTTCAAACAACGATCCACAACAAACTGAGTGATCTGTTCGACTTCCAGGACCGACTGTCGCAGCTGTACGAGATGCTTATTTGCTCCATGGTTTAGTTGCTCCAGTACTGGAAGTACTTCGTGTCGGATCCGATTTCGGGTATGGCGATCTGACCTGTTGCTTTCGTCGTCCTGCCAGCTGAATCCCTCCGTCTTCAAAAACTCCTCGACGTCTTCACGCCTAAGTTTCAACATCGGGCGAATCAACTGGATACCATCTCTTAGCTCCCGGACAGGATTCATCCCGGTCAAGCCACGAATCCCCGTGCCGCGAATAATGTTGTGCAGGATCGTTTCTGCCTGATCGTCCTGTTGATGTGCACAGGCGACGAATCGCATCCGCTGATCCAACGCGGTTTGCTCGAGAAACTCGTATCGTAATCGCCGCGCTACCTCTTCCAGTGATCCTCCGGCCTGCGACTGAACTTCTTTGACAGGGATTTCTGCCGTGAAACATTCTAAACCCGCAGTCTCGCTGAGTTCCTCAACGTGCTCGCGGTCCCGTCGACTGTCTGCACGCAGTTGATGATCCACGTGAACGACGGCGATCCGGCCTCTATGCTGCGCCCAGAGTCTCACCGTGCCGTGCAACAACGCAGAACTGTCGGCACCGCCGGAAACGGCGAGTAACAATCCGTCGGTCGGACCATTGACGCCACAGATGGCATAGCCGGCAGAGAGGGTTGTCAGGAAGTCAAACGTATTATTCACACACTCGGACCGGACTGATAGCTTTCACG
>JAKVAY010000022.1 GCA_022447185.1 Fuerstiella sp. | reverse complement strand
ATAGCGGTGTTGTTACCTCCATGACAGCTCGCAGCCAGTGGCTGTCCGCGTGGAAGATGAAACTATTTGGATTCGGCAGCGTTAAGGTGAAAGTGGGACCAGACCCGAATGCGGATTACGACTGCCTTCGTCGGATCCGCAGCATTCTTGGGACCGAGGTCGACATTCGCCTTGACGCCAATGAGGCCTGGACGATTGAGGACACGGTTTCCCGTGTGGAACGACTGTTGCCGTTTCACCCGACAAGTGTGGAACAGCCAGTCCCTCACGCACTGGTTGCAGACCTTGCAAAGGTCCGGGCCCGGATCCCGGTCCCTGTTATGCTTGATGAGTCGTTGTGTTGTGAGGAAGACGGCCGGCGTGCGATTGAACAGCAAAGCTGCGATTTATTCAACATTCGACTTTCCAAGTGCGGTGGAATTCGCAGCTCGATTCGTCTGGTTGCTATGGCGGTTTCNAACGGTCTGGGATACCAGCTGGGTTGCCAGGTCGGTGAAACCGGAATTCTGTCGGCAGCCGGTCGACACTTCGCGTGCAATGTGAGCGGGATTCGATATCTGGAAGGTAGCTACGACAGGTTCCTGGTTCGAGAGGCTTTGACTCGCGAGAATCTGACATTTTCCCGCAGAGGTCGTGCTCCTCGGCTTCTTGGCTCTGGATTGGGAATCAACGTTAACGAAGAACGGATTCGATTGATCGCAGAACGTAAGATGGAGTTGATTTGCAGTCAGACGGATTGACGTCAAGCTGCATAACACTCACGCATATTTATTAAACACGAAATATCAGTATCCCATGAAAATTTTCTCTCCGTGGGATTCAATTCCCTGGGAGGATAACCTCCCTCGATCCGAGACCCTTCTTTAAACGCTCAAAGCTGCGTCCTATGCCCATTAACTCAAGACTCCCCTCCATCGAACATCTTCGGGACAAGGCCCGGCGTCGTATGCCGGGTTTCGCCTTCGACTATCTTGAGGGTGGCTGTAATTCCAATATCAACCTGCAACGCAACACGGATGAGATCCGCGATATTCGTCTGCAGCCCTACTATATCCGGGATTATGCAGGGTCTGATCTTCGTACCGAGCTCTTTGGTCAGACCTACGATGCACCATTCGGCATCGCTCCTATCGGCCTCCAGGGCCTGATGTGGCCTCGCTCCACCGAAATCCTGGCCAAGGCCGCGACGGAACATAACATTCCATTTATCCTGAGTACCGTTGGAACTGCCAGTATCGAGGAAGTCTCTGAAATCACCGGGGGTAAAGCGTGGTTTCAGCTTTATCACCCGGCCGAAGACGAGCTGAGGGATAAAATCCTTGCCAGGGCCAGTGCCGCGGCCTGTCCCGTTCTGGTTATTCTCGCTGACACTCCGACCTTCGGTTATCGGCCCAAAGAAATCCTCAACGGGCTTTCTATTCCTCCTCGGATGACTCCCCGGAATATTATCCAGATGATTACGCACCCCACCTGGTCTTTCTCACAGCTTGCAGCAGGAGTGCCTCAGTTCAAAACAATGACCCCCTACATTCCAAAGGGCCTCAGCATGAAGCATCTCGGCCTCTTTATGAACAAGACTTTCTCGGGAAGATTGAACGAGGACCGCATCAAGGCCATTCGGGATCGCTGGAAGGCCAAACTCGTCGTTAAGGGAATCGTGAACGAAGAGGACTGTGAAAAAGTCCTCCGCCTCGGGGTAGACGGAATCATTGCCTCGAATCACGGCGGACGACAACTCGACGCAGGACAATCGACGATCAGACCAATCCCTTCGCTGGCCGAATCCTACGGAGATAAACTCACTGTCATGATTGACAGTGGGTTGCGAGGAGGGCCGGATATCGCATGCGCGCTGGCCAGCGGAGCCCGCTTCACTTTTCTTGGACGCTCCTTCATGTATGGTGTCGGCGCTCTCGGTCGCGAAGGTGGCGATCACACTATCTCCATGCTCAAGCGTCAGCTGCAGCAGGTCATGGAGCAGCTGGCATGCGAGCGCGTCACCGATTTCCCCAATCATCTAGTCTGAGAGGACACGCCGGGCGCCCATTCCATCCTCACAAAATAGTGGAGAGATCTAAATCTCCATTCGAGATGCCCGGCCAGAGATTTCCGGTTGTCAAAGCCGGCTTCGAGA
>JAKVAY010000219.1 GCA_022447185.1 Fuerstiella sp. | reverse complement strand
CCATTGCCACCTCAATTCCGCAGTGTGACCTCCTGTGACCGCAAACACTCGCTGATGGCCGTCAACATCACTGACCCCACCGTAAAGGGCTTCCAGATATTTTCTGGCGACGACTGCGTTGTAACGCGTGTCGTTAAGATGTCGATGTGTGAAGTCATCTTCAATCTGATCTGCCCCAGTCTGAAATCTCTTTAACTTAATAGCAGCGACCGGACCCTGAAAACGACGCACCCTCGCCAGGATTTCGTCCCAGTCGTCTCGCCCGGAACAGGCATCATAGGCAGTTCTATCCTGTTTGACCTCGCGATTGAATGTGTTGTCACACAGTGTTTTGTTGAGGTAGCTATTGTCCAGATAACGCCGTGGATAAATGTGCTCGACGTCGAACTGTGGAGTCGTTCCCAGCAGTGTTTTGGCAGTAATTCGTTTACCTGTGTAGGGGCAGTTCCATTCACACTCTTCGGCCAGCAACCATTTTTCAATATCCGACCGTGAATACTGCAGTCCCGGAATCGTCTCAAGGATTCCGGCTATTGCCTTCTCACGCCGTTTACGACGATCTTCATTGTTCCTGTGAATCCGCTTTCGGTGGTCACGCGAATGTTTTAGGGAACGAGCCATTTCAATGTGAACCTTCTCAGGTTTGCCATATTCGCGGATAAGCTCATTAACCACCTTGCGGAGTTCTGTGACGGCTCGGATCACAGCAGGATTCGTGATGTCGAGATCCATGTCAGTCAGCGGCGGCAGTGTGTCCACTGGTTCCGATTCGTACCTTCCGGTAAGGTGCTGACGGATTGTGGAATACTCCTCGCCTTTTTGCATTCTGTGAACGAACGTTTTCAAGGATGCTTCGGAATGTCGTGCGTGTGTTTCATCCAGACGAACCGCAGGTAATAATTGTGCTTGTTTGTCACTCAACTTCCATGCCTTAATCCCTCGTTTAATCAGTGCCGCCGGACGCCGAAAGTGCATCACCTCCCGGGTAATTATGTCCCGATCTTCGGTGGGCCGGTTGAGCCACTCGTCACCAAATATTGGAATCATGGCGGCATTCGTCATATGCCCGACGATTCCTTTCGTACTCCACTCCTGAATGGTAAATCGGGTACGGTTTGGTAACGCCAAGGCCGCTCTGACCGCTTTCCAAGTAAGCATCTTGACGCTCTGAAGACTGTCCACCAAACGTGTCTGTTCGTTGAGGGATAATGCTTCCGGACGTCCCAGAGAAAACGCATCTTCAATACGCAAATTTTGAACAGTCTGCCATATGCGAAACTGCTGAAACGCGTCCAGCGCTTCCACACACCGTAGGCCACCGTCAATTTCACACTTACCGATCCGATGCCTTTGCGACTTTAATGGACGCTGGAAGAAAATCGCAGCCTTGATTTGGCGCCAGTTTTCTTCGGTGATCTCGGGAAAGAACGGCTGCTGACAGTTTTGTATCCGTTCAAATTCGTCGTGGTACATCTGCCGGGACGTATACCGGCTGCGCATGCGGCGCAGGTCCGAAATCTGGTGATCGGGACTCACGTCATCCACAAAAAACTGTGCAAGAGTACGCTCCCCAAGTTCCTGTCCCAGCTCTGAAATACTTGATTTGACCTTACCTTCGTCATCATCGTCACGTTGCGATTTACGATTACTGAGGAAGCCTCGCCGTTGAGCCAGACTGTAGAGTGCTCGTCCCAGTTCAAATGGTTCAAGTTTTTCGGACA
>JAKVAY010000218.1 GCA_022447185.1 Fuerstiella sp. | reverse complement strand
GATAGAAGTCATCTGAGATCAGAATCCGTTTGCAACCCATCTCGTACTGCGGACTCAGGGCATCGTGCCATTCTGTCCGCGTCACACTGTCGCGCATGAACTGCCGCACCAATTCGGTCAATTTGCGACGCCGTTTTTCATTCACGATAAGTGGATACAACTGCGTCTCAAGACGCATGAAAATGATCCAGCGATAGAAGCGATTCCACCACGGCATCGCTGAGAATAAATTTCTCTTTAATGCGGAATACGCGAAGTCATTCCGTGGCGCGATGTAACTCGGCGTCCGCTGAAAAATGCTGACGTGGTTCGCCACTCTGGCGAGCTCCGGGACGGCCTGCACCGCGCTGGCCGCGCTGCCGATGACTGCCACACGTTTCCCACTAAAGTCCACGGAATGATCCCAGACGGCCGTGTGCATCTGAGCACCGGTGAATTCGTCGGCTCCGGGAAAATCCGGAATCAGTGGCTGTTGCAGCGCTCCGCCCCCATTAATGACATGGTGAGCGGTGGCCTGCGTTCCATCAGTAAAGTGCGCTCGCCACAGACCCGTCGTGTCATCAAACTTCAGAGACTGTACCGTCGCACCGAACTGCAGGTACGGACGGATGCCATACTTATCGACGCAATGCTCGATGTACTGCTGAATCTCAGACTGCGGTGAGTACAGCCGCGACCAGTTCGGATTGAGCTCAAATGAGAAACAATAAAGGTGTGAGGGCACATCGCAGGCCGCTCCAGGATAAGTGTTCTCCCACCACGTGCCGCCAATGCCGGCGCTCTTCTCGAAAACCCGAAAACAGGTGACTCCCTGCTTTAACAAAGCAATCGCAGCACAGACACCGGAAAAGCCACCTCCAATTACCAGCACATCCAGCACATCATCGGTTGCTGGCAGAGGCTCGTGGGTACCGGGTGGTGCCATGACAACGATTCCTGAACAACGGCTGGAGCCAATTTTCCGAAACAGTAGCGCCGCTCACGAAGATTAACTACTGTCGAGGCTTCCATTTCAAGGAGGTCTCTCTGGAAGGCTGTTCGAAAGAGTTTCATCGGGACGTGCTGCTGGTGTGCGACGCCGGTCAACGAACCAGTACAGTTACAACACAGTTTAAAGTCAGCAAGTCATGGGCCCGTCATATCAAACAGCAGCGACGGGAATCAGGCTGGACAGCACCGCTGACAACACATCGTTGCCATTCCAAATGGCACGCCCTTCCGGATGACATCCGGCGGATGGTCATGGAAAGCCGGAACTGAACACCGATCTGAGCGTATCAACTGTGTTTCACACGCCAGAAGATGAAGCTGATTCAAAAAGTCCTGACTCTTTCGACCGCTCCCAAGAAAGTGATGGCCTCTTCCATGAACAGAAATGCAGGCGACCCCTGGGGCACTGCGTATACTGATACACTTGATCGAAATGAGCTCTAGCTGCTTTGCGGAAACGCAGGCCATGGCAGTGTACCTTGCTGCAGGTCATTGCCAATGTGGCGAGCAAAGGGAGGAAGCCAGTCGGAAGACCGAGGATTATCAAACCGCTCCGAGCGCCCCCACAATTCCGCGAGGCCGTCCTGATACAACAGCGTCCAGCCGGCTGCCTGACGAATGGTTCTCGTCGCCTGCGGATGTCGATCTCGTTCGAGCAGTACCAGATCCGGATGCCCGAATTCCAGCGCGCGAAAAGGATCGAAGGGCCCCGATGCTGATTCCCGATAGCGACCGGCC
>JAKVAY010000217.1 GCA_022447185.1 Fuerstiella sp. | reverse complement strand
CGACAGTCGCTGGAAGCAACTTCCGTTTAAGCTGCCCGAAGGTACGACTTTGGGCACACCGTATACCAAAGACGGATTGTGGAAGTTTCGCGGGTTTGGAACCGACGCCGGTCTCCGCTTTGTCGACATCAACGAGGACGGATTTGACGACATCGTGTTTTCCAATGCTCAGCGCTATTCGATTCATCTGTTTGATTCGATGCAGACCGGCTGGAGCCGGCAAATTCTTTCCGGCACACGCGGCGACAGGGATTCTTTGAAAGAGTTACCAATGATCGTCCGCGGGGACGGAACCAACAACGGCTTTTGGGTCCATTCCCGTCATCTGTGGTGGCAGAACGAAGATACTGCCACCTTGGATAATCTGGTCGATCGGCGTTCCTTCGATGACCTCCTTCAGGACGTTGCCCCCGGTCCCCGAACACCTCAGGCATCGCTCAAATCCATGGTGCCGCGGCCTGGTTTCAAAGTTGAACTGGTGGCCGCCGAACCAATGGTGCTGGACCCGGTCGCCTTTGACTGGGGTCCCGACGGACGTTTGTGGGTTGTGGAGATGGCCGACTATCCTCTGGGCCTTGACGGCCAGGGAAAGCCGGGGGGACGCGTGCGTGTTTTAGAAGACCGTGATGCTGATGGAACTTACGACAAGTCAACCGTCTTCCTGGACCGGATCGGTTTTCCCAGCGGAGTGATGCCGTGGCGAAACGGTGTACTGGTGACCGCTGCTCCGGACATCTTCTATGCCGAAGACACCACCGGTGACGGACGAGCGGATCACCGCGAAATCCTGTTCACCGGGTTTGGACAGGGAAACCAGCAGCATCGGCTCAACGGATTCACCTGGGGACTGGACAACTGGGTCTACTGTGCCAATGGCGACAGTGGTGGACGGGTGAAATCGGTCAGGACCGGGAAGTCGATCAATCTGCTGAGACACGACATTCGTATTCTTCCCGACGTGGGTGAGATCGAAAAAGAAATGGGCAGCACGCAATTCGGACGCAGCCGGGACGACTGGGGCAATTGGTTTGGCAGCAACAACAGCCATCCGATGTGGCAGTACATGTTTTCAGACCGATATCTCCGCCGCAACCCGTATGTCATTCCGCCGGAAGGTCGTCGGCAGGTATCGGTCAAGCCGGGAGCGTCTCCCTGTTATCCCGTGAGTCGTACGCTGCCACGGTTTAACTTTCTGGACGGAGCAGACCATTTTACATCTGCCTGCAGCTCGATTGTGTACCGTGATCAGCTTTTTGGTGAAGCGTTTGTCGGCAACTCATTCGTCAGCGAACCGGTGCACAACCTAATACATCGAGAGGTGATGTCCGCCGAAGGCGTCGTGTTTAACAGTCGCCGTGCTGATGATGAACAGCAATCTGAATTCCTCGCCTCGCGGGACAACTGGTTTCGCCCGACCACGATTAAAGTGGGGCCCGACGGGGCCCTGTATATCGCTGACATGTACCGTGAGGTGATAGAACATACGCAGTATATTCCCAGGGAGTTACAGAAAGATCTGGCGGTCCGCGCCGGGGAGGATCGAGGGCGCATCTATCGTGTCTATCCTGCCGAAAAAACTTTGCGCCGTGTGCCTCGCTTCGACAGAATGAACACGGCCGAGCTGGTGCAGATGCTGGAAAGTCCCGGTGGCTGGCAGCGCGACACCGTTCAACGACTGCTGATTCATCGGGAGGACGCCGCGGCTGTTGCGCTGCTGGAAACCATGGTTGTGTCCGGAAAGCATCCTGAGGCGAGACTCCACGCTTTATGTACGC
>JAKVAY010000216.1 GCA_022447185.1 Fuerstiella sp. | reverse complement strand
CCTGGCGGATGCCGGTTTGCTGCGTCGTGCTGAATTAGGTGATCACGTTTATCGGTTCGAGGAAGTGAGAAGTGACGAGCACGGTCATGATCCTCATCCACATTTTTTGTGTGTGACATGTGGTGTGGTGACATGCCTCGACAGCGTGCGACTGACGGTGGGAAGTCAGCGAGCCAGCGAGGAAGTTGGTGAAGTCAACGAGATACTTCTTCGCGGTTGTTGTAACGACTGCAAACAGGACTGATACGGTAGAAAAGTGGGCGATCAGGGACCCGGCGTCAGCACGGGTGGTCTCCGGTTCGTATCGAATGGCATTTTGTTGACACCAGGAGGATTCAGGCTGCGACCGATTTCGGTGACAGTGACATTGCTGGAAGCAGGCTCAAACGGTTGATTCATGGCGGTGTCTTTCCTGGATTCCGTCATATGTTCCCAATGGGCGACTTATTCGCAATTCCGCCGGAAGTGTCAACTCACTTGATCGCGCCGGTGACTATTGTGAGCACCTGCACGGCTCTATAATTGCGAACTGCCCTATTGTCGGGGCTCGCTAAACAGCCCTGATTCACTGAATCTGATCTGCTCGAATCGGACATATTTTCGGACGTCAACCGTGTACAGAACTCACACCTGCGGCGAGCTTCGTCGTGATCATGTCGACCAGTCCACCACTCTCTGTGGGTGGGTCCATAGTTATCGGGATCACGGTGAAAACCTTGTTTTTGTCGACCTTCGTGACCGCTACGGAAAGACTCAGGTCGTTTTTAATACTGAAGAAGACAGTCAGATCGATTCCATCGCCCGGAAGCTGCGCCGTGAGGACGTCATCCGGATTCGCGGTGAAGTTCGCTATCGCGGAGACGATTTGATTAATCCGAAACTCTCTACCGGAGAAATCGAAGTTCGCGCGCACGAACTCACCGTGTTCAGCAGCAGCAAAACTCCACCCTTTGAGCTCGACGGAATTGAACTCCCCAATGAAGAAATGCGACTGAAGCATCGATTTGTCGATCTGCGTCGGGAATCACTTCAAAAGAACATCATTGTTCGACACAAAATGAGTCAGGCGGTACGTGAGTACTTCAACAACCTTGACTTTCTTGAAGTTGAAACTCCGATGCTGGGTCGCAGTACTCCGGAAGGTGCTCGAGACTATCTTGTTCCCAGCCGTGTCCATCAAGGGAGCTTCTATGCACTGCCGCAGTCACCACAAATCTATAAGCAGATTCTGATGGTTTCCGGTTTTGACCGTTACTATCAGATTGCCCGCTGTTTTCGAGACGAAGACCTGCGAGCCGATCGTCAGCCTGAGTTTACCCAAATCGATGTCGAAATGTCCTTTGTCGATCGTGACGACATTCTGTCGCTCATCGACGGTCTCGTTTCCACTGTCGTTAAACAGGTCAAAGACATCGACCTGCCAACTCCGCTGCCGCGTTTTACGTATGCCGATGTCATGGAACGATACGGCTCTGATAAACCGGATC
Source organism: Fuerstiella sp. (assembly GCA_022447185.1). Taxonomy (GTDB): domain Bacteria; phylum Planctomycetota; class Planctomycetia; order Planctomycetales; family Planctomycetaceae; genus S139-18. The sequence continues at coordinate 289 of JAKVAY010000216.1, read as the reverse complement.
TGCGTTTTGGTATGGAACTGATCGATGTGGGCGAGGCAGCTGCCGCGAGCAGTTTCGGTGTGTTCAAGTCCGTCATTGAAGGTGGTGGCCGCGTTCGTGGTATCAACGCAAAGGGTGCCGCCGATAAATACAGCCGCCGACTGCTGGACAAAGAGCTCAAAGATTTTGTGGGTGAGCATGGCGCCAGGGGACTGGCTTATATGAAGGTGGCTGACGGCAAACTGGAATCAACGATTGCCAAGTTCTTCGAACCGGAGCAGCAGCAGGAAATCATTCGGCTTATGAATGG
>JAKVAY010000215.1 GCA_022447185.1 Fuerstiella sp. | reverse complement strand
TCGTCTCAGATATTCGCAGCCGGGGACTCTGGGCTGCGTTGCAGAACAGAATCCGGAACGCTTCTCAATGGTTCAACTGGCGCGTATTCGTGGGAGGATTCGCGTTCATGCTGACACTGGCCACTTTTGTTCGTCGTCGAATCTGGCGACTGCTCAGATTGTTGTCCGCATTTCTACTCGACCGGTTTAGCTCGCGAAGGCGCGTCGCTTCGTCCATCGTACGCTTCTACGAGTCTTTTTGCCGCCTTTGTGCTCGACACGGGCTGGAGTTTCCACCATCCGGTACGGCAACCGAAAACGCCCTGTCTGCTGCCGACTTTTTCGACGACCGACTGGATTCCACGACCCGGGTGATTCCGGTCCGAATCGCCAGCGCTTTTAATGCCGTCCGCTACGGGGATCACCTGTTGACTGAAGAAGAGACGGCCGACTTGGCACAGGAAGTGGCCCGGCTCACACAGGCATTGCGTGAAGCACCTCGCCGTACAACACAGCAGACGTGATTCTGTTCTTCAATGCTGCAATACCAGTACTTTTGTGAACCCGGCGTCGCACGGCGGCCCAATTCAGGTCCAGTATCGGACCGTCAGCAATGCAACAGAAGGCAGCAAACAAAATCGAAGCTGCGAACACCAGAACCTGCGGCAGCACTCACGCAACGATCAATCGCTGTGATGCTGCAGAAGATGGGATCCCGCGTTACGACGACCGGAGAATCGAGGATTTTAAACGGCCGGCACAAAGTGCCAGCCGTTTAAAATCCAACACACTCGAGTGTGCTGCCAAAAAAAAATACTGTTCCGGCGATGTGTTCCGATCAGTATACAATCATCCACGCCAACCGCTTGAGCCACATTCTGGTGACGACTATTCCTGTATGACACCCAATGACCTCAGTGAATCGTTGCAACTTTCAACAGGTCCCGAATACTGCCCCGGCAGGGCGCGACGTTGACGTCTGAACGCACGACCAAAGTTGTGGCCGTTTTTGACTGGTGATGGAAATGATTTTGCATAGTGCCACAGTTCGATCTCCCGCAAAGGTCAATCTCTTCCTGGAAGTTTGTGGCAGGCGAGCAGATGGCTTTCATGAACTGCAGACGGTGATGGCACGGACTGATTTCTGCGATGTCCTGCGGTTTACAGCACGAGATGACGACGAGATCGTACTGTCACTGAGGCAAAGTCCAGGCATCGCAGATCGAAGAATAGTGGACTTTCCTCTCGACGAAACGAACCTGATTGCGCGAGCGGCCCGCGCGCTGTGCAGCAGGGCAGGCGTGACACGAGGCGCCGACATTGTTGTGCAAAAAAATATCCCCTCGGAAGCCGGTCTGGGTGGCGGCTCGGGAAACGCAGCCGTCACTCTGAGAACGCTGAATCAACTGTGGGGCGTGCATCTGCCTGATGCAGCCCTGCACCAGGTGGCAGCCTCGTTGGGGAGTGACATCAATTTTCTGCTCAACGGCTGCCGTGTGGGATTATGCACGGGTCGCGGCCAACATGTCACGCCCTTGTGCGTGGGATCAACTCTGCATGGTGTCCTTGTGCTTCCGTTCGTCGGCAACTCGACGGCGGACGTGTTCCAGTGCCTGCGCCGCACCAATTCAATGAAGAGTGTCGACAACATCCGGGGGGCGCTAAAAGGTGGTGACCGCCAACAGATCAGATCTGCCACGTTCAACCGTCTCCAACAGGCCGCGATCGAAGTTAATCCGGTAATCAGCAGCACCCTTCGAGATTTGCAAAAGATCAATGGTCAGGCGGTTGTGACCGGAAGCGGATCAGCATGTTACTCGCTGACCGAAAGCCATCACGATTCGCAGAGGATCGTTCGG
>JAKVAY010000214.1 GCA_022447185.1 Fuerstiella sp. | reverse complement strand
TTTATCTGGAATTTGCACTTAAAACAGATCAGCTGGCGGAGCTGTACGGTCGTCCGGCCACAATTGTGCCCACAAAGGGGACGTTCACTGACAGATGTCACGATTCAGGAAATTCGGCTAGATCGAAAAAAGCAGTTTCCCCGCCTGATTGTGGCTCAGCAAGCCGACGGCAAACGTGCAAGGCGGCTCGCGTTGGATCGCGTCGCTCGTGTGACAATCGATGACGCCGTTTATGCAGCCGAAGCCTTACCTTCAAAGAGTGGCTTTGTGCTGATCGATATCGCAGCACGCACGGGTGCAGCCGAACAGCGACTGCAGAAATCTCGCGATCGGTTCTGGCCGAAAGAATCGACAGAGGCTCTTGATCATTACGTGAAAGAAGAACGCGAGTTTCTGGAGACAGTACAGCGGCGCTTCGGTCAGCTCAGCATGCAGTTGTATGATACTCAGTTTTTCTGTTCCTCACCGATATCCCTACCCAACAGGTGCGTCCATATCTCGATCAGCTCGACCGCATGAACACCACTCTTGGAAAATCATTCGGCTTTCCGTCAGGGCAAAATGTCTGGCGTGGCAAGGCGGTTGTGGTGGCCTTCATGCAGGAAAATTCGTTTCATGCCTTTGAGCAGCAGGTGATGGGCAACCCGACGTCTACCGGAGCTCAGGGCATCTGTCACACCTTTCCGAACGGTCGCGTCGTGGTGGGGTGCTACCGCGGTGAATCTCCATCGTACTTTGGTGTGGTGCTGGTCCACGAAACGGCTCACGGATACATCCACCGGTATCGATCAACGGCTCGCATTCCGTCCTGGATCAACGAGGGAGTTGCCGACTGGGTGGCGGCGGGGCCGTACCGACCTCTCAGGCAGTTCGGGAACGACAGAGGTCAGCGGCTCAGCGAATGAACCTGACGCGAACACTGGGCGGATTCTTCGAACGACAGCATTTGCAACCCTGGCAGTATGGCATTGCCAGCTCGATGATTAGCCTGCTGGCAACACATGACAACAATGGGTTTCGCCGGTTCTTCGACGACATCAAGCACGGCTATACCTGGGAACAAATCCTGCAACGACACTACCAAATGACGCCCATTCAGTTGGCGGCAGCCTACGGTCAGAAAATCCGAATTCCAGGTCTGAAGCCGTAGCGCCCTCGCGTGAGACCAATCTCGTACAACCCGTGGTCGAATGACCAAGTCGCCGCGTGGCAATCACAGTGCCGCTCACGCAACACCCTGACGTCAAAAGGAATCACCCGACAGCGGTTCCTGTGGGGTGACAATCCCATTGTTCCTGTCCCCGTTGGGAGTGATCAGGCGAACATAAACAGACTGATCGATTGATTCCGAAATCGTCTTTGTCGCACCGTCACAGAACACGACGTTCACCACGCCCGTGTGATTGGAATTCGGGAATGGTCGGGCTCCATCCGGACCGATTCGAGCTCCATTGATCAGGGCATACGGATGATCCTGATCCAGCGGAGCCGTCGAAAAATAGGTCGTAGCGTCCAGAGGAGGCGCATTGTCGGACGGATCCCAGTCCAGCGGGTATACGAAGGTGCAGTTGCGCGGATCAGGGTCGCCCCACAAATCGGTGTTGCCGGCGTTGATATTCTCAGTCAGCAGCAGCGTGTTGCTGGCACCATCGTAGATGGTGCTTGGACCCTGACTACGGTTGGGCAGTGGATTGCTGGGCCCGCTACTTCCATTGCGGTCGAGAACCATTCGCCACATCACGCCGGTGTTGCGATGCAGTATTTCATCGGTCGGTTCGTTCCTTGTGCCATTGACATCCAGATCAAGGTCCGGGTCGTCATAATTGTGATAGTTGCTCGCCCCACCCCACCCCGTGTTCGACGTGAGCATTTCTCCGGGTGTCTTGGATCCTGTCGGTTCCAGA
>JAKVAY010000213.1 GCA_022447185.1 Fuerstiella sp. | reverse complement strand
GGCGCGATCTCCATTGCGGCGTCGGTACACCTGCTGTCGGTACTCCCGGATCCTCACGGGGGATTTCCAACAGATACGCCAATGCTGGAATTTGATCTGTCTGAAAATCCATGGCGAACAGAAATTGTCTCGCAACCATTTCAGCTTGTTAACGGAGAGATCGCAGTGCCAACTGCGCCAGGTCTGGGAATCGATGTGAAGGAAGACGTCATTCGTGAGTACTCGGAGTGAATTTGTCTGCGACGGCGCGCTGTTGACTGTGATTTTTCGCATTGATCCGTAGTGTGGTGACTCCGGTCGCAGATACGATTGGTTTGTCGATCGTCATGCTGTGCAGCCGCAGAGACAAATTTGTGTTCCGCAAACTGAAAGCGACTGATCGTGTCGGCCTTTGAAAATCTGACTACCAATCGTTCAACCTATGTGACCCATCTGGAATGCGGACTTAAAGGTGACCGCTACGAAGCAGATGTCATTCAGCAGCTTTCCAAAGCCGGACGTCCGTTACTGGTGAAATATGATCTGCAGGGTTTGGCGGCCAATATTTCAAAAACAGAACTCGCACAGCGTCCTGCGGACCTGTGGCGGTATCGTGAATTTCTGCCCGTGCGCAAGACAGAAAATGTTGTCAGTCTGGGAGAATCACACACACCGCTGATTCGGCTTTCAGAGTTGGAAGAAAACAGTGGGCAGTTGATTGTTAAAGATGAAGGACGACTTCCGACTGGCTCATTCAAAGCACGTGGTCTTTGCATGGCTGTTTCCATGGCCAAAGAGCTGGGCATTTCAAAGCTGGCGATGCCAACCAATGGAAATGCGGGGGCAGCTCTGGCGGCTTACGCCAGCCGGGCAGGCATGCAGAGTTATGTGTTCTGTCCGGAAGACACTCCCGAAGTCAATGTTCGTGAAATCGCTGCTCAGGGTGCAAAGGTTTGGCGGGTAAATGGTTTGATCAATGACTGCGGACGTATTGTGGGTGAAGGCAAAGCTGCGACGGGATGGTTTGACTTTTCCACATTGAAAGAGCCTTATCGTATTGAGGGCAAGAAGACCATGGGACTGGAACTGGCAGACCAGCTTGGCTGGAATGTGCCCGACGTGATCTTCTATCCAACCGGTGGAGGTACAGGGCTCATTGGGATGTGGAAAGCCTTCAATGAACTCAAAACAATGGGCTGGCTGTCAGGAAAACTTCCTCGGATGGTGGCCGTTCAGGCGACAGGCTGCGCTCCTGTCGTGAAAGCCTTTGAGGAGGGAACTCGCCATGCAGAACTCTGGAAGGACGCTCACACGGTGGCGTCCGGAATCCGCGTTCCTGTGGCGATTGGTGATTTTCTGATTCTGGATGCTGTTCGGGACAGCGGGGGCTTTGCGACAGCAGTTACTGATGAATCCATCATTCGGGGGCTGAAAGAAGTCAGCGAGCGAACCGGGTTGCTGCTGTGTCCCGAGGGAGCAGCAACTTACGCAGCCTGGAAACAGGAACTGGTGTCCGGAAGAATCACACCGAAAGAAAACTGCGTTTTGTTCAACTGTGCCAGCGGACTTAAATATCCGCTGTCCGAAGCGAACGACAGCATCGATTGTACTCAGCCGCTTGATTATGGGCTGATCGGTTGAGTGGTGTGCGAGTTTACGTTCGATATCGTGGTTTTGTCGTGGAGCAGTGGTTGTTTACAACCTGGTATGAACTGACAGCTGATCACCGGACGCCCGTCGCTGTACGAGTGATGTACCGGTCCGGAACGATGAGAATGACAATATTATGTGGGGACACGAGCCAGGAGAGACAGACCGGAGTGGAAGGTGCAGAATTGCCATTGAGACACGTGGTGATTCCGAAGCCTTTGTTTTAACTAATTGCTGCCATAGAATGCTGGCGTGTGACACTGGTTGAATGCTCTGCAAACTAAACCGGTGTGCGGAGGTCGTTTCTTATG
>JAKVAY010000212.1 GCA_022447185.1 Fuerstiella sp. | reverse complement strand
GAATGTAACCCAAAAATGATTGGGAAATGCCGTCGACAGCATGACGGGGCTGTCTGGCCTTTTTTCAAGCAACAGAATCTTCCTTATGACATCTAAACGCGTTTACGAGATGCTTTTTCCCATTGGTTTCTCATCCCATGTCTGACGTTCTTGTTCACTGTGATGATGTGGGCAAAACATTCTGCCGTGATCTGAGAACCAGCCTGTGGTACGGACTTCGCGACTCCGCCGCAGATCTGCTGCGAATCAGTCGCGCGCAAAACACACTGCGATCCGGTGAATTTTGGGCAAACAAACACATTTCGTTTGAACTCAAACGTGGCGAGTGCCTCGGACTGATTGGTCACAACGGGGCTGGCAAAACAACGCTCCTAAAAATGCTCAACGGCCTCATTAAGCCGGACACCGGATCCATAACAATTCGTGGCCGGGTGGGAGCATTGATTGCGTTAGGTGCCGGGTTTAATCCTGTGCTGACCGGACGGGAAAACGTCTACATCAACAGTGCCGTTCTGGGACGCACTCGCCGGGAAACAGCAGCCGTGTTTGATGACATCGTCGACTTCGCAGACGTCAAAGATTCGATTGATGCTCCGGTTCGAACCTACAGTTCAGGAATGCAGGTTCGGCTGGGTTTTGCAATTGCGTCACAACTACAGCCGGATGTGTTGCTGGTCGACGAAGTACTGGCCGTTGGTGACAACGCATTCCAGAAAAAATGTTACGACCGTGTCTACGAGATGAAAGCACGGGGAACGAGTTTCATCGTTGTGTCACATAACCCCTATCAGCTGGAACGACTCTGTGACCGTGTTGCAACCATGGCGCACGGTACAATTCTGAAAATTGCTGCTCCCAAAGAAGCTATCCATCTTTATCACTCCGAACAGCAAAAGAACCAATCACAAAAACCGGTTTCTGCCTCACTGCCTCAGGAATCTTCAGGGAATGTACGAATTCACAAAGTTCACCTGGAGACAGACAAAGGGAGCGAAACCAAAACCATATCCACTGGTGACACCTTCTCAATCTGCATGGAGTGCGAGTGCTTCGAACACGTCTCGGATCTGCGATTTCGACTGATGGTGTATTCCATGTCAAATGTGCTGATTGCCACTATTGGATCCGGCAGTCAATTCGAAACGAGGCAGTTCGCGCCCGGAAGAGCCATTGTGGGATTTCAACTGGAAACGTGTGGCCTGCTCGCCGGCGAATATTCGATCGAGGCGGTTGTGACTTCCGCCATTGGTCTTCAACTCGCTCGAATGAATGACGCGATGACATTTTCCGTCGAATCTCATAATCCGAAAGTAATCGAACAGACGGGTGCAACGGGTGTGATTTTTGTGAACGGCCACTGGTTTTGAAAGACGGGAGACCTCACGTTGCTAACGAGACTTCAAAATCTGGTGAGACAGTTTCATCTGGCTCGTCGGCTTAGTCAGCACCCACAGTTGTGTAGACTGGTTGTGGATTCCCTGAATGCTGAGGATCAACCGGAAGCAGATCTTCAATACAACGAAAAATTCCACGTTCTGGACGAGCTCTCCAGCTTATGGGGCTTCGAAATTTACAACCATCATTCGTCCTGGATGACGGACACCGCATTTTGGCAGCTGTGGCAGGACTTTCCACTGGCCGGACAGCGGCCAGACAGAAAGTTTGTTCTGTGGTCACTGGCCAACAGTCTTCAAAACATCCCCGGTGATACAGTGGAATGCGGCGTGCTATACGGGCACTCATCACATGTCATTTGTTCAGCGATGCATCAAGATCACCAGCGGGTACATCATGCTTTTGATTCGTTCGAAGGTCTTTCTGAACCAGCGGCTGAAGATACCGTTGAAACCACACGTGCCTATAGCTGGAAAAAAGGGGACCTGTCGGTTTCCCTGGACGAGGTTCAGCGCAATCTCAAAACGTTTGAGCGAATCGAGTATTACCAGGGCTGGATACCGG
>JAKVAY010000211.1 GCA_022447185.1 Fuerstiella sp. | reverse complement strand
CCCCGCAGATTGTGCCGAAAAGAGCTAGTGCCACCATCTCGACCAGGGAGTGATTGCGTCCCCGATCCTTCCGCGGGTCTGTCAGATCGACGAAGTATGTAAGAAATTCAAAGAACCCGTTTGTACGCATGACATGATTCCGTGCTCGGACACCAGATTCGGGGCAAAACAAATCCCCGCCTTGACTGGCACCGAATTCACGCAACCATCAAGCCAAAACACGAAACCGACATGCGATTGCCCTGGTTGTGTGCAGAAGTCCGGTATGGTGCATCTTGGCAACCACGGCGTTGATTTGCTGCTTACCCGGTTTCGTTGGACTACGCGTGCTTACGAGTCGTCGTCAGCACGGGAGAGGTCACCAAGACGCACATCGCATGGGAACAAAAGCGAGGTGTCGCCGCATTTTCGGCGTTGGGGTACATAAAACCGTATCTCTACTCAATTTCCGGAGACAACATTTCCCATTGCCTCGAGGCTTCATCCGGCAAGGTTATTTGGGTACAGCGAATGTCTGGTGTATGCTGGTCGTCTCTCGTCTAAGCCGACGGGCGAATCTAAATCCTATCCGAGAAGGGAGTGTCATTAGTTTTACGGGCCGGGCCAAAGTACGACGAGGTTGCTAGAAATGACATCCGCATTCGATATCTTGCGCCGACGGCAGTCTCACAAGGGAACGTATACATCCAAGCAGTCCGGGATTTGTATTGCACCGGCAATTAGTTTGCCGTACGGCGGAACGGAGACGACAAAAGGGATTGCCTACCCCCGTCGATCCCACAACAGTACGCCCACAGTCTGGAAACATTGAATGCGATTATTTGAGAGACTTCGACAATCGAGAACCCCGGACATTGAGCTGTTTCCTGATATTGACAGTGTGTTCGAGTCCGAGCTGGAACACTGCCGCAGAGTGTTCTTTCCCGTGTGCTCCATTCGGCTGGGATGCGTCAGGAAAGAATGGGGCGACGAAAGAATCCATGTCGTGCACTATAACGAAGATCCGTACGACGCATCCGGCGCGAAGTGGTTCAATGAGTACTGCAGCGACAACATGATCGGCTTTGATCTGCGTAACGGGAAATACACATTCAAAACCGATTTCGGTTACTTTGATCTGAGTGATGACTGGAAAAAATGGTTTGACCTCACGACACAAGAGTATCAGCGGTCCCGTGACGGTTACCGGACTTCCGGTCAAACGTTCGGAATCGATGAAATTCGGCTGGGTGGGAAGCCGGACTGGCTGCAAGATGATGCCACACCTCTGGATCCGGGCGGAAAGCAGATGTCATTCATTGCGGAACTTCATACGGCGGATTTCATTGCTGATAGCTGCGACAACACGATATTCCTGTTCTACAGTCAGGAACATCAACTCGCGGTGCAGGTGTACCAGATCACATGACACCAAGATCGACTGCCCTTACTGAGAAGGCCCCGGCGCAGACTGCGCTCATGATTCCCGCCAAACAGAATCGCTCAATCTTCCGCTTCAACTGGCTCAGTCACTCTTGAGTCTTTCCGCGTGAATGCGTGACCGATCTGGACGGGGATTAGCAGCGTTCCCTTGCACGCCCGTCGTTGCCGTTCGGCTTCCGTCCATTCCGTCTGAATCTCTTCGCACATGGCCCGAATCTCTTCTGGTGTCGGGTCTCGTGTCGGCTCTCTCCGCATGTGTCACAACAAACACGGCCAACTTGATTTCAAAAGGTTATACGTATCGTCTGCATACAAACGCACTTCTCAGACCGGTTCGCCTTCCTGACCGCTGAGGCTCGGGCAGTCAGTGGGGTCATGGACCGGTTCGCCTTCCTGACCGCCGAGGCTCGGGCAGTCAGTGGGGTCCGTGATCGATTCGCCTTCCTGACCGCCGAGGCTCGGGCAGTCAGTGGGGTCCGTGACCGGTTCGCCTTCCTGACCGCCAAAGTTCGGGCAGTCAGTGGGGTCCACGGCCGGTTCGCCTTCC
>JAKVAY010000210.1 GCA_022447185.1 Fuerstiella sp. | reverse complement strand
GTGCCTGTCCCTTGAATGGCGTGCAGTCCCCCGGTAATCGACAGCCCCTGGATTGTGGAATTATCAGCAGCGACAAATACCGGTTGGCCAGAATCGGTCCCATTGATCGTGGGACGACGACCAAACACGCCCGGCAGTGCGGTGGTTTCGCCCACGACACGGACTCCTCCCCCCAGGACACGCTGGCCGTCATTCAGTTGCACTAATTCGGATTGAGTGAATTCTCCGGCAGATCCGTCGAGCACCAGGACATTTGTGCCGGGGGTGTCTATGGCATCGCTGATCACGTTCTGCGTCGTCGCGGTGACAACGGTTGTGTTAGCACCCAATGAAATTTGTGTGTTCTCATCCAGCACTGCCACCGCGGCCTCAGTGGGGCCGGCGGCAACAGCCTGAGTGACGACGTCATCATCACGCACAATACGATCCATCATCCGACGTCGCAGGCGATTGGAGTGCCCGCCGTGCGCCGCGGCGGGACCTCCCAGAGGAATCACCACTCGGGCCAGCGCATTGAACTGGTGGTCTCGCACCTGATCCCATTGATATTCCGCTCCTACAGTCACTCGTGAACCAATGCCAAGCACAGGCATATCGAATGAACGCATTTCCAGACGTGCTCGTGGTCCGGTAATCTCTGGAAATCCGGACGCGGACGCAGCAAAATAATAACCTCCAAGAAAAACTCGCGATTCGCTGAAGCCATAGTCAGCAAGCAGCCAGCCGTATTCCCCGTCGACGCCCCAGTAGGCACTCTCCAGCCCGGCGTTCATCAGAATCGATCCCCCCGTCGTAGTGAAAGTCGTTGCAACAGGGGCCGACTGCACTCCGGTTAGCGGGATATAACCGTTGACTCGTGCCTCAAACGGCACGGTCAAATATTCCTTACCGATCGTTATCTGGTGAAAGTCATTCTGATGAGCTGTCTGTCGAATGTCATAGAACACATAACTGCCAAGAATCGTGTACGGATCAGTAATCACACGCTGAGCCAGACCAAAGTTGGCTTCGAAAGCATGCTGATCATCCAGTGCACTTCGCAAATCCGCGAAAACCAATTTGTTGGGACTTTGAATCAGCGGAAGTACCCGCTGACCCTGCGCCAGTACACGGTCTGTCCCTCCCTTAAAAATACCCGCCACATAAGAGTTCCAGGCTCCGGCCTGTACGTAACTTTGAGACACGGAAAATGGAGTTTGCGGGGAAACCGCAGACGGATTCAGTGACTGCGGGTATGGATGTGCCGAAGATTGACCGGAGACGTCAGTAAACGCATTGAAATGATCGGCTGCGCGGACGAAATTCATGGGGATACACGCCCCACTGACCAGCAGGAGTAAAGCCACCCGTCGCGAATGATTTGAAAACGAGTTGTGATATCTGGCGAAATTCATCGGGACAGGTTTCTGCCGGAAGGACCAAAGATACGGCGGACTGTATTGAATTAATCGCGGACATGCCGATTTGATCAGGTTTCGCTCCGGTGGCGAAAAGATGCATGTCACCGGGACGTTAGAATTTGCTCTTGAATTGAATCAATACAAACTGTGCGTTACACGCCCCCGGGTTTCATCAGGCAATCGAGAAGCCGGCATTTCTTGCCGAAGCGTTGACTGACTGGCGCAGGTTGTCGCATTCAACCGGTTGAAAATGCCTTTCAAATTAGATGCCAGCCAACCATGCAGGCGAGGCATCTGCAAAACTTTGTGCAGGCCACCGCCAGCTACGCTCCCGTGAGAGTTCCTCTGCAACTCGAGCGCTGGATCATTCACCCGACAACGGCTGACTTACAACTGCCTGTCGGAAGCCTGTGTATGTATTTCCGGTTACCGGCCCATCGGGACCAAGCAGCCGTACCCTGAAGGAGTTCAGAGCAGGTCGACATGGTCCGCAGCGGAACCCGCTCCATTAGGACAGCAGTGCCCGGACGGGTGTCCCTTCGTGGGCCACTTTGAACGGGCGACCGGTCGGGG
>JAKVAY010000021.1 GCA_022447185.1 Fuerstiella sp. | reverse complement strand
TGCCTGTGGCGAAGGCTGCTGCCAGCCCCGTAAAAAGTGCGGGCTGTTCAGCGGACTGAAGCTCAGAATGCCGAAGTTCAGGCTGCCGAAGCTCTTCAACAAGAGCCATGGCTGCGGCAATGGCTGCTGTGAGCCAACCTGCTGTGCTCCTGCTGCTGAGTGCTGCGAGCCGACCTGCTGTGCTCCTGCTGCTGAGTGCTGCGAGCCGAGCTGCTGTGCTCCTGTTGCTCCGAGCTGCTGTGCTCCCTGCAACTAGTTGAATGCGGCGAAAGGTTCGGCGATAAACTGAAGACTTCAGCCGGAAGGTGACAGAGCAGATTGTCGTGANTCTGCTCTGGCCGGCTGTCAGACGAATCGATCCATGCGAATCGAATGTCTGATGAAGCGACCTGACAATGCGGAAGTATTCAGTAAGGCCTGACCTTCCGCCCAAACGCTGGATGAGGAACGTGAGGAATCCTCACGGGGGAACACACCAACAGACCAAGTGTCTGTCTGAGTTCCACCCGGTGATCAGCATGGGTGGAACTGTCGGTTAATGAAACGGAACGGTGACGATGCCCCTCTCCTGGCGGCGCGTCACCGTTCTTTTCATTATGTACTTGATGTTATCCCCGGAGCGAAGCACTTTGTTTCCCGATTCGTACCGTGAACCGGTTGCCATGAGAAATTCTTCTGCGAGAATTGACCACGGCCTCATCTCTCACTTCGCAGATCGTTCTGCTCGACCAAATTCGGATATCTCAGTCTCGCTGGTTAGTTTCGACTGGCACGCGAGCGCTGCCTGTGGTCAGCAGCCAACGACCTGCTCAAGGTCCACGACGGCTTCTCGTCATGATTTTGATCATTCTACGCGCGGCCTACTTTCTAGTTTGTGCTGGTGCGATCGCCGGATACGTCTTCCCCGTCCATCTCGGAGACCCCAGCACCGAAACCCGGCCAACTGTCATTCTGCAACATCCGGTCTGGGCCTTTGTTGTGCTGCTCGCCATCTCTCAACTGGCGACAGTCGCCGATACAGTCGTGCGTCGAAAACGCATCGATCTGATTTCTGCAACATACTTCGGACTTCTCATTGGTATTCTGCTCGCCTATCTGTCCGGACAGGCAATCACACTGCTGGTGCCGCCGTCTTCACCATTTAACGGCGTCATCGTACTGTTGCTGGTACTGACCCTGCCCTATATATGTGTCTCTTTGCTGCTGCAGACGCGGGATGACTTTCGGTTCATCATCCCGTTCGTCGAGTTTGTGAAGGACATCAAGGGTGGCCGACCACTCGTGGTGGACAGCAGCTCACTGATTGATGGTCGAATCCATGATGTGGTGGAAACTCAGATCTTCGAATCTCAAATGATCGTACCGGACTTCATCCTTGCCGAAGTCCAAGATATTGCCGACAGCAGTGATAAGAACCGTCGTGTGCGAGGGCGCCGCGGTCTGGAAGTTCTCGCGAATCTGCAGCAAAGCAGCTACGTGGAGGTTCGCATCCACGAAACTCCAAAGGCCGAGCTTCGCTCTCTGTCCGTGGACCAAAAACTGGTGGAAGTGGCCAAACAGCTTCGAGCGGGCATCATTACAAACGATTTCAACCTGAACAAAGTTGCCAGCGTCCAGGACATCGTGGTCATCAATCTCAATGATGTTGCCAACGCACTGAAGCCACAGTTCCTGCCGGGTGAACGGCTCCTGATCCTGATAAATCGAGAAGGTGACTCAGTGGGGCAGGGCGTCGGCTACCTTGACGACGGCACCATGGTTGTGTGTGAAGGTGCCTCCAGCATGATTGGCAAGGAAATCAGCACCGTGGTGACTCGAGTCCTGCAAAGCAGCGCAGGCCGCATGATCTTCTGCAAGCCGGTGCATACGCCCCGCAAGGGTGAATAAAACTCCGGGGTTTCACGACGTGGGCGAATGTCCTCGACTGCATCAGAACGAATCCGCATCCTGATCGCGGAAGACTCCGCGACGACGCGCATCGCACTCGTGGGCCTGCTGGAAAAGTGGGGCTACGATGTTGTGGCCGTGCCGGACGGCGC
>JAKVAY010000209.1 GCA_022447185.1 Fuerstiella sp. | reverse complement strand
TCCTTTCCACCGCATCACAAAATTCCGGCTGCGTGGGTGCGATTGTGGACGGAGCAACACGTGACGTCACAAAAATCCGTGATATGAATTTTCCGGTTTTCGCTCGGGGCACCAGTGTGTACGACAGTCTGAATCGGCAGCGAGTGATTGAGACTGATGTGCCGGTAGAGATCGCCGGAGTGAAGTTCTGTTCCGGTGATCTGGTAATCGCAGACATTGACGGCGTGGTCGTGGTCCCTCAGGAAATCGAAGGGAAGGCAATTCAAATCGCGTGGGACAAAGTCCACACTGAAAACAAAATACGCGATGAGATTCGCGACGGGATGAAGGCGGTGGCTGCGTACGAAAAATACGGGGTGCTTTGATCATTAACAGAAGAATTACGACAGATTGAGAATCTCTTATGAGCAATGGGCCACGATTGTTTCAAGATCGCCATCGTGCGGTGCGGGGAATCCCAGGCGAAACAGTCAGATATGGTTATACACTGATTGAGCTGCTGGTGATCTTTGCGATCATCGGTGTGTTGATCGCGATATTGTTGCCGGCCGTACAAACAGCGAGGGAGACCGCTCGACGGATCCAGTGCGCCAACAATCTCCGCCAGTTGGGGCTGGCCATCCATTATTATCACGATTGTCACGGCTCGTTTCCGCCAGGCTGTATGGACGACGAACACAGACAGGAATCATGGGGGTGGGGAACGTTCATTCTGCCCCAAATTGAGCAAAACCAGCTGTACGAACAACTCGACGTAACGAACCGACGACTGACCGAAATATTGCAGGATCCCGGGATAAACCGCTTGGTACAAACTCCGATTGCGGTCTTTCGGTGTCCCTCTGACTCGACCCCGGATCAGCTGCCAGCCGAACTCCGTCATTTCAACGGTGATGGCAATACCGAAAAACTCGAATTGGGCACGGCGAACTATGTGGCCTGCCAAGGACTCTATGACAAAGGTGGCTCGTTCAGCAATAACGGAGTCTTCTACAACGGCAGTGTCACCGGGCTGCAAGACATCAGGGACGGAACCAGCAACACGTTCATGCTCGGCGAACGGGATATGCGCTGCGCTTCCGGTGTATGGGCAGGTTGTCGGAATCCGCCTGGCGGTTGTAACTGGGGTGTTTACCAAAACCGAGGTCGGGTCAGTGAAGAGCTTAATTCACCCGTTACGCGTGAGTCACCGAACCAATGCGACAGCTGTAGTGAAGGGTTCAGCAGCGCTCACAGCGGCGGAGCCTGGTTCGTCTTTTGCGACAGCTCGGTGCGTTTCATCAGCAATGAAATTCACTTTAGTAACGGAGGTCTAAGTCAGTCTGAGCTGACAAATGAAGTGGACTATGACCGACAACAACTGGGTGTATACCAAAAACTGGGAATACGCAACGATGGCATGCCCGTTGGAGTTGAATAACTCTCCCTCACACGAGCGACTCCCTCCCTCGATGTCCAGGGATGTCTGAAGGGCGCCCCTTCTCACGAGGGCCGTATCGAAAACCGTGACTCGCACCGGCAGCCACGCCACCGAACTACTTATTTCAGCTGGACATGGATAGTGATGAAACAATCCGACGACGGACGGTATTCAGTCGACCGTAGATCATTTATCCAGACCAGTGCGGCTGCATTGGGTTTTGGTATGGTGCCGTTCGCAGGTGCCGACACGATCACACCTCGCGTCAGGAAGCGGATTGCGGCAGTCGTTACTATCTACATCAAGAATTCACACACAGACGTGTTGATCGGCAAGATCCTGGAAGGCTGGAATCAGGCTGGTGGACCCGGACCGGATCTGGAACTGGCGTCGATGTATGTTGATCAGTTTCCCGACCGAGAGATGGCTCGAGACATCTCTCGGGAGATGTCAGTGAAACACGGCTTTCCGATCTGCGATTCGATTGAACAGGCGATCTCCCTGGGCGAGGGCCAAGTTGCCGTGGATGGAATCATCAGTGTGGGTGAGCACGGCGAATATCCGTGGAATGAAAAG
>JAKVAY010000208.1 GCA_022447185.1 Fuerstiella sp. | reverse complement strand
CCTGCCGCATCAGCGAGTCGCCGAATTTCGAAAACAATCACCGGATCGGCTGCTTTGCATTAAAACAACACGGCTCGTGCAAAATGTTGCAGCAAAATGCCACATGGAACCTGCTATGAAAACAACACTCCCGATAACTGTCCTGCTGTTCCTGACTGGATGTGGCGAGCCTCAGACAGTGACGCAGCCAGATGTTCCGGTTCAACAACCGGCGGACGTTACAACGCCACCGGTGACGCCTGAGCAACCTACGGGAGAGTTCACGGGCAAAGTCATCAAGATTGTCGATGGCGACACGATCGACGTTTTGACCGATGACAAGCAGACCATCCGGATCAGGTTCAACGGCATTGATTGCCCGGAACGTGGCCAGCCGTTCGGTAACAATGCAACCGAGTCGTTGAAAGATTCCATCCTGGGCAATGATGTGAAAGTCGTGTCACGCGATCAGGACAGATACGGGCGGACCGTCGGTGACATCCACCACGATGGCACGCTGATCAATCTGGCGCTGGTCAAAGCAGGTCTGGCCTGGCATTATGTGAAGTACGCGCCGGACGATACGGCGCTGCGTGAAGCTGAACAGCAGGCGCGCCGGTTGGAAAAAGGACTATGGTCGGGTAGTCACAAAATCATCGCACCATGGGACTGGCGGAAGCTGAGCAAGGAAGAACGGGATGAATATCGGTGAGTGACGATCAGAGCTGCATGGAATAAACATCATGGCTAGTCAACAAACACTGATAACTGCCTCAGTACTTGCACTACTCGCGATTTTTGGATCGTTGAGAGCTGGTCGCGGCACAGCGGGTGGCTTTTTACAACAGCGCAAAAAAAAAGCTGCCCCCTTGCGGTTGCAGCTGGATGCCCCGTGGGGCAGTGCCTACGAATGTTTTGTCTTGTTGCGGAAAGACTCGCGGGCACGGATCAGTTAGACTTTCGTTAGGTTAGCGTCGCACCCCGAAACTGTCAAATTAAATGGGTGAACTGATGAAAACTGTGCTGGGCTTGGATCTCGGTAGCAATTCAATTGGCTGGGCGCTGCTTCAGACATGCGATGAAGACAGTCCAGAACGCATTGTCGCGATTGGGGCACGTGTCTTTCCCGAGGGCGTCGACCGAGATACCAGCGGCTCTGAGCGACCAAAGAACCAGACAAGACGAATTGCCCGCGGGACGAGACGGCAGATTGCTCGGCGCGCTCGGCGACGCCAGGTAATTCGTTCGGCCATGATTGAATCAGGCCTGTTCCCAAACGACGCCACGAAACAGGAACAGTTGCTCGCGATGGATCCCTATCAGTTACGCGATGCAGCCCTTGAAAGAGAGCTCACTGCGTTTGAGATTGGAAGGATCTTCCTGCACCTGGCACAGCGGCGTGGTTTTCTCAGCAACCGTAAGTCGGACCGGGGCAAAGAAAAAGAAACGAAGGGAATGCTTGCTGAGATTGAGAGTCTGGAGAAGGACATTGGGGACCACACACTGGGTCAGTATCTATATTCAATCAGAGAGTCCGATTCCCGAATCAGAATTCGTGGTCGTCATACCAAGCGACGTATGTATGAAGACGAGTTCAACAGAATCTGGGAATTCCAAAGCACGTTTCATCCGAAGCTTCTGACGGATGAACTGCGCTACGGGACAAAAGGCGAATCCAGCTACCCGCGTCCGCCGGAACCGCTAAAGAAGCGAAAAAGCAACTCTGTGCTGAAACGCTTCGGCCTGCACGGAATATTGTTCTTTCAAAGGTCTATGTACTGGCCAGCCTCAGTGATTGGTAAATGTGAGCTGGAACCAAAAGAAAAACGCTGCCACAGGGCGGACCGAGTTGCCCAGCAGTTTCAGCTTCTTCAGGAAGTCAACAATCTCATCATTTATTCTGAGACCGGAGACTCGCGGGAACTAACCGAAGAACAACGGGCTTTGGTAATCGAAAGACTCGAGACCGGAAAAGAACGGACGTTCGATGACCTCAGAAAAACACTTGGACTGCCAGCCACCGACACC
>JAKVAY010000207.1 GCA_022447185.1 Fuerstiella sp. | reverse complement strand
AACGCCGTCAGTATTTCCAGCTTCAACCATGCCCACAGTCCTGGCTGGAGAGTCATGGGACTCTGTGGCGCCGGGAGCGTGTTGCAGCTGTCACTGGAGTATCTCCGCAAGCTTGAAGAGGCGAAAATCGTACCGGACCACATTCTGATCGGACTTTCTCCCAGAAACTTTCAAATTGAATCAACGGCCGGTCTTCAGGAAGTCCTGACACAGCGGTATCAGATCACTCAGGACACCCTGGCTGCCACCGTACTGCGTGCAGGGCTGCCGACTTTGCTCAGCACCTGCCAAAAACAGGTTTCACTACGGTCACAGTCGGCGTTCAGAAAGTTGCGACATGCGGTCTACCAACTGTCTACAAAACAGCACGACCCAATGTCGACGTTGAAGATCAGCAGTGACAGGGGTGAGCTGGACTTTGACCCGGCCGATCGGAATCCGTTCCGAGAGGTCATTGACGGACGGTTTGATACCAGGATGTCGCCGACTCCTCTGCACCCGGCGCTCAGGGCTTTCTCAACTGAACAACAGAAAACCCTGGATGCCGATATCCGGAAAAACGGGACAGAACTGACGGAATCCCTCAAACAGTGGCTGGAACGTGGTGCAGCGGTCACCGTGGTATTCCTGCCCGAAGGAAGTCCCAGTAAAACCACCACAATCGAGCACGTTCTTGAACCGTGTGTTCGGTTTCTGAAGCAGGAGCTTGGTCACGATCCACAATTCCGCGTCGTGGACCTGATCGACAGCCTGCCGGACAGTGCGTTCTGGGAGACCTTTCATGTAGGCTGGTCGGGTCGCGAACAGTCAACAAAACTGCTCACGCCGTACGTGATCCCGCAAGCAGGATCCGGATTCCCCGCCAAACCTGAATCAGCAGACGAACTGTGATCTTACGGCAACCGCATGCACATCGACCTGAAAGAACAGGTCAAAAGCCCTGGTAAAAGAATGGGTCGACCTCGTGGGCTATCAGCAGGGCCACTGAAACGCGAAATGCAACCCACAGAATTCTCAACCAGGTAAACGGCTGCAGCAGGAATGGAGTGCGGGGCAGGGCGGCATCCTCGGCCCCTGTCTTTTCCGGAGAACTCGTCATGGTCATATCACGACAATCATTATCAGCGTCCAGGTGACATATTCAAACGTCAGCAGGATTGAAGCATACCTGACAGTCGTCCGACTGCGAAACTCATTGAAGCGAGCGGTTCCCAGTCTTCGTTTTAGTACGTGACGAAAAATGACCACGATCGAAACACCGACAGCGTGACTGAGCCCCCAAAACAGGAACCCTGGTGAAATCGAGTGCCACGCTGCAGACACCACGAATGTCACAATAAAAGCAGAGATGGTGACTTCAACGCCGAATTTCCCATTGGTCTTCCGCAGCAGCCGGATCTCCAGCGGGATAAATACATTCCGCCGGAGAAACTGGGACAGCGTGATGTGCCAGCGGTCCCAAAAGTCGATCAGACTGGTGGCCAGCAGGGGGCGTTTGAAATTTTCAGGCGCTGGGGCTCCGATCAAGACCCCCACGCCAATGGCGATGTCTGAATATCCGCTGAAGTCGAGAAACAACCACAGATAGAAGACATGAACTTCAAGAACATACAGCAGCCCGTCTGATTCAAACCCTGTCAGGAAAATCTGCCGCAGGGCGGAAGCAATCACAAACTTTTTGAAAAGCCCGGCAGCAATGCGTTCCGCTGCCTGAAGTGTTTCTTCCTGCGTGATCGAAGTACGATGGTCACACTGCTGAAAATCCCGCCAGCTCTGAATTGGGCCAGCAGCAAGCATGTGAAACGGTGTGAGATAATTGACGCAGCTGATGAGCGACGTTGATTTCTCGTCTTCCCAGCAGCCCCTCAACAACTCAACTGCCCGTAGACCAATGTAGGCAAATCCGATCAGAGACAGTTGCGGCAGAAGCCGTCCGACTACCGGCTGCAGCCGGTAGTCGGAAAACAGCAGGGCGAGCACAATCACTGCCGCTATTCCGGCACCACGACGGGCGCCGCGGCTTTCAAAAGCACGGGTTA
>JAKVAY010000206.1 GCA_022447185.1 Fuerstiella sp. | reverse complement strand
GTGATGACTTCACCAACCTGGACAGAAGCTCCGGGTTTAATCAGGACCTGTTCCCCCTGTCGGATCTCTCTGCCGTCGACAATGGTCGAACTGTCGGAAATGGACTCCAGCACAAGTCCGTCAGGCGTCCGCTTGAAATTCAAATGTCGGCGACTGATACGCCGCGACATCTTTGAATCCGGATGCGACAGGACAACATCATTGGCTGGATTTTGGTCGATATCCACTTGACGACCCATCGTGAACTGTGCTTGTGGAGGCAATTCCTTAGTGTCTTGCAGCTCTTCAATGCGAAAAGCTGTTGGTACGATTCGAGGATCCTGGGCGTGAAGCAGATAGACACCAACGGGTTCACTGACACCTTTGAAGCGTTCTACTGAACGTGTTTCACAGCGTATCCGCAGCTCACGCGGCAACTGCTGAAATGCCGACTCGCTGAGGCAGATCTCGCCTCCACCCGTAATCGAACACAGACGAGCACAGGTATTCACAGCGACTCCTGAAACACTCGATTCATCAGTTAGAGCGTTCCCCCAGTGAAGCGAGCAGCGAACTGTTGGGACATCTACGGCTGGATGATTAGCATGTCGATTCAGTAAGTTTTCCTGAAGGGAAATCAGAGCCCAGGCCGCCTGCTCCACTGCGTTAAACACGCAAAAGCTTCCATCTCCTGCCGTATCGATCAAACGTCCATCGTTTGCAGTCAGTACATCATTGACCACTGTGTGGTGTTGTTCCATCAGCAGTCGGCCAGCGATGTCTCCCTGCTGTTCGATGTAACCGGTAGATCCAACCACATCGGTAAATACCAAAGCCAGTTCTTTTCCAAAACGCTGGCGCAGTTGTGTGGCAACCTCTTTCTGCAGCTGAAGAAAGTCCTTCAGGCTCAATCTATCCCAGTTGACGTCTATCATCGCCCGCTGCCGTGATTCTACTGCAAGATCTGTCGATGGTGTCCCGGCTGATTCTATTCAGAATCCCAGACTAAATTAAAAGATAAACCGTCTATCGGCAATCTAATGTCAGGGCGAACTGAGAAAATCGAGGTGCAGCGACCCATGGCACGAACCAGATACTGCACGTCCTCGTGATCAGCCTGGGGTGAATCACCGAATGGGTGATCGGAAGTACAACGGGTATTTTCCTGCTGCCACTGACCCAGCCCGGTTTGATATTTCAAAATGCCGGCAATGATCAAATGTCCTCTGACGAGAACATTTGATGGATGACATCAGGCTTCTTTCACTTCGACACCGGTTGCCGTCCTAAAAACATAGATTGCAAAAATGGCCCCTTTGGGAATTCCCAGAACAAAATAGATGTACAGTGGCCACATATCATTCCCTAGCTGCTGATTCAGGAATGCCTCGCCGCCACTAAGTGGAACTGTGAGCAGGGCCCCCGCCGTACAACCAGCCAGTGCGGAGTCAAATTTTCCGGCTGCGAACATGACCGTGCCGCCAACAATTCCTCCGAACACAATTCCAAGGGCTGTATTCACAAGTAAGAGGATGAACCCGGTCTGTTGAAAATGCCAGATTGACCAGCCCAGCGACCAGCCACCGCTGAGCATGGCACCAGCAACCAGCCCCTGGATGAGAAACACTTTCTGACTTGTCAGTCGGTTTTTCTTTGCAGATGCAGTCGGAGCTTTTCGCTTTTGCGGACGGGCCCTGCGGGGCGGCAGTTGAGGCGTCTGCGCAGACGGAACGACGGCGTCTTCTTTGACGACCGCGTCCAGCGCACTGATGAATGCGTCACTTTCCGATACGTGTTTTTCGGGCACTGGCAGGAGTTCAC
>JAKVAY010000205.1 GCA_022447185.1 Fuerstiella sp. | reverse complement strand
CGGTCAGGTCGAAAGACAAACGTCTCAGCAGAGCGTATCGATCTGCATCAGCAGACGGACGCATTCCGGTCGCTTCCAGACGCGTCAGGATGAAGCGATCGACATCACAATTCGGCCAGGCTTCATTCCTGACCTGAGGAATGACTGAATCTGATAGTGGCAGAAACGCCCAGTGGCGGCGGCCGGCTTTCAGATCAATCCCTTTCGCCTCGTGTGGTGTTGCTGTTTCGTGCCTTGGATCCGTCGCGCCATTGCGAATCCATTTCTCAAAGTCACTCAGCACATGATCGGGCAGTCTTCCCCTGGGCGGCATTTCCAGACCGTCATAGCGCATTGCCGACATCAGCAGGCTGCCGTCAACATCACCCGGTACGACTGCCGACCCCGACTCTCCTCCTTCGCGGACACCGCTGCGGCTGTCCAGCTGCAATGCGCCCTGCAGTTTGCCTGCTTCCTGTGCCTCTGCGGAGTGGCACTCATAACAGTGTTGAATAAGGACCGGTCGTATTTTTGTCTCAAAGAAGTTGAGCTCACTTTCATTCACAGGATCTTTGGCGCACACGATCGCTGCAGACAGCCACTGGAGGCAGACGAGAACGACCGCATATCGCCGCATAGAAATTCCTATTGATGAAGTCGACATACGGGCCTCAGTATAGCGACTCGGTCACCGATTCGCTGCAATTTGTTCGGTCGGTCCAATACTGATAAAAGTGGCTGATTCTGAGACGCTGTATCATGTGCCGTTGTCCCGTCACGATTGACTCAGTGCAGCAAAATAGTGATGTTCAATTTTGCAAATTATTCGACTTTCAGATGCTCACAATTCTGTCGTGTTCTTTTTGCTGCCAATTCCTGACGCAGTCGGACCGATTTCTCGAGTGTTCAGCCGTCCGGTATCGACGTTATCGTTTGTAAGGATCGCCGGAATCGGAATTAAGGCCTGCGCGCAGGTCTGACCCACTGTAATTTTATTTACAACGTACTCAAATTGACCAGCCCGACCGGTACGGCGGATTGAGCCAGGCGTTTGCCTCGGAAAAATTCGTGAATCGCATTCCGACAGCGTCCCATTCCAGTGTCTGCGTGGGAAAGCGGATTGCAATGGCACCAAGTAATCCAAGTTCCGTCAGTGGACCACCGTAATCGAAATTCGAACCTGCCTGGCGACCATTTCGAATGGATTCCAGCCAGTCCGAAAAATGGTCCCTGACGCGCGGAATGACCTGATCCGGCACCGGATAATCCCTGCTCTTTGACTCGGGAAGAATTTGACAATTTCCCGCGCCGTGAGAGCCGTGCATGATGGCGCCTTTGTCGCCGTAGACAATCGCTCCGACACCCGGCACTTTCTGCTGGTCGCTGAGCAATTCGGGACGCGGCATCCTGCTGTTTCCGTCATGCCAGACCAGCTTGACGGGTCCACGATCATCCTTCGCGGGAAATTGAAACGTGACCGTGGTGGCAGATGGATAAAAATCGCTGTGAATTTCCGGATTGTAGTCTCCATCGACTTCTGCCCGGATTGTACTTGGCGCTCCCAGATCGAGCGCCCACATGGACGGATCGACAATGTGGCAGATCCAGTCTCCGATGCATCCGGTACCGAATGGCATCCAGCCGCGCCAGTGAAACGGCAGATACATTGGGTGGAAATTGCGGTACTTGCCTGGTCCCAGCCACAGGTCCCAGTCCAGTTCCGGGGGAACGTCATGGTTTTCGGTGAGCTTCGGCATGTTATGGGTCTGGCAGTAGAGTTCCCTGAGAGCATCACATGCTGCATGAATTTCGGTCACATTGCCGATCGCTCCGTCCCAGATCCATTCGCAGAAAAGCCGGATGTCATCTGTTGAATGTCCCTGATTTCCCAGTTGCGTGATGACTTTGTGCTCGCGCGCGGCCTTTGCCATTGTGCGAACTTCATGAATTGAATGCGCGAGTGGTTTTTCGCAGTAGACATGCTTCCCGCGACCAATGGCATTCATCACGGCCACGGCGTGCGTATGATCCGGAGTACCGACGATTACCGCGTCAATCTGCTGATCCATTTCGTCGAGCATTTTACGAAAGTCGCGGTAGCGTTTTGCATTCGGATACTTGCGATACGTTTCACTCGCAC
>JAKVAY010000204.1 GCA_022447185.1 Fuerstiella sp. | reverse complement strand
AAATCTTTTTTCCCCTTAATTCCCCTAGTCAAATCACTTTGAACAATGTTCCAAAGCCAAGAGTTGGCACATCACAGGAGAGACTGTTTTTCTTTTTTGAGGCTGCTGTTTCAACGATGCACTGGAGGATGAAGCGACGTCGAGTAGTCCTACCGCTACGGTAAGTACCCGTGTTTATGGCAGTTTACGCACAAACTCTAAGACATCCGGATTTCTCTCTCGGAGAGCGAAACCGGCTGGATCGTTTGTGATGTCGGGGAAATTCACTCTAGCAAACGGTGCGGACTCACCGCGACGGCGTCAACGCTAGCGCCCGACGCACACTTGGCCTTCCCGGAGGGTATCGAACCACTCTTCGGCCAGCTATTCGTGGTGGAACTTTCCTTAGGAGTGAAGGTCACAGCCTCATCGAAAACCGGACCCCCACCAACACCCCCCCAGTCTTCCCATTCCACTGAAGCATTCATTTCATGCGGACAACTTGGAAGCAGAAGGCAGAAATATGGTGTACAGTCACTGAGTTTCTTTACCAGGCCGACCTTAAAACCGCTGAAATACAGAGCCGAAATGGTCGGGTTGTGGCATTTCCGTTGCCTCAAACTGTCGACCGTTTGTTGTGTAATCGGTCACATCAATAAACCGACAATCCGCATCCGCACTTTCATAGGCCGCCATCAGCACTGCCATCGTATCCCATGCCATCAAGGCTCCCGACTGCGGATACCGATCAGGATACAGCGCACAGTCCACGGCATCGCTCATTTCATTGACGTAACCATGAGCATGAAACTGATTAGGACGCGGAAAACTGGTTCCCTGAGCGGTTGGCAGTTTTTCGCGCAGCAACAGATTGCCCGCAGGCACAGCATCGGGCAAAAACAGTTCGTTCTCGTTATTTGGATTGACTCGTATGTCGTACTGTGCAAAGTCGGTAATCACAGAGAATTCATTACGAATTCCACTGATGCTCAGGTCATGCCCGATGACTTCGGCGATGGTTTCGTCTTCGAAGACGATTGTCACCCGACCAAAGTCGTCTACGTTCCGCATCACTCGAAAGTGCTCCCCGGCGGATTCCGGCTGATGCTTAAGCACCTGCAGGGCCGCCGCAGACACACGAGCCGGACGAATCGGTACCCCTTTTGCCAGAATGCCTTCGACCTGTTTAAGAAATAGCGCCGGGCCTAGCGGATGACAAGCTTTATTGAAGAGTGCTCCGCCACCCGATTTGGAGGGTGTGTCATAGGCAGGTGCATGGGAACCCTGATGAGCACACACACCACGCTGGTACAAGACTTTTCCCTTTCCAGCCTGCTGTGCCTCAGTCAGAACTTCGACGATCCCCTTGATACCGTCAAAATACACGAAATCTTCCGCATAAAGCAGCTTGGAAGAGCCTGCCCGGACAGCATCCAGAACTTCCGTCAGATAAGACATCGATTCCTGTTTCCGTGTGGCCGCATCGGCATCTCGCCCTTCCGGATATCCGGGCCAGATAACGGGCGGTTTTTCCAGCACGATCACAGGTACGCCTGCCACAGCAGATTCTAACGTGTAGGGACCGTGAGCATAGTTCGCACAACAGATATTATCGATGTCCGGTCGGACAGCCGCCAGCATGTTTCCATGAGTATCATAGGCAGACGTGATATGGTGCTTTTCGGCAAATCGCTCGGCGTTCTCACGTCGTCCAGAAACGACACCTGCGACTTCCAGCTGCACGCCGTTCTTATGAGGCATCATGCCATATGTCTTGACGGTGTAATCGCCGGCAAAGCCGGTACCACTAACAGCAACTTTCAATGTTCTCATAATGCGTTTTCAACAGTCTCTGGCTGAAGGTCTATTTGACAGGCTGACAAGAATTGTGAATTGCAGCCAGTCTAACAGGAAGAATCTCGCACCCAAGATGGCGCAACAGAATACAGCAATCTCCCTAACGCTGGACCCAACCGGTTAGGTCCAGCACGAAGAGGGTCAATACGGTTTCGCTTACGTCGCCCCACGGACAAAACCTCAAATCGGTGATCGAGGCGAGCCGTGGAAATCGTGACTAAATCGACCAAGCTAATATCATTTGCTCAACGGGGGCAACGACCTGGCCTCCGGTCGACAAAAGAAAT
>JAKVAY010000203.1 GCA_022447185.1 Fuerstiella sp. | reverse complement strand
CCACAGTCGTTTATAGAAATCTGTGGTCATGGTGGCAGCAACTGCGTTGATACTTGAATCCAGGGTGGACATTGCTGATGCCAGCAGACCGGTCAGCACAAATCCTGCGACACCCGGCGGGACCTGTTCCAGAATAAAACGAGGGAAAACCTGATCCGGATCCAGACCCTGTAGTCCGCTGTCCGGTACGACTTTGACAAACACATACAAAGACGTTCCCAGAAAGAGAAAGTAAGTCCAGGTTGGTATGGCCAGACAGCATCCGATAACCGCCGCACGCGAGGCATCTTTGTCGCTTCTTGCCGCACAATACCTTTGCACATTTGTCTGGTCGGTTCCCAGCACGTGCAGATAGACCATGCCTTCGGCAAGGATATAGGCCCACAGCGTTTTTTCGCTGAGCGTGAATGCCGTGCTGCCCAGTTCGAACTTATTGTCTGCCATGGCCACACTGAAAAGCTGACCGAATCCTTCAGGAAGCTGCCAGATGATGATCGGCAGGCAAAATAATCCACCGGACATCAGTGCGATTCCCTGAACAACATCCGTCCAGATGACTGCCTCCAGACCACCGAGGATCGTGTAGGCGGAAACCAGCAGACCCGCAACCAGGATGATTTGCGGCAGCGATTCGTCCGGCATCTGAAAAATGGATCTGATCGCCAGCGAAACCGCATACAGCACAATTCCCGTTCTGAACAGATGAAACAGCACGAAACATCCGGCAGCGTACATTCGTGTCCTTACACCGAAACGTCGCTCAAGGTACTCATACGCGGAACTGACGTGAGTTCCTCTGAACAACGGGATGAACAGATAAATTGCCACCATGATCGCCGGGAGATACATCAGGTGTGCCAGAAAATTTTTCCAGTTGCCGTCACCGAAGGCGAAGGCTGGAATTGCCAGAAATGTCATCGAACTGATGATGGTTGCCATCATCGAAAAACCCACCACCCAGCCCGGCATCGATCGCCCGGCCAGAAAGTACCCTTCGTCCGTCCGGCCGCGGAGCGAACATACGCCACCAATACCCAGCAGCAGCAGGAAACCCAGACCAATTACAATCTGGTCCGTTAAGCGAATCGCCTGTTCCCCGGCCGCGAGGGTCCACGGAAACACAGTCCATGACATGACAGTCTGGTCGATTAAGCGAATCGCGTGTTCCGGCATCAATGATTACCTTGTTCTGGAGGACAACCGTGTTGTCAACGTCTGTTGAACCACGGAGGACACGTCTTCAAAAGTGTTCCGGTTGGATCCGTTCGTTCTGTGCAGTTCTCTGTGACCTTTGTCGTAACACGTGCGGATCCGATCGACATGTTCCGATGGATTCCAGCTGTGTGATGTTCTGTCTGTGACGTCAGCTGCGGACTTAAAATCTGCCTCACCCACTGTATCTTCGAACTTCACAGCAGTGCTGACTCTTCCGACGTTTGCAGGTCATAGCAGAGGAGCCCGTGTTCGTCACGCAGGTAGAGCGTTTCGGCGACGACCACGAGATGAAACCGGAGGTAGCACAGTTTCCCGGTGAGCCTGAAAGCTCGTGTGAGACCATCCTGTTCAGGAGTTAGGGGGATAAGTGTCGCAACACGGTGTCGGCGTGGCTTGCCGCCATGTGGCACAAATATCCAAATACCTGATGACGCAGCTTTTAAGCAGTGTTGCTACTGATATCAGCATGAAACGCAGGGTAACACCATCGTGGCAGCAAAAAGGGCCTGACGTCTTTTCAGATTTTGAACATGGATTCGTCGATCCAGCCGGGTTTGAACGGACGCGGCGACCAGTCCGTGGGGACGCTGCCAACCGGGGTCATTGCTCCTGACTTTTCCAGATGAGAGTAATATCCGGTCAGAAACAGTTCGGTTTTCCTGCGGATGACGTCGTGCGGCTGATACGGATGTCCCTCAAACGTTCGCTGCATGTCGACCAGTTGCGGTGCAAAATAGTGATACAGTGTTTCCTGTTGGTTTGGACTTCGATCCACCTTAATCGTCTGGGTACCCTCACTGCCGGTGACTTTGAGATACAGGTAGTGGCTGTCGCCGGAAGCGTGCATGGATGCAAGAAACGGAGGCTGATCGTCGTTTCCCTTAAACAGCATTGTTTCCTGCAGATATGACGCGCTGCGCTCGTCGT
>JAKVAY010000202.1 GCA_022447185.1 Fuerstiella sp. | reverse complement strand
GTATCAGGAAAACCTCAACGGCGCGATGGTGTCCGTTTCCGGGCAGCTGGATCTGCACTACGTTCCCTTTGACGAATTGGTGGATCCTGAAACTCTGGTCACGGTCGTGCGGTTTATCAAACCCGGGTGCGACTTTCACATGCTGGCAAGATTCCTGGAGACGCAGGTTGCCAACTAAGCGGCTGCTGCCATTTGTTGTGGGTTTTGTCTCGAATTGAGTCACATCGGATTCGCATCCTGCGCTCAGGGAGCAAGGTACCGGTCCGTGCAGTGTGGTCTGTTCCCTGAAAGCTGACGATGTCTCCAGCGGACGCTCTCAAACGCTACTTCAACCACGAGACGTTTCGGGGACCGCAGGAAGAGATTATTCAGCGCGTGCATAGTGGTGAACACGCGCTGGTGATCATGCCCACCGGAATGGGCAAGTCGCTGTGCTATCAGATTCCTGCGCTGTTGCCCGCAACCTCGGAACACGATCGGACCGACATCACGCTGGTACTTTCGCCGCTGATCGCGCTGATGAAAGATCAGGTGGACGCACTCCAGGACAAAGGTATCGATGCCACTTTTGTGAACTCGTCACTCCGGCGACACGAACGGGAGGCGCGCTATCAGGGCATTGCAGAAGGGCAGTATCGACTGCTGTACGTCACACCTGAACGCTTTCGCAAGCCCGATTTTCTTGATGTCATTGCCAAACGTCAGGTGCGATTGCTGGCCGTCGACGAGGCTCACTGCATCAGTGAATGGGGACACGATTTCCGCCCGGATTACACGCGGCTGAGCGACCTGCGGGAGATCCTGGGACAACCCACAACGATCGCGCTGACAGCGACAGCGACACCCGACGTTCAGGCAGACATCGTGCGCCAGCTGGGACTGACCGCCGATAAGATTCGGCTGTACCATGAAGGAATCAATCGCCCCAACCTGGAACTGCAGGTCAAAGACGTCTGGGATGCCGAAGAGAAGGAGCAAAGTATCGTTGATACGGTTGATCGCTGGCTGACGATGACAGAAACCGGCAGCGGCATCGTTTACTTCACACTGATTCGCACACTGGAGGAATTCAGTGAACGTCTGGCGGAACGTGCCGTCGATCACGTGTGCTACCACGGAGACCTGGAACGAAGACGTCGCCGACAGATTCAGGATGACTTCATGTCGGGCGACTGCCGTCTGGTGCTGGCCACCAACGCGTTCGGAATGGGAATCGACAAAGAAGACATCCGGTTTGTCATCCATGCCGATGTCCCGGGTTCCATGGAATCATACTACCAGGAGATCGGTCGTGCCGGGCGAGACGGAGAGCCATCCGAGTGCGTCCTGCTGTATGACCAGCGAGACTTGAACACACAGATGGAGTTCATCCGCTGGAGCAATCCGGATGCGGACTTCTACGAGCGCGTATACAGCCATCTGAAAAATGATCAGGAACAGATTCAGGCGTTCGGGGTCGAATGGCTGCGGGAACGACTGTGTCACCGCCAGCGTCATGACCGCCGGGTGGAAACCGCCCTGGCAATGCTGCAACGATACGGTGTGATTGAGGATGAAATCGATCTGTCTGCGGTGAGTATTTCCGGTCCTCTGCCTGAGCCGTTGCGCGATGAGGAAATTCGCGAAGCCAAACTGATGCGGGACCAGAAGAAACTATACGCACTGGTGCAGTATGTTCAGGCCGAAGGCAGCAGAGTGGACTTCATCCACAACTACTTCGGAGTACCCCGGTAGCCATAGCATTCACAGCGAGCTGGATGTCACTTCACTGGTGCACACAGCTATCACGGGAATCTGCAGACAGACGATTTCCTGATCGTTACGGATGATCAAACGGTTGCCAACGACGACAGGGTGGGTCCAGGTTTTGCGATCCAGTGCCTGAATGCTGTCTGTCACAGAATGGGGTCCCTTCGCATCCGGTTTCAGAAGCCGGATGTCACCTTTTTCTTCCAGCACCAGGAGGAGATCGCCAGCTTTAAGCAGCTGGCCATGCCCGTAGCGATTTTTCTTCCACACACGTTTGCCGGAATTGATGTCGACAGCGCACAGAATGTTGTCATCCAGCCCGACCACAACATCACCGAACTGCACGATGTTGGAAAACCGCGTCCGCATCGTACGTCGTGTTTCCCAGAGTTTCTCGACCTGGAAAATTCCATTGTCGCTGCGACTGACTGAAATTCTTGTGATTCCGCCCT
>JAKVAY010000201.1 GCA_022447185.1 Fuerstiella sp. | reverse complement strand
CTGGTGTGTCTCTGAGTGGATCGGCCATGGGGATCGGTACTGAGCCGGTGTTGCAGCTGGCTTCGAAACGTTGAGTTTAGGGGCGACGCTTGTTACGCCGGCTTGCCCCGCAACCGAATTGAGACAAGGATCTGGTTGCATCAGACCAGGACGAAGTCGCCGAACGTTTGCTATTTCCGTCGGGCTCGTGCCCAGGAGTCACGCAGCGTCACGGTTCGGTTGAAGACCAGCTGATCGTTGCTGCTGTCAGCGTCAACACAAAAGTAACCCAAACGTTCAAACTGATATCGCTCTCCGGACTGACTGTCCGACAGCGATGGTTCCAGCCATGCCGTTTCGACGACGTGCAGCGAATCCGGATTCAGATTGCTCTTCCAGTCTTTAGATTCCTCTTCGACCTCGTCGGGGTCTTCCACCGCAAAGAGATGGTCGTACAGACGCACTTCGGCCGGAACTGCGTGCCGTGCACTGACCCAGTGCAGCGTGGCTTTCACCTTGCGACCATCCGGTGCATTGCCTCCTCTTGTGTCGGGATCCACGGTGCAGTGCAGCTCGGTGATGTTGCCGTCCTCATCCTTGATGACCTCTTCACAGCGGATGAAATAGGCGTAGCGCAGCCGAACCTCGCGGCCGGGAGCCAGGCGGAAGAACTTCTTCGGTGGATCTTCCATAAAGTCGTCCCGTTCTATCCACAATTCACGGCTGAACGGCACGGATCGTGTGCCGGCGCCCTCGTCCTCAGGATTGTTGACTGCGTCCAGCAGGTCTTCCTGATCTTCCGGATAATTCGTGAGCACCACCTTGATAGGATTCAGGACTGCCATTCTTCGGGGGGCTGTGCGGTTGAGGTCTTCGCGGATGCTGTTTTCCAGCAGTACCATGTCAGCCACCGCAT
Source organism: Fuerstiella sp. (assembly GCA_022447185.1). Lineage (GTDB taxonomy): Bacteria > Planctomycetota > Planctomycetia > Planctomycetales > Planctomycetaceae > S139-18. Next base: position 1,311 of record JAKVAY010000201.1, on the reverse strand, counting down.
TGTGTTTGGTCACGCCCACATGGGTGCAAAGATTGCGAATGGCTGCCGGTGTGTACCCGCGGCGTCGCAGACCTCGAAGTGTCGGCATGCGTGGATCATCCCAGCCACCGACGTGGCCTTCATTCACCAGTTCCAGCAGCCGACGTTTACTCATCACAGTATATGTCAGGTTCAGCCGATTGAACTCGATCTGTTGAGGGTGATGAATGCCCAGCGTCTCGCAGTACCAGTCATACAGCGGACGATGATTTTCGAATTCCAGCGTGCAGATGCTGTGCGTGATCCCTTCCAGAGCATCCGATTGTCCGTGCGTATAATCGTACGTCGGATAGATGCACCATTCGGATCCTGTGCGATGATGCTCCACATGGCGGATCCGGTACATAATCGGATCGCGCAGCAGCATGTGCGGATGGGCCATGTCGATTTTGGCGCGCAGGACATGTGCCCCCTCGGGAAACTCGCCCGCTTTCATACGCCGAAAAAGGTCCAGGTTCTCATCGACAGTGCGGTCACGGTGGGGACTGTTCGTGCCTGCAGACGACGGGGTCCCGCGACCGGCGCGAATTTCGTCCAGCGGCAGACTGCAGACGTAGGCCTTGTCGTTGCGGATCAACTGTTCAGCCCACTCATACAACTGACCGAAGTAGTCGGATGCGAAGAACAGTCGATCCTGCCAGTCAAAACCGAGCCAGCGAATGTCTTCTTTGATCGATTCGACGTATTCAGTATCTTCCTTTTCCGGGTTCGTATCGTCGAAGCGCAGATTTGTCCGGCCGTCGAATTCTTCGGCAATTCCGAAGTTCAGACAGATGCTCTTTGCGTGACCAATGTGCAGGTAGCCATTTGGTTCCGGGGGAAAACGGGTATGAACACGTCCGTCCCATTTTCCGGTCTTCTGGTCCTCGTCAATAATCTGACGGACAAAGTCACGCGATTCAGCATTTTCGTTTTCGGTCATCATTCCGGTGTCGTATCAGGGGTCCAAAATATTGTCAAACCGTGGCCGGACTCCACCGTGCCTGTTGCAAACGCCTCCCCCGGTGAGAACTCGAAGTCCTCCAATGGCCCCCTGGCAGCACACTTATCACTCTGGCGGATCGAGACGCGTCCAGACAAGCCAGCGGGCGTTCGGCAAAGAACTGTCGATCCACAGTCCCGAGGACGATAACGGCTGGCAGTTGCGGTCACGGAGAATGATCAGCAGGGTCACGTCCGCAGGAATGATGCTCGCGTTGACTGTCTGGTCCGCAAAGCAACGCTGCATGACATCTTGACGATCCCTGAAGTCCGGCGTGTTGAACTGATGCC
>JAKVAY010000200.1 GCA_022447185.1 Fuerstiella sp. | reverse complement strand
TGTGGCAAGCAGATTTTGTGGACCTCCAGGAACACCGAGAAAAACGAATAGCCGACAGACAAACAAAAAAACACGAAGCTGAAGCCAAGATCCATCACGCCAAAGTCGAGCGTGCCCGAGCACGCATTACTTCCATTATGCGGAACCACAAGACTCCGCGATCTAAGAGGAATATCGAAGACCTTAGAGGTGAAGTCCCGCAACTGGCGTTTCGTGAGGCCTTCGCAGACATGGTTACGGAAAAAACCATCGCGATTCACCCGTACCGCGACGTTCAGCGTCGGCTTGTGCAAGGCGGCTATCTGCTTGCTGAGTACGGCGACGAGTACGAGAAGGAATTCGCCGAATCTGAATCAGTCGAATCTGAATCAGTCGAATCTGAATCAGTCGAATCTGAATCAGCGACTAACGACACTGAACAGGAAGACGGTAAGCCAAAAGAGTGTGAGGAACCTGAGGAGGATACTCGTTGATGCTCGTTAACGAGGACCAACGAACATCTATTCGGAAGGAGGTGTGTGTGTGTTGTTTTCCCCTTTAGGGGGAAACAACGACAAACACATACCTCATGTACATACGGCATCTTTGCAAGGGTTACAGAAACGGAGAGTTAAATGGCAGAATCAATTGAGATTACCTCGATCTGGAAGGATCAGAAAAGGCGATACATGGATGAGGTGGTGCTTAATCTGATGGACACCGGACGTCGCAGATGCCGCTTAAAAAGTTCCGCAGATTTCAAAACTGTTTGCGATGCAGCAACGGACAAAACCTAGCGAGCAATATCGAAAATGGCGATACTTGAAGCAGCGGGATAGGGGTGGCTTAATTACCCACGCCGAACTCCGAGCTCATCACTCGGTTTCCCGCGATTCCGATTCGATGACACTTCTGATGAAAGTGAAGAGCAATGCACAGCACCAATGCGCAAGTGAATGTGATCGTGGTCGACAGAGGCCGCAAGAGTCTCTATCTGCGGTACACGGACCCGGTAACCGAGAAACGTGTCGAAAAGTCCGCAAAAACATCCAGCCGTCGACAAGCACAAAAGCTGGCTGGACAGTGGCAGCAGGAAATCGAAGCTGGAATATCGAAACCCAACACGAAACTGACGTGGGACGAATTCCGGCAAGCTTATGAAGACCTGCACGCATCAGGTCTGGCGAAAGAGACACGCGATAAAATCCAGTCGGTTTTGAACAGCTTTGAACGATCCGTCAAAGCACGTCGGCTGGCGTCTATAACTGGGGAACACGTGGCGCAGTGGCAACGCTCGATGCGAACTGCTGGTTGCTCCGAACATACAATTGCCAGTTATTCGGCCCATCTGAAAGCAGCATTCAACTGGACACAAACAATTTACACAGGTCTGAATCTACCACCGGTCAGTAAACCGCAGCGTGCTTTTACCGGCGACGCAATGAAGGGTAGGCCAATCACGACCGAAGAATTTGAACGCATGATTGGTCAAATTAAGGAACCATACATGCGGGAAGTCCAGCACGCTGGCTGGAAGCATCTGCTTATCGGATTGTGGTGGTCAGGTCTTCGATTAGAAGAGTCGACAAACCTGTATTGGGATCGTTTGGATCGTATATCTATCGACCTATCTTCCGGACGGCCGCTGTTGCGAATCCCGGCAGCAATGGAAAAAGGTAACAAAGACCGCCTGTATCCGGTGGCGACGGAATTCGCCGAGATGATTCTCGCTGTTCCGGAATCAGAGCGAACCGGGCCGTTCTTTACGGTACGCACAAAAACGGGCAAACCGTATTCACGATCGCGACACGCAATCGGCAAGATCATTTCCGAACTGGGTCGACGAGCTGGAATCATCACCAACGTCAACGCCCAGGGTAAGGAACTGACGGCCTCAGCACATGACCTGCGGCGGTCATTCGGTGAACGGTGGTCACGACGTGTTGAGGCCCAGTGGCTTCAGAAGATGATGCGACACTCCAGCATCCAGACGACATTGCGGTATTACACGTCACGCAATGCGGATGAAGCGGCCGCCCACATTGATGCAGCTTTCCAGCGAGCGGTTCAGGATTCGTCTACAGACCCGCAAATGAAGCCGAGAGGTGACACTTCAGGTGACACGACCTCAAAAGCAGCCGTTTTAAATAGCTGGGCTGTGTAGGTCACCAGTGTTTTTATTAGCCGAGGCGGGACTCGAACCCGCACGCCCTTTACGGACCCGGGATTTTAAGTCCCGTGCGTCTGCCAATTCCG
>JAKVAY010000020.1:1677-2573 GCA_022447185.1 Fuerstiella sp. | reverse complement strand
TATTTCTACCTGTTTGTTTTAGATCGTGCCGTTAATTGTCTCTCCGCGGAGTGCCGGTATCACCAACAGGGCACTTGTCCCAAATCTACCACGTGCCATCGAAGATGTACCCATCGCGGGCCGAGCGTTTCTTTATAGCCGGCCGGCCGGCGCAGAACTCTGCTGTCGATCAAACTCGTGGAATTCGCTCCCGGATTCTCATGGATGGAGAAACCCACAAGCCGCCACTGCGGTTCGTGAACCAGCTACGTTAGCTCCCGGTTACTTACTCAGGAAACCGTTCCTGACAGCGTTTATGCAACCCGAAATTCCCTGATCACAGCATCATCAAGTTCGATCCCCAGTCCTGGCCCGTTCGGTACCGGGACTCGGCCATCGACCAGTGGTGGCAGGTTTTTCACCAGTTTTCGCATGAGTGGTGACGGACGCAGGCAATATTCGACAAGGTCGCCGTTCGGAACAGATGCCATCCAGTGCAGTGACGCGGTCAGATTGATTCCTGTGCTGAAGCAGTGCGGTACGGCTCTGCGGTCGTATTGGGCACACAAATCGGAAACCCGACGACAAACAGTCAACCCACCACAAAAGGCAACATCCGGCTGGACAACGTGCACTCCACGTTGGATCAGATCTTCAAAGTCCCAGTGAGTGACATCGCCTTCCCCGGCGGCAATGGGGACCGGAGACTGAGGACACAGTTTCCCATAGCCGCGACGGTCATCCTGCGACAATGGTTCTTCCAGCCAGCCGATGTTGAACGGGGCCAGCAGTTCTGCTCGTTGTCGGGCGGTGTCAGCGTCCCAGGCGTGTCCTGCATCAACCATCAGATCACGTTCATCACCCAAAACATCTCGTGCAGCCTGTACATGGGCGACATCTGTTTCGGCATCTTTTCC
>JAKVAY010000020.1:0-1642 GCA_022447185.1 Fuerstiella sp. | reverse complement strand
AAATGGTCCCCAGCCGAATTTGGCTGCGGTCAGCCCCATATCAACAAATTCCTGTGCCAACCTGGCAGTGTCGTCCGGTGTATCACCGAACAGCACACTGGCGTAGGCACGCACGGATGACCGGTGTGACCCACCCAATAATTCATGAACAGGTCTGCCCTCAGACCGCCCTCGGATATCCCACAGTGCAATGTCCGCACCACTGATCGCGTGAATGGCTGCACCTCGGCGCCCGTAGCGATTTGTTTCGTAGTACATTTTCTCCCACAGACGTTCTACATCCAGTGGATCTTCACCGACCAGAATGGATGTCAAACCGTGTCGACGCGCCGCAGATCGCGGAGCCTCGAAGCAGGCTTTGCAAACATAAGACTGACTCGTGACTTCACCGATGCCGGTGATACCGGCGTCCGTGTGAATCAGTACCACGAGAACATCCAGGGTTCCGTCGGGAATCTCTTCGACAACGGGGACCCGCAGATGAATGGGTTCAACGTCAGTAATCTTCATTGGTACTCCGAATCACTGGAATGGCGAAGGAACGTCTTCATCGAGTGGAAAGATTGGTCGAACACAGTTTTCGAAGGGCAGGGACTTCAGATTTGCACTTGTCGACCCGGGAACGTCCACCGGAACAATCAAACTTGAAATCGATTCGTACCACGTCCGGAATCCGTTTGGTGACTTCACAGCAACGAGGTCGAATTCCTGAGGATGAAGGTCATGAGAGGTGAATACAGTCAGTCCGAAAAGAAAAACGGGACGTTCAGTAACCAAAATACTGATTGTCCCGACAGTCAACACACACACTCTGCCCGCGTGAGCCTCCGTCCCGTCTTCGTAAGTGAATTCACCATTGTACAGATTCACAACCCGTGCAGTAATCTGAACAGGATCAAACCGTTCCGGATCACGGGTTCCACCAAGAGAAACGTCAATCACTGCTCCGGGCCCCGCATCAAACGCTACCGCTACGGCCGGTACGTCCACGATCGCCAGTAGCGCCTGTTTCGTGAATCCGGTTTTCAACAATCCACAAAGAATGGCGTTGCTGTCACCGGAGGCTCCGCTGGACGTTGCATCAGCCGCATCAGAAAACACCACCAGGCCATCCGTTTGCTCCGCCAGACGAATGGATTCCTCGAGGGGCACCAGGTTTGCCTGGAACAGTTCACGACTGTCCCACATCAATCGCCCGATTCGTTCCGCTTCATGCCGGGCAAGATCCGGATCATCGTTTGTGGTCACGATCACGTTCGACTGCAGCGCAGGAACATCGGTGAAAGCATTGCCAATAATCACGCCGGCAGCCAGCCCCCGTTCAGACGACTCAACGGACTGACACATACGAATGGCTTCACCGAATCGCCCGGTTGCAGTCAGAAGTTCGTCACCGCGAACCAGCATGGGAAGCCGGACACGGGCAACGGACGGTTTGGCGGTTCCGTTCAAAAGTCCAAGCAGAATTCGAGCTGCACGCCGGCCGGTTTCGTAGTGATCGGTGTGCGGGTATGTGTGGTACGGAATCAGAACATCGGCATAGTCGATGAGTCGATCGGTAAGTACGGCGTGCAGGTCCAGTGAAATGACGAGCGGGATGTTGCCGACAATTTCTCGAATCTCAGTGAGTGCCCGGCCTTCC
>JAKVAY010000002.1 GCA_022447185.1 Fuerstiella sp. | reverse complement strand
GTTCCGGTTGAGAACGGAATTCTCATCCCCAGATTCAGGTAACGGTAAAAAGACGCATCATAGCTGCTGCGAATGCCGCCATCGAAAATGTTCTGAGCATCGAGGCGGCCGCCAAGCCAGCTGGGAATATCTTCGAAACCAAATTCGTTGTGGCACCAAATGATCGTGGCTCCGTCCCGGCGAGCTTCCTGGATTCCAGGCTTCAAAGGAATTCCATCTGTCCCGCTGCGCATGATCCCGGGACCAATACTCACCGGACGAATCAGTTTCGCAATGTCCAGCAGCATCACGTGTCCAAAGCCCTCACCACCCACGCCAAAGTTGTGCCGATGTTCTTCTCCNGGTCGNAGGATCACATCTTTGTGNGACAGCNGATCAAGGACNTTGTCCGACAGATGCTGTTCAACAATTTCGTTGGAAATGTAAGTGGCTTCATCCGGAATACGACGCAGATGCGACAAATACACCAGTTCCAGTGCGTCTGCTTCCGGAACTTCCTGCAGGTATCGTTCCGCGGCAACGCGAGTACGGTCCATCAGGTGCAGATGTGTATTTCCGTTTCGCCAGCCCTGCTGCCTGGCATTGTAGAACCGACGCAGTTTCAAATTGACTTTGTGTGGTCGGTTTTCTGTGGTTTCCACGTCGGCAACACTGAGTTCTGTCTCAATCCCGCGCAGCGCTTCGATTCGCAGTTTTGCCGCAGGGACGGTCACTTCCGTTCCGGCCTGTATTGTCTGCCATCCAATCTTCCGTGGAATCAGTTCCGGCGGCTCCACCTGCTGGCCGGTATCCCGACGAGTGATGCGTACAATCCCGGACAGCGGCGAACCAGTGCGTGCATCAGTGAGCTGAATGGTCAGCTGTCGTTCCACATTTCCGGGAACAGCCGGTGATTCCTGGGCAGGAACCTGAATGTGGGAGAAAAGGCCGGCCAAAAACAGCAGACGATAAACTGCTGGTGGTTGTTTCACTTGTTTCATGTTTGGTTACCGAACACGTGTCGACACGATCATTCTTAGTATGGCCACTTTGTGCCCATTTCAAAACCAGGCTGCGGACACATGGACTGCTTGCCTGAGAACCACAGATTAAAGGCGGACAAACAGCAATACCAGGCACCGTCGTTTGTATGGGTTCATCTCCGATTTGCACGGACCAGTATCCGTAGTCGTTTTCCTCAAGGAATTGTTCCGTACGACAATTGCGGGATACAGCGTCTTCTCAAAAAACCGAGTGTTCATCACCCGCTGCCTGCCGGGAACGGGTTTCCTGTCATTCAGGAACGACAATCGAAATCCACAACTGCTGAATCCGGCGATTCCTGCTGACCCACACAGAAATCACAGCCATCTGGCGAGTCTCAAAAAGATGACCTCGCAGCCGGTAATCAGCCTGCAGAATCGCCATTCCATCACTGCCAGCAACCACCGCCATTATTTACCATTCACAACACATAGCCACCACGAATCCATCGCCGGACGTGAACCGAATCAGGGCCGTTCGCACAGGCAGGAAAGTTGTGTTCCGGGCCACCGTGTATGAATGAAGCCATGGATCGCTGGTCATTTGCAGCCGGCGCGCCAAGAATTGCCACGACTCAACCAGTTTCTTCGGAACATCATGATGACGAATCTATTCAGGCGATCATTCGTTCGTTCTGCGGTCGCAGCGCTGCTGATCGTCTTAACGTCGCTCTGTGGCACCACTGATGTATACGCTCAAAGTGGTGAAGATCTGGCCAAAGGGCTGCTGCGGGCGCTGATCGAATCGACACTGGAGAAAGACCAGCGAAAACGGGACAGACGGGATCCGTTCCGTTCTGCCGATCCGCAGCCCGAACAGCGTCAGAAACTTCAGCAGCTCAGAAAGATCACAGCCACCTGTGCACAGGAAGCCAGCGCTTTATCCGCTGTACTCAATACCGATGCCAGACGGGATTATCACGTTCGCCATCATCTGCCTGCAGCGCTGCAGTTCGAGGCAACGGCAACGGCCGTTCGCCGGGAGACCACGGCGGCCACAGACCCTGCCGAGCTGATTGATCCCTGTCGGCAGATGAATTCTCAATGGCTGACATTGTCTTATAAACTACGCAATCAGCATGGTGTGAGTCCACAGACGCTGGTGGTGCTCGATCGCCTGGAACAACTCGATTCGCAGTACTGTGAAGTACTTGAAATACAACAGCAGTTTGACAATCGCCAGCTTGTTCGAACGTCCGACTTACTGTCCGCAGAACTGCGTCATCTGAGTGAAGAACTGCATTACACGGTTCCTTCATCGGCTACTCGGACACGTTTGATCCGACAGTTACAGGCACTGCAGCTTCAGGCGGATAATCTTGCGAATCTGGTGACTGACAGCCGGCAACCTGATTTCGTGGTTCAGGAGTACCGTCGACTGTATCACGACTGGGTTGTTCTGGAATCAGATCTCGATCGATATCGCCTTCGTCCAATCACTCGCATCGTGCAGCGCGTGGACGCGGCGCAACAAACAATGCATGGGTTACTGCGTCTGGAATATGGATTCGACAGACGTCTGGCACGGCACCTTGTTAGTGATGTTGAATCCACAATGTCGGAATTATTCCGGCAAATCACATTGGCCGATCTGGCGAGCCTGCCGGATAGTGAAGAAATCCTCGACGCAACAGACACGACTTACGGGACATTGCAGCATCTGAATGACATGGTGAAATACGGTGAGACGCGTGAAGAGATTGGCGAAGCGTGGGTGTTCATGGATGAAGCCTGGAACCTGCTGGCCTACTATCTGGATTCCATGCAACATCCTCAGGTTCAACTTCGCCTTGAGGAAATCCGCAGACTACTCACCGCACTGCAGCAGACAGTCGGAGTGACAGTGGCCTGGGATCATGCCCGGATGCTGCATCAGGCATCCGGCCTGGAAACAATCGCCGGCGGTATCCTCCAGGCTGTTCAGCGATGGCACAGAACGGTCGGAGTCACCGACAATCGACGAATCCGGGAAGCCCGCGAGCTGGTTGTACATTGCCACGAACTGGAACAACGGATTGCCCGACGACGCGACCAGACGCAGATTCACGAAAAGTGCGACCATATCACAGAGGCATGGCAGCATTTGCGATCTTATCTGCAGGAATGCCGGACCGCTGACCGTGAAACCCTGCAACGACTCGCGGCCAGTTTTACTCCGGAACTGGTCCACATCCGCACAGCGCTCCCGGAGTAACCAACGTGATTCGGCTTTTCACATTCGACAGGTTATCACTGTTGCGGGAAGACGGCACCTCGACATTGGCTATGAGATCTGCCGTGGATTCCCTGTCGGCAGTGACAACGACATTCGATTGCCACCTCCTGCAGCGCATTTCAGGAGACCGTCCACTGGATGCACTCGGAACCAATGCCCAACAGACAAGACTGCGGGCTGCTGTCGCTGACCGCGGGATGAATGTCACGGTAGTGGCTTCGGTCGAGTCTGCTCATCTCGACTTTCCTGACTGGATGAATACAACAGTCAGGACCGGTGTTGAGTCCGGTGAAGTTGCTACGTTGATCTCGCCATTCACAATTGACGTGCAGGCGCCTGCAGTGGAGTGGATTCATCTCGTTGTTTCAACCCGGAAAGATGAGCTGGAATGGATCGCAGCGTCTCTAGATGCAGCCAGGACGGCTGTCTCTGCCTGTCCCGGGGATATGCTCATGGTCACTGCCGTTGGCGGTGAAACGGCTGATTGTGATCGGTTTGAATCATTACTGTGGGAAGGCGGCATCCGGGTCCCGTTATGGATCCGTCATGGAGAGGACACGTGTCGGCGGGTGTGTGATCCGACCGGCAGTTTTGACGTTTTGCACACGATGTTGTCGAACCTGGACACTTCGGCGGAAGAGCCGTCAGCCACTCAATTGTTCGACCTGAATTCAGAAGGTCGCGTCTCGGAGGAACTACCCCCGCGTGAGATCCATCTCGTCATCGGTGACTGCGATGCAGTGCGGACCCAGGACTTTTTATTTGTCCGCTCGCGGTCGGCAGAATTGGGCGAAAAAACGGCCTTGTACGGCAAACCACACGATGTCTGGAATGTCCACGATCTGAGCCATGAATATCCGGACGTGGTGGATGAATTACTGGCGCGGCTGCCGCAATGCTCCGATTGAACATTTTTTCACAACCTGCCTTTCCCAACTCTGTTTGTTATGGTTCACTGAACTGCCTGTTTCCATACCCGGACATTTTTTCGGTCGGCGCATGAGCGCCGCAAGACCCGTCTCTACGTCGGAATGCCCGTATGTCTGAAGCTAATACTGAGATTTCGACGCAGTCCATTGATCTGCTTCACCACGCATACACTGACCTGAAAGAACAAATCCGTCGTGTGATTGTCGGGCAGGATGACGTAATTGATCAGCTGTTGATCGCACTGTTCAGCCGAGGCCATTGTTTGCTTGAGGGTGCCCCGGGACTCGCTAAGACACTGATGATCAGCACATTGTCACGTTGTCTGTCAATGTCCTTTTCCCGGGTCCAGTTTACACCGGATCTGATGCCGGCGGACATCACCGGCACGGATGTGCTGCAGGAAAATCGAGAGACCGGCGAACGGGAGTTTCGATTCATCCAGGGCCCACTGTTTCACAACGTAGTACTGGCTGACGAGATTAACCGCACACCTCCCAAAACCCAGGCGGCTTTGCTGGAAGCGATGCAGGAACGACAGGTCACTGTCGGCCAGACGATTCACCGGTTGAGTAATCCGTTCTTCGTACTGGCGACTCAGAATCCAATTGAACAGGAGGGTACTTATTCTCTGCCGGAGGCGCAGCAGGACCGTTTCATGTTCAAGGTTTATGTGAAATATCCGTCATTCGAAGAAGAGCGTGAGATCGCCCGACAAACGACTTCGGATCACTCCGCCGAGATCGATCCGGTGTTAACAACCGAACAAGTGCTGCACATTCAGGATGTGGTACGACAGGTGCCCGTTTCAGATCATGTGATCAACTATGCCCTGGCTATTGTCAGACAAACCCGCGTATCTGAAGCCGGCGCACCGAACTGGATCGAAGAATGGCTCAGTTGGGGCGCAGGACCTCGCGCCGTTCAAAACCTGCTTCTGGGCGCCAAGTCCCGTGCACTGCTGCAGGGACGATCGCACGTTTCGACGGAGGACATTGATGCGCTGGCGGCGCCCGTGATGCGACACCGGATCACACCTAATTTTACGGCAGAGAGTGAAGGCGTCACCTCGGACCGGGTGATCGAACGATTGATTCAGGAAACTCCGTCAAAGGAAAGTGAACTTACGAGTGACCCACGACTTGGAAAGATATTTGCGGCCTGAGGAGATCGCGAAAATATCGCGTCTCGAATTACGGGCCCGTCATGTCGTAGAAGGGTTCGTTGCCGGATTGCACCGCAGTCCGTATTTCGGTCAGTCGACGGAATTCGTACAGCATCGGGAATACGTTGCGGGTGACGATGCGCGACGTATTGACTGGAAGGTCTGGTCGCGATCCGATCGCTACTACATCAAACAGTACGAAGAAGACACCAACGTTCGCGTGGTGCTCCTCGTTGATGGCTCCGAATCAATGGATTTTGGAGCGGGACCACTGACCAAATTTGACTATGCTCGTACCGTGGCTGCTGCTCTGGCGTTATTGGTTTTGAGGCAAAATGATTCCGTCGGAGCCGGACTGTTTGATACAGAGATCCGGTCAGTCATTCCCGCCAGCAGTCGACACAATCACCTTCAGGCTGTTCTGGCGGGCCTGTCTGCAGAGCGAGCGGCAGGTACAACCGATATCACACGCGTCCTGCATGCATCAGCGGAATCGATGAAACACCGCAGCATTGTCGTATTAATCTCGGATCTGCTGTGCGACCGCGATGCCCTGTTCAGGGGCCTGCAGCTGTTACGACAACGGAAACACGAAGTGCTGATCCTGCATGTCATGGATGATCAGGAACTCGATTTTGACTATTCCGGCACACTGAGATTCGAGGGACTGGAAGCAACCGGCCGGCTGACATGTGACCCGGCAGCGCTGCGCAACGGATATCTGAAGGCAATGGAACAGTTTCTTGAGGTCGTCCGGCGCCGCTGCGCGTCGAGTGTGATTGATTATAAATTGGTGCGCACCAGCGAGCACCTCGACGCAGCATTGTCACAGTTTTTGAATTTTCGCATTGGGATGAAAGTGAAATGAAGAATGTCGGTCCGATTTTCACGACTGGATGCCACAAGTCCCTGCTGTTGAACGCCAAAAACTGAACACCGAAAATCAATCTGATGTCATGGCTGGCGCAATATTTTTTGAACCCTGCCTTTGTATTACCTGGGGCTGCGCTGATCTCGGGGCCAATCATTATTCATCTGCTGAGTCGCCTGCGGTATCGCAGGATCCGGTTTGCTGCGATGGAGTTTTTGCTGCAAAGCGATGAGATGAATCGGCGGCGGTTGATTATCGAACAGCTGCTCCTGTTGTTGTTGAGAGTGCTGGCCGTGGCATTGATTGTTTTGCTGCTGGCGCGGTTAATTCTCGCCCCGTCCGGGATGCTGCTGATGCGTGGTGCGACTGCCCATCATGTACTCATTCTGGATGACACTCTGTCAATGCGGGACCATGACGGGCAGGACGCCATCTATGCCAGCGCTGTAAAAGTCCTTGAACGCATGTTGTCCGCCGGCAGCTACCGACCACAGGCGATTCGAATTACCGTATTGTCGATGACAACGGCAGATCGTCCTCTGGTGACAGCACGAGCGTTGGATGCTGCCTTGCTGCAGGAATTGATACCACGGATCCGCAGTAGCACATGTTCCTGGAAATCCGCGTCACCCGTCGCCGGGCTGCGAGCAGCAGCCGCTCATCTGTCTGCAGATGGTGGAGTCGCTCCTGTGGTTCACGTTGTTACCGATTTTCGCCAAAGCGACTGGAACGATCGTCCGGAAGTCGTCGCAGCGCTGGACGCGCTGGGAAAGATTGGTGCTGCTGTCAATATTGTTCGGGTCACTGACCAGGTGCGAAGCAATATTGCCATTGCACGGTTAGCAAGCAGAAATGCGGCAACCGCCGTCGGAATCCCCTGGCGAATGGCTGCAACAATTCGGAATTTCAATCAGCAGCGAGTCAGCGGATTGCGAGCAACGATTTTGGTGGATGGTCGTGAATTGCCCGGCCGTGTACAGATTCCGGACATCGAACCTGAATCGGAACTCGTGATCTCTCACGATCTGTCATTTGATACACCAGGCCGGCATCATGTGGAATTTAGACTGGACGATGATACGTTGAACGAAGACAACCGGCGTCATACTGCGGTCCATGTGGCACCGGAACGCCGAGTGCTGGTGGTGGATGATCAGGGGCAACAGGAGGACGCGGGATTTGTGTCTGCTGCACTTAGCCCGGATCCACAACTGACCGGGATTGTTGCGGAAAGGCGAACGTCGGATATTTTAACATCCGTTCCTCTGCGGCCGTATGACTGCATCTATCTGATGAACATTCGCGAATTGCCGGCTGACGCTGTGCAACTGCTCACGGAGTACGTCACCACTGGTGGCGGTATCGTGTGGTTTCCGGACGATCAGGCAAACACAGACTGGTACAACACGGTATTGCAGGAAAACGGACGGGAGCTGTTTCCAGTGGCCCTGAGTGTTGTCAACGAAATCGACATGTCAGGTAACCGGGCAGCTGTACCCGCATTTGAGACACCAGTGTTTGAAGATCATGAAATCTTTGAAGTGTTTAATACTGCTGATAGTCCGTTCTCTGCACTCACTTTGTTTCACAGATGGTTTCGCGTAGCTGATGACTGGGAACCACGACAAGGCGTGAAGATACTGGCTCGACTGACCTCGAACGATCCAATCATCTTTGCACACAGGCTTGGTGAGGGGAAAATTCTCACTTTTTTGACAACGGCAGGACGCCGATGGAGCAACTGGCCGGTACCGCCGGCGTCGCCTGGCTATGTTGTGATGCATTTAAGAATGCACCTGCATCTACAGCGTCTGGACATGACGGTTCTGGACAGGGAAATCGGTTCACCTCTAAAATTCGAATGGCCGGTTCGGCAATTCACGGATACTGTGGAATTATTCGTTCCTGAACCGGAGGAGATCGACCGACGATCGGACCGTGCCGAGTCGGATGGTTTTTTACGACTGCAGGCAGATCCTCTGCCGAGGAATCCTGAATCTCGCGGAGATCCGGAAGATCGTCTGGCGGTGACAATTCCGTCGGCTGATCATCCGGGACTCTACCGAGTCCGCCGATTCACTCAGGACGGTGATCCTCTTGAGACATGGATCGCACGAAACGTCCCAACATCAGAGAGTCAGCTGAACCTGGCAGACGCCAATCAACTCGAACAGCATCCGGAACTGGAACATGTTCAGGTACTGGACGGTGACGCAGCCAATACACTGAGCACCGCCGATACCGGACGTGAACTGCGATGGGTGCTGCTTGGTCTGGTGTGTGTTGTCCTTATGTCTGAGCAGTTGCTGGCCCTGCGACTAAGTTTTCACCCGGAGGTGAAAATATGATATCGCAGCGACTCGTGATTATCGTTGCGCAGACAGCAACAGAATCATTTGAGACAATCGAACTCAGTCTGCCTCAATCAGCCGTCGGAATGCTGGGGTTGATTGCAGGCTTGATTGTTCTGTTTGGTCTGGCGGCGCGTACGTCACTTAAGGATTCAGGATTTCTAAATCGCGGCTGGCGAGTCGCACTGCTCACTCCTCGACTGGCAGTTTTGGCTCTGCTGGTCGCAATACTGGTCAATCCCAGCCGCCGTACTCAGACGTCTCGCACTGAACAGTCACGTGTCGGTGTGCTGGTCGACACGTCCCTTTCAATGGCCTATCCGCCTTCTGACATTGATCCAGGCGATGCGGACAGTCGTTTAGCAGCTGTGCGGCAAACTCTGGTGGACTCGGAAGTCCTGCAACGGCTGAGTGACTCGCATGCCGTATCAGTGTATACGTTCGATTCAGAGCTGAGGGGACCACAAGCCAGGATTGCTGAGGGCGATATTCGATTCGCTGATGATTTGTATGACCGGACAGCAGACTCAACTGGTGAAGTGAACAGCACTCCATCGTGGAAGCAGGTTCTGGTGGCTCAGGGATCAGAAACGCGACTGGGCGAGGCGTTGCACGAACTGATCGGCCGGATGGCCGGACGCACTCTGTCGGGAATCATCGTCGTGTCTGACGGACAGTCCAACATCGGCATTGATTCCGGGATGGCTCGGCAGCGTGCAGAGCGCAGTGACACCCGACTTATCACCATCGGTGTGGGCAGTCCGAAACCTCAGACAAATATTTGGGTAGCCGGAATGCAAGCACCTGCTGACGTTCATCGTGGTGATCCATTCGATCTGACAGTGATTGTTCAGGGCAACCGTACGGAGCGCTCGTCAGGAACCGTTGAGCTGTACGAGCAGTCTGCAGAAGGGGACGGCAGCGACCGTCGCCGCATAGCGGAGCAGCCATTTACACTGGAAGCCGACGGTCTGCCGGTACCCGTTCGGTTCTCCCGACAGATTACCGTGCCTGGTCACTATGAATTTGTGGCAAAAGCCGTATTGAAAACCACCTCTGCACGCGAACTGACGGTTGAAGACAATCAGCGACACTGCCGTGTGGAAGTCACAGACCGCCGGATGAATGTTTTGGTGATTTCGAGTGGTCCGATGCGGGAGTATCGGTTTGTCAGGAATACGCTGTATCGGCATACAGGGATTGATTCGGACGTCTGGCTGCAAACGGTGACTGATGACAATGTGGCGATGGTGTCTCAGGAATCGCGGAAGCTGCTGACTGAGTTTCCGGTCAGCGCGGCAGATCTGGCAAAGTACAACGTGATCGTAGCGTTCGATCCGGACTGGGATCGGTTATCAACAGAGCAAAAACAGTTTCTCAACCGCTGGGTCCATCGTGATGCCGGAGGTTTAATTGCGGTTGCAGGAGAGCTGCACACGCCTCTGTTAGCTCAGGAAGCCGAGAAACTGCGCGATGTGCGAGTGCTTTATCCAGTCGTACTGAACCGTTTGCTGACGGACCTGCGGATCAGTCAGCGTGCCGACACTGCATCCCCGGTCGTCCTCACACCGGAAGGCCGTGCAAGTGAATTTCTACGAATTTCGGATGAAACAGGTCAGGCGTCGACGGACCTGTGGGAAACCTTTTCCGGCATTTATCGATCCTACCCTGTCCGTAGTGTGCGCGATGGAGCAGTCGTGCTGGCGCGTTACGCCAATCCGCGCGCGAGAACACAGGATGGAGATCCGCCGTTTCTGGCGACTCAGTTCTACGGCTCGGGTCGAACATTTTTTCTCGGTTCGGCAGAGACCTGGCGTTTGCGATCCATCTCGCCTGAGGGACACCAGCGGTTCTGGACAAGTTTGATTCGCGAGGCTGGACAGGGAAGCCGACAGCGAGGGAATCCTCGAGGTCTGTTACTGATGGACCGCACGGCATCCAGTCCGGGTCAGCCGGTAACGATTCAGGTACGGTTATATGACGCGCGTATGGAACCCCTGCAGGCCGAAACGGTACCCGTGAGCATTATTGATTCCGATGGTCGTCCGGTTTCCGTTCCTGATCGATTACGGGGCAATCCTCACAGGGCCGGACAATTCTCAGCCGTTTTTCGTCCATTGCGTCCAGGCAGCTATCGTGTCACCGTGCCTGTTCCTGACTCGGGTGACGTGTTGCAGGCAAACCTTGAGGTCACACTTTCCAATCTGGAGAGTGAACATTCGGAGCAGAATGTCAACTTACTGAAAAATCTGGTCCGGGACACCGGTGGTCGTTATCTGACGCTTGAGGAATGCAGTGAACACCTGGCAGAGTTGTTGCCCGACCGAAGTGAACGAGCAGTGATCGATGAACAGCTCACAACTCTGTGGGACCGTTCGTGGCTGATGTATACGATCATTTCACTGTTAACATTTGAATGGCTGCTGAGGCGCGTGGTACGGTTGTCATGACCCCGAAATCCACCTGCTTTCCGGAAATCCATGACGCGAACATTAATTCTGATTCCCACACGGGCCGAACATGATGTTCTGCGGCCGTTTCTCAATACCTTCTCTGGTCCTGGTGACCATGTGGCGCTGTGTGGTTTCGGCCTGGTTGCTGCGGCCGCTCGAACGGTTCAGCTGATCGGGGAGACACTTCCTGACCGTGTCATTCTTGTGGGACTGGCGGGAGCGTTTTCAGATCAGCTGCAGACGGGCAGTGCGACGACGTTCGGCGAAGTCGTATGTTTTGGAATTGGAGCAGGCAGCGGTGACGCCCATCAGACGGCAGACGACATGGGATGGAATCACATCGATATTCGGCCGACGGATGGCGAACTCGGAGCGATCACAATATCAGACACGATTGCGCTCAGAGGATCAGTTGCAACAGACAACACAATTCGACCGTGCCAGCTCCTCTCTGTTACCGCCTCATCAGGAAACAGAAATGAAGCAGCAATGCGAAGTCGACGATTTCCACAGGCGGTGGCGGAAGATATGGAAGGATTCGGTGTCGCGCTGGCATGCCAATTGGCGCAGGTGCCACTGGAAATTGTTCGTGGTATTTCGAATCAAGTCGGAGATCGGAATGTGTCAAACTGGCAAATCGAATCTGCACTGCAGGCGGCGGCACAAATTGTGCTGCAGTTGAAGTCAACCCGATGACCAGGAATCATATTTTTGTTTGAAGACACAAATTTCCGATCCTCCTGCAGATACCGCTTCACGCTGCAGTAATCCGCTGATCGGGATGTTCACACAGATTTCAAGACCAGATGCCGCCTCAGGAACGCTTTCGTCCGTTTCCACATCTCATCGGAAAAGACATGTCCTGTATCCTGCTCAATGAAATATGAAAATTTCTTTTCCGCATGCATGCCGGCATAAGCGTCGGCAATGATTTCGATACCTTTGCGAACCTCGTCAATCGGGCTGCCGCCGTCTCTGTCGCCAAAATTCATGTGCAGGGCCCGTGGAGCAGTCAACGCAGCAATATCAGGAGTATCTCCGTACTCAAAAATGCCGGGAACAAAATTCGGGAAACAGTGCAGCAGACGGTTTTCGTGAATTCCCTGATAAGTCGGCAGGCAACAGTTACCAACCAACGCTTTCAGCCGTGGCTCCCACGGCCCGACCAGCCATGTATGAGTGGACCCCATGGAATGACCATAACAGCCAATGCTGTCATTCCTGACCTCAGGCCGACTGACCAGAAAATCGATTGCGCGTTTCATGTCGAGGATGTTTTTCCAGGCCATACAGCGACCATCGACGACGTAACGGAGAAACTCGTATCGTTCGTAATGTCCACCTTTCAGTTTCTTTGACGGGTCCTGTCGTTCCTCAAAGCACAAAGTATCGGGGCAGAGCACAACATAGCCCTCACGAGCGAGTGCCGCCCCGGTGTGATGCATCGGGTTACCCGCCAGCCCCGCCGGCTCGCTTTTACCCAGGTGCCACTGTCCCGCGTGCTGATGCCACACTGCGACAGCCGCAGCCGGTTTCCCAGCCGAAACTGAATCCGGAATCAGCAGCAGCGCGGGGATCGGCTCATCCGACTCCGCATCGTAATACAGAGATTCTATTGTGAATCCGTCCGCCTTTGTCTTCTTCCTCAGTCTGACATTGAGCGGACACGGATCCGGCCAGTCCCCGCCAAGCCCTCTGAGCAGGCGATCACGAAAATCTGCAACGGCCATGACGCGTCTCCTGTATTGTCCTGATTGGAGGGAACCGACCTGACGGACAGTGTGTCAGGCGAAAAGCGGAATTTTCGACCGCTCTGGAACTCGCTGCGGCTGTGCGTTGAGATTCAAATGACGGATATCTCGAAGAAGGAGAAAATCCACGAAGCGCGGAGTTGCCGGCTGAATCGACTCAACAGCGTGCCGGCAGAAACCGCAATGTGTTGATGGGCGCTTACGACAGAAGTGTGTTTTTCTGACATTAAGCGTCACACAAAAGCACCAGGTAAACAGAACGTACTGTTTGTTCTGTTTTGGGTCTATTACATTTTTCCTGGTGATGAATGTACTGTGAAGTCAAAGACTACGGTACTCGTATCTGAATCGATTCCAGTGCACCGTCGCGATTCACAGTGATGGTGAGCCGCAGTCCGCTGCGAATTTTGGCCAGTTGTGTTCTGAACTGGCTACTCGTCTGAATCACTTCATCGTTGACCAGCACCACCAGATCGCCTCGACGAAGTCCGGCTTTGGCCGAGACAGAATCGGAGATAACCCGATCGATGTACGCCGGTGTTTCTTCCAGAACTTCCGGCAGCAGCGTCATGCCCCATTTTGAAGTGAGATCTCGATCTGACAACGGTCGAGTGACAGGTTCGTCGACTTCCTCCTCCAGTGATCCTCCCGACAGGATCGCATCGATGACCGGGTTGAGCGTTGCAAAAGGTACGGCATAATTGACCCAGGTACCTGAGTCGTCGTGTCGAAGTTCGCGTCCGAGCATGCCGATAACTGTCCCGTCAACATCGGTCAGCAGGCCTCCCGCTGCGCCGGAATTGTTTGTGATGGCATCCAGAATCAGAACGCTCGATCGAATTGGCAGCTTCCAGCGACCAAATCCTGCGGCCAGGACGGCGTCCGCGGCAACGATTCCATGCACGACAGACACAGGTTCATTTCCGGTCGCGACATGGAACATGTTACTAAATGCTCGCACTTCACTGCCGACCTCCGGTTTCGCGGCGGCCGCTCGATCGACGAATCCAAACCTTTCTTCGCCGTGTGTGATCAGTTTGAGAACGGCAAGGTCATGGGCCGCACTCGTACCAACCACGTCCAGTTGATAACGATGCCCGCTGGACGTGACGGCCGTCAGGTATCCGGTATTGATCAGGTGATTCCAGACGGTCACCACGTGACCACTGTCTGAAATCAATATTCCGGATCCATACGAGTCCAGATTCCCGACTCCGGCACCGAACAGCTTTACGACCACACTGCATGATTCGACAATGGCATCCGAACGAGACACATTGGCGTTTGCCACGGGCAGTATGAGCAGGGCTGAAAGTAACATCAGACACAGTCGGCGAAACAATTGTAAGCGACCGGAGTCCGATAGAGTGAGCCTGCACAATTCGGCCTGACCAGGGTTATTTGCGCTCAACCACAGCGACTCAACCGAGCAAAGTTTCGCGGATAATTCTTCTTTGATAACCCGCTCCAACTGCGGAAAAATGGTCATTTGCGAAGTTCCGCCGAATGTACATTGAGCCACACAAAATCACCCGTTTGCGATACAATCACACCAATGCGAGCGGGCACGGGAATCTGACCGTCTCCGGTCCATCCCTGAAACACAACTCGAAACTCATCCTGTCCAGTCCCCGACGCAACGTCAACACCGTACGGCCATGGACTGTCGTGAGCAAATAACCAGCGACAGGTGACCGTACCTTCCATGGTTTGCAGTACATCCACATGGCGCGATGTTTCGTAATGTTGTTCGGCTCCTGCATAGAAGGTTTCTGACCAAGAACCCACCGGATCACGAAACAGTCGGTGCCACTGGAGAGCAACCGTGAGCAGCCCCGGAAAATTGTGCGGTTCTGCGTCCGGCGTCAGACGATCTGCCTCCTGATAACACGATATGTTGCCCTGTGTGAGACCTGCACCCTGTTCACCCACTACCAGCTGTATTGATTCATTCGAACCATCCGCGGATACCGAAAGCTGCCATGTGTCGGACAGGTGTTGGTACGATTCAAGTTCCTTCTGAACCGGTGCCAGCAGCCGCGCCTGATGCTGTCGATTGAACGCATAGTTGGCGAACCCGTCACGCGCTTCGAACAGGTGGGCAAATTCTTCCGGGGGCTTTGTTGCCCTGGTTTCGTCTGGTCCTTCCGGATTTGGCTTTTTGTGTGGCTGCGGAAGTGGAGGCGCCTGCTGGAATTCGTGCAGCGACCGCAGGCGTATGGTGGTTGTCTGCAAACCATCGCGATTACGGAACGTCAAAGGGACTCGATTTCCACCTGGGAAGATGCCGAGAACATTTTTGAAATCATTGGCGCTGGTCAGTGCCCGGCCGGCAAAGGAAACCAGTTCATCGCCAGGCCGCAAACCTCGACGCCAGGCTTCCGAGATTTCAACAACATCTGAGACCAGGACTCGCCCGGTTACGTCGGTTTCGACTGCAAATTCGGAGGTGCCATGATCCACAATACGACCCGACTTAAGATGATCAATGAACAGCTGCACCTGACGCACAGAAATGGCATATGCGGCTCCTACGTTAACTCGACCTCGCTGCTCAAAGGATGCTCGACCGTTGATTCCAATCCAGCGTCCCTGAATGTCGAAAAGGGGACCACCCGAATTACCTGGATTGATAGAGGCATCAATCTGAATGCAGTCCGTATATTCCAGAAACGTATTGGCTGGATACTGGTAGCGATGAATTCCACTCGCAATTCCAAACGTAACTGTTGGCGCAAAGTCATCGGCAAGAAGAAATGGGTTTCCCAATGCCATGACTTCATCGCCCACCTGGACTTCATCGCTGTTGCCGGCAGTGGCAAACGGGAAATCTGATCGACCGAGCAATCGGATCATGGCCACGTCACCCGTCGGGTCGATTCCCACAATAACGGCGTCGTAGACCTGGCCGTCGTTGAGGCCGCATTTCAGAAATTGTCCACAATCCGATGTCACATGATAATTAGTAACGGCGTATCCATCGGCTGAAATCAGCACTCCCGATCCGCCGCCCTGTCCGTTGGGAGGCATAACACATACAACCGTCGGCGAGATGCGGATGAGAACCTCTATGCGGTGCTGTTCACGCTGCCGCCAGTCGGGCGGAACGTCTGGCGCAGCAATTACGGACGCGCCAGCAAGCAGCAGTGCCCAAATACTGGTCCGCACAGCTAAACGAATTTGCCAATCAATCTGGCACATTCCAGTGTTCAACAGGAAATTCAGGATCGCTAGGGAACGATGAGCAGTCGGGCGTCGGCAAGGTCGAGGAAGTCACAGGCGCTATCGTCATCGCCGAAGTCCACCAGAATCGACAGTGTGCGAACTCCGCTAACATCAAGATCGATCATCACAGGATCTGCCGGAGCGTCGAGAACCTGATTCCATGCTTCATCGCCGTCTGTCAGTACAGAGAGCTGCACCTTACTGGGATGCTCGGGGCTGGAACAGTCAAACGCGACCTCATCGTCGACACCGGCAATGGTCTGGAAAGTGGTGTACCGACTGTCGAGTGCATAGTCGATGCGGCAACGCGGAAACAACCAGATTCCCTTTCTGTAAACTCTGCCGCGCAAAGTCAACGGCAGTGGCCCAAACGGCCCCATCGGGATTTTGTCGCGGTGAAGCTTCCAAAGCCTGAGTGCATCTTCACCCAGAACATCATCAGATTTCAAAAGCTCCGCCAGCAACGACCCATCCGGATGAATTCCTGAATAGGTTTCTTTGACAGGGTCAAGGTCCGACAGATAGTGAAATCGTCCGCTGCTGAAATCAATATTATGGAGCGTTTCCAGAGGAACCCTCAGCTTCTGGCCCCATGAGGACTCGACCATGAGAACATCGCCATCTGTGACCACACTTTGAGCGATTAACCTGGACCCGTCGGCGAGCTGAATTCCGGTTGTGCCAATTTTTTCTGTTTGATTTGTCGCCAGAACAAACCCATAAATCCGCGAACGCGGCACGGGCACTGTGTCGCCGTCCAGAACAAAATTGACGGTGTCCTGCGTCGTTGCGCTAACAATACCGCTGTAAAAATCGAGACCCGTACCATCGCGTTTTTTGAGGATCAACAAATCGTTGTCGTTTCTGCGCTTCAGAAACGAACTCCATTGTTCGTCCCAGTCGGGATTTGGAGGAGACAGCCGGACAGCACGCAGGGCAGCACGAGGAATCAGGAGCGTTCCGATTGCAGCTGACTGCGATCGGGCTTCCTGCGCTGTCAGACTTTCCAGACGACACTCGATCTGTGAATCGTCAGCCAACAACATCCGTCCATGACTGGACACTTCCGGCTTCTGAATATTTGTGGTGACGGACACGATGTCGACCAGCGCAACCGTATTCGACTTCCCATTTTTTTGCAGCGTGATCTCATTGGTACTGATCGACGTCACAGACCCGGTAAAGGAACTTCCGTTCAGGAGGTCTAAACGGACATCGATCGTCGCCAGCAGCAGAGTGATCAGTTGCAGAATGAACATAGATGGACTACCGATTTTGGGATAACGACGACCGTTCAGCCTATCACAATATTCAGGTTCCGACTATGACGAATTTTCGTGACGCTGGAGCGAATGAATTGCCGCAACTTCTGTTGAACATTGCAAATCGAATCAGGACAGTCGACAGATTCTTTTTGGAGACTGTGATCGACCAGTCCACAGAGATAACTGCGGAGTTGCTCAACTTCCAGGCAGGTAGTGGAATTGAAGGTGAGCGCGGCAGCAGCAGACACGACGGAACCAGTGCCAACGAAGTTACGGAGAACGGACCAATGTGCCTTCAGTCCGGGGGGTCAGGGAATTCCGGCCCCCGTTTATAATTATCCGCAGATCTGCCCCTTTCCCGGAGCTTCAAATGCGTTTTTAAAATGGTCAATCTGAGGATTGCCGGTATTTGACTCCCACACAATGGAGATGACGTCGAACCGACAGGACTGGTTTAAACGGTGCTGAGCCCTGAGCCACGCCAGGGCCACGCGCGCGATCTTCTTTTGTTTTGTAAGGCCCACCGCTTCGAACGGCTTTCCGGTATTTGTGGTGCGACGAGTTTTGACTTCAACGAAGACGATTTGATTGTTGTCCATTGCAATAATGTCGACTTCGCCGAAGCGGTCTCTGTATTGGCGCTCCAGAATTCGATATCCCTGCTGCTTAAGGAAACGAACTGCCTTGCGTTCTCCCCGGTCGCCAAGAAGCCTGTGCAGAAAACGTTTCATAGACCCCGGTTCGTGCGAACGGTCAAAAGTCAGTCCAGGTTACCGGACCAATCGCTCGGCCAGCTCTTCGACCGACTGGACAAGTCGCTGCTGACGGGCAGTGAGTTCTGCGAGTTGCTCAAACAGGTCGGATCGTTCATCCTCGGATTGCTCTGATATGAGCTGATCTGTGCGCTGGGTACGACGATTGATTCTGAGTTGCAAAGACCTCAGGATCTTGATTTCCGCCATCAGCTGTACAAGCGGCGGTTTTTGTTGGTTTCCGGACTGCGCCTGCTGTGGGGGACTCTCATGGTCATGCATTTCCTGCATTTCGCGCTGTGTGGCTTCAATCAATTCTTTCAACGCTTCAATATTGTCTGCTTCCAGCCTCTGTGTAAGTGTACCGACCTTCGATTGCCGAAGACGAACGGCAATGGTCTGCATGTCGTTGGAGATATTTTCAACAGCCAGCACGATGGATACCGATGTTCCGTCCTCCTTCAGCAATCCCAGGGTTCGTTCGCACTCGACCTGCAACTCCGCCTGCTGCTGTGCGACCTCCCGACTGCGAGCGAACATCGTGTCCAGCCATTCGTCGACAGGTGTACTGCTGAGGTCAACAGTGTCATCATAGATTTGAGTCTGCATGCTCAGCATTCGCTGGAAGCGCGCCTCCAGTGAAGCGAGGATCATCTCTTTCTCTTCTTCTCGCAATTGCAGCAGTTTTTCCCGCAGTTCTTCGATCGCCTTCTGCAGCTCTTCGATCGCTCCGTCCTGTTTCTCAATCGCCTCGTCTTGCAACTGTTTTTGTAGTTGTTCAAGTGCTTCGCGCATAAATTGACGAGCGCTGGAAATTTCATCTTTCCCGGGAGTCTTGGGGGTGTCCGATTCCTGACCCTGGCTGGAAGGTTGTGGACTCTGCGATTTCGACTGACTCCTTCCAGACTGTTTTTTTGATTGTTGTGGCCCGGACGCGTTGCTGTCGGAATCTCGTGATTTACCATCAGCTATCGGCTCTGTCTGTCCAGGATTTGACTCAGATGATTCAGCAGGATCTTTGGATGGCTGATTGTGTTGTGAATCGCTCTCGCTGTTCTCATTTAGTTCACCATGCCCCCGATCTGGTTTCCCGCCTTCGGAGTCGGGCGAATTTTGATCAAGATCGGATGGTGAAGTCCCCGGAGAATCTTCGGATTCGGTGCCTGACTCGCTGTCAGCTGGCGAGTCAGCATTGGGCTGAGTGCCGTCCGTTGATTCTCCATCAATGGCATCTTCCTGCTGACCATCGTGAATTTCGATTTCGTCGAGGATGCTGTTGGCACGATCAATGGCTTCCTGCTGTTGTCGAGCAGAGGAGGAAGGCGCGCCGGAATTTTGTGTACTTGCGCGGGCTGACTTCTGCTGGCTCAGCGTATTGCTGACATCTTTTAGCAGACTGTTGAGTCGTTCGCGCTCTTTTTCCAGTTCACTGCGCCGATCTTCGCTCTGAAGCAACTGCAGAAGTGAAGCAAGAGACTGCAGAACTTCGTCCTGTTCTTCCAGAGCTCTGCCAAGGTTGTTCTGAATCAGGTCTTCAGCAATTTGACTCAGCTGGCTGCTGATCGCCTGTTCCCGTCCTTTGCTGAGTGCTCGCCTCAGCAGTTCAGCTCGCTCAGGATCGTCGTGTCCCAAAATGTCGGCCATTTGGGACAACAGTCGTTCGAAGCGGTCATACCGACCACTCACCGCCAGCTGGTCGTCGCGGAGTGTATCTGCGGAAATCTGCTCAGATTCATCTGCGGCGGTTGCCGGTAATACAGCAGGAATCAGTACCAAGCAGACGAGTGTCCGAAGAAAACAGCACACAGACGAGTCTCCGGAAAAACAAAACCAATACAATCGCGGCTACTGGTTATTGTCGCTTGTAGCCGGTGAGTGTGTCCAGCTCATTACGCCAGCAGGCCGTTGATGACGTTGCCATGAACATCGGTCAGTCGAAAACGACGGCCCTGGTAGCGGAATGTCAGGCGTTCGTGGTCGATGCCCATCAGATGCAGAATCGTGGCATGCAGGTCATGAATGTGAACTCCCTGTTCTGCGACGTTGTAACCCCACGGGTCAGTGACACCATACGTTGTGCCGGGACGAACACCGCCCCCGGCCATCCAGACAGAATAACTGCGGGGGTGGTGGTCTCGTCCAAAACTGGTTGCCGTCAGTTTTCCCTGACAGTAGTTAGTGCGTCCGAATTCGCCACCCCAGACAACGAGCGTATCGTCAAGCAGCCCGCGCTGTTTGAGATCTGCCACCAAAGCTGCGGAAGCCTGATCGGTTTCTGTACACTGTCTGGTCACACCTTTTCTGAGCCCGCTGTGCTGATCCCATCCAGGGTGATACAGCTGGATGAACCGAACACCGCGTTCAGCCAGTCGTCTTGCCAGCAGGCAGTTGGCCGCATACGAACCAGGGTTGCGGGCCTGTTCACCATACAGTTCAAAGATGTGATCTGGTTCCGACGAAACATCGGTTGCCTCCGGAATGGACTGCTGCATACGAAACGCCAGTTCGTGTTGAGCGATTCGAGTTTCGATGAGCGGGTCTGCGGACGTCTGCAGTTTAATTTCATGCAGCTGCTGAAGAGCATTCAGCATCGAACGTTTACTGCCGGCACTGATTCCGCCTGGGTTTCCCAGATACAGTACCGGGTCCCCGCCGGACCGAAAACGCACGCCCTGATGCCGTGACGGCAGGAAACCGCTGCCCCACAGCCGCGAGAGCAGAGGCTGACCCCCCTTGCCTTTGGTAACCATCACCACGAAGGATGGAAGTTCCTCATTTTCGCTGCCCAGCCCGTAGTCCAGCCATGCCCCCATGCTGGGCCGGCCAGGAAACTGAGATCCGGTCTGCATGAATGTCACCCCAGGTCCGTGATTGATTGCTTCGGTCTGCATGGAACGCACGATACACAGTTCGTCAGCAATTTGGGCGGTGCGCGGCAGCAGCTCGCTCATCACGTTGCCACTGTCTCCGTGAGGTTCAAAGCGGAACGGCGATCCGGCCAGAGGCAGACTGGACTGGTTTCCCGACATGGCCGTCAGTCGTTGTCCCTTGCGGACTTCCGCGGGCAACTGTGTACCGTGTCGCTGTTTCAGCAGCGGCTTGTGGTCGAAAAGGTCCAGCTGAGACGGACCACCCGACTGGAACAGCCAAATGATGCGTCGGGCACGCGGAATATGGCGGACGGCACTGGAAGACAGAGAAGAAGTCGCAGCGGCATCGGCTGTCGGACGATTGATCAGATCGGCAAGAGCAAATGAACCCAGTCCCGCACCAAAGGTTTGTAACCAGCGTCGTCGGTTGGGATGGTCGGGAAAGCTGGAGTTATTCATTGGCGTTTCCGACGGACTGACCACTGTTTCTGTAGTGACAGGATCCAGACCGACTTCATGGTTTTAAAATGACGTGATACGGTTTCTCATCGTTTGATCAGACATTCGTCGTAACTCAACAGTGCATTGGCGACGGCGCTCAGAGCAGCAAGGGACGCGGGATCCGGTTCTGTGTCTGCGGTGTGGTCGCCAACGGATAGATATTTCTTTGTTCGTTCTGCGTCCTGGCCAAAGTAGTCCAGCTGCTCCGCCAGCAGTCCCGTGAGCACGCTGTGTTCACGGTCGGTTGCCGGTCGGCTGGTGAGCAGGCGAAACAAATCCGGCAGTGCCTGCTGCGGGGTGTGGTGTTCAGCCAGCAGTTGTTCGGCCAGAACCCGCGATGCTTCAACAAACTGCGGGCCGTTCATGAGTACGAACGCTTCAAGAGGCGATGCCGTGCGTTCCCGGTTGACTCGACACACATCGCGTTTCACGGCATCCAGTACCATCATCACGGGAGCGGGACCCGTTCGTTTCCAGTATGTGTACACACTGCGGCGGTAGAGTCCCGGTCCGCTGTCGCGGTCGGCAGGTTTAAAAGAAACTTCAACTTCGTAGGGCTTCGCGGGAGGACCTCCCATACGATCTACCAGCAAGCCACTGACCGCCAGTGCATTGTCCCTCAGCATTTCTGCCGGCAGTCGATAAGACGGAAAACGACCCAGCCAGTCATTGTTCGGATCGCGCCTGGCATGATCCTCAGACATTGTGCTTGTTTGTCGGTAGGTTGCCGACATGGCGATCTGTTTCAGAAGTCGCTTAACGTCCCAGTCGTGCTGAATGAAATCGAGTGCCAGCCAGTCCAGCAGTCGCGGATGAGTGGGGGGCCGACCCTGACTTCCAAAATCTTCCGGTGTCCGAACGAGCCCCTGGCCAAACATGACCTGCCAGTAATGGTTGACAGCCACCCGTGCCGTCAGCGGATGGTTCGGGGAGATGAGCCAGTCGGCAAGTCCCAGTCGGTTTGCCGGCGCATCAGCGGACCGCTTCGGCAGAATGGCTGGTGTATCGGCGGTGACGACATCACCACGAGCGTCGTAAGCTCCGCGACGCAGGAGATGCGTGGTAACCGGTCGGTCGGTTTCTTTCATGACCATAATTTCCTGAACACCATCGACGGCAGCGCTGAGTTCACTGCGTGCCTCGGTGAGCGCAGCCAGTTGCTGCCTGCTGCCGTTGTGAGTTGTGGACAGGAAATACTCGAACAGCCGTTCTGTCTGTCGAGCCGACAGTTGATCGTGAGGTGTTGTGAGAGCTGTCGCAAGGCTGTGGCCATCGGTCAGCTGAGCCACTTCAATGGGAGTCAGCTGTCGCTCAAAGACCATCAATTCATCGGCCATGCCATTGGTGAAACCGCGATCTCGGCTGCGTTCTCCGATGACCAGATGTCGTTTGTCGGCAGTGATTTCTTTGTACAGGTTGTCCCGGATGATCTCAGTCGAAACAGGTTGGGCGTCGATGAGAATAGAAATTCCGGCAGCTCGACTGGACCCATCATACCGCACTGTGACGTGGTGCCATTCCTGAACCGGTAATGGATCTGCAGTGGCAATGCTGATGGCATTTCCTGGCCAGAAATGAATCAGTGAAGCATGCAGACGCCCGTCTTTGATCAGCAGCTGGTAGCCTCGACTGCCGCCATCCGTCCAGCCCAGCGAATGGTGCCACACGACTGCTCGTTCTTTGTGATCGGGTGTGTTGAGCCACAGAGCGATGCTGAATGGCTGATTACGACTGAATTGACCAATCTGCGTGCCAACGGCATCATCGCCACTGAAACGAATACCCATGCCCACTTTACCATCGGTGTGCCGGTTACCGCCGCCGGGTACTGCCTCAAAATCCATGTGCAGGACTCGGTTCGGCAGCATTGTCGAATCTTCAACAGAGCGATCCACCGCCAGCCATCGCCTGAATTCGGCATCGGCCGCGGCAGCAGTCTCAGCAAGTTTTTTTTCGGCAGCTTTGACGCTGTCCCGGAGCCTGCGAATACGACGTTTGTCGGCTTCATCCAGCATCAGCAGCGTGGGCGTGGGAGTTGACTGTGTACGGTATGAGTAAAGACCGGCCTCATCGATTTTGTCGAAAAAGGCCGTCAGCTGATAGTAGTCTTTCTGCGAGAACGGATCGTATTTGTGATCGTGGCAACGGCAGCATTCCATTGTGAGTCCCAGAAAAGCTGTCGCGAATGTTTGCGTTCGATCCGACACATATTCAATGCGGAATTCTTCCGGTGTGCTGCCACCTTCGACCTTTTGCGGATGCAGACGGTTGAATGTCGTGGCCAGGATATCTTCGTCAGTGGCATCTGGCAGGAGGTCTCCCGCGATTTGTTTGCGGAGAAATTCATGGTGAGGCATATTGCTGTTGAACGCCCGAATCACCCAGTCCCGCCACGGCCACACATATCGATCCCGATCCACCTGATAACCAAAGGTGTCACTGTAACGTGCCAGGTCCAGCCACACAGACGCCATTCGCTCACCGAAGTGACCTGATGACAGCAAGCGGTCGATCTGTTCCGACCAGGCATCGGGCGACTCATTCGTGACGAAATTGTCGATCTGTTCGAGTGAAGGCGGAAGTCCCGTGAGGTCGAATGAGATACGCCTGATTAGTGTTTCCCTGGAAGCTTCAGAAGACGGAGTGGATGATCGTTCTTCCAGATTACTGAGCACGAAATAATCGATTTCATTACGTGGCCACCGCGCTGTCAGAACGCTCGGCAGCATTGGCTGCCGTGGTGCAACAAAAGCCCAATGCTGGTCCCATGTCGCGCCCTGTTCAATCCATGCTGTAAGCATTGCCTGTTCTTCAGGGGACAGTTCCAGTTTCGAGCCTGGTGGCGGCATGCGAACGTCGGGATCGTTTGAAAGAATCCGCCGGACCAATTCACTTTCATCGGGTTTACCGGCGACAATGACGGATTGTTTCGCGTCCTGTTCCAGGTCCAGACGCAAGTCTGCCTGTCGATTTTCGACATCCGGACCGTGGCAAACATAACACCGGTCAGAGAGAACCGGTCGGACGTCCCGGTTAAATCGAATCTGTCCGGCTGTGCCTGCAGGCAATGCCTGGGTTACCGCCAGCATCAGAACGATGATCTGACATAAACCCGCTTTTACAGAAGTCCGTCGACCAGACGATATGTACTTGTTGGCACCTGCCATGATTCGAGCATTTCCAAAGACGATGACCCAAACGCACAACGTCTGAATTCTAACACCAGCTGAACCGAGTCAACAGCGGCATATCCGGGGGCGGAGATCGTTGCAGGGTTTCGCTCATGTTTTGAAGTCAGATTCAGGATCCGGCAGAATCTACCGGTTGTCTGGGAGCAATCGGCACGAGAAGAAACAGCGAATGCGGCAGGGGATTTGCTGAATTCGGCAGTAACAGCCGATCGTTAACGCTGGAAAACTCATCACTTGCGGCCGAACGGCAATCTCTGCGTTGAGCCGACTTGTTGGTGTTGACCACATTGGACGAATTTCCAGAATTCCTTCAAGTCGCGGTGTGCGTCGTCATTCTCTCAGTGACCGACGTCTGCGTCATCGGAGACTCGTTCTCCCGTCCTCTCTCAGATTCAGACAGGTATTCCTGTGAAATCACCTCGCATGTGGCTGTTTACAGCCTTAGTTGTCTCTGGACTGTTCTCAGTCGTACAAGCCGACGAGTTCTCTCGCGTTACGGCTCAACCGGTCAGTCAACAAGAATTCGGAGCGGTGAGTGCAGCCCACTCCCCTGTCGTTCGGGGAAGATGGTTTCGGCCGATAGAGAACGTACAAGCGGTCTTTCGTGCGCAGTCAGATGACGGGGGAATACCGATTCCGCCCGATGCGTCCGAAACACCACTGACGATCGCCCCCCCAACATCAACAGATCCCTCAGAGATCACCAGCAGTCCGGGTCAGCCATTTCCGGGTCAGCCAATCCCGGGTCAGCCAATCCCGGGGACAACAACCTGGAACGCTTTTTCCCCACCGATGACATCGGATCCATTTATGAATGGAGGCGTGGTACAGCCGTATGCTCCGGTTTTTCCACCAGGACCAGGATATGGGGGCCTGCCACCCGCCACAGGTTTTAGTATACCCGGGGCCAATGGTGGCCGGCCTTATAACTGCGGATGGGAACAGAAGCTGGATACTTATCTCATTCCAGGTGCCAATGTTTCAGGCGGTGGTGCTGCCGGAAATCTCGATGAATTGGGTGTCGATTACAGCCTCGGCTTGACCCAGCCATTTTCGCCTGGCTGGCTTCTGAAAAAGACCTTCCTGTTTCGTTCACGCCACTGGGATGGTCCTGGGGCTGTCGTACCACCGTCTAGTGTTCCAGGCAGCGCCTTTCGCTTCGGAGGCGACTTTGAATTTGCGACTCCACAGGCCGGCCCAACCAGCATCAGCCTGGGTATCACGCCTTCGCTCAACACCGATTTAAACGGCTCAACATCGTCCGACGCTTTCCAGCTGGATGGTCGTGGAATCATGTGGTGGCGGCTGGATTGTCACTGGATGTTCGGAATGGGCGCGATGTTTTGGGACCGGGTTGACGATCGAGTTCTGCCCTATGCCGGCTGGGTCTATCGCGATGACTACTGGGAAATGCGACTGATGTTTCCGGAGACGGAAATCCGATTATTCCTGGGTAATGAGCCCTGGTGGTCAAAATGGATCTACATCCGTTCAAAATACAATATCGAAGCGTATCAAGGGGTTGTTACAACGGGCGGAATCCGCGACGAATTTGAAATCGAGGACTGGCAGCTGACAATGGGTTTCCAGATGGACGCCGGGACCTATCGCTGGTTCGTGGAAGGTGGCCTGGTTCTGGATCGTGAATTCGAATACGACGTGACCCCGGATATTGCGATTGATACTGCTTTTATCAGTCGTATTGGCATCCGCTATTAAGACACAGCTCCACAGACCGTTTTTCTTCATTCAACACCCCGGCTGCTGATGCAGCCGGGGTGTTGTTTCAGAATGCAAAGAGCTTTGTCCTGGTCAGGATCTCTGTCATGCTCTTCGCTAATGCCGTCAACTTAGCTTTCTGAAAGACCATCGATGACCGCTCCCATCGCCGTCGTTCTGGCGGCTGGCAAGAGTACTCGGATGAAGTCTGCGACACCCAAGGTCCTGCATTCTATCTGTGGTCAGTTAATGATCGATTACGTACTGAATGCCGTTCGGACAGCTGGTGTTGAAAAAATCATTGTGGTTGTCGGGCACAAAGCTGCACAGGTTCGCGCTGCAGTGTCTGTTCATCAGGACATCGTTTTTGCTGAACAGACTGAACAGAACGGCACCGGTCACGCCGTAATGATGTGCGAATCAGAGCTGGCCGAACACGAAGGATCGGTCATTATTCTGGCTGGTGATACTCCGCTGTTGCAGGGTAGTTCACTGATCGCGCTGCTGAACCATCAACAAACGCATTCTGCTGCCTGCGTGATCGGCACCGCCGACACCCCCAGTAACGACGGCCTGGGCCGTATCGTGCGGGATGCCCAGGGTGGCTTCGTTTGCATCCGGGAAGAAAAAGATGCGTCTGACGATGAGCGGAAAATCACGGAAATCAATACAGGTTGCTATGCTTTCAGTACTCCGTACCTGCTCGAATCACTTGGCAAACTGAAACCGGACAATGTGCAGGCAGAATACTATCTGACAGATTGTCCGCGAATTCTTATGGATGATGGACACCACGTGGCTGCGTACTGCAGTCTGACCATTGAAGAGGCCATCGGTGTGAATAATCGGATTCAGCTGGCGGAAGTTCGAGACCAAATCCAGCGAGGGATCCTGGAAGAATTCATGCGCAGTGGTGTGACAATCGAAGATCCGCGTCGGACATCGATAGACTGCGGTGTTGAAATTGGCGCAGACACTGTGATCCGTCCGGGAACCGTCATTGACCGCGGTGCCCGTATTGGTGCCGAGTGTCGAATTGGCCCGAATGTCCACATTACAGCATCTCAGACCATTGTGGATGGGGTGGTGCTTGGCCCGTAGCCAGGGTCCGTGTCCCGAGCGTAATTGTTTTCAGGTCGAGGCATCATTATTTCGGTTACGACAAGACATTAAGGACCGAAAGTAAACCGTGTGGACTTGTTCGTGTTTTTCGTGACCTGTGAAATGCGCGTCTGAATCAACTGTGTCGTTCCGACAATGCTATTCTGGGTGCTGCTGCGGGACGCGCAACAGGTGTGTGGCGCTGAATCGACGATCATCATCTACATTCAAAGTCGCAGAAACGATGATCTCACTGCCTGGTTTCAGCGAAGCAAAGGAAGGAGAAGTGTTTTTAAGAGGTATCTCGACGCGGAAACCACGGGCCAGCAGTCCTCTATTCCAGGCACTTCGACTTTCGAGCGAAGTAAGTTCAGCCTCTGCGAGTATTGATGTTTCGCCTGGCAACTGCAGTCGAACGGAAAGTTCACCCGCAATCTTGACGACATCACCGTCACGGTCCAGTGGCTGAACGGTGATACTGACGCGCTGTTCGTTGTCAGACCCCACCAGCCCGGATGTCAAAGAATGAATGCGTAACTCTCTGACGGCCCCCCACGCAACCGCTGTTTCCAGAGTTCGTGGCGATGATGCCATTTGAAACTCAGATTCACCTTTGAGCTGATGGAGTGCCTGCAGTTCATCTTCCTGATCCTGCAACTTTTTTCTGGCAGCTTCCAATTGTTGTCCAAGATCTCGCAGGCTGGCTTCCCGTTGGCGCAGAATCGATTCCAGCCGTTCCTGGCCCGAAAGACTGCAGCCGGCAATCAGAAACAGCCCGCCGGTAATACACAACGGGAGGGCTCGCACTTTCAATTGACGCTTTTGCACTAACCGGTCCCAACCGCTTGTCGGAAACACGCAAGATGCTGGAACCTTAGTTCGCGGCAATGGCTCGCGGGAACACCAGTTTCACGGGAAGTCCTGTCA
Source organism: Fuerstiella sp. (assembly GCA_022447185.1). GTDB lineage: Bacteria > Planctomycetota > Planctomycetia > Planctomycetales > Planctomycetaceae > S139-18. The sequence goes on along the minus strand of JAKVAY010000002.1, from coordinate 66,051 downwards.
CGAAATACACATCGGCAAAATCTGCCGGACCAGCTGTGGTCAGGTCGGTTCTTCTGGCTGAGCAACATAATGACCAATCACGGATTGATCGTCTCAATCCACGTCATTCAGAACGGCATTCAGATGGGACTTTATCGCGGCGGTCCACCGCACATAACCATCCCGATTAAGGTGAAGTGCATCTTTGACGAACAGCTCCGAGCGCGGCTTGCCCAAAGAATCCAGAAAAATGCTCTCCGTGCTAATGAAATATGTATTGTCCGATCGCTCACAAACGATGCGCACGGCCGTGTTTGCTGCTCTGATTTGAGGCCAGACACCAAATCGCGACGGAGTGGGTGTCACGGCCACAAAGAACACGGCCGCATGGCTGTTGTGATCGCGGACTTTCCTCAAAACATAAGTGAACAGGCCTGCTACTTCTTCGGGCAACTTGTCCGTATTACGTCCTGAGATATCGTTGCCAACGAAAAAAACGACCGCACGAAACGTATGTGGTGAAATGAGACGGTCCGCAAAAATCGCGACGTCGCACCATTTTGCTCCTCCGTATCCCCGCTGGATCGGATGGTAAGGCGCCAAATCCGCAGCCATGTGTTCCCACCTGCGAATGCTGGAACTGCCCACAAAAAGTATGCTGTTATCAGGATGTCTTTCGACCCTGTCCTTCGTTTCAAGACCGGTAACTGCGCGCTCCCAACGCTCAACAGCCGTCGCGCGGTACTGCTCAATATCGATGGGCCTGATGTTAGTGCCTGATGTCAGGTCCAAATCCTGCCCGACGATGGACATTGCCCCCACAAAACTATTTAGCGCAAACACACACAAGCCCGAAGACACGATACGAGTATCCATCACGTTGCTCTCAAGGGAATCATGCGCTGGTCAGATGAAAACAGAACATAGAAAGTCTGCACCACTTTACCTGCCATGATAGTTGTCCATGCAGACTGCGAACAGAAGGCCACATTGGGTTGTTACTCGTGTCGGCAAACGAGCAAACACGACAAATCCTGTCACACTCCACGAACCTCGTTAGACAGGCTCGGCCAATGTGTGATCGTGCGAGTCGTTTGCCGATCTCACCCGACATGCTTCAGAAAGCTCACCCTGCCGGTAGCCACCCACTCGACTAAATAGATATTTCCATCGTCGTCGAAACACGCATCGTGCGGGTGAATGAACCGGCCTGCCTTCCAGCGTTCAGGATGCCGCCGCATGGCAAATTTGTCGGCCAACACCAGCCGGAGCCATGCCGGATCGTGCCCCAGGTGAGCGATCACATTGTTGGCGACATCGAGCAATGTAATCCGTGCGTGCAGGTCGGGTACGAGCATCACGTCACCACGGAGATCTATGTCCGCGGGAAAAAGCATGTCGTCGAAGAAGCCAAGATGCCTGCCCTGGGCCGAAAAATACTGCAGTCGTGCATTGGCCCGATCAGCAACAACCAGCGCCGGTTCACGTCCCGGCCGATCGTCCCACCACAACCCGTGCGGAGTGCGCAACTGACCAGGGCCATCACCAACTCCGCCGAAATGACTGACGGCCTTCGCGTTTTTGTCGTACTTGATGATATAATGTGAGCCATATCCGTCACCCACCCAAAATCCGCCGTCGGGCGCGAACGCTATGTTGGTGGGGCTAAACAGGTACCCCTTGCCATATTTGCCAGGCGTTTTTACCTGAAACGGTCTGGCATTTTCATATGGTGTAATTTCTGGCGCCCCCTGCTTCCAGACAACTTCGCCCTTCAGGGTGGTTTTGGCGATATGACCTTTGTTGTCGCAAAGGTAAAGAAATTCCTCGCCGCCGTCACATCGAATATCGATCCCGTGTCCGCCTCCGTGAAATTCGCTGCCGAAGGATCGCACAAACCTGCCGTTTTGATCGAACACGACGATGGCATCCTGCGGGTCGGCTGTCTTTGTGCGGTGTTTCACATAGATCAGTCCTGCCGCATCGATGGCAACCCCATGCGTATCCTGCCAACGTATGTGCTTAGGGATCTGCATGCAGTTGTGATGCACCTCGTACCGATGACCTTCCGGACCAATCACCGGAGGCTTCGATCCGCTTTTGTTGTCCGCTCCTGCAATGGCTGGCGCGGAAACGGCGAGAGCCATACCGCCTGTTGCCTCCAGAAATTGGCGGCGTGATGCGTGCAATTGGGTCATGATTACCTGAGTCCTGTCTGCAGTGATCTGGCTGGCCGGGAAGCGTCTCGGGGCAATTGTACGCGAAGGCTGATCCCGAGACATCCACAAGTTACGGGAAGGCCAGGGAACACTAAGAGTCACTGTCGATCAGACCGGGTACTCGACTGAATGCAATTCACTACGCGTACTGACACCGGAAATTTCTCCGAAAGACACTGATGTACAACGGACCCGCGGAGCAGCGCGGCCCGTTGTCGAGACACGATTCAATCCGACTGAGACAGCTGCCGCGCAAACAACAGCAACCATCCGCAACGTGATGAGTTTGCGCGTAAAGGGAATGTTAGTCGCCTGTAACGCCAAACCATGCAAGCAGATCAGCAGCTTCCTGAGCCGTCTGATCGCTCAAAATTCCTTCCGGCATCAGCGATTGCGGACTCTGAATCATCTCCTCAATGGTAGAGCGATTGATGCGAATGGTACTGCCATCGGCCGTTTTCAGAACCACGCCCGCGTCATTGCGTGTCACAAGCAACCCGTTATGAACCTCGCCGGAATTCGTGACAACAACCCACATCACAAACTTCTCATCGACCTTCAGTGACGGTTTAAGTATGTGGGTCAGCATCTCCGCTGGTTTCCTGTACTTCTTCCGGATTTCACTGAGTGTCGGTCCTGTCGATTTCCTGGCATCATTCAAGTCGTGGCAGTTTCGACATCGGGTTCCATCGCTGTAAAAAATGAGCCGGCCGCGTCCGGCATCGCCGCTCAGCGACAAAATTGTTTGTGGATCTATGTTGCGGCCAAGTGTTTTGCGCCGCAATTTCTCCGGGATGAAAGTTTCGAACAGTCCACGAATATCACTATTACTGACACGGTAAGCATCAGAACGTTCGACTCCTTCGGCTTCACCACGATGCATCGCAACGGAAAGCGCCAGCGCTCCTTCTGTGGAGTCCAGCAGTTGCAAGGCGGCAAATTTTTGATTTTGTGGGGTCTGCTTCGCACTCACAACCGCCAGACTGCGATGGTCCCTGGATCCGGTCTGGACTGGCGACGAGTCCTGGGAGCTGGCCGTGTGAGGCATTAATCGAATCCACTCTTCAATCAGGTCAACTCCCTGACTGTCGACGACTCGCGACCCAATGTATGGCATTCGGGCATAGCCAAGTTTGGACATCCGGTACAACAGAACCGAACGATACGGATCACCAGGTACAATCAGTTTTGCGTTCCGTATCCCGAATGTTCCAATTCCTGTGCCCTTATTGGTTCTGAGTTCTTCGAACGGCAATTCACGCCGCAGATAGAAAGAAACGATCGCGCTGCCTCGCTGATGGTGACAGGATGCACAATTACCGTGTAGGTAGGATAGAGCTCGATCATTGAGACTGTACCTCTCATCGTGAGGATCGACGAGTCGCCCTGGATCGTCATTCGGGAACGGTTGAATCTCGTTAATCACCCGCCGGTTAACAAGTTGTCCAAGTTGCGTTGCAACACTGCCATCGGAAACATGTTGGTCGATGTTGAGCTGGTTGGGAACAAATCCAAGGACAAATCCTGACGCTGCGTTGTGGCACATTCGGCACTCATTCTCGGCCGAAACATGCCACGTTCGCTCAGCGATTTCTGTTCCGCTGCCGCTGACTGCTTCAACGTGGTAGTTCAGGTGACGATCATCTCCCGCGGCATCCACAAGTACGGCATCCGTTTGATCGTCATCCCATACATAACTGTAGGGATGCCAGCTCTCGTTTTCGTAGTGCAGGACCTGCGTCTCAAGCGGGAACCGCGGCATGGACGCTTCCGCTTGCGGAAGCGTCAGGTGCTTGACAAAAACTGTGCCATCAGGATACACGGGTAACTGTCCATCAGTCGCAAGTGTAATCGGATCCGAATCTGGAATTGCAACCCATCGCTCGCCCACAGCGCCATCCATCCAGCGTTTGACAACGACATCATAAGGCACGACGCCGGCCGCCGGGATCATCGGGTTTACTGAAGTAAACAAACCTGTTTCGCTCAGTCGCCGAGGGAAGTCAGCCGACTTATCTTCCAGTCCCGTCGGCACGACCTCGTAAATCTGACCCGTGTAGTCGTAATCAAGAACAAACAATTCTCCGACAGACCCCTCAGCAAACGCAGTGATCCGCTGGTGCGTGTCCACCAGTGTGGTGTGTGTGTACGAACCGTTACCGTCTGACTGCAGACCCCAAATTGTACCGGTGATATAGTCACCGTAAATGAACGTACCATTCAGTTCTGGCAGTTTAGTACCTCGATAAATCGGACCGCCGATGACCGAATTTGCTTCCGTGTGCGAGTGATCCTTAAGCGGCGGGCGAATGGGTGTTGGCCCCTGCTTCACTTCACTTCGCAGCACGGCCCGTCCTTCCATGATTGGCCAGCCGCAGTTGCCCCCACGAACGATTTGGTGAACCGTTTCCCATGATTCCCAGCCGTTGTCCGCAGCAAAAATGTTTCCTGTGATTCTGTCGATGCCGAATTTCCAGGGATTTCGCAATCCGTAGGCCCAGATTTCAGGTCGAGCTCCTTCAAGATCCACGAATGGATTGTCTGGCGGAACGGTATAGTTTCTGCCGTCCTCTTTCTTTCGAACGTCGATCCGTAGCACACATCCAAAAAGATTTGAAACATCCTGTGCCGCCGTTCGACCGTCCGGAGGATTTGGACCTGATCCATCACCACTTGAGATGTAAAGCATTCCATCAGTCCCAAAATGCAGACAACCACCGTTATGTCCGCCGGCGGGCCAGGTGAGAATGATTTCTTCACTTTGCAGGTCAGCAGTGGTGTCTGCGACATCAAACCGGGACACAAACGTCACGTCGTTTTTTGAGTAACACATATACAACTGCCAGTGAGAGTCATTCCGGTAAGACGCTGTGGCATGCCAGATTCGTGCGCCGTCAATTTTCAGCAGCAATTGTTTTTGCTGAACGGTTGAGTCTTTCACGAACGTGTAGATGTTTCCCGCATCTTCACTGACCAGCATCCGCCCGCACCGGAGTTCTTCAAGACTGGTTGGATTACTGAAGAAAAGATGTGGAAAGGCCGGACGAATCGTATATGGATCCGGAGGAGTCGGAGTGCCACTGAGCCGTGAGGTTGTCCACGCGGGAGGCGGGTCATCGGCAGCGGTTACCCTGTGTGTGTGCTCAACGGTCACATGAAACACGATAAAAATGAGGACGATTCCGCCGAGACCCGGTCGGCGCGTAGCGGCAAAAACCATTCAAAAATTCCCCTGGATTCAGCTTGTGAACTCTGCGAAAAGTGTTGTCCTGCAGTCCGGCACGAAATCCACATCATAACGCGGGAACACCGAGTCGCTATCCAATTCCGGGACAGCGATACACCCAAGGATTACGTCTGCTTCTACAACCAGGTCGTCTCGGACTTGTAGAACTGCCGCAGCGTGGTGACGTACCGCTTCCTGTCGATGACTGGTCGACTACTGAGCTGTGTGGTGCTGAACTTCCTGTGTCCTGGGTGGCGGCCTGTGTTTGCCGGCAACGTCTGACGTGCCTGCAGACACCGGCGGAACTACGGATGCTTGCAACCAAGACGCGGGGAGCATGCCGCTCGCTGCATAGCTTCCAGAACATCGGAAACTTCGTATTCCGGGTGGAGCAATTCCACGAAGGGGGTCACCGCCCCTGAGGCAACCCCCAGATCCTGCCGGCAAAGTATCCATAATAAAAAAGTTGCCGGGCTTGATGTCCGGCACCTGCAGTTTCTGACAGATTTTACTCCCCACAAGTCCTGCGGATTCCATTACGTTAACATAGAGTGAACGGAAGACTACGGTGAATTTCCCGAGTAACCTTTGTGCAACGGGTGAGCGATAATGGAAAGACGACATTTTGTCCAAACCGCTGTGGCCACGGGACTGGGAACTGGTGCTGCAGTCGTTCCTTCGAACGATACGATGGCCTCTTCGCTGGTCCGCAGCAGGCCAAAGTATCGTGCCGGAATCATAGGACTGGGGTGGATGGGACTGCTGTATGATCTGGCAGAACGTATCCCGGACCGGTTTGACATCCACGATGTCAACCGCCCGACCCCCAAACTGAATGTCCACCGCCAATTCCATTACCACACACACCCCGGAAATGAGGGACTTCCCACTTCCTATGCCGAAGCGCTTTGGGACAGACCTGAAGTCGAACTGGTCGCCGGCGGCGAACGGGACAAACAACGGCTCAAAGTATTCGGTGATCGTTACGGCATCGAGGCTCTGTACACCGACGGCGTCGAAATGATGCGCAAAGAAAAACTCGACATTGTGGCTATCTGTACAAACACAAAAGGTCGCGCTTTTCTCACCGTTAAAGCAGCAGAACTTGGTGCCAAAGCCATTTTCACAGAAAAGCCGATGGCCCACACCCTCGACGAGGCGGATGCGATGGTCAGAAGCTGTGCCGATCGTGGGATTCCTCTGTGCTGTGGTTCTATTACGACGACACACCCGTCGTTTGCCAATGCGAAAGAACTGGTCCAGGGCGGTATCATCGGGGACGTCCTGTCAATTGAAGCGTCGGGGCCCTCTGCACAGCACCAGAACTGGTCTTACTTCCTCGAGAGTGCACCGGCATGGGTCGTTGGCATCGGTGACTCACCCCGGCGCAAGTCCGGCAGCGATGAATTTACCGGACAGGGAGTGATGTCCACAAAGGACGGCCAAATGGTACATTTCCTGAAGGGAGCGCCTGGCATACGGCTGAGTGGCAGCCAGGGAGAAATGACGTTCGACTATAATAACGCGTGGCAATTGTGGCAGGATGTGGAAACAAAGGGCGGCAAACGCCGAGTGCAGGTTTCCTGGCCGCAGCCACAGTTCGTGCCGCCATATGGGGCCGTGTATTGCCTCGCCGATATCCTGGACTGTCTTGAAAACAAGCTGGATGAGCCCAAGAACTCAGGCAGGCGGGTAGCCGTCGCACTCGAAGTCGAAATTGCGATGAAACAATCCGCAAAGCAGGGAGGCAAACGCATCGAGCTGCCACTAACGGATCGATCGCTGGGACTAAATTACGACTGGTTCCGTTAACCTACCTGCGAATGTGATCGTGATGTCAGGCAAACGGATTTGAAACAGATTCGTTCTTTCACCCCGCACATGATTGAGTTGGGCAGTTGTGTTTCTCAGCAGAAGATGATCTCAAACACGACAGGGGACATGACAATCCCCGGGGGAACCTCCTTCAGGCCCTTGCCATCAAAGACAAACCGGTGGAGACGCCTGGGACGGAATCTGCACCATATCATCAATAGCTCAGAAATCATGCCGGACTGCGGACAGATGAGTTCCGGCAGTCGGACTGGATTTCCGGTGTTACTGTCCCTGGAACGTCAGATTTCCCAGCCCCGCCGGTATTCGGTCTTCAACAATGCGTTTGCTGCCTGGTTGGACCCGGCCGACATGGAGGCAGCGTCCCAGTCGAATCCTCCGGCGCGGTACGCGACATTGCCCAGAAGGGCCGTTTCAGTCAACGGACCGGCATAGGAAAAGTCCAGAGTCGCCGGCCCCTGCCCTTTGCAGGCATTCACCCATTCCTGATAGAAGCCCGGGGAATCCGGAATCGTCCTTGGCGGAGGCTCAACATCGGCAAACCGGTCTTCCGGCAGCAGAGTACGGTCATGAAACCCACACAACAACATCCCGTCGCTGCCAATGAAAAGTGTGTTATTTTCTTTGGCCGGCAGGCCCAGCTGTTGAAGAATCTTTGGAATACCGTGGTGCCAGTGCAAAGTCACACACGGTTTGTTGCCTCTGACCGGAAACTGAAACGTCTGCTGCATTGATGTTGGGGTGCGTTCCGGGTCAACAGACGGTCCGTCGGCATCAACACGGACCGGATATTTCAGGTCCAGTGCCCAGAATGGAATATCCAGAGTGTGACAGCCCCAGTTTCCGGTTTCGCCGGACCCATAGTGCCACCAGAATCGCCAGCCGTAGGGACAGACAGACGGATGATACGGACGATGTTTGACGGCTCCGGTCCAGAGGTCATAGTCCAGGTGAGCCGGAACCGATGGTCGTCCGGCCGGAATCTTTGGCATGCCGCGATTTCCTGTGACCCACGACCAGACCTCAGTCACATCACCGATCGTACCTGCCTGAATCAGTTCCACAACGCGGCGCATATTGTCATAGGCATGTCGCTGAGCTCCCAGCTGCGTTGCCAGGTGAGCCGTCCGGGCGTAATTCGTGAGTATCCGTGTTTCGTGTACATCGTGAGCCAGCGGCTTTTCAACATACACGTGAAGCCCCAGTTGCATGGCGGCCCACGTCGGATGGAAATGCATGTGATCCGGTGTGCTGATCACAACTCCGTCCAGCCTGCTGCCAACATCGTCCAGCATGATCCTGTAGTCACGATACCGCCGGACCGAGGGGTATTTTTCAAAAACTTCACCAGCTCGATGATCGTCCACGTCTGCAAATGCCACGAAGTTCTGTCCGGCCAGCGCACCCACATTGGCTCGGCCGCGTCCACCGACTCCCACAAAGGCGAGGTTGAGTTTTTCCGACGGTGACGCAGACTGTAAACGAGCTGGCGCAATCGCGACACCCGCTGCCGCGGCGGCAGCCTTGAAAACAGAACGTCGCTGGATCAAACGACTTCGTGGAGCAGTACAACCGGTGTTAGTCGTGTTCATGCGCAGTGCCTCTCTGTCTGAGCCGGACGTAAACCGCACTGATCCTTCCTTACGTGCTGCTCAGGACCATTTCATAATCAATGATGCCTTGTGGAAGCACGGTGTTAAAGCAGCGAGCGACCACTGGAGCTGACCCTTCATTGTCATCGATGTCACGAGTTGCGGAAATTTTTGCATCTCTTAATACGTGGCAAATGTCAAACAGTACATGTCTGGATGCAAAAATTCACTCTGGTGCATTGTGATCCGATTCCGGGTCGCATTGATGATCCTGGCGGTGAGTCGAAGATTGTCTCCAGGCTCAGCCTCTGTGTCATATGAAACAACCTCGCTGACCAAGCTTTGATTTTTAGCTTGTGCATCAATAGAGGAATGTGCTGCTGCAGCATCTTCGACCTGGTCTGAGGATGCGAGCGGAATCAGGGCCCCGGTTGGTAGAAATCCATAAAGCACCTCCGAGAGAACATTGATACGTGATCCTGAACCTGCGGAACCGTGTGATGCCCGGGCAGATCCGGCTGACAGCCTGAAAAGGGACTCAGCGCTGCAAATCACCCGGAAAAAATCAGAAAGAATAAAGCGTTTGTGCACTGTCGAACCGGTCTGGCGGTGATTTTGGGCAGTCGATATAAGTGATTCCAGGGTCTGGGCTGTATCTATGCGCTCGACCCGGATTCACTGACAAATCCGTCATGAGGACGGTCACTGAGTGTTCGGAAGGAATCCGATGCGTCGGTTGCTTGTAGTCGCAGTATTGTTCACCGGGTTATCTGCTGCTGTTGCCAGAGCACAACCTTCTGTGCGTCGTGGCGCTTCCAGCCGCACCGCAGCTCAGCCAGCGCAAGACGATTCCACTCTGTGGCGTGTACTCGAGGACTGGTCGGCAAAAAGTGCCAAAATCAAGCGACTTGAGGGCGATGTGATGCGCCGATCGTACGACCTGGCATTCAGCACCGAAAAATTGGGTGTTGGCAAATTCCTGTTCGAATCACCGGACAAGGGGTTCCTGAAAATCGAACCGTTGAAAATCACTCCCAAATTGCTTGCAGACCGCAAAGCCAGAGGAGCACCACGTAATAAAACGACAGGGGGATTGTTTGAACTTCTGCCCGACACTTCGGAAGAATGGATCTGTGACGGACTGCGCGTCATCAGTAAAGAACACGATACAAAACTGGCAACCGTACTGAATCTACGCCCGGAAGAGCGCGGACGAAACATTATGAATGGACCGCTTCCGTTTCTGTTCGGCCTCCCGCCCGCAGATGCTCTGGCACGGTTCCGCCTAAAGCTTGTCAGGCAGCAGGACCAGTACACGTTTCTGATGGCCGAACCCAAAAATGCAGATGACTCACGAAACTGGAGCAAGGCTGACATCAAGATCGATATGCAAACCGGACTCCCGACACATGTTCGACTGACAAATCCAGCCGGGACTTCACAAGTGACTTATGCCTTTAGTGACTTGGTGGCGAACTCTCGGTTGAGCAAGTTCTGGGAAAAACTGGGTAACAGCAAATTCAACGCCAGAATCCCCAGCGGGTGGACCGTGAAGGTTGTTAATCGTGATGGCAGTGCTGAAAAAAATGCCACAGCAACCGACGATTCTGGACCTCGCAGCGGTATGCCGAATCTGGTGGGAATGTCAGACAGACAGGCTAGCGCAGCGTTGAATCGCATTGGGATCGCGAAAACACAGATCCGCAAACTGAAGGGACCAGTTGCTGAAACAAAAGCGGACGAACACCGAGTTCGGCGACAAGTGCCCAAGCCGGGGTCGTTGTATGACAAAACGACTCAGGTTGCATTGGAGTATTGGACCGTGCAGTAGACCAGCCCTGGGAGCAACGTCTGCTGTGCCTGCTGTCTCTTGTGCGTGGATACCCGATACGATTTATGCGTGGGCTGAGCTCCTGAAGAACAGAGGCCATACGTCGAATTCGGATTCGTTCTGAATTACCACGATTCGCAGCCGCCAATCTTTCCTGGAACGTTGCCCAGTCTTCCCATTTTTCGGGACCCTCATCACTTCTGACGGGCTGTTTCGGCTGTTCCGATTATGTCGATCTCATAATAGGATCGACTGCCTTATGGAAGGGGCGCATGTCGGAAACAAGGGGTATTGCAGGAACGCAACCGGTGGAACAGCACTCGTCTGAAAAACCAAAACTTAAACGTCGACTTGGACGTGGACTCAACGCACTTCTGGGTACATCGGAAGCGGAATCTGAAGCTCCTGTACATCTGGTATCGCCCGCCGCGGACGAAATCAGCCTCGAACTCATTGAGCGCAATCCTTTTCAGCCCCGGCGTGAATTCGATCCCGCCGCCATTGATGAGCTGGCGAACAGCATTCGCAAGCACGGAGTGCTGCAGCCCCTGCTCGTTCGTGCAATCGAAGACGGTTATGAGCTGGTGGCCGGAGAACGCCGCTGGAGAGCAGCTCAGCAGGTTGGACTGGATAATATTCCATGCCGGGTCGTGGAGCTCGAAGATCACCAGGTTAGTGAAGCCGCAATCGAAGAAAACCTCAAACGCCAGGATCTCAACGTGCTTGAGAAGGCTGATGCCTTCCGAGATTACCTGGAACGCTTTGGCGGGACTGTTGAGGAGTTGTCGAAGCGGCTGAGCATGAATCGTTCGACCGTCAGCAACATGATGCGGCTGTTGGAACTTCCGGATCATGTACAGGATGCAGTACGACACGATCGCATCAGTGGTGGGCACGCACGCGCATTGTTGCCCCTGCCGCCAGAAGCTCAAATGGAATTGACTCGGCAAATTGAGGAACAAAATCTTTCCGTGCGCAGGACAGAGGAAGCTGTGCGCAGAATTTTGAAATCGGGGCTGGCACCGGCAGAATCAGCCACCGTTGCACCGCCGACCACGCCTGAGCCATCATCACACGTGATTTCTTTGCAGGATCAGCTCAGGGAAGCCCTGGCTGCGCGGATCGACATTCGCCTGAAGAAGAAAGAATCGGGTCAGATCGTGATTCACTTCGGTTCGAACGACGACTTCGAACGAATTGTTGGTCAGCTTCGCAACGCAGCCTGACCCACCCGTCACTCGAATCAGCTCTGTCACGACTGGTTCCCGTTATAGTACGGAGTTGCACGACAGCAGTAGTCTGCATTCGTCTGACAATGGGAGAAGGGAAAACGGTCCCTTCCCTGTCTCGGATGGAATCGCTCCGACTTGATATTGCGCGAGAAGACCGCACGTGACATCTTCGCAGGTAGCCAGAGTAAAAACACCGTGTTGGAGTTGCTGCGGATGCTGCCAGAACGTATGCGCAGTGTGTACCCGCGGGCGTATCACCTGCCGGGCAGTGATTTAATGCACCGACGCAGATTTTCAAAAGTGACAGAACAACTGATCACGGGTGCCACGGTATCGGACCGGACAGATTGAAGGACAACGAAAGAGGGCGAACCGTCTAATCGGTTCGCCCTCTTTCGTTTAGTTCTGCGTCGATCTATTGCTTGATACAGTCGACACAGGTCATGATCTAGGGCGTAATGGCTGGTGCGGCACCTGATCCGGCTCCAATTGAACTTCCCGCAGAGCCTGATGCTAAGGTCAGTCGTGGTGCAGGAATACTGGAGTTGTACAATTCATTAATAATTTGAACTTCCGACGCCGGTCGACTGTATTCGCGTCCGGAGCGCAAGGAAACGGCGATCGTTTCCGGGCCGTGCGTCAGTTCCGCAATGGCACTTTCGACTTCGGCAAGTCTTACACTGTCGATACCGGGGTCCCGAGTGGACTGGACGTACACGGCACGCCGCTGGAACGGTGTAATCTCCAGAATCCTGAGCAGATGCAGTCGACCGGGCCGGGTGAGTGTCTGGTCAACACTGTTGAAGTGCCGGCTGTACATCGTGTTTTCTTCGGTCCATCCGTTGATTTTCTGGACTTCCATGATCTCTCCGACGTACTGTCGATCTGCGCAAACGTATGGAAGCGGCCAGTAATGCGCGGCATGGAATGTATGAGAGAATTGCTGGCCATCGCCGGATGGTCGCGGACGGACTGGCCAGATCTTGCCCTTGCTGCACTTTTGGCGCACACCTGGTGTGATTTGGGCCTTTTCTGACCACCACAGACCAGATCCCGGCTCCGCGCTGGAATAGGGGTCCGTTTGTTCAATCAGGCTTGGTCCGGTCATACAACCGGAGAACAACGTCATCATTGCAAGCGCAAGACTCCGGAGACTTCCAATTGTCCTCATGGCCTCACCATTCCGTCAGCAGCCTTAATGAGATGAATGGGTGATCCCGTCACCCAGGAGCCACTGCAGGTAGCGCCGGTGCAAAGAACTCCTTGTCAGATCTTCGTCAATTGAGATACTTGGACGATGCCGTCAACCCCCGACAATCGATGTGTTGTTGACATCCCGCAACACCGGCAACAAACACCCTGGGCAGTCTGCCTTTCCTGCCGTGCCCGTAAGTTTTGACATCGATGAACTCGTTACCTTTGACGGCAGAAATTGCCGATTCACTAATACGGTTATCGACAACGGTAAGTTCTCAATTCAGACACGTTCCGCTATGGTCTGTGCTGACGACGCACTTTCACCAGGTCTGTTGATTCGCCCATGATTTTTTTGCTCGATAATTATGATTCGTTCACTTACAACCTGGTCCAGCGGATTGGTGAAATTGATGGGTCTCTGGAGATTACGGTTAAGCGTAACGATCAGACGTCTCTGGAAGCCATCGCTGCAATGGCGCCGGATCGGATTATTATCTCACCAGGACCTTGTACGCCTGCGGAAGCCGGGATATCGAGAGACGTGATTCGATGTTTTGGTCCCCGGATTCCACTGTTAGGAGTCTGTCTGGGACATCAGTGTCTGGCCGATGTCTATGGAGCGAGAGTTGAGCGCGCCGGACGGCTCATGCACGGCAAGACGTCACTGATTGAGCATGGTGGAGCTGGAGTTTTCGCGGGATTACCGCAACCCTTCGAAGCCACACGTTACCACAGCCTGATTGTGCCGCAGGAATCCATACCGGATTGCCTGGAGGTTACAGCCTGGGTCAATGAAACGGGACATGATTACGAAGTGATGGGGTTGCAGCACCGAGAATATCCGGTCCACGGAGTCCAGTTCCACCCGGAGAGTTTCCTGACTGGTCGCGGGCACGATCTGCTGCGAAACTTTCTTGCGGTATGATTCACAAAAATACGTGCAGAAATATCAAAATCCAGCCAGGATCCCAGCTCTTACATCGAATAAGTGTGGTTGCAGGCGAAGTTGATTCGGAGATCCGTAAATCATTCCAGGGTTCGATCGACGTGTTGCAACAGTTGAAGTACACCTTGATTTCGTCAGAGGAAAGCTGTGAGAATCCCGCTGAGAAATCGTGTCAGCCAGCGGCACTTAGTGAGTTTGACACGTGTTGCGTCCGGTAATTCTGGGCATTTCAATGGTCAACCAGACTCATGCGTATTCACCGATAAGACGTCCAACCAGAACAAGGGGCACCAATGACTCCGGCTCGAATCCTGCAACTCATGCTGACGGTACCAGTTCTTGCATCTGCTGCAATGCCTGCTCAGGCCCAGGATGTGATACTTGCCGATCAGATTTTACCCAATGACACATATCTGCATATTACAGTCAAGAGTGTGGAGGACGCTAAACGTCAGTTCACCGAATCACCTTATGGTCAGTTGATCAACGATCCGGCACTGACTGATTTTCGTGCGGAGATGCACAATGCATTCGATGGCCCGGTTGGCAATGTCCTCGCTGAAGTTGAAGCTCAGCTTGGAATGTCCGTTGAAGACATTCTGAATATTCCGACCGGCGAAGTGTCTGTTTCCATTTCCGGTGCCGGAAATCATATTGGCCTGGTCCTGCACCTTGATATTGCTGAATCGCATTCCCAGGTTGAATCACTTCTGGAAATGGCCGAGCAGGCACTCAGTAAGGTGACAAAACTGACTCAATCGAAGGAAGATGTCGACGGAACCGAGATCACGCTTTATGAAGTTCTGGACAACGTTCCCACTCCCCTGATTAAGGAATTTGGCTGGTTTCTTCGTGATAATCATCTCGTGTTTTGCAGCAGCAAACGGGTGATGGACGGCCTGATTGCGAATTGGGACGGAAGCTCCACAGATTCCCTCAGTAGCAACGAAAAGTACACGCATGTGCTTAACCGACTGGAGACGGAACCGGGTTCGGCAGATTCCGTCGTATATCTGGACCTGATCGGCCTGCTGACAAAGCTGTCCCAGACCGGGTCGTTCGGCCAGGCTCAGCTTTATGCCAGCATGGCAATTGCTCAGTTGCCACTGCTGGGCCTCAACCAGTTGCAGGCCGTTGGAATGATTACGGAAGAAGGATCCGGTGATTTGCAATTGATTCAGCGAGCCATGGTTTATGCTGAACAACCACCTGCCGGAATCATGCGTGCCTTTATGCTTCAGCCGGTCCGTGCTGCGCCACCCAGTTGGGTCAGGGATGATACCGTATTTTATATGGCAACCAGCTGGCAGGTGTCTGAAGCCTACGCTGCCATTGAAAGCCTCGTAGATGGTTTTCAGGGACCCGGCTCTCTGTCAAAAATCATCCAGCAGGCGTCCGAAAACCGGCCTGGGGTTCACCTGAAAGACGACCTGATCGATCAACTCACCGGAGAAGTCCATCTGGTTGGGGGTGCGATGGATTCATATTCAGGTACAAACGAAATGTTGTTTGCAGTCGGAATTCAGGATCCGGGTGCATTCCGCGATTTGCTGGCTCGTGTCAGTGACGAACCAAATTTTCAGTTGGACATTCGGGAATTTCGTGGTTTCACACTTTATGAAAGAAGCGAGGCTGGGGCTGTCGTCGGACTTACAGTGGCCAACGGTTCACTTCTGATCGCAATTGGTGAACAAATACTGGAACAGGTTCTTCGCAACGACGATGACATGCTTCCACTAGCTGAATCAGAAGACTTCAGACGGATTGCTCAACACTTCCCCGCAGAGGTTGTCGCGGTCAATTTTACGAGGCCGGCAGATCAGTATCGAACTCTTTATGAACTGCTGCAGAGCGGCAATATCGTTGATAATTTTCCAGGGATGGACGAAATCTTCTCCGAGATCGATTTCACCACACTACCGCCTTACGAATCAATCAGCAAATATCTGACTCCGGCTGGTGGATTCACAGTGGCCGATGAAAATGGCTACGTCAGCGAAGGATTTTCACTGCGGCCCTGAACAATAGTATGCTGAGGCAAGGGTTCAAATCAGTAAAAGAGCGCTCGAGCAGTTCGACTCGAGTGCTCTTTTTTTTGTCGCCACAACATCTCCTCATCAATTAACCAGTTTCCCGGGAACAGGCCCTTATGACGGTATCACGAGATTCTGAGGAGGAGATTGTGCTCCCCGATACTGATTCACCCATCGTGCTGTGGCGAGATGGAGTCTGTCAAATTGCCCCAAAATTGCCGTATTCGGCCATTCTTCCGGGGGCATTCAATCCCATTCACGAAGGGCATCGTCAACTGCGTGATGCAGCTGCTGCGTTTTTGGGTTGCTCAGTATTGTTTGAGTTGTCGATCCACAATGCTGATAAACCAACACTCTCCGCTCACGAGGTTCACAAACGGCTTAAGACGATCTCAGACGAGGACGTACTCGTGACGAATGCGGCACTGTTTGTGGACAAGGCAGACCTGTTTCCAGGTCACTGGTTCGTCGTCGGGTTTGACACTGCAGAACGCATTCTGAATCCGCAGTATTACAATCATGATCTCGGGCAGCGTGATCAATTTCTGCGAAAAATGAGTGCCGCGAAGATACAATTTCTGGTTGCAGGCCGAGTTGATCTGACAGGTGAATCAGGCGATTTCCGGACCAGCGACCAGTTGTCAGCAGGACATGACTATTGCGAAATGTTTGTCGAGTTGCCGGAATCGTGTTTTCGACTTGATCTTTCATCGACAATGATACGCCGACAGCAAAGGTGTGCTGACGACACCTCTTCGTAAAGCAGTGCTATCTTACAGGATCCAGACCCAGTCCCCGACGAATGAGACCAATCTGACCTGCGTGGATCTGTTCGTGAAGTGGACAGAACATGATGGCACCAAGTTTGTTCGGCCAGGCCGTCCACGGATGGTCGACCTCTTCCAGCAAAATGTCCGGCTGCACCTGGCTGAGCTCAGAGAGTGCGCTTTCATGAATCTGCATCAGTCGCGCAACGAATTCGTCAGCGGACGGCTGATTTGACGAATTGCTGTTTGGTGTTGTTTGACGGCTGTAGGCTTTGCGAAATTTTCCTGGTACCAGATCGAGGTCCTCCGGACGGCGGCCACGTATTCGAAACATGAGCAATCCGTACTGGCTGACCGCAAGGTGTCCGATTTGCCAGGCAATGTTACACGGAAGTCCGTCGGGGATTTCGAACCAGCGATCCTTTGGCGTTTCTTGCAGCAGTCCCAGCGTATAAGTCCGCACAGAAAGAATCTGTTCGATCGTTGCGTTCAGTAACGTAGCGGCCGTTGCCGGATCGAGAGTGAGCTTCATGGCATTGTTCTTAACCAAAAGAATGTTTCGTTGATGCACTGCAAAGTACTTAAACGACCGGAGCTGATCTCCAAGAACCCCGACGGTTTCAAAAAGCCCGGCTTCTCATTGTTTGCGGCGACCAGGAGTAAAGTCGTCGGATGGCAAATTGTGGAAATCATCCCTGTCTGCGGGGTGAGATCACCATTCCCTGCACCGGTTTGCAGGCCTGTTGAGAAAGGAGCTCACTACAGCGGATAGACAACATAACGGATTATACACTCCGGCACCCACTGACGTTGTTTCCCGGCGAAATTGCTGCGTAAATGGAATATTCGGATTTCGAATCCGATCACGACACGGCAAAATAAGTCTGGCTGCTGGAATGGAGATACCGTAACCGTTTTCAATTGAACAACGATACCGGCAGCACGTCCATAACGGCATAACCGCCGCATCGGCAGGTTGTCATCTGGCACACCGATTCAACCGCCGTGAGTCTCTGTTCAACGATGAAGACGAATGACATGAACCAAATTCATGAGTGTGTCAGCACCGTCCGCCGACGGCAGCAGCGTCAGTGGATGTGGCACTGCGTGTCAACCGGTTTGGTGACCAGCGGCCTGATCGCCTGTGTTCTGGCGGTTGCTCGGTTCCAGTGGTCCGAAATTGGGTTGTTGTACGTCGTTGAATTTTTGATCGCTGGTCCGGTGCTGGGTTGGTGTTATTCTGTGTCGCGTTCTCGTCATGAACGAGATGCGGCCGCTGCGATTGACCAGGAATATCAACTCAAAGACCGCACGACAACCGCGCTAGAGCTTCTTGCAAAGTCAACCCATCAGACCGCCTGGCAGGGTCTCCAGCTGGAAGATGCTGAAAAACATCTCGCGTTAGTGGAACCTCAAACGGTCGTGCCCATTCGCGCGCCCCGGTCGTGGATCTGGGGACTCGGAATGTCCCTTGTAGCCGTCGTGATCGCACTGGCGGGAACGCCTGCCGAACGGGCCGTGGGTGAAGTCACATCAAACAGAGTCGTGATTGCTCAGGCCAACACATTAGAAGACAGCCTGGAGGAACTCCGGGAGTTTGATACTGAAAACATCGATCCGGAAATGAAAGAATTACTGCGGGAACTGACAAAGCGGTTGGACGCCTTGAGGCAACCCGGCGTAAATCCTCGAGATGCACTTGCCAGGCTCTCAGAAATGGAAGCCGTGCTGGAGAAAAAACAGCAGAATTTGCAGAGTTCTGGTACCGATGTCCAACTGGTCGAGATCGGGACAGCGTTGTCACTTTCGGAGAAAATGCAGACGGCGGGAGCAGCAATGGTCAAAGGAGAACTGGACAAAGCGGCCGAGGAGCTTTCCAGCCTGAAAATGCCTGAACTCGATCCCCAGACCGAGAAAGCCATCACTGAAAAACTGCATGATGCGGGGAAAAATGAGAGCCGTGGAATCAATCGTAAGCTGAAAGAGGCGGCAGCTCAGACCGCTGCAGGCTTAAGCCGGAAGAACCACAACAAATTCGAGGAAGGGATGCAGGGCCTGGCAGGGGAGTGCAAAAAACAGGGGCGTCGGAAGAAACTGTCAGACCTGCTCAAAAAACAGTGTCGTCGTTTGAGTGAATGTAAAAGCGAATGCGAGTCTGAGTACCGGAAAACCGGTACCGGCAACGGAGAAAACGGAGATCAATGGGGACTGGGCAGGAGTGACAATCCTGCGGAAGACAAAACATCGAAACTCCATGCGAACAACAGGATGAATATCATCGGACAGGAATCCTCAAGCGGTGATATTGACACGGAAACCATGACGGCTCCGGAGACAGCTCAGGAAGCCGCTCGTCGATACCGCGATCAGTCCAAAAAATATGAACAGCTGACGGAATCTGTGCTCGATTCAGAGCCCCTTCCACTCGGACACCGCCAGACAATTCGTCGCTACTTCCAGATGATTCGGCCTCAGTCCGGTGAAATCGACACCGTGAACGAAGAAACAACTAAACAGCGCGAGTGATTCTGGAGTGGCTCGACGCAGATGCTGCGACTTCTTATTTCCACCTTCGGTTCAGAAATTTTCCTGGGCTGACTCTTGTGGCGGGAGATCCTCAACAACTTTGGTTGACGTCACAGGTTCCTGCTGAGCAACAATTTGTTACAGATAATGTTGTTCGAAGAAACCACTCAGATGACACTGGACGTCGGCCGCATGTCGCTCGGTGCTGACGGATTTGGATGTCAGCTCCTGAAACTCGGCACCACCAATCTGCTCAGCGATTTTCTGTCCGTAGTCAAACGCGTGAATCGGATCCTGCCGATTTGCCATCACGAGCGTCGGCACCCGGATGCGCGTCAATTCGCGGAGCTGATCATAGGGTGCATCCAGAGGAATTCGCCTTAGTCGGACGGCTCTGTCAACCGGTGACCGACCGTCGAACTGGCCAGCCAGTGATCCTGCACAGTCTGGTGATTCGACCATCATCGCTGCATACGCCTGTGACTGACAGAACAGCTCACGTCCTCGTGTTGGCCCGAAATCACAAAGGAGATCTGCGATCGCAGCAAACAATTCTGCGTTTTTATGATTGGGCCCGGCCAGCCATGCCGGACGTGACTGCACCAGTCCCATGACTCGGTGGGGAAATTGCAGAGCAAAGTGGATTGCCAACGCAGCTCCCATCGAGATGCCGCCGACAACCACACGGTCGATGTCCAGGTGACTGAGCAATGCTGCCAGGTCGTGTGCGAAACCTGCGAAACCGATCTTATCGACCGGCCCCAGTGGTTGGGTTTCCCCATGAGCCCGACAATCGAAAGAAATCAAACGAACACCAGCAGGTGGTCGGAACAGCCCACACGGCTGGCTGACATCGCCACTCAGACCATGCTGAAAAACGAACGGTATACCCTGGCCGGTGTCTCGATAGTGGAAGGTGATGCCGTCGTGATGGAATCGTTTGGACATTGGAGTTGACCGTGAACAAGCTGCGGAACGACCATGAAATGAAGCTATGAATCAACGGAGCGGACCACTGGGAGACCGCTTTTTTCAACATGAGCGCCATTGAGCCTGCAACGTTCCTTCGTTTTTCGACAGGCTGTCAGCGGTTGATTTCAGTTGTTCGGTCGAGTTTTCCACGAAGAAACCGAGCGCTTTCCGGAACTTGTGATTCGCTCAGCCCATGAGTGATGAGCGCTCCTTTGAACTCGTGCTTCCTCAACAACTTAAGAAAGTAATCGTAATCCAGGACACCTTTGCCGGCCGGGTGATACCCGGCGCCTCCGTCGTGACTGAGGTCTTTGGCGTGAGCCACCGCGATGTCGCTGCCGAGATGCGCAAACGCATCATCGATCACTTCATGCATTCGGCCCAGCTGACCAGCGTGGAACAGATTAGCGGGGTCCATGACGATCTTCACAACAGGTGAATTCAGCTGGTCCAGTAACCGACGAGCCTTGCTGGCGGAATCGATGACATTGTTGACTTCCGGCTCGATTCCTAACAACACATTTGATGCTTCGGCAATCTTTACGATCCGCCGCATCGACGCCAACATCTCACACCAGGCCATCGGGGAATCATTTTCCGGGTGCGCGCGCCACATGTTTTCACGATCGCGTGTGCCGGTGCACAGTGTAATCAATGGCGTCTCAAGCCAATGACAGGCACGTGCCAGTGTGCCAAGGCGTTTTAGATTTGTTTCCAGCAATTGGCGATCAGGATGAATAATGTTGAACGTACCCGAAATTCCCACCATCGTTAATCCACGTTCAGCATGCGCTATACGAATGCGTTCGCAAAGCCCTGCATCGATCTTATCCGGTAACGTCGGCAGACCGGCGCAGACGAAGTTGTACTGAGTGCACTCGAACCCGTACAGGCGTACGGCGTCGAGATTTTCTTCCAGCGAGTCGCGAACAAATGTTTTGGCGAAAACGCCCAGCTGCATTAAACGACTCCGGTCACATCCGAAAGACGTACTGTCTCACCTGTTTCCGCGGATCGGGCAATCGCAACCATTGTGCGCATTGCTGCAACTCCGTCGTCCACATTCGCACCATGCTGTGGTTTTCCGTACAGAATGGTATCGGCAAATCCCTCAAGCTGCGTTTTATATGTATACGAATCAGCACCAAGCGGGCGTCGAAAGACACGGTCCTTCGACGAGAAGCACTCGACGACACTGGATTTGTGATACCACGGCAGAAACACACGGCCTTTGACGCTGCCATGTTCACCGTGAATCATAAATCCTTCCTCAAAGTCACCTTGAACCGCAATGATCAGGTCCAAATGTCCCAGGCTGCCATCCGAAAAGTCAACGTCAACGTACCAGCACCATGTGCCATACCGCTCCAGCAAGCGGGCACGTACCGAAACAATTTCGCCACCAAGCAGACGTGCCGTGTCGACCAAATGGCTGGCGTGTCCCAGGACGTAGTAGCGTCGGCGATCTGACTTGGGGTTACCGTCCGGGCGAATCGCTCTATCGCTTTGATGAACGATCGGTTGAAGATTGTCGGTCATCGTATAGCGATCGGCAGAGTCGTAATACCATGCCTTGAAGTCAATGCGGCCACCCATTTCCTCATTCAGGAACTGTTTGGCAAAAGTGATCCCCGGATCGAACCGCCGATTATTGCCCACCTGCAGAATCAGTCCGGAAGTATCGACCGTGCGTTTCAGCGCTTCACATTCTTCGACTCCCACACCCATGGGTTTTTCGACAAACACGTGTTTGCCTGACTCGATCGCCTGGGTCGCCAGCGGTACGTGGAACTCGTCCGCAACGGCCACGATGATCGCTTCGACCTGATCATCTGCAAGCATCTCATCATAGGTTCGATAGGCAACCTGCGGTTCCCACATGGTTGCCATACGTGTCCGCAGGTCGTCTGCTAAATCGCTGATTGCGTACAGCTGAATATTGCGAGATTTCCGGCACGCATCAAAGTGCGCAATTTGTGCGACTGGTCCGCACCCGAGAATGCCGATACGCAGTTCTTTTTTCACATATCACCTCAATTTTGTGTTTTTTGTTCCACGAAGAACATCGAGGATTCTCTGGTCTGTTCGAAACCATCAACGGACCCCGACCGCGGCACAACAGTGGTGTCGGACAGCCTTGACAAACCTGCGACTGAATTCTCGACGCACTCCTGGACTTCTTCCACTGTGGTAATTGCCGGTGTGGTTTCCTTCTTCCTGAGAACACTGAAATCCGCAAACAACGCATAGATCACGAACACACTGACGATCAGACCGAGACCAGCCTTCTTCGCGTGTACCCAGGGCGTCATATCGATCGCACCAACGTCTTCCTGCACAAATTCTTCTTTGCTCGGTGAAATTTCCCCGATGATCAACTGCAGGATTACTAACCAGGCGAATACGGCACCAAGAAAATGAAATTCGTGCATCGACTCGACGATCAGATCGAAGGGAGGCACAAAATAGCCCAGGACAATGATGCTGAAGCCGGCAATCAGAGCGATTTTAGCTGCCTTTGCCGGCACCCGTTTTGTGAGCATGCCAACCAGAACAACGGCGAACAGGGGGATGAAGTACATGCCGTTCATCTTCTGAAGATAACCCATGATACTCTCGGTCCTGTCGAGGAAAGGCGCAATCCCCATGGCAGTAACGGCCACTGCCCAGCCAAAAATTTTACTCCAGAACACAACTTGTTCCTCTGTTGGGTTCCTGTTGAACATGTTCTTGTACAGACCAAGACTGAACAGCGTACACGAGCTGTTCAGAGCCGAGTTGAAGCTCGACAGAATGGCACCGATCATCACGGCGGCGAAAAAACCGGTCAGCGGCGCCGGCAGAACTGTTTTAACCAGCGTGCCGTAGGCGTAGTCGGCCTTAATGCCATCATTGGCAAACAGGGCAACAGCGATGATGCCGGGAAGGACCAAATAGACGGGCCCAAGCAGCTTGAGCGCGCCCGTCAATAATATACCTTTTTGACCTTCTGCCAGACTGCTGGCGCCTAAGGTTCGTTGAATGATCTGTTGGTTCGTGGTCCAGTAAAAGAACGTCAATAGAACGATACCCGAAAACAACGTACTGAAAGGCACTGAACTATCGTTGTCGCCAATCGAATTAAACGTTCCTGCTGGGAGTTCCCGGAGCCGGGCGATGCCGCCACTGAAACTGTCGTCCCCCAGGGTAACCAGTCCGAAATACGCGATCATGAACCCACCTGCCAGTAACCCCACGCCATTGATCGTGTCCGAGACCGCAACCGTTCGCAGACCGCCAAAAAGTGCATAGATCGAACCAATCGTGCCCACCATCAATACAATTGCCTGAAGGACTGTGTCTCGGGATTCGATGCCTGTCAGGGCCTGAACGTCCAGAACGCCGATCATGCCGATGGCACCTGTGTAGAGAATAATCGGCAACAGAATGCAGACGTAGGCCACCAGGAAGATCAGGTTGGCAACGACCTGAGTTTGGTAGTCGAAACGGATTTCCAGATATTGCGGGACCGTCGCGATGCCGCTTTTCAGAAAGCGCGGCAGGAAGAACAGCGCCATCGCGACCATGGCGATCACGGACCAGATTTCCCATACCATTACACAAAGGCCATCATTAAACGCTGCGCCGTTCAGTCCAACCAACTGCTCGGTCGACAGATTTGTCAGCAACAGTGATCCGGCAATCAGTGGAAAGGTCAATGTACGTCCAGCAAGAAAGAAACCATTTAACGAAGCGTGATCGTCGTTACGTGTCATGCGGTATGTGATTACCGCAACCAGGGCTGTAAAAAAGACGAATGAAGCAACAACCATCTCGCCTGTCCTGTTTGTTGTTCTGTGATTCGTGGAATTGTCACGGACTGACATGTTTCCATCTGTCACACTGAATCCAGCCGGCTAGCAGAGCACGGTATGTACAACAACAAGAGGTGTTGCCAACCGTCTAATTGATTCGCTGAAGAGGAAAAACCGAATCGGAGGTGACGCCGACTACAGCTTCGCCAGTGCGTTGCCACGTTCCTGAAGTGGCAGGGCAACAGCTCGACTCCCCTGCCGGTGTGACTCAAACACACCACAGATCATCTCCAGAATCGTCGCGCCTTCCAGAGCACTGCACAACGGCTGACGATCCGAGTCAATCGATGCAATTAAATCGCGAGCCGGTTGGCCGTGATGTGTGATCATTTCGCTCAGGTTATCACGTGGCTCCGGCTTGCCAACACCGGCTGACGAGATCGTAATCCACGGACGCGGTTTGTCGGTTGGCTCAAAGGGATTACCGGGAACAAAATGAGCCAACGGGTGTCGGTCGCATTTGATGGCTACGATTCCTCTGCTGCCAATGATCTGCAATCCAAACCCATGATTGTGCGTGTCATCTTTGGCGATCGAATCAAAGCAGGCAGTCATACCACGTTCCATTTCGTATCGCGCATGAACTTCGTCTCCGGCCAGCGGACCAAGTCCTTCATTGCCTTCTTTGATATCAGCATTAACGACACGACGACCGTTCTGCATCATCACTGCTGAACACGACAGCGGCTTCCCGCCAAAGTAGTTGATCAGATTCATCGTGTGTGAACCGAGAACCCACAGATCTTCTCCACCCCCACGACGATCACCCTTGCCTCGACCACGAATTTCGAGCACCTTTCCAAGCTCACCATCGGCAATCAGCCTGTCAATTGCCTGTAATGTCGGGTGGTAGCGATTGCGGTGAGCGACAGCGATTTTGGCCTGATGTTTCTCTGCTGATGCAATGATCTGATCGGCTTCACCAGGAGTGCGACAAAATGGTTTTTCGACATAGATGCCCTTCGCACCCGCTTCGATCGACGCGATAATCATGTCCCGATGTTGATCCGGATGCCGCGGGCAAACCGCAACGATGTGTGGTTCAACTGCCTCTAACATTGTTCGATAGTTTTTGAACCCGTGTTCTGCTCCTAAACGTTTTCTGGCTTCCGCAAGTCCATCCGCGTTCGCGTCTGCGACGGCCACGATCTTTGTCTCCGGCACGTGCATCCAGACTGTGTCGAGCCCATGCCCATAGTTCCCGCGTCCGGTATGACCAATCACGGCGACACGAAACCTGTCATCCGAAGCTGACCGACCAATCAGTGGGAACGCCAGAGAAGCAGACCCTGCGGTGAGAAACGTACGACGATGCATGAGCGTAACTCCTGTTGTTAGTAACCATCGCTGATAGTAGCGACTACTCGCCAAGAGATCTGCTGACATTCTGTTGCGAATGCAAGGACAAAACAGCGGGTTGGTACTGATTGCAAACCGCAGTAGCGGTTCACAGAGTGTACCATTGGCCGTGTTCGATCTCGAATCATTGTCTTCCGATCATCGGGGTGCTGCTGTGAAGAAAATCGTCGAGCAAATAAGAATCTTGTGTCTGGTTCTGTTGTTCGCACTGTCCACGTCGAATACGGCAATTCCGGACCAGACATCGACGGCATCCGGCACGAACGAATGGCTGCTGTACTCAGCAAAGGGAGTGCGCGCCCCCGATGGTTCCGGTAGCGCTCCGGTCGTCGGTATTATCAGAGCCGACGGCAATGCCGAACAATATCCGGACTTCGGAGTACCGGGACAAAAAGGATGGCAGTTGGGGCCGCAGTTTTCCGACGGGAAGTTTGTCGCACGGAGTTTCCAGGACATCACGACTGCCGCGGCTGTCTCCGGTAGGCGCAATGGTTCCATTTGGCTGTTCGATTTCAAGTCTGGCAGGATTGAACGTGAACTGCTCACGGATTTCGTTGGTGGCAACAGTGACATCAGTGTCGATCTGGTGCTGCCGGGTGGACGGTTGCTGGTTGGCGTCATCGACAAAAATGGACAGCGCCAGTTGTATGACACGAATCTGAGTGGCGGGGACGCACGGGCTATCACATCCGCGGGCGAAGGCTTTCATTACGGCACGCACCTCAGCCCGGACCGCAGTCGCCTTTCCTGTCATCTCACTGGTGGCATCCGCCAACGCAAGAGCGGACTCATCGAATCTCCGTTTCGTGTGGGTTACTATGCAATCAACGTGATGGGACTGAGTGGCCGACCGCGCACACTGGTACACGGTGAGAAGGGCCATTTGTTCTTCGATCCTCGCTGGTCACCCGACGGACGTTCTCTGATCTACCTGGACTGCCTTCCGCAGACGGACCCTGGTCACACCCGTGCTGACCTGGTACTGGCAACCGTCGACAATACAGCACCTGGCGGCTGGCTGACCCGCCGATTGACGACTGACCAGCGGCAGTGGTTCGGTACGGCCTACGGACCGGCGGACGCGCGGGGCGGGGGCTCGAACACATCGAGCTGGTCTCCTGACGGCAGGTTCATTACCTGGACCCGGCTGACGCCTGGCGCTCACATGGACTGTTACTTCGATCCGACGCGTCCCAGCCACGAGGAGAATGTCTTTGCCCCCGAGCGCGCGAAGGGTGGTACACAAATCTGCCTGCTGGCACCGGAAACGGGAGAGGTGGTGGAGCTAACTGAAGCTGTCGAGCACCGATGGGATTTTCGGCCACGATGGTCGAAGTCCGGCCATTTGATCGCGTTCGTCCGCTGCATGGTAGGAAGTCACGCCGAGCTCTGGGTCATGCAGGCCGACGGCAGTGACCAGCGCCGCCTCACGGCCGGGCCGGCCCACGCGCCACGCGGCTGCGATCATCCCCGGTGGATCAGCTGGCCAGGTAGTGTAGTTGAAGACAGGTAAGCGTCTTCTAAACCAAGCTCAGCAGCACAGTCAGAGACTTGTGTCCGATCACCGAATTCCGTCGCATTCTGAGTTATGCCACAGTATCACTCAGTAATGGGTCTGACCATCAAGGAGAAGTGGTGTGCCACCTTTATTGTTTCGCCAACAGCCATGCAAAAAGCCCTCTGGCCAAATGCATGCGATTTTCAGCCTGCTGGTAGACGATGCTCTGAGGTCCGTCTATCACGTCATTCGTGACTTCCAGGCCACGCTTTGCCGGCAGGTCATGCATAAATCGGGCTGTCGTTGGAGCTTGTGTCATTAGCTTACTATTCACCTGGTAACTGATAAACGCCTGCTTGCGACGTTCAGCTTCTTCTTCCTGACCCATACTGGCCCAGACGTCCGTGTAAATGAAATCGGCTGTGGAAACGGCCTCGGCAGCATCCTGTGTCTGCTGAACCTCTGCGTCGGGAAACCGTGATTTCACATCAGGCAAAAAGTCTTTCGGAAACTCGAATCCCTCCGGGACGGCCAGTGTGAATTTCAGACGAGTCATTGCCGCAGCAAGCGCCAATGATTTGGCCACATTGTTGCCATCACCGACGAAAACCAAATGAGTTCCATCAAGTGTGCCCGCCGTTTCCTGGATGGTGAGAAGATCGGTCAATGCCTGACAGGGATGCCTCTCGTCTGACAATGCGTTAATTACAGGGCAGCTGCTGTACTCAGAAAAATCAAGAATCAGCTGTTGTGAAAACGTCCGCATCGTGATCACGTCGCTGTAAGAACTGAGCACTGTGGCTACATCGGACAGTGATTCCCGGCCATCGAGGCCAGCTTCCGCCATCGTGAGGAAGATACCCGATCCACCCAGATTGATGATGGCAGCTTCAAAGCTGTTGCGAGTCCTCAGAGAAGGTTTTTCAAACAGCTGGGCTAACACTCGGCCCGCGTACAGCGCTGGCCGGTCTCCGGATTTGTATCGTTGTTTCAGATCTGCAGCGCAGCGCAGGATGTCATCAATTTCTGCTGGCGTAACATCGTCCAGGGAAGTCAGGTGTCTCGGCATCGTCTGCGGGGACCTGGTCACGGTTATGGTTCGAATTCGGGAAACCGAGCATTATCTGCATTGGAACTGTTCAAATTAAGCTTGGAATCAAGGATTCATGATTTTTTTCGACGGGAGAAGGAGAAGAGGCCATCTCTGGACCATTCAGGTTAGCTGCGGGTAGGTCTGGGCGAATGTTTGGTGGTCTCAAGCCCCCATTTTCGAAGGAGTCGTGACAAAACAAACGATTCCAATGTCCAAAATTTGATCATAACCCAAGTGTCAAACCTGATTTGGAGTGTTCCAAGATTCCACGCACCAAGCAGGTTTGGCCAGATTTCTCAAGAAAGCCTTCCTTTTTTACAGTCTGGCGACTGTTCACCGAAAATCTGATGTCAACTTCGTTCCGTGGGTATTTCATTCATGGTAGCAAAAACGCTCGAGAGCTTATTTGCCGTCCTGCATTATCGCTTGGGCTGCATTCCTTCCACTGGCTCCCATGACACCACCGCCAGGATGAGCTGCACTCCCGCAGAGGTACAGACCTTCTACTGGCGTGCGGTAGTCACTCCAGCCGGGGACTGGTCTCATGCTAAAAAGCTGGTGAAGTGACATGCTACCCTGAAAAATATTACCTCCTGTGAGTCCGTACACCTGTTCCAGATCGATTGGAGTCAGGATCTGTCGGTGCTCGACCGCTGACTCAAAACTCGGTGCAAACCTCGCAATTTCCGAGATGCATCGGTCGGCGAAGGATTCTCGATGGTCCTCCCAAGTACCATTTGCCAGTTGGTAAGGTGCGAACTGAACGAAAAGTGAGGCAACATGATGTCCCGATGGAGCGATCGAGGGATCCACCGCGCTGGGAATCGTCATTTCCACGATTGGTTTTGTTGACAGATATCCCTGCTGAGCTTCAAACCAGCCCTGCTCCAGGTCCTGCATGTGAGCATTGATATGAATAGTGCCTCGATGCTGAGGTCCCGGCTCTTTGTTGCCCGGCATTGCGGTAAAATTGGGAAGTTGATTGAGCGCAAGATTGATTTTCATACTCGCACTGCCGTAGTCGATTCGTTTTACAGCCGCCTGAAATGCTGCTGGAAGTACATTATGGGCCAGTAGTCGACTAAATGTGTGCCGGGCATCTATTCCTGACGCCACATTCCTGGCTTCAAACTTTGACCCGTCTTCTAACTGGACACCACGAACCCGGTTGCCGTCTACCAGAATATTGCTGACTGCTGCATCTGTGCGTATCTCGACCCCGTTGTTTCGTCCTGCCGATGCGATGGCTTCTGACAAACACCCCATACCACCTTTTACATATCCCCATACGCCGCGGGCACCGCCGGCAGCTCCCATGACATGGTGAAGCAGCACATAAGCTGTCCCTGGTGCCGATACAGACTGGAAATTGCCAATAATGGCATCTGTTGCGAGTGTCCCTTTGAGTTCTTCCGATTCAAACCATCGGTCGAGGATTGGACGAGCAGCTCCGGTCAACAATTCGATCGCTTCGGGCATTTGCTCTCCAAGTGATTCGATTGCTTTGTACAAACGGACCATTTTCCGGGTGTCACCCACTGTTTTCCTTACTGAGCGACGGCGCCAGGTCTTTGGCAATGGCAGCAAATCCGGTGGTGTGCTGCTCAGAATTGGTTCCAGTTTCTCAGCAACGTTCCTCAGCAGGGATTCATAATCAGGCCATACTTCTGCATCTTTCGTCGAGAACTTTGAAATCTCTGTCTGGTTTGCTGCATCATCCGCTCCCAGAATGAGTGCTCGCCCGTCATCAAACGGCGTGAACGATGACGGCGTTCTCGTCAGCACTTCGTAGCCATATTTGTTCAGCTCAAGCTCCCGCTCAATCTCCGGAAGAAGCAGACTGACGACATAGGCTGCTGTGGATACTTTGTAGCCAGGCCACAACTCCTCAGTCACACATGCCCCGCCCAGTATTGACCGGCGCTCCAGTACCAGCACACTTTTGCCGGATCGCGCCAAATATGCGGCACACACGAGCCCGTTGTGGCCACCTCCGATGATGATTGTGTCATACTTCATCGGTGCTGATTCTCTGGTGCGCTGAAGGACGGAGCGGAATACCATATCATTGGACGGCTATCTATCACTGGTTCATGTACCCTGACGGCTTTTGTCATGAAATTCTTTTACGGCTTACTGGTATGTGTCGTCTCGTTTGGCTGTTCATCGGAGGAGAAACCGCTTGAACACGTGCAGGCACCAAAACCAGTTAACGAAACACTCGAAAAAGATGACTCTGCAGCGATAGACGCCCTTTCGCAAATTGGCGCGAGCACAACGAAGAATGCCGATGGCCTGGTTATTGAAGTGAACCTGAGGGAAACCAAAGCAACTGATGAAACTCTCAAAGCCATCGCTTCACTCCAACATGTCCGAGTTTTGCTGCTGAATGATCTGGAAATTACCGATGCGGGGCTTGAGGTTTTCAATGATGTCAACTGGCCACTTGTGAACCTGGACCTGCGCGGCTGTCCTGTTTCCAACAAGGGCCTGACTCAGCTCACCGGAATTTCTTCGCTCAAAGCACTCCGCCTGTCGGGCAGCAACAGCAGGACTTTCATTGACGATGATGGCATGGATGCCATTGCCGGACTTGAGAACCTAAAAGTTCTGTCACTCGACAAACTCTGGATCACCAATACTGGTATCGAACGGCTACTACCACTGGTACAACTTGAAGAGCTCTATCTGGCTGAAACAACAATCGACGACGATGCTCTGGTTTTACTGGCGAAATTCCAAAATCTTCGCAAACTGCGGCTATCAAAAAATCAGATTTCAAACTCCGGTCTAAAACATCTCGCTGGACTCGATCACCTGGTCGAATTAGATCTGAGCGAAATTTCTCTGCTTTCTGATGATGGAATGCTGCACCTCAGTGGTCTGACCCGTCTGCAGAAACTGAATTTGTGGCGTGTCCCTGTCAGCGATGCCGGCGTGCGGCATCTGAAACCGCTTATAAATATGAAATGGCTGAATCTGGACAACACAAGATTGTCTGACGACGGATTACAGGCGCTCGTGAATATGACAAAAATATCATTTCTACATCTCGGGTCGACACAGGTATCCGACTCCGGACTTGCATATCTCTCTGGATTGACCAGCTTAAGAGATCTCAAGGTCACACGAACAAGCGTCTCAGCTGCTGGTGTCACTGATTTACAAAAAAGCCTGCCTGAAACAGAGATTCAGTTGAAGTATCTCGCCCACTGAAATCCCCCGTGGTCTTTTGTTTTCGTTATCAACTGTTTTGTTGATAAAGCGTTGTATTACCAATGGTTTGTTTTGCTTAAAAAACTTGGTTTTTCAACCAGCGCAATGCCTCTTGGTAACCATAAGACTTTTAGATTTGTTGAACAGACCGGTTCATCAGGAGTTGCTCAGCGCGTTGGCAACAGGTTATCAACACAAGTTCTTTTACTGTATTAAAGGATTTTAAAGGCTTTTCTGATTTTTTATTAATCAGTTATCAACATTTTCTCTCTGCTATATCACTATTAATACTCTTATTTATTTCTATTTCTGCTTTCCTGAAACAACAACAATTAATTTGCGGTCACTATGACACTTCCCAACCCGATGTATGATCTTTCGAAACAAATTCTGCAGTCAAATCTGTATTGTTTGCCCTAAGATTTTTTGCATCCCATTCCAGCGCAACACCAGTTCTGTATGCCACATTTCCGAGCTGTACAGCTTCTGTTAGTGCACCCGAGTACGTAAAATTACAGGTGGTAGGTGTTCCGTTCATACATGCCTGAATCCATTCGTTGTGATGCCCAATCGAATCCGGAATTGATTTCGCTGGTGGTACAAAATCGACATATTTGTCCTGTGGGAACAATCTGTAGGATTTGTAATCCGCAAACATCATTCCATCAGCACCTACAAACATAACACCATTTGCTTTGACACGCCGACCGTGAATTTCTTTTGGGATCATGTTTCCATCATACCAAGTCAATTCAAGAGCCGGGTTTTTGTTCGTGGCGGGAAACTTGTAATAAACAGTCAGGCCTAGCGGACAGGAATCGGGATGCTGTTCAGGGCCCTCAGCACGACAATAGGTTGGGTGAGTGAGATTCAACGCCCAGAACGGCAAATCCATGTAGTGACACGCCATATCACCAAGTGTTCCGCTGCCGAAATCCCACCAGCGCCGCCATTGACCAGGATGGTATAGGCCCTTTTTGAAAAGCCGGGTTGGTGCTGGTCCGAGCCACAATTCCCAGTTTACGTGTTTGGGTACAGGATCGGCTTGTTTTGGCCGTTCGCCGCCACCCCACGTTTTACCAACCCAAACGTGTACCTGGTGCACATCACCAATAGCCCCGCTCTGGATAATTTCGACCACCCGTCTGTAGTTGTCCATGGCATGGATTTGCGTACCCATTTGAGTCGCAACGCCGGCCTTTTCAGCAGCTTCGGCGATGATACGAGCTTCCTGAACCGTGTGTGTAAGTGGTTTTTCGCAGTAAACATGTTTCCCAGCTTTAATTGCCCGAATTGTTGCCGGAGCGTGGTGATGATCAGGAGTTGCCACCACCACTGCATCGAATTTGTCTCCCATCTGGTCAATCATCTCTCTGTAATCAGCGAAACCGGCTGGGGTAGCCCCGTTATTCTCTTGGATCATTTTTTGAGACGCGGCCAGGAACTCGCCATCGATATCGCAAAGCGCAACAATATTTTGAGACATAACGCCTTGAATATCAGCTACCGCACGATTGGCGGTGCCGATACACGCAATGTTCAATTTGTCCAGAACCGAAGAACTGTGTCGGGCGACGGCAGAGCAGGAACTGTAAACGCCAGCGCTTATAGAAGCAGAAGCACGAATGAAGTCTCGGCGGTTGAGCAATGTCATGGCGGGTGTCCGGTCAGGCAGGCAGTACGAAACGGTCTACACGATACGCTGAGAGAACGGCAGACGGCAAGTGTTGTCTGGCAGCTCCTTGACCGCACACGAAAAGATTATTCTGTACAGGTGGCACCGTCATTCCAATAAGATGAATCATTACACAGATAATCTCATTGTGGGTCAGGGCCTGGCAGGAACGACTTTGGCCTGGATCCTGCTGGAGGCTGGCCAGAGTGTTGTGCTGGTCGACCGGGGAGAATCAGCAACAGCATCCAGAATTTCTGCCGGGCTGGTTACACCATGGACTGGTCGTCGAATGACACAGAGCGACGACTACGAAAAGTACTGGTACGCAGCAGTCAGATTCTATCGGTCAATCGAAAATCGTCTAAAGCAGAGATTGTTTACCGAACGACCAATGGTACGTGTTTTTGTCAATCGCTCGGAAGAATCAACTTTCCAGGAGCGGCGAGCATCACCAGCAGGTGGGTCACTCAAGTCATGGTCGGGAAAGCTGCAATCAAACAGACGATTGTACACTGGTTGCATCATGCAGCCGGCTGGACGACTGGATGTGCAACGATATCTTCAGACATCAGTCGACTATTTCAGTGCACGAGGTCAATGGTTCCAGTTGGATCTGGAAATACCCGATGGATTGTTGTTGATGTCGGACCATATCGAAGCACCTAAACTTGGTTTAACAGCCAAGCGAATCATTTTCTGCCAGGGAGTGACAGAAAATCCATGGTTTGAAGGAATACCAAATAACGCGTCTCGAGGTGACATAATCAATGTCCAGCTGGATGACTATGTCATGCAGGACGTGGTGCATCACTCCGTATGGCTGGTACCGGAACCGGATGGAAGTGTCACCGCAGGATCCACATACGACTGGAATTTTGTGGATAAGGCACCGACAGCAGAAGGACGTCGACAGATCCTTAAGTCAATGAGTCGGTTTATCGACGGCAACATTAGAGTCAACCGACACACAGCTGCAGTACGTCCAACGATGAAAGATTACTGCCCGGTGATTGGCCGACATGCAGTCCACAATCCATTGCATATCTTCAACGGTCTTGGATCTCGGGGAGTATTAACAGCGCCCAGATTGGCGCAACAGCTTGTGGAATTTTTGACAGGCGAACGAGAGAAGCTCTCCCCCCGAATCACACCGCAGCGGTTGCTTTCGGAGAGATCGAAAGAACCATTGACACAAGTCGCTCAGACTCGGATCGCAAGGGTAGTGAGGCACGGGGACGTCGTGATCGATGGGACCGCAGGAAATGGATTTGACACTTGTTTTCTGTCTGCTCAGGTGGGTCCCACCGGACTTGTTTACGGATTCGATATACAGCAACAGGCCATACAGACGACTGAAAAGCGACTGGAAGCAGCAAATCGGACGAATGTTAAACTGCTACTGTTCAGTCATGCGGAGATTAATCAACATGTGCCGACATCAGTCACCGCTGCCATGTTCAACCTTGGGTATCTGCCAAGAGGTGATCATTCGATTGTAACGCAGGCAGAGAGTACAATTGCAGCTCTGGAGCAGACACTGCGGCTTCTTAAGCCAGGAGGGATAATCACAGTACTGGCGTATCGCGGGCATGAAGGAGGACTGGAAGAAGCAGAAACACTGGAACGATGGCTGCAGAAACAAAGCAACTGCCTGGTAGAACGCATAGACAGCCATCAGTCCAAGTCAACCTCGCCGATACTGTTCATACTGGTGAAGCGATCACTGTAAGGTGGAAAGTTGAACCTGCTGCATTTCAAATCCCGTCCAGCAGTTTTGCGGCACGGTCGACTTCGTTGGCTGCAGCTAACAGGAACGGATGATGCAGTGTCAGAAGTTGAGCGTGCAGTGCGGCAGCGTTTCGAAGTTCACCAATGGCCCGAAAACGACTTTTGGCATGTATGAGATGAAGAGCCGGAAAAGCGGGGTCAAAAGGTAGTCCGAACGATCGGAGACGTTTGGCAATGGCGTCACGGTCTGTAGAAGTTGCACAGTCTGTGAGCCATGCGACTTTGTAGTACGCTGATTCATCGTCCAGAGAGTCGTCCCAAATGATTCTGATTGAGGAATCGGTGGTCAGGATGTTTCGTAGTCGCCTCACAGTCTGTCGCCGAATCCGGTTGTTTTCATCCAGTTTTTTAATCTGTGGCAACAGCACAGCGGCCTGCATTTCAGACAAAGGATATGCATCGTTGCCCCGTTCTGTATACAGCCGGATGCGCTGAGCCAGTTGGGCATCACAGGTTAATACGGCACCACCACGTCCGGCTGTGAGCAATTTACTGCCACCAAAGCTCAGTACGCCCACGTGTCCGATCGAGCCGCATCGACGACGGTCGATGCGGGCACCTGGTACCTGGCAGGCGTCTTCAATGAGAACCAGATGATGTTTAGCGGCAAATTCAGCTAGTTGTTCGATGGGTGCCAAGCAGCCATGAAGGTGAGAGCAAATGATTGCTTTGGTCGAGGACGATAACGCTGCGTCCAGCAGATCCGGGTTTAACACAGGTCGCTCGGGCAATGTGTCGACCAACACCGGCCTGGCACCGACCGTTAACACATTGACAAAGTTTGCTTTGTAGTCGTAGGCGGCCAGAATCACCTCATCGCCGGATCGAACATTTGAGCCGCGGAGCGCTAACTCGACAGCGGACGTACCACTGCTGCACAGATGAACATGGTCAACAGCAAAATATCTGGCAAGTTTGTCACAAAGTGCCATGCAGTGCGGACCGTGGTATCGTCCCCAACTGCCGTCAGCCAGCAATTGTTCAATCGCGATCCGTACGTCACTATCCGGTGTCGGCCAGGGCCAGGGACCAAAGGAATCATCCGCAGGAACATTCATGATGGTTCAGACGATGGAACAGAAGCAGCGTTGTCGGTGTCAGCATCATCGTCCGGTGGCGGGACATTCACCTGAATGTCACCATCTTCGATCCTGACATCGTACGTCGGTGTACAGATTCCACTCTTCGGGTTATCCAACCAGGCACCGTCGCTCAACCGGAACCGCCAAGCATGCCAGGGACACATGACGATTCCGTCATCAACGTGGCCATCAGAGAGCGAAGCGCCCATATGAGGACAAAAATCATTGATTGCAAAGTAACGATTGTTCTCATTGAACACACCAACCATCGTACCGTGAACAGGGAAACATCGGCCCTGACCGGGCGGTATCTCACCAACTTTGGCAACCGTTTGAAAATGATTCATGAATCTGGCCGTATGTCATGCTCGGAAAACAGACTGAAACAACATCAGAAATCTTCGACAGCACGCCGCTGTTGTCAAACCGACAATTGCTGGAAGCCGGGATCTGCTGTTACAACCAGAATCACTGAAACCCGAGTTGATCAAACGGCGACGCATCGACCCATAGCCCTGGTTCTGATGCAATCGTCCGAACCCCCGGAGAATCTTCCGGAATACGCGTTACAATACTCTTCGGATTATAGACCGGCTGAATTCCTGAAAGAACCGAATGTTTGTTGATCAAGTCCTCCTGTATTGCCAGGCCGGTGATGGTGGGAACGGCTGCAGCAGTTTCCGACGGGAAAAGTACGTACCACGCGGTGGTCCCGACGGTGGTGATGGTGGAAATGGCGGCGATGTTGTGATTCAGGCAGATCGCAATTTGGGGTCACTGACAAATCTCACCGGGCGTCGACACTGGAATGCTGAACGAGGCGGACATGGAAAAGGTGCGCTGCGAACAGGTCATACGGGCAATGATACAGTCATCCTGGTTCCACCAGGAACACTGGTGTCGGACGCGGACGAAAGTCATTTGCTGAAAGATTTGCAACGTCATGAAGACCGGGTTGTCGTTGCCACGGGTGGATATGGAGGTAGAGGCAACAAGCGTTTCGCCACATCGACACATCAGGC
The DNA here is from genome assembly GCA_022447185.1 of Fuerstiella sp. Lineage (GTDB taxonomy): Bacteria > Planctomycetota > Planctomycetia > Planctomycetales > Planctomycetaceae > S139-18. The sequence continues at coordinate 29,111 of JAKVAY010000002.1, read as the reverse complement.
TCCCAGAGAATGCGAGCCAGGGATGCCAGGTGAATTTCGTAAAGTTGTGCTGGAACTGAAACTGATTGCCGATGTTGGGCTCATTGGAAAGCCAAATGCCGGCAAGTCTACTCTGCTCAGTCGTGTGTCCCACGCCTCACCGGATATCGCTGCCTATCCCTTTACAACAACTTATCCCAATCTGGGTATGGTGCGGTTAGGATATAACCACGAATATGTCCTGGCGGATATACCAGGTCTAATCGAAGGTGCGCACACCGGAGCGGGTCTGGGGCACGAGTTTCTCAGACATGTGGAAAGAACTCGGGTTCTTGTTCATCTGGTGGAACCGGCTCCGATGGACCATTCAGACCCCCTGGATAATTACAGTCAGATTCGTCAGGAGCTTGAAAAGTACAATCCTCAACTGGCAAATCGTCCGGAGATCGTGTGTGTGACAAAGGCCGAACTGCCTGATGCAGAAACCTGCGCCGAATTGCTCCGCGAAACATCGGGCGGGGACGTACATGTCATTTCCGCCGTCACCGGTCATGGAATCGATGCGTTGCACCAGTTGATTGTTCACCGATTGGATGATGTGCACGAAGACCGATCACCGATCACTACATGAACAGCCGATCGAGAGCAACACACAGGTCGACTCGGCAACAGGAAGTTTCAATGAGGAATCTGGGCAAAGTGATTGAAGTAATCAACTGTATAATTCGACCAGGCTGTCGGATTACGCGAACGAAAAGATCAACATGAAAATTCTTCTGGCAAATCCGCGCGGATTCTGTGCTGGTGTCAACATGGCGATAGAGTGTCTGGATGACGCAATTCGTCGCGTTGGGCCAAACATCTATGTTTATCACGAAATTGTCCACAACAGGTATGTCGTCGACCGCTTTACTCAGCAGGGTGTCACATTCGTGGACACGATCGAAGAAGTGCCGGAGGGATCAATCCTGCTGTTTAGTGCTCACGGTGTATCACCCGAGATCCGAAGCAGTGCGAAGCAACGCAGGCTGCAGACCGTGGATGCTACCTGTCCACTGGTCACAAAGGTCCATTTGGAAGCAATTCGTTACGCACGTGACGGATTCAACATCGTTCTTATTGGTCACGAAGGTCATGATGAAGTCATCGGTACAATGGGTGAAGCTCCGGAGAGCATCACACTGGTGGAAACACCTGACGAAGTTGATGATCTGACATTTGAGGAAAATGCCAAACTGGCCTATCTGACACAGACCACGCTGAGTGTGGTGGAAGCCGAAAGTGTCATCAGTGCACTCAAACGGCGCTATCCCGGGATACAGTCACCACCCAAAGAGGACATCTGTTATGCCACCACAAACCGCCAGGACGCGGTAAAAGCCCTGGTAGAGCAGGCTGATGTACTGATTGTGCTGGGTAGTCAGAATAGTTCCAACAGCCGACGCCTGATGGAGATTGGGGCTCAGCGCGGGGTCACCTCCCGACTGGTGGATGGAGCGGGGGATCTGCGTGAAGAGTGGTTTGAAAATGCTGAAATTGTTGTTGTTACGGCTGGTGCGAGTGCTCCCGAAATCGTAGTGCAGGAATGTATTAGGTATCTCACAGAACATTTCGGCGCGATACTTTCGGAAGAAACACTGTGCGAAGAGAACGTGCATTTCAATCTGCCAAGAGACCTGCAACAGTTGACCGTAATGCCATAGGCGTCAGGCGTTGATGCCGTAAAAAGTCTGTGCTGTCGTGCCGAAGATCTGATCCTGTTCGCTGTCAGTAATTGAGCCCAGGACTTCAACCAGTGACTTGTGAACCCGTTCGTAACTTCCTGCAAGCTCCAAAACAGGCCAGTCGCTGCCGAACATGCATCGTTTTGGCCCAAAAGCCTCTAGTGCTGTGTCGACGTAGGGTTTGAGGTCCGAGGGTTTCCATTCATCCCAGTCGGCTTCAGTGATGAGTCCGCTGAGTTTGCAGAACACATTTGGAAACTGAGCAACAGCTCTGAGCTCTGAGGCCCAGTCATCAATGAGACCATCTCTGATCTTTGGTTTTGAAAGATGGTCAATGACCAGCGGAAGCTCCGGGAGTTCTTGTCCCAGGGTAACAACGTGTTTGAGGTGGCGGGCACGGGTGAGAACATCATATGGCACCTGATGCTTTTCCAGCACCCTGAGTCCGCGCAAAAAGTCCGGGCGTACGATGAAGTCATCGTCCGGTTCATCCTGCACAACATGGCGAATGCCTACAAATTTGGGGTGGTCCGTGAGTTCCAATAATTTGTTTTCGCAGAATTCATCCTGCAGATTGATCCAGCCAACGACACCGGCAATGAAATTGTTTTCGTCTGCAAGTTCCAGAGCCCATTTCGTTTCTTCAGAATTGTGCTGCGTTTGCACCACGATGGTTCGATCAATACCAAGCGAATCCAGATGTGGCTTAAGATCGGGCGGCAGATAGTCCCGACAAATCCGATGATGTTGAGATTCCTGCAGCCAGTTGTAGTCGAAAGGTTGATTCAGCTGCCAAAAATGCTGGTGTGAGTCGATGATCATGAGAAACGAGGCGATATTGAAATAGAGACCCGAACGTTGCAGAGGCAAACGTTTTGCGTGACAGACTGTTGAATGTTGTTATGCGTCCGGCGGAACCGCACAACTGTGCGATATGGCACGTCACTTCACAAACTTTTGTTTTTATCCACTCGCCAAAGGACGTCCGGTTTGCAAAACAATAGTCTTCAATTGTTATTGAAAACAGTCGGGACAACAGTTCTACACTGTTCAAGCGGTCAGTTCTTCAGCAACCAGATCTCCGAGACCTGCACACCACGCTGTGCTTCTCCGCAACTCCACGTCAACCTGAGGTTGCCATCGGCCGTTGCAGCATGCGGGATTTCAAATTCCTGGATTCGCTTTGGTTTTGTCTCGATCAACCCGTGAATTTGTAGAACGTCATCGGCGACCAGTTGAATTTTTTCGCCCTTGGTCCCATACACCACACGAACACGATAACCAGCTTCCGGATCAAGGTTATCGTAATTGAAAGTGAGTTCCGTTTCATAAATAGCGTAAGCCTGTCGTTTCCATGCCAGTGGAAAAGCACGATCGGCCTCGGCATGAATTCGATAGTCGTACGCTATCCGCGAGCTTTTAAGCGTGCCAGGATCTTTTTCCCATGGTACCGTGTTAACGATTCGCCGGGTGCTTCCCGCGGCACCCAGATCATCGTGAAATCCGCCAGGGCCCGGGTCCTGTCTGCCAAGAACATCTTCGATTGCAGCCAGACGATCGGATTCGTCGACCAGCAGATGAATCCGATCGAATTCGGCAAGGAACCACAGAGCGTTGTTGAGCGGTTCATCAAGACCGTCCAGAAATGCACCCCGGATGCGATTCTGTGCTCCGTGGCGTTTGACCGTTAACTGTGAACCAATTTTCTCATACAGACTGTCTCCCAAATCCAGAATTTGATCGCGATAATCAGTGGCAACCCGTTCAGATGCTCGTTCCAGAACCCTGCCAGCGCTGGCAATCGCGTTTCGTGATCCAATATCGGGCGCGGTACGCAGTACGTCACGTGCACGCATTTCCAGCTCGGTCTCGTAGACAAGACGTCGCTTTGTGTACGCATCGTAGTAGGCGCGGAGAAGTCCCATATCGAAGCGATATTGTGTACGGCCGAACCCGGACACTTCGTTTTCCAGGCGACGCCATTGTGCCAGAGTAACCTCAACCTGGGGATTCACCGCGAGTGAGCCTTCCCAGTTGCGTTCCAGTGCCATGTATCCATGTGCGACTGAATCTGCATGCGATGAAGAAATGAAGAGACGCGCATAATCCCGCAGTGTTTCGACGACGTTCTCGTCAGAGTTCCAGTCCTGGCCACTCCAGACAAACTTATTCACGTCATCGTTAATACCTTCTGAGTAGGAGATAGTTCCCGCAGTATACTCATCGAATGCATTGTGAATTGTTTTCATGGCAAGAGGTCGCGGATTGTAACATTCGCGATGCAGGGTCAGAGCGAATGCCTGATCCCAGTCTTTGACTGGATATTGCGCCGAGACGCTGTGTGTGATATCCGGATACCGTCGCAGCGGAACGGACAGATCAATCCTGTCGCGCAATTCTGTGATCGGAGTCTTGACCCAGGGGGCAAAGACGACTCCACCCAGCCAGTTTGGTTTTTGGTTGATGTAGTCGTAGAACTTCTCAAGCCAGTCGTTTGTGGGACGAAATGCCTGAGGAGCCACCCAGATTTTGGCACGAGGATGGTGTCTCCTCAGGACGGGCGCCAGTGAGTCCATGAATGGGAAAAATTTATCGGGATGCAGGTCACCTGGATCGCCGGCGGGTACCAGCAGGTGGTCGACTCGCGAAAGTCGGCCCAGGACTTCATCTCGTTCGTTGAGTTCGTATGCGATCCCTTTTTTGCTGGTGTAGTCTTTTCCGACGTTGGGATACCAGATCCACACGTCCAGACCATAGGCATCACAACTCGCTGCGACTTTTGTCATCATCTCCATTGCCGGCAATTTCATGTGACGGCTGGTGCGATCGTCGTCAGAGACCGGAGGGATCAATTCGATACTGTTCGTGCCGAAGAATGCCAGTTCACGAATGTACTGATCGAACTGGGCGTGTGACCAGGCGTCATAAGAATTCGTCTTGGGGCGGTAGCCGAGTTGATGCCCTCGAAGAGGATATTCCGGTGAAGTCGTCATTGAGATCATCGGAATCTGAAGTGCGCCTGGTGCCCATTCACATTTGCGCAAAAACATTCCCACTCCATACAGCACCCCGCGCTCGTCCCTGCCTGCGATCAGCACAACCGGTTGTTGATCTTTATTGACGCTGAGATGGAATCCTTCGGCAGAGGGAACCGCTCGTTGACGAACCTGAGGCACAGAGTCCGGAACGAATTGACCGACGTGAGATTGGAGCCCAATGACGATTACGGTCTGAGGAGCAGTCGGCCAGCTCGAGATGACGGCAGGAACAAGTCCTGTTCGCTTTTCGATCTCTTCCTGCAATACGGCAACGGCTTTGCGCACAGCCGGGCCTGCTTCTGGCCTGACAACAATCACGGCCGTCGACAGATCGAGTCGTTCGGCAGCCGGAAGGAGACCGCTCAGGCCGATCATGGAGACGAAGAATACGATGTACCGTACAGAAGCCTGAGACACGAGGAGGTCTCCGTGCGAAAGTATGAAAGCAGAAAAGACTGGCAGCAAAGAGTGTCGCCTTTCGTAAGAGGCGAATCCATGCACTTTGCGGGATTCTGCGATTCTGCGACGGGCTTTGGCAACAGAAGTTTTGAGACGTTCAGTGTTTCATCCGCAGCACTGGTTGCAGAGAATAAATTCTGACTGATCAGCAAACATTGAGTGCATGTCGAGCATGCGGAAGAATTCCGATTTGCCGGCGCAACCTCTGCTGGTTAGCCTCGGTCAAACTGGTCAATTCACGCCGCAGGAGAATACCGATCAGTTCGTAACTCGTGCGGGATCAAACAAAGCGATGACCAGAAAAGCGTTTTAGAGTGACAATTCGAGGCACGATTCGTCAGTGTGGAGTATGCTGCCGAATGGTTTCCAAATTTACGATCAGTATGTGACATTCTTGCTTCATCCTGTGAACTCTGAAAGAGGACCGCCTGATGAAATTGAACCGGCTGTTGATTGCGATCTGTGTGTTCGTTGTCACGAATACTCCAGCACGGTGCGTTGCAGATGATTTGGAGCAACCATACGGCATCGACTGCCGGATTCCATGGAATACATCGCGCATCAGCGGGACACCTCAGCCTCCGTTGCCATATGTAACCGAGCGGATCTTTCCGAAACTCTCATTCGAGAATCCGGTTGATCTAATCGCTGTGCCCGGCACAAATCAAATGTTGGTAGTTGAAATTGGTGGCAAGCTCTGGACATTTCCAAATCATCCGGATGCCACGAATCCGGCACTGGCTGTTGACATACGCGAAATTCCGGACGCAGCAGCAGTCGGCGACGAATTGCAGCTCTATGGGTTTGCGTTTCATCCCGATTTTGAAAGAAATCGACAGTGTTTCATGTGTTATCGACTGATGTCGGGAGATCCGGAAGGTTCTCGCGTTTCACGTTTTCGAGCGAGCTCGGTCGAACCGCTTCTCATTGATCCTGTGACAGAAGAAATCTTGATTACCTGGCGAGGCGGAGGACATAATGGCGGCTCGCTTCAGTTTGGGCCCCAAGACGGCCTGCTGTACATCTCGACCGGAGATGGTTCACCTGGGTTTCCGCCTGACATTCACAGATCGGGCCAGGACATCAGTGATCTGCTGGCGTCCGTATTGAGAATCGATATCGACCGTCCGTCGAACGGATTACCGTACTCTGTGCCTGCCGACAATCCTTTTGTCAATCGGGACAATGCGCGTGGTGAAGTTTGGACCTACGGGCATCGCAATCCGTGGCGTATGAGTTTTGATCAGGCCACGGGCGATTTGTGGATCGGTGACGTCGGATGGGAAATGTGGGAAATGATCTACCGGGCTGAGCCTGGTGCGAATTTTGGCTGGAGTCTGCTGGAACACACACAGCCGGTGCATTCGGACGACCCGCGGGGACCAACGCCAATCACGCCTCCGGCTGCGGCACACTCGCACACAGTTTCGCGTTCAATCACGGGTGGATATGTCTACCGTGGTAACCGACTGGGCGAACTTACAGGCAGTTATGTTTACGGCGATTACGTTACGGGAAAAATATGGGGACTGAACGTCGAATTCCCGGCGGCCGTGCCGCGAGAGCTGGCGGACACGACACTGCAAATCGTCTGCTTTGGTGTCGATCACCATCAGCGTCTTTATATTGTCGATTACGATGGCACGGTGCATCGTCTTGTCACCAACACGGTCACGGACGACGGAGCTCAGTTTCCGATAAGCCTGAGTGAAACAGGATTGTTTGCGTCTACGTCCGAACATCAGCTTGCAGCAGGAGTCATTCCATACAACATCATTGCGGAGCCGTGGGCCGATGGAACGACAGCGCAGCGATTTATCGCTCTTCCCGGAGAATCCAGTCTTGGTGTTCATGAAGAGAACAATTCCCAACAGGGGAACATCCAGGGTGAGTGGAGCTATCCGGATGGTGCTGTTCTTGGCAAAACTATGCTCCTTCGAATCGATGCTGCCAGGCAGCGACGGCTGGAAACACAGATTTTGCATCGCAACGGAGACCAATGGGAAGCTTATAACTATCTATGGAATGACGAACAGAGCGACGCGCACCTGGCAACAGGCCCTGGGGTTGACCGGCCATTTGACGTGCGTGACTCTGGTGCAGATGGTGGAATCAGGCAGCAAACCTGGCACTTTGCCAGTCGCACAGAGTGCATTCTTTGTCATACTACTCGCGGCGGGTCCATTTACGGATTTCGTCCCGCACAGCTCAATCGCGATTTCGATTATGGGTCGGTCACTGATAATCAGCTGCGAACTCTGGCGCATATTGGACTGTTCAGCAAACCGCTGATTGCGGATCACCCGATCGACCGTCCACCTGTGGACCAACTGCCTCGCATAACAGACCCCTTCGATTCGGAAGCATCACTCACAGATCGGGCAAGATCGTATCTGCATGTCAATTGTGGCACGTGCCATCGCCGAGGCGGTGGTGGAACGGCGTCGATTCAGCTGGTGGACACTTTGTCACTGGACGACACAGGTCTCGTTGCAAGACCCACACAGGGCACATTCGGAATCGTTGATCCCTGGATCGTCGCCCCCGGCGATCCAGATCGATCTGTATTGTATTACCGGATGTCAAAACTGGGACGAGGCCGGATGCCGCACTTTGGATCACAAACCGTGGATGTTGACGGCATTGAATTGGTTTGTGACTGGATCTGCCAGCTGGATGATTCCGATAAAGAAGTTCTTTCTGCAGATGCAGCACAGCTGCGGGTGATCACGGGATCAGCACTCGAGGCACTGAAAATTCCAATCAATGCAAAAGCTGAGCCTCGGCAGATGGTGATCGATCGTCTGTTGTCATCCACGACCGGAGCGCTCACCCTGGCGACAGCCGTCCGCGAGAATGACGAAAACCAACTTGCTCCGGACTCGCGCAGTATTGCCATTACCCGTGGCGGAATGCATCCGGACGCGACAATTCGCGATCTGTTTGAACCATTTCTGCCGGAACAATCCCGAGTTCAGCGACTCGGTACCACGATTGAGCCGGAATCAGTTCTGTCACTGAATTCAAATGTCGAACGCGGTCGAATGCTGTTTTTGCAGTCACAGACGACACTGTGCCGTAACTGTCATCGCGTTTTCGACCAGGGGAAAGCAATCGGACCCGATCTGACAGGGATTGGTGCGCGACTTAGTCGCCGCGAGATTCTGATCAACATTCTTGACCCCTCTCGAAAAATAGATCCGAAGTACCAGACATGGCTGGTGCAGACAGAGTCGGGCCAGATTCATTCTGGTTTGTTGATCGAGAACACGGATGCAGTCGTGGTCATCCGTAACTCAGCGGGTAAGGACGTGTCTGTTTCCAGGGATGACATCGAATTGCTCGTTGCCCAGAAGAAATCTTTGATGCCCGAACTTTTACTGCGCGATGCAACAGCTCAGGATGCCGCTGATCTGCTCGCGTTCGTGGCATCGTTGAAATAATCTGGACGGACCCGCGCAGTGACCTGCTGTGAAGCGCACAGGAGGCAGCACCAGCGATCTGCGTCGTTCGTGCTTTCCCTGGACTTCGGTCCGGAATAAGATGAACCAGACTCGATCACTCTCCTTTGCGACTTCCCGCCGATCAAAAGAGACCCCAATGAAAACAAAACTGTCCGTCGTCGTTTCACTGTTCGTATTTATGGTCACGGTTGATTCTATGGCCGTCGAGTGGCGACAGTTTCGTGGTCCCGGCGGTCAAGGTGCAACAAGCGAAAAGAATTTGCCGCTGATGTGGAGTGACACGGAAAACATTGCCTGGAAGAGGGAACTTCCCGGCTACGGAGCATCCAGCCCGATTTCACTGGATCGTCGTCTGTATCTCACCTGTTACAGCGGGTATGGCGACGGCGGCACGGACGCCGGCAGAATGGAGGACCTAATGCTGCATGTGGTGTGCATCAGCAACAGAGGACAATTCATATGGGATGAGCATGTTGAACCGAAACTCCCGGAATCGAAAACCGTGCGCGACCACGGTTACGCAGGACCGACGCCGGCAACGGATGGCCAGCACCTTTATGTATTTTTCGGCAAGTCCGGCGTGCTTAAATTTGATCTGGACGGTCATCAGCTTTGGCGAGCCGACGTAGGTGAAAATACGCATCGTTGGGGTTGTGGTACGTCTCCGGTGTTGCATGGTGATCTTGTGATTGTCAATGCCAGTGTTGAAAGTGAGTCGCTGGTGGCAATCAACAAAGTTGACGGTAAGGAGGCCTGGCGAGTCGGAGGAATGGTGGCATCATGGAACACGCCACATTTGGTTGACGTCGGTAACCGGCGGGAGCTGGTGGTCAGTGTCAAAAACAAAATACTCGCCTTCGATCCGGCAACGGGCGCTGAATTGTGGCAATGTGCAGGAATCGAAGATTATGTTTGTCCAAGTATCGTATCTCATGAAGGCGTTGTATATGTCATCGGTGGCCGCCAATCAAAAGCAATTGCCATACGTGCCGGCGGTCGGGGCGACGTGACAGGATCGTCACACGAGCTCTGGAGAACAAATGCCGGTGCAAACGTATGCTCGCCAGTGGTTCATGATGGCCATCTCTACTGGGTTAGTGATCGTAACAAGGTTGCCTACTGCGTCCGGCTGACAGATGGCGAAGTAATCTACGAGAAGCGTTTCCCGGACCAGCCGTATGCATCCCCGCTTGTGGGCGACGGTAAGCTGTATATCGTTACTCGAAATGGCGGGACCTACGTATTGGCGGCGAAACCAAAATTTGAGCAACTTGCACACAACGAACTTGATGACCACAGCACATTCAACGCAAGTCCGATTGTTGCCGACGGACGATTATTTCTGCGGAGTGACAGATTCCTGTATTGCATTGACAGGTAGTGACCAGGCGTCTCAAAAAAATCAGATTCTTTTGGGCTGCGCGATTTCGCCTGCCCAGTCAGATGTTACGACTGCAGACGGAGTTCGGATTCCACTGAAAGGAAAACCGAGATGTCTTTACCGTTAGTAAGTGCACCAGGAAGCCGATGCTTTTTTTTGAAGCAGAACCCGTACTCAGATCAATGCTCAATTATACCACGGGGATAGCTGGAATAACGCCTTTGTGCAGAAACGAACGCTGCTGATTATTTCCTCGTGTCTGATACTGACTCGAAATCAGATTGCGAGTGTTTTGTTCTTCTCCGGGCATTGGAAAGGTCCACTTTCACAGAAACGTCTCGATGTCGAAGCCAGCTTATCGGCAGCAGCTGAAAAAATTCGAGAAGTGTTTCCGTCTCCCAGGTCGGACCGTTTTCATGACGCCTATTTCGAATTCTCGACCATGCGAGCTTCGGGCTTTGTTGACGAAATGAAGTCGGAAGTTCCGCTGCTCGGGACGACTGGGCAGCAAGATTATGCTGCAGCTGAGACAGAACGAATTGCTGGTCCACAACGACTACAATCGCTGTATTTTTCACTACCTGTACGAACAGGCAATGGCTGGCAAAGGCGTGCGAATTTCCATGACTGACTGCTACTGCCACACAGATTACAGTGAACCGATCGTGGCACTCAAGTCGTACATACTTTCGCCATTCATGGCTGAGGACGACGTGGAATGCCTGGTGCCAACAGTATTGCAGGCCCGCAAAAAACCTGAAGCCAGTGGATAACGTTCCAGCGTTACGTCGGAATGTACCGATTCATCAATTCGGCATAGTCTTCGCGAACGGGACTGAACACATCCAGAGCCAGTACGGGACCGTCGACTGCGACCGCCTTGTGAGGCACGTTGGGTGGTACGATAAACATCGCGCCCGGCTCCACGACTCGGACTTCATCGCCAATTGTGAGTTCCATTTTGCCTTCCAGCAACATACCGCCCTGTTCGTGCGGATGATTGTGCAGTGGAATCACCGCGCCTTCATCCATTTCCAGATAAGACAACATCAGGTTCTTGCCATATGGCGTCCGCAGGCGGCAACCAGGGCAAACCTCGTGGGTGGGCATGGATTTGATATCGATAAACGGCATGAGATTCTGCTTTAAGAATCATTGTGGTGCACGATTGAAATCCGGAAATCAACCGAGATCCGATCCGCGGCTCGCGACAGAAGAGGGCAGCCGACATTCTGAATGAGGGGATTTCAACACAATACGAACCTGAACACTGTCGACTGTAAAGCTTCAGATGTCCATTCTATGTCAATGTACGCAGATTGACAGAGGCCGAGAGTGACCCGTGAAATACGATCCCCAGGTAGTTTAACCGGCTTGGTTTATCACTGACAGCGCTGTCGAATGGATGAATTTGTTCGGACCGGTGGCGAACACGAAGGCTAAAGTGATACGAAAATTTTGAATGGCCATACTGTCGCTGGACCGGTTCTCGTGAGATGATGATGACCCTGTCCCGGGAACACGAAAGGAACGAAATCGATGCTTCGTATTGCTGCTCTTGCGCTGTTTGTCGTTTGCTCTGTTTCCGGTCGCTCGCCGCTTCCGGCGGCTGATGTGTTCTGGACAGGAATGCTGGGACCAAATCGTGATGGATGGGTGAGTTACTTTCAGCCTCCTGAACAATGGCCGGACGGACTGAAGGCAAAGTGGCGTGCTGAGGTAGGTACCGGGTACGGATCACCGCTGGTCGCCGGCGACCATGTGTTTCAGCACGGTCGGCAGGGACAAGATGAAGTCGTTTGGTGCCTTGATCTCAACAGCGGTAATGTGGTCTGGCAAAACAGTTACAAGGTTCCGTTTGAGATCGGTGGTGGCGCCGAAAAGCACGGGAAGGGACCGAAATCGTCGCCGGTCTATGCGAATGGTCGCCTGTTCACAATGAGCATTATCGGGCAACTCTCTGCCTGGGACGGTGTGAACGGCGACCTGTTGTGGCGCCGTGACTATGATGCACGATTTGGAAAGAGCCGCCCGTATTGGGGTGCAGCCACGTCACCTATCGTTGATCAGGATCATGTCTTCGTTCATTTTGGGACCGATGAAAAAGGAGCGTTGGTTGCTCTCAGTCAGGAGACTGGTGAAGAGGCCTGGACGCAGGGCAGCGACGGTGCGTCCTATTCTTCTCCCTTGCTGGTGGACTTCGACGGGGTTCGTCAGATTGTCGAATGGAATCACCGAGCCCTTATGGGGGTCGAGTGCAGCACTGGTCGCCTGCTTTGGGAGTACGAATTTCCGCATGAAGGAAGTAATCAGAATATGCCCACGCCCGTTGCTTATCACGGACGTATCCTGCTCGGAGCAGAAAACCGTGGACTGCACAGTCTGGAACCTCAGCAGAAAAATGGTGAGTGGACTGTCCAGAACAGATGGTCGCAGCACAAAGTTGCGCTGGATATGAGCACAGCAGTGATCAATGGAAATTTGTTGTATGGGTTTTCTCACTATGGAAAGGGAAGACTGTTCTGTGTGAATGTGGCGACCGGTGAGGTCCTTTGGCAGGGGCCCGGAAGGTCTGGTGAGAACGCGACCTTTCTGTCGCTGCCGGGTCATGTTGCGGCTCTGACGGACAGTGGTGAGCTGCAGATTCTTATCGCAGGCGGCAAGAAACAGGAAATCGTGGCGTCGTGGCGTGTTGCCGATGGCCGAACATGGGCTCCACCGGTCCTGCTTCCGAATGGAATTCTCGTGAAGGACCACAAGACACTCACGCGCTGGTCATTCGGCAAATAGGGTTTAGCGTCGAGTTAATCCCATCAGATATTCCGTGGGGCACTGCTAACTGTGCATCCGTGGCAGGTCACTGCCATCCGCAATAATGATGGCCTCCTGGCCAGCGAGTTCATCGAGCCGGCTGCGGATCTCTTCTGTACAGCCATATGATTGAGCAAGTCGCACATAAGTCGCGTGGTGCCGTGCCTCGGATTCACACAGGTCGCCGTAGAAACTACTTAGTTCGTGGTCATCTATATGATCTCGCAACAGCATAAATCGTTCGCAGCTGCGTGCTTCGATCAATCCGGCAATCAGCAATCGGTCGATAGCTTTCTGAGGCTCCTGTCGTCGAACGAGATCTTTGAGCCGGCGACCGTAGGGTCCGGGCTTGAGCTTCCGGAATTTGATCGTGCGCGTGTTGAGAATTGTCAGTACAAGATGAAAGTGCTCCAACTCCTCATTGATAATTTCTGTCATCTCGCGACAGAGTTCCTGATTCTCCACATAGTTAAACATCAGATCCAGCGCCGCCGCCGCCGCCTTTTGCTCACAATGAGCATGGTCGATGAGTATCTCGTTCAGGTGGCTGTCCACCTGAGCCAGCCAGCGCTCGGAAGATGTAGATTGAAGACGCAGCATAAAAGACACAAAACAGGTTCATCCGGTACAGCAATCAGTGCATGAACTCTACACATTTTTCTTCCCGGCAGAACTTTTCAGAGCATCCACGATATCGTTTTGATCATCCATCCAGTTGTCAAGCTGTACGACTTTTTGCCAGATCTTGCGGCTAAGTCCCGTCGTGAGTGTTTCAATATCGTTCACTGCCCCGACAACCACGCTGTCGGGAAGACTCTGAGCATACAATGCTGCCAGCTTGCCGACGATCGACAGCATCTCGGAGCAATAGTCAAGATACCTCGTTAGCTGAAATGCTGTCATTTCACGCTTCGGTGATGACTTAGTGGTTTGGCCGGAAGCGCCGATCACGCGTGAAGGGTCCTTTGTCAGCTGGTGCATATCGATAACGTGTACGATGACCCGTAACTCATGCAGCACACGCTGGGCGCGTGTCCGCTTGATTCTTGATTCAATCCCGACAAGAAAGAAAATTGTAGCACCCGCCAGTAGAAATTCGTTAGTGACCGATTCAATCAGTCCCGCCAACACAGATGGTGTCAGCTTTTCACCCTGCAGATCACCTAAAACAGTCGTGGCGGTGTAGGCGATTATCGTTCCCAGAATGATCAGGAACAGAACGACTGCGATGCGAGTGGGATAGTGCGGACGTGAAATCCAGATCACGCGATTTCGGGTCTCTCCGGCAGCTGTATGCAGATCGTGAGCAACACCTTCCAGGCCGGAACCAGGAAAGCGCTCCTGAATTCGGTTGCCCAGCTGTTTAAGCGTTTCAATTATGCAATCGACATCCAATTGACGATACACGTTATTTTTCATCGCCTTCTGTGGTTTCTGAGCCGGATGGCAACTCGGGCAACAATGTCACGTCAACTCCCGGCAGTTGCTGTCCACGTTTGGGGCCATCATAGTCAATTAGTTTCGCAGTACTGAACGACAGGGCCCTCGAGGGGGATGAATCGAATTTTGGTTGCGCCATCAAAAGTGACTCACGCAGTACCTGTGAATCAGAAAGGGCGACAGTTTGTTTCAATGAACGATCGAACCACACGACCGAATTGGTTGTTGGCAACACGATCGTCGGGTTGGCACGACTGGGCATCCGAAATGTGACTGTAACATCCTGTGGAGACCACTGCGCGGCTGTTGATGCCAGCCTGACCAGTGACTGAGCCGGCGTCAGTACGGACTCTCCGCAGGTGATATCAATCTGTAAAGGTGTTGTGTCTCCGTCGCATTTGATATCTGCAAAGCTGTTACCACCCAGTTGAGTAACCTTTGTCATATTCAGCGGTACTCGCTGGTGACCGCTGGAATCACAGCGCCACGCCGTTTCAGCGGTGTGGAACAGGACATTGCGAACAGCAAAATTTCCAGGCACACCTGCTGTCCGGATTGCATAGCGACCCGAAATAAAAACGGTATTCATCAGCCGCACGATACTTGAACTGTCAGACAGGGGAGTCCAGCGAAGGCCGGTGGATTGATCCTTGATGTCACTGCCCACGATGGTCCGGTCCAGTTCCAGTACCTGACAATGGACATCCAGAAGCGGTTGAACGTCATCGATCGGATCGTGTTCAAACCGAATCTGCAGGCCTGTCAACTGCAGTTGATCAGCTGAAATCTTCCATGAAGCCTGTTGAGGCACCACCACAATCGCAAGTCTGTCGCCCGAACTGTGGATGTGAATGGTACCAGGCTGCTGCAGTGTACGAGCGGTATATCTCTGGCCACCGGTCAGCTCGATCACTCCACCGGCTGTCGGCTCAGGAAGTACCATCGGCTCCGATGTCAGATTCTGAACGTGCTGATCATCTGCCGTGCTTCGAGACAACACTCTGTCTGGCCCGTCAGCAATGGGGATCCGACGGAGATTGAGGGGCAGCGGGATCAAACTGCTGCTCAGACCCACCATCACACAGCTGGTCAACGCTGCTATCGCCCACCCGCGTTTGAGAACCTGACGTCGATTGAGGGTTGGTTTCGGTGCCAGCAGCATGCGACTGCGGTCAGGCATTCGCCGGAGCAGGCGACGCGTCGCCGAAACTCCTGTGTCCGGCAGCACCTTCCACTGGTCAAGTGCTGCTGCGATCGTTTGAGGACGCAGCTCGGGCCGACGACGTGTGAACAACTGGAGTTGATATGCAAGTTCATCTGGACAGTCCGGGACCCAGTGCCGAACATCTTCGACGTCGTGCTCACGGCACTGCATCAGAAATACGACAGGGTCCGCAGAGATGAAAGTTGGTCGCCCTGTCAACAACTGCCAGAGTACCGTGCCCAGGGAATACAAATCGCTCACCGCATCGGCCTGTCGGCCACTTCCAATCAGATCGGGAGCGTAATGTCGAATGTCACGCAGTCGAAGATCAGCTCGAAAACCAATCGACGGTTTTAACCACCTTGCCGTGAACGGGTCCACCAAAATCGGTTGACCGTCCGGCTGAAGCCGAACGTTGCGGAGTGAAATGTCACCATGATTCAGTCCCTGCAGCTGCATCTTTTGAAGCCCGTTCAGCAACGCCCGACCGATCTCCACGACGACCTGCCACGGTAATCGGCCACCACGAATGAGTAATTCATCCAGTTGCCAGCCGGGCACGAATGGACTGACGACCCAGCCGCAATCAGTCCGTTCGTCCCTAAAATACTCTCGTGGTAAACAGACGGATTCCGGAATGAGCGGACGCGCATCGTTCGCGGCCTCCACCTCGGACCGGGCCCGAGCTAACACGTGTTCTGCTGCCGGTCGATCGTCGTCTGCCAGGCGGCTAAGCACAACCAGCCGGCTTCGATCTAAGGTCTCAGCCTGCCATGTTCTTTGTCCGATTGGCTCTCTGAGTCGATACGCTCCCTGCCGCATAAAATGTGGATTGTCGGACTGCATCAGCCCGGCCTGCCATGGTGTCAGCAAGCGATGGGCGATCAGGACGTCCAGCCAGCATGAATCGAAGCCCGGCAGATCCCCTGCCAGTTGCCGAACCTCTGGCTCGCACGAAAGAAGCTGCTGAGCGGTGCATATCTGCAACTCGATCACAGAATTCGTGAGGTTGTCCGACGGCGAAAGCATCCTTGCTTACCTCTTGAACGCGGACAATGAACGATTTCCACGCAGTTTCGTTATCATCCTGGATATGACCTGTTCAGGCAATATCCGCCGTAATCCACCGATGCGTCTTTACTCTCTCAGCTGATTTAACGCTGATCGATGCCTGGTAATAACGGATTTTCTATGTGCTCAGTTCAAATTTGCGGGGACTGGCCCTTCAACCGTACAATTCCAGACCCGGCGCAAACGATTGCAACATTGACGTTGAGGACGGAACGGGAACCGGAATTTATTCCTGCCAACAACGCGCTATCATCGACTTCTTTGATCACTATTATTCTTGGTGTTGATACTCAATATAAACATTCACGTTCGGGTGTGAAGACCGCCTTGACGGTGGATGTCATCATCTTTTCACTTTTGATGCATGGAGACAATGATGAGTGAACCGAATCCCATGCAAAAAGCTGCACAGGAGTGGTACAGGAAGGGCACCGAGGCACTGCAAAAACAAAACTTTGATTTTGCGGTGGAGTCCTTTGGCAGAGCAGTCAGCATGAAGCCGGATAATGTGCTGTATCGCCAGACACGTCACGGCAGCCTGGAAAGAATGTACGGTGGAAATGGCAGTGGTGCACGGATGTCAGCGGTCAGGCTCGTGGGCATTCGTGGAAGGGTCAAGAAAAGCCGAATGAAAAAGGACTGGAGGGCCGTTGATCAGGCTGCTGAAGACGGCTTGTTCCTGAATCCATGGGACGCTCAGTTGTTTGCCGACATTGGTGAAGCAGCCGTTCAGCGCGAATTCCAGGAAGTAGCTGAATACGCCTGGAAAAAGGCTGTCAAAATTGATCGCGCTAATATTGCCTATAACGACGCATTGGGCAAAGTGCTCATGGAAGGAAATAAATTTTTGGAGGCTCGCGAGTGTTTTAAAAGGATCTGCGACGCTGATCCGACTAACGGGCCAGCGCGATCAATGATGACTCAGTGTGATGCTCAGTCTGTCATGTATCGTGGTGGCTACGAAGATGCAGAGAATACCCGCGATGTTGCCGCGCAAGCGGAAACGCCTGTCAACGCCTATGACGAGGACCGCAAGGCGCGCAAGGGTCAGCAGGCAAACGCCGACGCTCCGGGCGAGTCCGAAGAAACAGATCTGCGACAGGCGATTCGAAAAGACCCCTCAAGCCTGAACAACTACCTGAGGCTGGCGGAATACTATCGTGAACAGCGGCAACTGACACAATCTCTGGAACTCTACGAACAGGTGCTTGAAAAGGCGCCCAACAACACCGAGGTACTGGAATTCAGGGAGGACGTGGAGCTGGAAATCCTGCAAGACAAGCTGGCGGATGCCAGAAGCCTCTCGCATAAACATCCTGATAAAGTCCGTTTGAAAGAAAAAGCAGCGGACCTTAAGGCCAGTTTGATCGATCGTGAAATAGAGATTCTTGAACCTCGCATCGAACGACATCCCCAGGACATGAAAATGAAATTTGACCTGGCGCAGTTGTTCCGCAGGACAAAACAATTTGTTAAGGCGATTCCGTTGTATCAGCAGGCGAGTGTCGACATTCGCCTTAAGGAAGACTCACTGGTATGGCTCGGAGAGTGTTTTGTTCGGAGCGGACAGGTTGCTCTCGGAATTCGACAATTCGATAAAGCATTGGAATCACTCGTTGCGGCCGACAAACCGGATCCGTTCAAGTTAGCGCATTACTGGCAGGGTCGTATTGCTGAAAAGGCTGATCGTCACGATGACGCCGACAAACACTACACAGAGATCCTGAGCGTTGATTACGGATATCGCGACGTTCAGACACGACTTGAGAAGCTGCAGGGCGGTAATAGAGATTTGACATTTGAAGATGAAGATGAAGATGAAGATGGGACGGACAACTGAAATCACTGACCGCTTCGCGCGGTCAGTGACTCGACAGTCAATTCTCGGGCGATCGGACAGCGAGTGCTGGACAAAGACGTGAGCGAGTTCGACCGATCTGTCACTGCCATTGACCGGACGTCTGTGGAGAATCCGGTGTTGACGGTCCAGCCTCCGACGGTTCTGTCAGGAGTCATGCCGTTTGTTCCCGCATCCGGGTTATGCGGAGGTCACCGACAAACCCTTGTTGGCGCGTTTCTGACGGGGTCGCCAGTTTTTCACAGAACCGAGCAGCACAGGGTTCGTGTTTCAGATGACGACTTCGTTGTGCTGCATGATGATCGTCCGGACGACTGGATTTGTGGCCATCACGTGGTACTGATGCTGCATGGATTGTCGGGATGCCACGGCAGTGGATACATGATGAGGATTGCAGCCAGGCTGAATTGTCGGGGTGTCAGATCCTTTCGGATGGATCATCGCGGCTGTGGTGCCGGGGAAGGCCTGGCGAAACATCCTTACCACGCCGGGCGGATCAACGATCTGCATCGCGCCGTTGCCGCGATCGAAAATCTGTGTCCAGGTTCTTCAATTTCGATTGTCGGGTTTTCGCTCAGCGGCAATTTATTGCTGCGATACCTTGGTGACCGAAGTCTCGATCTCTCCCCGAATCTTTTCCGGGCAGTCGCTGTCTGCCCGCCGATTGAACTGAAACATTGTGTCGAACAGCTGGACAATTCCAGAGCCGGACGGTGCTACAATTCATACTTTACCCGCCGATTGATCAGCCAGGTTTCCCGCGGGCCACAATGGCGCGATCACCTTCCGCTGGCACGGGCGAGGCAGCCGCCGCGGCGGTTGTACGACTTTGACGATTTGTTTACAGCGCCAGCATCCGGATTCGAGTCAGCTGACGACTACTACAAATTTGCTTCTGCCGGACCATACCTGGATACAATCATTTCCCCGATAACAATTCTGGCCTCAGAAGATGATCCTCTGGTCTCACCTGAACCCTTCTACCATCTGAAGTTACCACCGGCGGTGACCCTGTGTCTTACAAAACATGGCGGTCATCTTGGTTATATCGGTCGCCGACGCGATGATCCCGACCGCCACTGGATGGACTGGCGTGTAATCGAATGGTTGCTCAAGTAAGCCGACATATTGCCATCCTGTTCGAGCACCCCACGCTCAATGGCGGTGAGCATTCCATGTTGACTGTGTTGCAGGAACTGCAGGCGTCAGCCGGTATCCGGTTGACAGTTCTTGCGCCATCAGAAGGACACCTGGCGCAACACCTCGAGAGTCTCAGTATTCCAGTCAGTCCATTTTGCGTGCGTTCTTCCATGGGAAGTCGGCGCGGAACACCGAATCCGGTGACAGAGCTCAATCGTCTCATTTGTCAGCTCAAGCCGGATCTCCTGCATGCAAACAGTTTGTCGATGAGTCGATTGCTGGGCCGAGTGCGCGGTCAACTGCCACCTGTTCATTACACAGGTCACATTCGCGATATCATGAAGCTCAGTGCAACAGCGGTCCGAGACCTGAACAGACTGGACGGAATAGTGTCCGTGTCGCAGGCGGTGCATGACTTTTACCATTCTCTCGGGTTGCACACAGGTCGTGCGACGGTCATCTACAATGGAGTGGATAACACTCGATTTCGAAAACGCTCCGCGGAAAACGCTCGCAGGTTACTGCTGCCGGACCTTCGGCCGTCCGCTCGGGTCCTGCTCAACGTCGGTCAGATTTGTTTGCGGAAAGGACAACTGGATCTTGCCCAGGCCGTCATACGATGTTTGCAGACGAGTGACGACATCCACCTGGTGCTGGTTGGCCGGCGGTATTCTGAAAAGCCGGAGACCGTGGCTTACGAGCAGGCAATCGCCGATGTGTTTGCGTCGAGCGGGCGAGCACAGCACTTGCATCATGCAGGGTATTGTACGAATGTGGAACAATGGATGAATGCTGCCGACCTGTTGGTGCATTCCGCCCGGCAGGAACCGCTTGGACGTGTCCTGCTGGAGGCCGCCGCCAGTGAACTTCCAATTGTCGCAACCGATGTCGGCGGCACCCCGGAGATCCTTCAGGATCAGCATTCAGGTAGGCTGGTACCGGCTGGAGACATCGATGCATTGACACGGTGCATCCAGCACGCACTGGACAATCCATTACAAGGGCAATCCTTTGCGATCGTGGCACTGGATCGCGTCAAACAAGCCTTTGGAATCACGCGCGCATGTTCCGCGCTGCTTGAATTTTGGCAAACGGTGCAGCACCGTCAGCGATTTCCTGAAGTCAAGGATTGATTGTCCGTGTGCGTGACCGTTTTATATGGCACAACTGGATTTCCAGTTTGAATATCGCGAGTTCAGAACACGAATCGTGCCATCAGCAAACCCCAGTGGTTGTCTCATTTCTGATGGAATTCGTTCCAGCGTCGCCATGCGTAAGCCCATTCCATCCACATTCGCATCACCGACCAGAGCAATCGCATTTGTTCCAGCTGGTCCGGTTCGAGTCGCGACTGTGATGCCGTCGATTCACGAGCTGCCATGTCCAGCCCCCAACGGCGGGCCAGAGTCCGGCAGATGCCGTCCGCCGACAGGTCTGCGGGGTTGTCGACCTCATCAGAAATGCTGGAAGTCCGGTCATCTCGCACCAGTTGAGCCCCATCTGCTGTCACGAACAACTCAAACAGCCGACTGCGATACGGTTCTATTTCCAGCGGCTGTGTCGTTTTGCGAGCCTCCATTAACAGTGTTTCCACCCCGTTAAGAATATCTTCGGCGACCGCCAGATGAGTAACATTGCCATGTCTGTCTGAGTCTGTCATACCGATTCACATTCCTGTCCAGTGATGTGCGAGCGAACATTGCTTTGCAGTTTTCCCACAGGTCAGCGTGAAAACATAAATATGAAAAACAGAGCCATCAGCAAACGACTACCAATGCGACACCGGGCCATTGGGAACCTTAATCAATGCTGTTGGCACGCGACTCTGGCGTTCGCCGTGATGTTTTTGAACGAGACGCACAATTTCGTCGAACTCATCGTAGCTTTCAAAGCGACGCAGTCGATCCTCCAGATATTCCGGAATTCCCAGTACAACTCCATACCATGCGGCAAACTTGCGAAATATCACGCAACTGTATTCAGCATGCTGTTTCGCCATGAGTCGAAAGTGATCTTCCAGAAATGACACCTGCTCTTCCGGTGTGGGATCGGTGGGAGGCCGTCCCTGCTCGAACTGCTGCAGACGACGAAAGATCCACGGATCCAGCATTGCTCCCCGACCAATTGCAATGCCAGCACACCCCGTGTCCGCGAACATCGAGTGTGCATCTTCAACCGTGCGAATATCACCGTTCGCAATCACGGGCATTTTGCAAGTTGCCTGAACAGTTTCCCGAATTGCTTTGCGATTCACACCACCACGAAACCCCTGCTGACGCGTTCGTCCATGCACCGTGATGGCCGCAGTTCCGATATTTTCAAGAGCTTCAGCCAGTTGTGGCGCGGCAGGATGGTCGTCATCCCATCCGAGTCGCATTTTCACAGTGACTGGAATATCGACGACATCAATCACACGTGCGACCATCTCAACGGCCGCCTGAGTATCGCACATCAGGCGAGCCCCTCCGCCAGCCCCATTGATGCGAGCCATGGGGCATCCCATGTTGATGTCAACGCCGCTGTAGTTTCGATCCTGCAGCCACTTCGCTGCCTCAACCAGATCATTGACATGTCCACTGAACAGTTGCACGCTCAGCGGCCGGTCTTCCCTGTTTGTCGCGATCAACTCCAGCGATTTCCGTGTTTGCGACAACAGCATGCGAGCCTGTACGAGATCCGTGGTAGCCAGGCCGACACCTCCCAGCCGACGCAACATGGTTCGAAATGCCAGATGTGTGTAGCCCGCCAGCGGCGCCAGGAAGTACCTTGTCGCCAGCTGCCGTGGACCGATTTGAAGGCCGATGGCCGATTGCTGCGAGCCTGGTTGCATCGTTTGGAACCTTCAGTTGTCACCGGCTTCGGAATCGAATTCCGGAATCTGTACGCCCAGGGATTCCATCGCGCGAACAACTTCCATCACCGGGAGCCCAATGATGTTACTGAGACTGCCGTCGATTGTTTCAACAAACGTGGCTGCTTTGCCCTGCACGGCATAGCCGCCAGCCTTGCCGACGGATTCCTGTGTCGCAATGTAACGGTCGACAAGCGACGGGCTCAGTTCACAAAACGTCACTTTGGTTGTAACAATTTCTTCATGGGATCTGTTACCGCAGGCAACTTGAATTCCAGTCCAGACTTCGTGGGTATTTGCAGAATACAATCGCAGCATCCAGTCTCGCACTTCGGACTCCCAGTTTTCAGAACGGGGTTGTCCCAAAACCAGCGTGCCTGCGCTCCTGTCATTCACGACAACGATTGTGTCAGCAGTGATTACACAGCTTCCCTTAGGCAATCTGCGATCCGGGTAGAGCTGGTGAATCACCTGGGTCATCTTCCGCTGCACGACGGCAAGCAGCCGTTGCCGAACAGCCTGATAATCCGAGAGGCCCTCAAATCCCTGTTCATCACTGTCCTGCGGCGGACAAACGAGAAGATGATCAGCACTCACCACCGATTCAAGCAACTGGCGACGACGGGGAGAACGAGAACCGAGTACAATTTGCACGATGGTCCACTCCCGGCTGCTTTCACTCGTTCAGTTGAACAAAGATTCGATCGGGCAATGAAGATGCCTGATTAAGTGATCCATGGAGCAATCACCAGCGCAGTCACAGATACCAGCTTGAGCAGAATATTGAGTGCCGGGCCGGAGGTATCCTTAAAGGGGTCGCCGACTGTGTCGCCGACGACAGATGCTGAATGGGCGTCTGTGCCCTTGCCGAGCGTAACACCGTCAACCACTGCGTTATTTTCGATCATTTTCTTGGCGTTATCCCAGGCACCTCCTGCGTTCGACTGGAAGATCGCCATCAGCACTCCGCTCACCGTCACACCCGCAAGCAGGCCTCCCAGCATTTCCGGCGTTCCGACAAAACCCACGATAATCGGTGCCGCAATCGCGAGCAGTCCCGGAACAATCATCTCGCGAATAGAAGCTTTGGTTGAGATTGCAACGCAACGATCTGACTCGACCTTTTCCATTGCGTCGTTCATGAGTTTTTGATCATTTTCAGGCCAGTCGTTCTGTGGTTTATCCTCATTGCGACGACATGCTTCCAGTGCAGTCTTTAGTTCGGGGATCTCCCTGAACTGTCGCCGAACCTCCTTGATCATCTTCTCTGCCGCACGACCAACTGCCTGCATCGCCAACGAAGAAAACAGAAACGGCAACATCGCTCCGAGCAGCAGTCCGGCCATGACTTTTGGTTCAGCGATGTTGATGGCATCGATACCTGCCGTGGCCATATACGCGCTGAACAGAGCCAGGGCGGTGAGGGCTGCGGACCCGATCGCAAAGCCCTTGCCAATAGCGGCCGTTGTGTTCCCAACCGCATCCAGCTGATCCGTTCGCTGACGAACCTCCGGAGGCAGACTTGTCATTTCTGCGATGCCGCCGGCGTTGTCAGCAATTGGTCCGTATGCATCAACCGCCAGCTGAATTCCTGTGTTGGAAAGCATGCCCACCGCGGCAATAGCAATGCCGTACAGACCTGCCATTTCATGCGCGCCGATAATTGCGGCGGCAATCAACAAAATCGGAACGGCCGTGGACTGCATCCCGACACCCAAACCGGAGATGATGTTGGTGGCTGAGCCTGTAACGGACTGTTGTACAATCGCTCGAACCGGTTTCTTGCCTGTTCCTGTGTAGTATTCAGTGACTAGGCCGATCAGTAAACCACACCCAAGCCCAATGAGCGTCGCTACAAAGACGCCGGATCTCTCAATGATCTGCTCACCGACAGTCCAGCTCTCGGGTAGTATGCTCATGATGATTGCCAGACTGCCAATCAGCATGATTCCGGCGGCAACCAGTTCCCCGCGATTGAGTGCTTTTTGCGGATCTGTATTTTCGTCACCGCTTACGAAGAACGTCCCGATCACTGATGCGATCACCCCCACCGCTGCCAGCAGCAGCGGCAGCAGGACGGCCGCAAGTCCGTGGAGTTTGCCGCTGAATTCCGGAAGGCTCACGAACGTTGCGCCCAGCACCATAGACCCAATAATGGAACCCACGTAGCTTTCGAACAGATCTGCACCCATTCCTGCGACATCGCCAACATTGTCCCCAACGTTGTCCGCAATTGTTGCCGGGTTGAGTGGATGATCTTCCGGGATGCCGGCCTCAACTTTTCCTACAAGATCCGCCCCCACGTCTGCCGCCTTGGTGTAGATTCCTCCACCGAGTCTCGCAAACAGAGCCACGGACGATGCGCCAAACGAAAACCCGGTGAGCACATTAATTATCCGCCTGATTGATTCAGGTTCCGTTCCAAACTGCAGTGAAAACACGATAAAAAGTGTGCCCAGCCCCAGGACGCCCAGTCCTACCACCGTCAGCCCCATCACCGAACCACCGCTGAACGCTACTTTCAGAGCTCCACCGAGTCCTGTTTGGGCGGCCTGGGCTGTACGAACGTTGGCCTGTGTGGCGATCTTCATCCCGAAAAAACCGGCCAGTCCGGAGAAAATGGCCCCAACCCCAAACGACAGTGCAATCAACGAATGGGATTCGGCCCGATTACCCGACACGAACAGCAGACCGCCGACAACGATGAGAAACCCCAGCAGAACAGTGTATTCTGCTTTCAGGAAAGCCATGGCCCCGCGTTGCACGCGGATGCCGATTCCCTGCATGACCTCGTTACCAGGGTCCTGTTGAACAACCCACTTGTAACGATACGCACTGAACGCCAGACCCACAGCTCCCAGCAGAGGCACACATGCAGCCAAAACGTACATCGCTGACTCCGAAGAATGCCTCGGTTTTGTGTTCCTGTTGAGGCACGCAATTTCTCGTCTGACAGTCGCTGCAAAACCGCTGCGACTGGTAAATGTGGGCGCTTTGTCGCAGAAATTTACACGTGCTTCAATGCGTCCTTCGGGAATTCTGAATTCATTCCCGCAACCATGCTTCGGTCGGCTTCACGTATCCCGAAAACGAGATCTTCGTGACAGGTTTCATTCGCTGTCGAACAACGTTAAACGTTAGTCGACTTCATAAGAAACAACACCATGTCGCTGAGAGCGACTGATGCGGTCTGTTGCATGCAGTCCGGCGAGTACGAATTCCACACAGGACGCTCGGACGGCAGGATCTTCCGACGCATTCAGGTCGAATGCCTTATCCCAGACTGGAGGGACACGTTTGAGTAGTTTCTCGTAGTAGGAACTGGGTAACATATCGCCGACTTCGATTCTGACGCCTTTGGCGAAGATTTGACCGATCTCTTCCAAACCATGGATTTCGACATATTCCTCAAAGATTTTGCGGATTGCTTCGGCCATCACGGAATCCAGGACCTGCTGCTCCGACATCTGATGGCTGCTCATCAGGTCAACTTCAAGCTTGCCCAGAGAAGAAGAATACAGATGTCCCAAATCACTGATTCTGGGCACGGCGGGCGATTCCTGCAGTACGAGTGACCGACGACGCGCACTGGCAATCATCGTTTGGAAATTTGCAATGCTGAACCGGGCACTAACGCCCGACTGCTGGTCGATATAACGACTGACGCGAGCTGCCCTGCTGATTTCCTCCACAATCTGTTTCATGAAAAAAGGCACGGTCACGGGGAATTCTTCATCCATGGGCATGCTGCATTCCTGCTCCATGATTTCGATTCCCAAATCTCGCTCCAGCGGATAATGAGTCTGAACAAGACTTCCAATACGATCTTTCAACTGCGGAATCACTTTTCCGCTGCGGTTGTACGTTGCCGGATTGGCGGAGAACAGAATCATCACATCCAGATCAAACGTCACCGGATATCCGCGAATCTGTACGTCCCGCTCTTCCAGAATATTAAACAGTCCGACCTGAACCAGTTCATCCAGTTCGGGAAGTTCATTCATGGCGAACAAGCCGCGATGCATACGTGGAATGAGCCCGAAATGCAGGGCATCTTCTGCAGACATGCTGCTGCCGGCTGCCAGTTTGGCCGGATCAATTTCTCCCACGATGTCGGCGAATTTGGTCCCCGGTGCAAGTCGTTCTGCATAACGATCTTCGCGCGACCACCATCCGATCGACACCTGCTCAGCCGGTGTTTCAATGAGATGAGCTTTGGCTGCTGCTGTAATTGGCTGATGGGGATCTTCATGGACCGGACAGCCTGGCAGGTCAATATACGGGATGGCTTCATCGAGAAATCTCACCATCATCCGCATCAACCGACTTTTCCCCTGCCCTTTTTCGCCCAGGAACAACATGTCGTGTCCGGCAAGCAGTGCCAGACTGATCTCGGGGATGACCGTGTTGTCATAACCCAGCATTCCTGGAAACAACTCGTCACCGGAGGCGAGAGATTGCTGGAAATTGTCGCGCAGTTCTTCTTTGACACTCCTGCTTTGCCACCCGGTTTCTTGCAGTTCTGCCAGGTTGGTGACCCGTCGTTGTTCTGACATTCCTGTCCTTTCCTCGTCACACGGATACGGTCCGATTTCATGTTTTGCTGTCTGTCAAATACTGCCGAAACCACCCTGTTCGCGCGAACGCAGTCGAATCAGAACTGTTAACTCGACGGTGTCCCGTACGGCATGCAATTTTGGTCCTGTTCGTTCCTGGAGCTATGACAATACTTCCTGGAGCACGGAATGCAAAAGCTCTTCCCCTTTTGTTGAATCGAACACAGTTGCGATCTCCAGAGCCAGAATCGGGATTTCCTGCTCGTGATTGCGATCATCTCGTACCCGCTGGATCTTGACCAGATCTTTAAGTGTCGTCAGTACAGTCTTCACCCGATGTTTCGCTGCGTCGGAGAGAATGGATCCAAGATCGGACTGACTGTAGTGATGATGGTCGGGAAACAGCCGCGAACAGACGATATCCGCTCCTAGTCGGCGACACGTATCCTCAAAGGCCTGTGGATTACCAATCGCTGTGACAAACATCACACGTTTTGCTTCAATCTGTGACAGCGGAATTTTTTCTCCGCCGGCGGAAAGGAAGCCAACGGGCCGGAATGAGACTCGTGCCAAACGGTCTTTGTGCTGCGGCGCCGCGCCGCAGATTTGATCTTCAATCATTTCCAGTTGCGCCGCGGGTACCTGATCACAACGTGTGACGACAATCATGTGAGCTCGCTGTAACCCTTGCAGTGGTTCCCGCAGCAGACCTCGCGGCAGGACGAACTCATAACCAAACGGATTTGTGGCGTCGATCAAAACCACATCGAGGTCTCGGGCAATCTGACGATGCTGAAAACCGTCGTCGAGTACGACGACATCCACGTCATGTTCTTTGATCAACTGAACGGATGCAGTGACACGGTTGGGATTCTGCAGATGAATGACTCCGGGACATAAGTGCTCCAGCACCCGTTTCTCGTCGTTGATACCGGTCGCATCGGCGTGATAGCCTCGGCTGACGATTCCCGGCTGTCGTTTAAGTTTCAGCAACTGCTCCACAACGCAGGCCACGATCGGGGTTTTACCGGTTCCACCGGTGGTCAGGTTTCCAACTGAAATCACAGGCACTTCGACTCTGGTCGATTGTCGCAATCCTGTGTGGAAACAAAAATTTCTGCAGGCCGTGACGTACTGATACATCCAGGCGGCTGGGCGCAGCGCTCCACGGATGACACGGGCGACCATCCCCTGCCGATCACCGGCGATGATTTCAAAATATGCCTTTTGCCACCGCATACGCAGCCGCAGATGATTCTAATCTTCAAGCTGTGTGCTTATTTTATGACGGAACAGACGTCACAAGCACTGAAGCTCTCTTGAGGTATGACCAGCCTGACGGATCAGCTGCAACAGACCGCAAACGCTGTCTGCCGACTTCCGCAGTGCGTCGGCCGTCCTGCTGACACGATATTTCGGATCTTTCATTGTACTCTGTCACGAGCACTCGGGTAGTCGCCGATCGTCAGGTTCGTTCTGAAGCCGTACCGGCCAAGCCACGATGGTGGAATCACCGGGCGTCACGTTCTGTCTATTTGTTCGTCAGACCAAACAAATCGCTGCACATACTTGCCGCACCGTTGTGTTGCTCAGTGTCATGTCGGGCATGATTTTCCCGTTTCAGGCCTGCATCTTCATCACTGTAAATCAATCTGCACCTGGTCAAGTACCGGGTACCGGTCACCGTTGTCGGATTGAAACGTGGCCTGGTACTGCATGACTCGATGTCGTGGATCTACCCGGAACGGGCTTTCATCGATCGTTTGCCAGGGCTGTTCCGTGAGTTGCGATTTCCCGGAAGCTGATCGCACCGAAAATAAAAGCTGAGTACCGTCAGGGATGTCGGCCTGGAACGAGAAGCGACCGTTGTTCCGCGGCCTGTTCCATGTGAAGACTGAGGAACTGTAGGCATGTGTCCAGCCACGATGGTAAATGTGTCCCATGTCTTCCTGCCACATCCAGTGCGGTCCGTTTGTGGGTAATGTTTCCACAGTTGCCTTCCGCAGGCGGTGCCCGTTGTTGTAGAAGATCCTGGAGACGGTGTTGTGTCCTCCGTCGCGTCCGTGGCAGACGACGGCCAGATCAAGTCGCCCGTCGTGGTTGTAGTCTGCTGCCTGTGCGTCATGCGCCGAATC
>JAKVAY010000199.1 GCA_022447185.1 Fuerstiella sp. | reverse complement strand
AGGTTTGCGCTCTTCATACGCCTCATTCAAACGTTCTGACTCTTTAGGTCAGAGCCGGTTCGTCAGGGCTTAGCAGGATGTCGACACGCACAGTTTCAGAATCAATATTCTTTGATTGGTGAAAGGTTGTGACTCAAGGGGATTCTTCGAGGGGTACTGTGCGCAACAGGACACAATCTGTTCGGGGCAAGAGCTCATTGGGCTGCCCATTGGCCGCGAAGATGCAATCGAAAGATGTTGGTGTTGGTCGATTCGAGTGAGGCCAGCACGTCTGCCTGGAGTTAATGATTGTTGGTGAGTAACACGGAGAGGTGTGTAGAAACTGTGCAATTCCTGCCCACCAGTGCATCACTGTCGTGTAAGTTCATCCATGTTTCGTGCAGTATTCTGGCGGTAAGAAGTTTTACTCAGCGAATGAGTCTTTGTGTTTGTTTTTGACGATGGCAGGTAAATATGATTGGCCGAGCAGAGGAGTCGTGGGCGCTGCATGCCAAAAGATGGTTCGGAAAAAATATGTGATCCCACGGCATTGCGGACGGAGCTGTCAACGAAAGTTCTTAAAGGCAGTGCGTGAGCACTCGCGGAAGATAGATCGTGATGTGTTACCTGTTCGATGTGGGAATGAAAAGATTACTGTTGGTGGGGCCGATTCTGCTGGGGGCCATCTGTGCTGGCGATGTTAAAGCAGGCCAGGATAACGCAGGGCCGGACAAGAGTAGTACGGTCGTCATTCAATCCACTCCAGCGGCTCAGAATTTAAGCACGGAAATTGGAGCAGAGGAGGATGAAGGTTCCGAACTCTGTAAGCTTGTGATCGAAGTCACGTGGTCACGCGGGCGCTGCCGAGGATGTGATGAGCTCAAAGCCGATATTGCTGCCGGCATCTTTGATGCATTTGTCATCCACGACCGCCCACATGTTCGCGAACTCGGTTATCCGTACATTAGGGTTCCGGCAGGGCGACGACGCTACAGAGTCTGGTCAGGCTACAATACCCGAATCAGGAATGAAGTTCTGAAGGCGGCCGGTCTTCAGGCTCAAAAGCTTCCGGGTGGTTCTGCAGCGATCTCCGCGAAGCGTGATCAGACGGGGAACGCTGAACCCGCTGAGGCTGCTCCCATCGACGGCGGTTATCCGCCCCGAGGCAGTTGGTGGACGGTGGGTGGTCGGCATCCAGGGAAAGAGTCGATGGTTCGGCACCTTTCGGGTAATGCGCATAAAAAGAAATTCTCTTTGAAGTGGTTAGACACGCTGGACCGAGCGCAATTGCACGCCCTGCATTCCGATGACCACGAAAACCGTGTGCAGTGGAACTACGTCACACGGTTTACTGACAGTCCGAAGTCTGACGAGGTGCCTGCGTCGGGTGACTCTCTTGCAGCAACGCAAAGCGTTACGTCAAAGGCATCCCTCAGCCCGTAGGCAACTCGCCGACAACTCATTTGATTTCTGCTTGGATTGAATCCGGCATGCAAGGTGACGATCGGTCACGAACTGCCGTGTATTGCATGTTTAATCAGGTATCCGGCATTGTCCGGTTCACGAAACAGTGCAATGAATCGTTCGAAAAGCAAACTGTGACACGGTATGTAAGCCACGTTGAGTCCGGCCCCTGCCAGAATGAACTGATCGAATCCGTTCAGGTGTCCTTTCTGCCACGCAGGGGTACTCCCGCCGGCAATCACAAAACCTGTGACCAGTGCGCCCAGCACCATTGCAAAAGCTGCGCGATGACTGCGAACAAACATAAGACAGCCCAGTGGGACGAGGGCGAGGATCATGACCGGCAGTTCTGGGGCCGCCAGATGCGTTCCGTCTCCCATGCCCATTACGGACAAAAATTTTGCTGAAATGTTGTCACGAAACTCTCGCATCGCAGTCAGCTCATGTGAGCCAGAAACAACATGAAGAGGCCTGGTCAGCAGGTCTTCAAAATGTTCAGTCGATCGGTACGAGCCATAGGTATGCGTTGCGTGCGGTCTGCAATGTCGCGTTCGTCCTGAGCAGGGATTCGTGAAAGCATCAACGTGAAGCAAAACAACAGTGGCATGAACAAAGCACCGGTAACTGCTGAAGCCCAGAATTCCGGAACGTCTCACGCGGCTATCGTGAATTTGCCCACGGCTTTTACGATGCCTGATCAGACGATGAAGCTGGCCCTGAGATCCGCTGCTATTGCTTCGGTAGAGTGTCGTCCCCCAGGCAGCTGAATACGATTTCCCAGACCATTCCAATGGGCAGTCCGTTAATGAACATAAAGATCCAGTTG
>JAKVAY010000198.1 GCA_022447185.1 Fuerstiella sp. | reverse complement strand
CTGTCTCTGCAGGTGTATCAAGATGCTCCAGAACCTGGTCACAGTACACCACATCAAACGGGGCCAGAGCTTCGACCTCCTGCAGTGTGGACACGATATTCAGCCCCTGACCGGCTGCCCAGTCGACTTTGACCCTGTCGGCTTCCAGACCACAGACGTTAATGCACTGCGATCGGGCCACACTGAGAAAATCCCCCCAGCCACAGCCAAAGTCAAACACATCAAGATCACACCGATCCCGATGTTCGGTTGCCAGTTCGAACAGTCTCGCCCAGACGGCCAGCAGTCGCTTCCGTTTCTCACGACCGTGAATCTTTGCCAGACTCTTTTCATGATCGATAACATGTTCATACAGAAATGAAAGGGAGCGATCATCCAGACAATCTTTGCTGTAGACAAACCCACACTGTTCACAGCATACAATCGGACAGGAATGGTCACCGGCGATCCCCATTCGCTCCAGTTGATCTATTCGGTACGTGGGATTGACCGTGGAAAAATCGTGAACCGTAATCTCAAACAGAGTCCGGTGCTCTTCTGCACAGCAGACCGGACACCGGCGTTGAACGAACGTGACTGCTGTTGTGGTTGTCATGATTGATAAACTTTCCGCAGCCGGTCACCCGGCCACGCTTTTCACCAGGCCACGCTTTTCACCTGTCAGCCGGGTATTGAAAGATGACTTCCCGGATTTGCCCCAACACCGTGCAACGAACGATCATTGAAATGACGCCGGACCTTCACATGGTGTTGTTCAGTATGTGACTGCGACCGTAAACGACAACGAGTTCCATGAAAAACATTATAAAGGAAACCCCGGGACTCCGGTCATTTCCTGCTGAATCCGATCTGTAGAATGGTCTTCAAGCCAGCGACGTGCCCAAAGCTCCAGGCACAGAACCAGCCACAATGACTGGTCCTGACGCTGACGAATCAACTGATCAATACCTTCCCGTAAAAACAAATTCCGCTGCACAAGACTTCCGTCGGACAGAAATCGAGTGGCGATGTCAGCGAGACCGGATTCCATCCAGTTTGTCAGCGGCGCACCGAACCCTTTTTTGCGGGCAGTTAAAATCGCAGGAGGCACCCATTTTTTGAGAGCTTTTTTCAACAAAGACTTACGTTCTCCGTTTTTCATCAGCAGGTCGTGCCGGATTGAGAACGCTGTTTCCACCACTGCCCGATGAAGAAACGGAACGCGTACCTCGACACCACAGGCCATACTCGCGTGATCCACCTTCTGCAGGATGTCATCCACCAGAAAAGTCTGAAGATCCAGCAGCTGCAGTCCGGTCACGGCCGGGATTTCATCGGAAAAAAACTGCTCCATCAGTGTCCGGTGCGAAAAAGATCCTGGCTGACACACCAGCGAACGTTGAGTCTCTGTATTCATCTGACACAGCCGCCGGAACCAGTTTGTCAGCGGATCACCCTGTGGTGTCCCGCCCAGAAACTTCTGCAATTTTTGTAACAGGGCCGGCTGCTGACATTCATGCGGGTCGTC
Organism: Fuerstiella sp.; assembly: GCA_022447185.1. Taxonomy (GTDB): domain Bacteria; phylum Planctomycetota; class Planctomycetia; order Planctomycetales; family Planctomycetaceae; genus S139-18. The sequence goes on along the minus strand of JAKVAY010000198.1, from coordinate 786 downwards.
ATACCAGTGATAGCCGGCAAACACTTCATCGCCGCCGTCGCCTGCCAGCACCACAGACACGCCGTTGTCACGTGCCAGACGTGCCAGCAGATGCACAAACAGGCCGGAATAATCGAAGAAGGGTTCATCATACAAATCGATGAAAGCGGGCAAATCTGCCATGAACCGTTGGCAACTCATCACATCTTCATGTATTCCGCACCCTGCATGCTCAGCGGCCAGTCTCGCAAATATTCGCTCGTCGTAGTCCGGTTCCTCAAACCCCATCGTGAAACTGGCATGATTCAGTCCGCTCTCGGCAGCTGCAATTGACGCGATCCCGCTGGAATCAATACCACCACTCAGGAAGACACCCACGGGAACATCGCTGACAAGCTGTGCCTGAACGGCTGCACAAACGCTGTCCTGCACGGCTTCCAAAGCTTCCGTTTCATCATGAATCACGGGGCGATACCGAGGCTCCCAGTATCGCTCCGTACGGGTGACCCCTCGTTCACGAATCAACAGATGGGCTGCGGGGAGCTTGTGCATACCTTCGAAAATTGACTGATCCCACGGCACATAGCGATAAGCCAGGTAGTGCTGCAGCGCCGCCTGATCGACAGAACGCAGAAACCCCGGACACTGCAAAATTGCCCGAGGCTGTGACGCAAACAGAAACCGTGAGTTTGACGATGCGTAGTACAGTGGTTTGACGCCGATGTGGTCTCTGGCCAGTACCAGACGCCGCCGGGTTTCGTCCCAGATCCCGAAAGCAAAAATCCCCTCGAGGTGATCGACAACACG
>JAKVAY010000197.1 GCA_022447185.1 Fuerstiella sp. | reverse complement strand
CCTGCTGCGGGTAGTTGGGATTCATTCCATTGAGGTACTTGAACCACGGATGAGACGGAACACGGCTGAGATCATCGTCTTTCATGGTTACGTAGTAGATCTCTTTCGTGCCGGCACTGTAGGGATCAGGCCGAAAGTTGTACCAGCCATCATCGCCGTACTTGTGCGGATAGAGTGTCTTTCCATCCACGATCTTTTTGTTCGAATTGACTTTGATAATCTGCTTCCGCCACAAAGTCACCAGACTGCGATCGCCTGTCAGTAGAAGTGCATTCATGAATCCTTCAATACCACGATTGAACGTGCTGCGATGAGCCAACGCGCCGGTTTGGGGAACGACGACCGTGAATCCCCAGCCATAGACCCCGCCGTACCATTTGCCGTCAGCCGCGCTGCCGACTTTCCCGTCCAGTCCAATGTTCGTGGGAATCAGGAAGTCGTTCTCGATCATGCGTTTGCGCCAGGCCTCAACGTAGTCCACAATCCAGTCTTTGTATTTCGTGTCCTGCGTGATCATGTACGCGTTGAGCGCCAGTGCCGTAGCGAGCAGGTTCGACGGATGATCACCAACGATATCGTTGTAGTCTTTGAAGTGAGCGACCATCTGTTCGTAGGTGTTTTCACCATGTCGGGCGTCAAAGCGGCCTTCGACCTCGATCGGATCACCGGCCCAGTCGAGGCCTGTCGCTTTGCGCAACAGCGGACCTCTGCTGCCGTTGAACATGCTGCGAATGATCTTGTGTTTAAAGTCATAATTTTGAGCTTGCGGATCTTCATTCAGATAGAAGCCGGCGTAGCGTCGCACACGCTTTTGAAACTGCTCGTCGTACGGATCGGACAGTCCCTGCAAATTGAAAACAGTGAGTCCTTCACTGTTGTGCAGCCAGTCGAACTTAACCGGAAACTCTTTGTAGTACATGCCGTCGCGGGCAAACGGGACGTCAACGGTCCTGGCCTGTGTGAATTGCCGGAGGTGACCTTCCCACGCTTTCTTGTACATGTGCAGGATTGAATTCGGGGCGCCTGCGGCGTGCAAAATGGGCCAACGGAGGAGACTCTCGATCGCATCGTCCGGACCATCGTTGCCGCCCCAGCGTTCAACGCACAGCAAGTACCCACGCTCATCGAAGTAACGATCGAAATACTCCTGGCAAGCCGCCGTATTGGCTCGCAACAGCTCGCGTTCCATCAACGCCCAGTTCGGTGGTGAGATCGGCTCATGAATTGTGATGCGGTGGTCCGCCAGACTGAGAGTCGGTGACAGAACAAAGCTGCAGATCACCCAGGACAGAATACGAGTGAACAGTCGCATTTTTATCTCCCATGGAATTCGTTGATGTGCCGATCGCACATCATGATGGAATCGCGGTTTCACTGTTTGTCATGGGATGAGCAACTTTTTTGAGGGGGGAATTCCACCATCGTACGCGAAAGCCCGGGACAAAGTATCGTCGGAGCTTCTGCTGACTGTCCAGTAATCAGATCTTCTGTGATGATCAACGACATTCACGTGTTGTCGCTGGCCACTCCGCGCCGGGCCCCCCGGTCCGTTTTGTCGAACGTCCGATCAGACCGCGAAGGCTCAGCTTCGGCACGTCAAACGGCATCCACTGTACCGGTGCTGTCGGCGAACCGGTCAGTCTCGACACCAAGTCGCTGCAGCATGGTCACAAACAGATTTGAAAGCGGGATGTCCTCGTGGGCAACCGCTCTTTGCCACGGTTCCGGTGATTTACCGTCCCACGGACCGCCCGCCGGTCTTTCAGGCCCATAGTTGAGGTACTGTCCGTGGCGGAATCCCATGTTCTTTCCACCCGACATAATCAACGGATAGTTGCGGGACAGATGGAAGGCGCTTGATGCGGAACCGAACAGAAGAAGAGAATTGTCCAGCATATTACCATCCATCCCGGGCTCCGGTGTGTCCTTCAGCCTTCCGACAAATCGTCCGAATTCTTCATTGAGGAAACGACAGTAGGTACCGAATCTCTTCCAGCCGTCTGGTCCCTTGGTGTCGTGTGAGAGGCCGTGTGACGCACTGAATCCAACGGCGCGAGCGAGATAGTCACTGATGCCCACGCCGTTCTCGCGACCAATCTGATACGTCGCCACTCGCGTGGAATCGGTTTTAAACGCGAGGTAGATCAGTTCATACATCGTCTGCAGATATGCACGTGGCTCTTCAGGAGTGATGTCAAGTTTCAGGTGATCGGCATCGACTTCGGGAAGAGGTATATTGACCCAGTGTTTTGCTTTTTCGACTTTGATTTCTGTATCGCGAACCGACTGGAGATACTCATCAAGTGTCTTCTG
>JAKVAY010000196.1 GCA_022447185.1 Fuerstiella sp. | reverse complement strand
CCTCCAGTGGACACATCAACTGGAGTGTTCCTGTGCCATCGCCTTTATTCGACTTGGCGTTGAGTGGCAACACTGGGCCGGCAATTCCAATGTGGATACAGGCAGTGTCGGACGTTCGTTCGCCGATCCCGGGCCGGAAATAAACGCTTTCGCCAATGCGGGAGACCAGACTCTGAATTTAGTCGGTCTGGCGGCAAGTGCGGGGTTCACATACTGATCGCAAATACGAAACGATCCGCACGTGTGAGTCACAAAAAGAGAAAGCCGCAGTCAGCAGGAATGCCGACTACGGCTTTTCGCATCTAATCGTTTTCAAATCACACAACTGCAGAAGCAGGACTGATCCGGACACTCAGGCAGAAACCTGAATCCTCCGATACCCGTCATAATTCTGACGGCAATGGATTAACGACTGCTTGACCACGCGCCGCCAGCACTACCAACTTCAGTGGTTTGGGTTACTGAAGAAACGTCGCCATTAGCAGCAACATGTTCTACGATATGGACACCGTAAGATACTGAATCGGAACCACCAGCAGAGTCCGAGGTGCCCTTATTCAATGAACCGGCGCTGTATTTGTTCGACGTTGCAGTCGCACCATACAAAGAACCCACATTGGAATAGCTTCGACCACTGACGTAAGTAAATGATCCCTGACCACGAACAGTCATGCCGTCAGTGTCTGAAATGACCTGAAGGCTCGAAAGACCAAATGCGTCAAGCACACTCTGTGAAATCTGTCCGTCGGCGCCAAACGCCTGAGTTGCAGTCAAGGTCAACACTATGCCCAAGGCTGTGATCATCTTGCTCATCTGTCATCCCCCAATATAAAAGTGACCGTAAGAATTTCGGAAAATTCCGGATTGTCCCTTTCGGTCCGGCTGATTCCGTCCACTGCAGTCGCAGCTGTGTTATTTCGGTCACCTTTGTTCTGCTACTCACCCTGTGTCAACAACCCATGTTTAATAAAAATAATATACTTTTCACTCCACTCATATTAACACAAGCTACACTCCGCTCAACGCACTAAATCTGCATGCAACCACCAATGGTTAGAGGGTAGAATAACCGTTACGACTGATAGAGACGTTTCTCTACGTTCTAATTTAGCAGTCAGTCGTTGCGCTAATGCTGAATATTTTGATTACACAGGCTTTTGGATTTTGTTGTAGGTATCAGTGACAACGAATTCGCGAAACACAATGAATCTAAGGAACCGTCACATCCCGGACACAATCCGTTTTTACGCAATCGGACGGTCGCGAACGTGAGGATTCGACAACCGCCGCTATTGCGGATGGTTGCCGGCTCTTGTGATCAGGTCACATCGCGTAAGTTACTGACTGATGTAACCGACCAGCTACTGATGCAGGACCAGGACAGTCACGCCGCATGAATGGCAGCTGTTCCGGGAGAGGAGCGGACATTCCCGCCATCTCCAACAGCGAGGTCCCGGTCAAGTCGGCGCATGAAGGTCCGAATTAGTAAACGGCAGCATCACGCCACCAAAAAACGGATACCAATTCGACACCTTCGACGATTTCCTCGTCTGGTCTCGACGTGTTTGATGCAGGTGGAATCCCCGGTAGATAGCGGAATGCTCCGGTCGCATTCGTCAGTGATCATGCTCTGCGGAACCGCACTGCAGGCCACGTCGGATCGACCGCCGTCGACATGGCAACTCGTGTCCGCTACCCGGAACAATCCAGCTGACTATTGTAAAAAGAAGTTCACGGCCAGCAGATGATTCATCCGGTCGGGGCGTGATCTGCGATCAACGAATTGATTTAAATAACCGATCTCGACACGCGATTTGGTTTTCTCAGGACAGCGGTTCCATCCGAACCCGAAAAACACACGGTTCTGATTAAAGCCGGCCCGCGTTCCGAAGTCTGTGTCATTCAGGTGAATGAAGACTTCATCCCAAAGCACCATCGTCAATCGTTTGTCGACGGAAATCGGCGCCCGCGCAGCGGCGAACTGACGAAAGCGGAACCCGGTGTCCTCGCCAGTCGTCAGATAACGCTGTTCGAAGCGCGGACGCAACCCGACCCGGAAGTCGCCCATTTGACGCGACCAGGTCAGTTGTTGCCAAATGCGGTTTTCATCGAAGGTTGCTCCGCCTCCAATCGGATCGGTGTGGATCCAGCCGTATCCGATCCACGCCGTCGTGTTGTCCGTCAGTTTGTAACCAATTCCCGGCCGGACAATGCTGACATCGAAGCCATCCGAATCATCCTGAAATCGTGTGTGTCCGTCGAACCACCAGCGCCAGCGTGACGTCGCATCCGGCACCGATGAGAATTCACCCTGCG
>JAKVAY010000195.1 GCA_022447185.1 Fuerstiella sp. | reverse complement strand
CAGCGGGCCGCCAACCAGACGGCCAACCAGTCCACCGGTCCACCCGTTCACGATGTCGTCAAATTCGCCGCCGCTGAATGCAAAGGACAGCACAATCAGCAGAACGATGTTGGGGATCGAGGCGAACGTGGAATAGATCCAGGTGATCACATTGTCGACCCAGCCTCCAAAGTAGCCCGACAACAGCCCCAGCGTCGTGCCCAAAATGACCGAGACAATGCCGGTAACAAATCCCACCAGAATGGCGACTCGCACGGACCAGATTCCACGGAGCAGAATCGACCGCCCCTGCTGGTCGGTCCCCAGCAACAGTTCGAGTTGTCGCCCGGGACCTGTCTGTCCGGGCGGGAGCTGAAACAAAGCGTGCGTCCGGCTTTCCGCAACACCCAGCTGTTCGAGCATTTCCGGAGCGTCGCCGGTACCGTCTTCCACCATCAGATCCAGGTCTTCGTATTCATACAATTTGTCAATGGTGCTCTGTATTTCGTCCAGTTCTGTTCGGAGCTGCTGCGGATCCGTTACGCCGAGAACCAGAGATCCGCTGCGAACACCCCGCAACTGTTCCTGGGTATCACTGCGGCGGAGTGCCGTGTTGATCGCGTTCAGGTCTCGCTCAATATCTGACAGTCTTTTCTCCGGTAGTTTCTGCCCGCCAAAACCAGGCAGATTAAATGGGCCCACCGGGCGCAGAGTCTGTTCGATGGTTACCACACTGCTGAGCAGCAGTGTGGCAGCGATCATCACGTAGATCACGATGATTGCCAGCGACACAATTGCCGGGCGATGCCGCAGAAACTTCTGCATGCTGCGTGACTGAGTGTCGTCGCTCATGACAGTCGAACCCTCGGATCAACCAAAGCGTACAGCACGTCGGTCAGCAGATTGACGACGATATACAGTCCTGCGAAGACAGCGGTGAATGCCTGCACGATCGGAAAGTCAGCGTGCTCCACAGCCAGAATCAGCTGTCGCCCCATGCCTGGGATACTGAAATACGTTTCCAGCAGGAATGATCCGGTGATCAGAAACGGAATCGTGATCGCGACCCGCGTGATGATGGGAATCATCGCATTCTTCAGCATGTGCACAAACATGACCCGGAGCTGCGATGCGCCCTTGGCACGAGCCGTGGTGATATAGTCGCGCCCGGACTCTTCTACCATCACGGCACGATAAAAGCGTGTGTCGTACCCCATCCCAACGATCACGCTGATCAGCACCGGCAGCAGACAGTGATGGGGCCAGTAGTACGTGAAGTATTCCGACCACGTCGTTTCCGAAGGATGCACATAACCGTTGATGGCAAACGTTTCGTGTCCGGTCAGTTCCGGAAGCAGGAAGGCTCCAAAGTACTGACCAAAGATGATGTACACCAAAAAGCTGATGCTCATCCCGATCACCGCCGAGATGACCAGAGCCTGATCGATCCAGCGGCCACGGAACCAGGCGGAGAACAGCGAGATACTGACGGAGATCAGGGTGGTCAGCACCAGCGCGGGGATCGACAGCGCAAGACTGGGCCCGACGCAGCGGCCCATGATTTCCCCGACCGTCTGGCCGGGGTAGTCCCAGGATTCCTCTGTAAAGTCGAGTGTGAACACCTGAGTGACGAACCGGCCGAACTGACTCTCACCCGGACGGGCCAACAGGAGTGGTCGGTTCAGGCCAAACTCCTCACGCCTGGCCTCAATAGTTTCTTCGCTGACGTTCTTGCCGAGGAAAGCGTAGACAGGATCGCGGACGCGCAGGGCCAGCATGACCAGCAACAGGATTCCGATAAACACCGGAATGTTGTAGACCAGTCGGCGGATCAGGTAAGCCCACATAGATTGACCATTCTTTGGCCGAGTGGCTGTTTGTCTTTTCGACCACAGCCGGAACGTCCGTGTTATTCCACGTCCAGGTACTTGTACCAGTTGTCAAACGTTTCGATTGGCTTGAAGTTTTTAAGCCGGTCCCGCACCAGATAGAACCTTGTACGAGCCATCGAACCGGCATACGGGCAGTCTTCCAGTACGATGTCGCGCATCTGTTCCATGATGGACGTTCTTTCGTCCGACGCCTGCATGCTGAAGATCTGCCGGTACAGATTGTCGTATTCTTCGTTCTTGTAGTTGAAGTGATTCGGTTTGGGAGCCGCATTCGGTCCGTAGAACAAAGCAAGGTTGTTTTCCGCGTCCGGGTAGTCTGAACCCCAGGCGAAGCTAAAGAACTGTGCCTTCTTGTTGTCGACGGTCTGAATCAATGTGGAAAAGTCGAGCAGGTGGACGTTGATCTGCACGCCGATTCGTGACAGTTGCTGCTGGAGCATTTCTGACTGCGGCTGCGAGTTGGCACCCCGGCCT
>JAKVAY010000194.1 GCA_022447185.1 Fuerstiella sp. | reverse complement strand
CATGTTGACAACAAGTTCATCAAAAAACAGAGAACATGCCCCGTTGTCGTCCGGACTCAGGTCCGCGATCCCGATCTCGTTTCCAAGGGCACTTAATAGACCTGTTATTTGCTCCATTGTTCTTCTCACTTTCGCAAACACGCCGACGGGTTCACGACGACCACGCTTTTTCGGTTTGATGGATATTGGTACTCGAAAACAGAGTTGTCCTCAGTCAAGCCCTGCCCTTTAAATGCACTACTTCATAATTTTAAACGTCTGTTTCACCACAGAAAACAATCGGCTGCGACTCCATGGGTTGAGGAGTGACAGCAGCCAGCATATTTCCAGATCCTGACGCGGTCCACAGGCCGACATAACATGTGCGAAACCACAGCTTATGTGTACGAATTGGGCTAATCAGCATTGTCACGGAATCTTACCTGATGCAGGCTTCGATTCGTGTCCAAGGTGCATTCGTCCAACCTGACGTGCGATTCCAGATCTGTACACCAACGAGGTGCCAATGACTGCTCATCACAGAACTGACCCAACTGCAAAAACGTAATCCGAATGGTGTTCGCAACGAAACCAGAGGGAGGCTTTGCTGCCAGTGTGGCATCCGCCCTTTGTTTGCACCATCTCAACGAAAGGACCTGCCCGAACATGAAATAACAAATCACTGCCATCCGAGCGTCCTCCGGTCCTGTCACGTCGACCACTGTCTGATCGATGACGACCTCGGCCGCCGCCGGCCTCCTCGCTGCGAATATTTTCAGGGCCTCGTTCTTCAGCAGAAGTCAGATCAGTCGCAATGTCGAACAGAACACGCGGAAAACGGCACCTCACAATAGCGAACAATGTCTCGCTTTCAGTGGGGCCATTGCGACTACGCCACCTGCAATCCGCTACTGACAGCCTGATCAAACGTAACACGGAAATCTGTCCAATTGGCCTTTATCAGGACGTCGTTTGGCGAATCGTGGTTTGATGCGTTCCGGACGCTGTTTATCGCGTGATTGAAGGACTGCACTATCACACTGTCGGATCCTGCAAGTGTGTCTGTCCTGCCCTCAAACAGTTTGGCGGTACTGGCAAGAGTCCGACCTGCCTGCACTGCCTGCTTTATTGTGGAGACTCGCATGTAAGCCTGCTGCAGACTCGCCTCTGGGATCTGCGGACGCCCCTCGTCATCCATGCTGGTCTGTCTCAGGTATTCAATGTAGGCCTCAGGGTCAAGTTGTCCCATAAATTCTTTGAGACCGTTATGCAGTTCTTCGTTTTCACCAACGTTTTCGCCATCGCCACTGATCATACTGGGAACGCGGGTTCCTATTTGTTCGAGCTTCCCGTACATGACCAGGTCATCTGGAAATGCTAGTCCATTGTCCATTGGGTGGAATTGACCGTCTTCAATAAACCCTTCAAAGAAGTCAAGCTGGCCAATCAACATGTTGAACAGCGTTGCCTTCTGCCGCTCCGCGACCGATAGTGTTTGCAATTGTTCTGCCCTGTCTTTGCTGAACGGTTGTGCGAGTTCCTCGCCACTCAGTGGGCTAACAAGAATTCCATGATTATTGTCATTAACAGTGACAATTCTTGTGACCGGCACTCCACACCAGCCACCGTCACCATTACCGGCGACCTGGCCGAAATAGCGATCTGATTGAAACGCTGCGACTTCGTGCATCGCCTCACTGGATGCCGGGATGCCAAGTCGAACAGCACGAAGTTCTTCCATAAGGTTACCTTCTTCAGGAGTGTCGTTAAAATTGAATTTCGAGACCTGAAGGTAGGTAAATTTCTTTAGCAATTCGGAGTCAGCCGGTCCGGGCTCAGGTTTGAAGTAACCCTGCAGTACTCCCTCACGAACGACTTTCCTTGTCTCGTTCGAGCCAACGTTCCCGAACCTCTGCAGTTCACCATTTAAATTGGATCGTCTGGAATGATCCTGCACATCTCGCACTAAGCGTTGAGTCTCGAGTAGCAATGGAAGCCCGTCTGCTTTGTGCCATTCCTTTGACAGGATGGCGTCTTGGATCTGCTGTCGTTCAGGCTCGGTGACCTCCGCATCGGCAAGCCCGTCGAGCAGTGCCTTTTTCGTATCCAGAAATGTTCCGATCTTGTCCTCGGCAATTTCCCTGGCTTCCTCCAGCGTGACGACATGCTTTCCACCGTCGCCTGCGTCCATGATCGCCTGTTTGATGGACTTGGATAAAGTGCTGGTCTCAAATTGTGCCAGTGACTGCTGCACACCTTTTTCTGTGGCAACATCGGCAAAGATTTTGCCAAAGTTGTGGACGTCTCCGTGAAGATCCAACTTGGAGAATCGCTCTGCATTCGTCCGATTCAGACCCTGAACCTGGCCGAGCTGTCGGTCGAACCG
>JAKVAY010000193.1 GCA_022447185.1 Fuerstiella sp. | reverse complement strand
CATCAGCAGCGTCGTTCGAGAACGATGTGTCGACATCGATTTCGTTGGCGACAGCTGTCTGTGGATATGGATTTTTTTGAGTCGGCCTGAGGTCGAAAAGGTCAGCCACCTGTACTGCTCTGTGAGTCGTCGCCTTAACGGTTGACTGCGGCCTTTTGGCATCGACGTCGGCTTCCGAGGCTGTCCCTTCAATTTTTTTAACGGAGCCCTTCATCATTCCGATGTTTTGCGCCCGCCAGCTGGCCCGAATTCGCTCACTCGCTTTTAAACCGTCTTCCGCCTCTTTCTTTTCCTGTGCCGTCGTCTCCTGTCGAAATAACGACAGCGCTCTGACAACAGATGATCTGTCCTGGCTCTGACAGCCCGCCAGCCCCAGCAGGAGTGCCACAGCCATCGGAAGTCGCCAGCGTCGATTCGGCATTACATGACCCGTTGTCTCAGTTACGACAGCTCGTTAGTCGAAATGATGATGAAGCATGCTCATAGAAGAACACAGCGCACGGTCTTGCGTGTGAGATCGGCGAATACGGTTGCCATCAATTGCAGGAAGTTTCCGACTGCTCCGATTTTTCCACGGACTCCGGTTACACGTCAGAAATACGACGATTCGACGGGTCAAATGGACGATCGCGATTTTACCGGTTGTGCCAACTGTGCCAAACCAGTCGAACAACGGTGTTGCTGTTCCAGGACACGCTGATGTGTTGCAGAACACTCTAAAGTCTCTGTTGGCGACGATTCCGACTGTATGATCTACACAGGTCACGGGAACTTTTCCGGCAGTGCCCGGGTTCATCCCCGCACCAGCCATACTGTGCACTGCAGACTGTGTACAGAATGACATTGCATGCCCTGCGCCAATGACTGCCCCGTTAGTACGCATGCGCCGACTGAACATGAGTTTCGAACACGTGCTGTGCTATTTTGCCTGATGCACCGATATCCACGTCGTCGGCCGCACTCAAGAAATAACCGCAGATGATCTGCATCACACGTGAACCGGCAACCTTGTATGCGTCAGTTCAATGAACATCAGCCATACTTCGCTGGCACTAAAGCTTGGCTACCGTAGCCGGATCTGTTCCGACAACTCATAATTTGAAGCGTTGCCTGTCACATCAATTCAAACAGGGAACTATTCCGATCGACGATTGTCGATCACTATGGAAACAAACACCTGTTGGTCGGTGGAGACAAATTCGCGAGGGGGTTGCCACAAAATGCGTGGACAACCGTGGTGGACGATTCCTTACCCCAGATCAGCGAGAACACATCGGCAAAGCTAATCATTCCAGGAGTCTCGGCAATCTTGCCACAACAGTGGCAAGCGAAAAGGCAGCGAATGAAATCGCTATTCTTCCTCGTCTTCTTCCATGAGTGACCAATCGACAAGTTCGATTTTTGGCCGAAGCACCTCAACAAATCCAATACGTTTACTCGTCTGAATGCCTCGACCTCCACGCGAAGCCACCTGATATTTCTGTTGTCCAAACGACACAAGCCGTCCGCTGGAATTCTTCACTCGCAAACAATCACTGGGACGTGCCAGCTGGACGATCCCGAGCACATGATCCTTCTCGTCCACCCTGATCCCGCGCACTCCTTTGCCGGCATTCGTGAGTAACGGAATGTCGTCAAGTGAAAAGTGTACAACTCGCGCGGACGCACTGGCCATCATACATGTTTCCGCATCCGTAATGAGCTGACAGTCGACAACTTCATCTCGCTTGCTCAGTCGACAGAATTTCCGACCTGCCCTGGTCGATGGTGTGCGAAATCCGTGAAACGGAATACTCAGTACCTGTCCCTGTTTTGTTGCAGCCAGCAGCAATGGTCCCCATTCCTCAGAGTCATCTTCGACAGCTTCTACAAATCGAGGGTCAGTCGTGAGTACCGAAATGATTGACGCTCCGTCGTTCAGTCGCACGTGTTTTGCAACCGGCTCTCCGTAACCGGAAGATACGGGAATCTGATCGATTTGCAGCGTAAATGCCACGCCATCCGAACTAAACATTACCACGTTGTCCAGCGTACTCCCTGGCACGACCGCCAGTACGGAATCTCCCTCGCGCACTCGGGTCCGTTCAACACTGGCCAACTGGTTCACTCGCTTAATCCAGCCCTCACGGGTGACAACTACGTTCGTGTTCTCGCGCACGATATATGCCTGAGGATCGAATTCTATGATCTCATCTGACGACCCAAACTTACTTTTGCGACGATCACCAAACTGACTGGCCACGTCCTGAAGTTCCGTTTCAATCAGTTTCCACATCCGTTTATCCGACTTCAACAAGCGTTCAATTCGCCGTGCTTCTGCCCGTTTCTCTTCCAGTTCCTCCCGGATCCTGTCAATTTCCAGCTGCGATATTTTGTACAGAGCAAGTTCCAGAATGGCATCCGTCTGAACG
>JAKVAY010000192.1 GCA_022447185.1 Fuerstiella sp. | reverse complement strand
CGACCGCCTGCATCATCGCCCCGATGCACTGTCCGGCGGAGAGCGACAGCGCGTGGCTGTTTGCCGAGGGCTCGTGATGCAGCCGTCCTTGCTGCTGGCTGACGAACCGACCGGCAATCTGGACCCCGGTACCGCCGACGTCATCGGAAAGCTGCTGCTCGAAGTTGCTCAGGAAAACGACGCCGGCCTGCTGTGCGTGACACACAGCGACCGACTGGCGGAACGGTTTCCTCGGCAGCAGACGCTGGAAAATGGATACCTGACCGGTAGCTGACGGTTATTCCTCAGACATCTGCAGTGCCAACAGGGGATAAGCAGTCCCACTGTAGGTAATGAAGTGCCAGTCATCCGTGTTCAGAGACCGGGTCCACCAACGTCCGGATTCCCGCTGGTGGGTGCGGAGCCAGTCAAGTCCTTGGCGAACCGAATCGGCGTCGGCCGTCATCCCGGATTCCTGTAATACGATCAGAGCCAAACCTGTCATGTGGCCGTCCGACTCGGGTGCTTCGAAATTCGTTTCAGATCGCAGCTTTTCCTCGCGACTGCCGTCGCCCCACTCTTCCGGTTCCGCAAACTGACGCATACTCCATCCCCCATCATCCTGTTGTTTTGACAACAACAATTGTGTCGTTGTTTCACGTTCCTCAACAGTCATCACATCGCCCCAGCGAAGAGACGCCCAAAGCTTTAGTACGCGACCGTATTCGTGCGGTGCTGCGGTTCCACGAAGGTAGGATTTCAGACGTTCGATTCGGGACAGTAGCTCTTCGTCCTGCACCGACGTCAACCAGTCCGGGTGAGCCGTTATGGCCATGGCCGCCATGGTGGCTTCCTGATAAGCACTGGATTCAAATGGCGGCCAGCAATCCAGTGCGCCCCAGGTCCCGTTGTCCTGCTGAATGTCGAACATCAGTTGCAGGGCCGCAGAAGTCTCTTCAGATGGAGGCTGAGACTGGGCTGCATCTGCCGCCGCCAGACCGGCCGCGATGTAGATGATTTGCGCCGGTCGAGTCCCTGACTTCAGGTCTTCGACAGCCAGGTCCTGCATCGACTTGAGTTCCTCTTTGGCAAATTCGAGAAGCTCATCGGCGGCTTCCGTCGAGACACCTGCCAGCAGCGGCTGCAGGAACAGGTAGGTGCCGGTCGTATGACAACTCACGCAGCCGCGGTTGCGCACCCAGGCGATGGCTCCGTGATCCAGATACCGCGCGGCGTTGGAAGTCGAAAGTTCGACGATCGTTTCCTCGGCAGAGGCCGGCGGGACCACAATTCCATCCGACTCGTATTGATTGATCCGCGCATCCGGCACGGCCTCAACGGCGGGCAATTCATCGTCCGCAACGACGTCCATCAACAGCAGGGGAGACAACAGGGCGATGAACAACGAACGAATGGACATGCTTTGTCTGCCGAACAGGGTGTTTACGTGCCGAAAAGAGCGGGGCTCGCGGTTTGCACAAGGTCGCCACCACGAGGGATGCGCCTGTGAACTGCATCACAATGGCGGACAGTACGGTCGAGTGTCAAGCAGCGGTCCGGAAACGTTCGGATCTGCCTGTGTTAAATCCGGAGACAAAGGATCATCATAGCATTGGCCGATGCTTTTCAGTTTCGAAAACGGAGATGACGTGATGAAGCTTCACTGTGTACCCGTGCTGATGATGAGCGTGATCTTGACTGTGTCATGGCCGATTTGGTGCTGATCGATGCTGACTGGATCCGAAAACATCGGCAATTGAAGAATGTACGTTTGATCGAGCTGGGACCCTCGAAGAAGTAATACGACGACAGACATCTTACCCGGGCTGTGTTCATTCACTGGATCGGCGACAGATCTCGCACGCTAAACCGTTGCACCACCCGAAATGATACAGTCGCTGCTACGAAGGCTGGGCGTCCCAAACGACTCAACGATCTTGCTGTATGACGATCTAAATTTACGAGTTGCCACGCGAATGTTCTGGACCCTGCATTACGCTGGGCACCGGAATCTGCTGATTGTTAATGGGGGCAAAGATGCGTGGATGCGCAGGAGAACAGTTATCTCTTCGCAGCTCCGATATTGAACCATCCGAGTACACTCTGGTGGATGTCGACCGGAAACTGCGTGTCGGGAGTCATCCACTCCGGGATATCTTCGGCAGCAATAGATGAGCAAGGAAGAAGTCCGTGAATGCTTCCGGAATTCCCTCCAAATACCCCAATATTCCCCCGGTGCCGGCATCTGGAAGTGTGTCTGACCGACCGTTACACTGAGTTGAGGTCCCGCCTTTCCGCATCACTCTTAGACTCCGGTCAGGGGTTCTCGCTGTGTTGTCCGTCTCTTCTGTTCCCAATCCTCGACAGCGTTTGTGCAATGGCCTGCTTCGCCGCGATGCCCTGCAGATTGGTGCGTTGGGAGCAGCTGGACTGACGCTGCCGCAATTA
>JAKVAY010000191.1 GCA_022447185.1 Fuerstiella sp. | reverse complement strand
ACGCGACCAGGGCGATATCGGACTTATACCGTTCTGAATTTTCAGGCAGAAGATGTGATTTTCAGAATAAAGGGCTCCGAATTTGAGTTTGGTACAGATTCGGCCACATTTGCGCAGCGAAAACAGGCTGAATCACATGCCGGTCACTCGAAGCAGCGAATGGTCACCGACGTCGACCCAAAACATGCCCCGACTGGCTTTCATGTTGAAATCACCTGTAGGAAATTTCACCGAATTGCGGGACGGATTCTCTTCCTCGGCCTGCTGCAAATGGTCGTGGCCGAGACTGTGATTGTCGCCATCATGTCTGGTACCTCGACAATCTTCGGCAACGGCGTCGGCTTGCTGCAGCAAACGAAGAAATCCCGGCTATCGAGGTTTCGTCCCGCTGTTTTCTTCGGCCTCTTCAGAAGGCTCTTCCCGCTGGGCATTGACCAGTTCGGGTTGCTGAAGTAATCGAGGCGTCTGTTCAGCCGGACCAAGCTGGGCGATCTCGACGCCGGATGCACCGATGTGTAACTCGTCAAACTTTCTAGCCGTAACCAGCACTCTCGATTCGATGGTTCCCACGGCACTGTTGTAAGCCTTCGTCGCCGAATCCAGGCTCTTGCCAACCTTGGAAAAATGTTCGCTCATCATTGCAATGCGTTTGTAGAGCTCATTGCCAAGATCACTGATTTCTTTTGCGTTCTCAGCGAGCTTTTCCTGACGCCATCCATAGGCGACCGCTCGAAGAAGGGCAATCAGGGTCGTCGGCGTGGCGATGATTACGTTTTGGTCAACGCCAACTTCAATCAGCGTCGGATCATGTTCAAGTGCCGCACTAAAAAAAGTCTCTCCAGGCAGGAAAAGCACGACGAATTCAGGTGTGTGGTCAAACTGTTCGAAATACGACTTTCTGCTGAGCGCCGAGATATGATTTCGGACATGCTGTGCATGGGCCTTCATGCGAGCCAGCCTCGTGTCCTCGTCCGGAGCCTCAATCGCATCCAGGAACGCACTCAGGGGCGTCTTGGCGTCAACAACAACACTTTTATCGCCCGGCAGACAAACACGAAGATCGGGCCGCAATCGACCGTCATCTCCTTCTGTGCTTGGCTGTTCATAGAAGTCACAGTGGTCGAGCATTCCGGCCAGCTCAACGACACGTTTGAGTTGAATTTCACCCCATCGACCACGAACGTCCGGGCGGCGTAATGCCTTGACGAGACTTGCCGTCTCAGAGCGCAGTTCTTTGTGTGTTTGGCCTAACGATTTGATTTCACCTTCCAGTGTCGTGTACGCCTTCAGCCGAACGGTCTCAAGCGCTTTCAATTTGGTATCCACATCCTTGAGCGACTTCTCCATCGGCTTCACAAGGTTGTCGATGGCCGTCTGCCGCTTCTCCAGGTCGCCCTTGGCCTCCTTCTGAAACCCTTCCAGCTTCTCCTTGGCGAGCTTCAGAAACATCTCGTTGTTTGTATTGAGGGCGTCAGAGGCAAGGGCCTTGAAACCGTCAGAAAGTTTTTTCTGTGCGTCGTCGTAAACGGCGATCTTCTCTGCGGCCTGTTGGCGTTCATCCTTAATCATTGTGGTTAGCTGGGCTTCTTTCGCCTTCAGGTTACTAACCTGATCCTGCTGACTTTTCAGTTCACTTTTGTGCTGCTCAATTGCGGAATCCCTTTCGGCAATCGTCTCGTCTCGGCTGTCCACACGCTCCCTGAGCTTTGCCAGCTCGGAATCCGATTCTGCCTTTCCCCGGTCGTGTGCGTGCTCGATCCTGGACTTAAGAAGCAACCAGGTGGTCAGGCCGCCCACTCCAAGTCCGATCAACAACAGCACGATTGGCAGGATAAAATCCACAGCGTGTCCCCTCAATGAGACTCATGATTCTGTAACGAACGGGTTCTGCACTTTTATATTTCTGAAATCAGGCGACCTCCACCCATGCCGGAACTCGCTGTCCTTCATCATCACCAGCCAGCGTCAGCATCTGATTTGGTGTTTCGCCTTTTTTACCTTGTGTGGTGACGTGCCAGATCAGAAGCACCTTTGTGCGACCATCATTCGATTGAACTTTGAGACCGCTTTTGTCGGCCGTTGGTGACTGATTGGTCATCAACGATACCTCAGCAGTCTGCAGATCTCAAAGCGTGAAAGAACGTTCTGTTGAAATGCCACAGGAACGATCCGACGGGCCGGACAGTGGACAAACGGGGTCTTCCGGGATCACAGTCCAGCGAACGGTTTTCCTGCTGCAGAGGCATTTTGCATTACAGACTCATATGGGGGGCGTTCTTGACTCGAAACGGCGGGAGCTCACCGGCCCCATTGAAGCCAGAGCAACGTCGACTAAAACCCCAACGCCCTGCCCCGCTGAGCTACACCGCCGCAGCGAATCTGCCACAATGATCGGTAATCCTATTTCGGATCCGTTTGGTGACGGTGTT
>JAKVAY010000190.1 GCA_022447185.1 Fuerstiella sp. | reverse complement strand
AGTAACTGATCAAACATTCCTTCTACGCGATGGACAGAGCCAGCCATCTTTCGCGTCAGGCTAAGTGCTGCGTAGTTTTCGAAGCCCAGCAACTTCGCCTGAGCCTGTCGCAGTTGCAGAATCTCCGCGATCAGTGGTGTATTGTCCGTTTCTCCTGAAGAAGCTCGGCTGATGTAAGCGCGATAGACCTGTTCGCGAAGGTTGCGATTGCGGCAGTGTTCGAGGAACGGTCCAAATGACGGGGCATCCAGCGTGACCCGCCACGGACCATCGTCGGAGGAAGATTCGGATTCTTCATTCGCCTGAGACCACGCGGCGGATGCCATCCGCCGGAAACTTTCCGGCAGTCCGGCGGCATCCGCTGGATCGATAACATCAAGATAGAAAGATTTGGTGGCGTCCAGGACATGGTTGGAAAAGTCGGTCGCCAGCTGAGACAGTCGCTGCTGATTCTGATTGAACTCTTCCAGGTTGGCACCTTCGAGGCCGATGCCGGACAGCTCAGCGCTTTGGATTGCTCGAGTAACAATCCGCTGGCGGCATTCCGACAACTGGCTCCACCGATCCGAATCGCGAAGCGCGCACATTCGCTGGTAAATCGGGTGGCTTTGGCTCACTTTCAGTCCAAACTGCACAACTTCAGGCAGCACGTTTTCGTGTGCCTCGCGGAGTTCGTCTGAGTTGACCACACTCAGGAGATGTTCCACGGGACTCCAGCCGTATTCGAACAGCAGGTCTATTTTTTCAAGCGGTCCGGTCAGTTCCTCCCAGTCGACCGTCTCCTGTTGCTCTGCAGTCCGCAGGAGTTCCTCCGTTTTTTGCAGCATCATTCGGACGCCATCCGCTACATGTTCAGCGCTGATGGAGTCATAAGCCGGGATCCCGGCTTCGGTGAGGAGTGGGTTTTCTGTCTGTGTCGATGACATGGAGACTACTGTCGGTGTTAGAGTCGCATCTGGAAGCAACAGCCGCCGGATTACCGAGTGTTCGTTTGCGGGTCGGCAAATGGTCGGCGAGTTTTCGTCAAAAGTGTGCCGATACGGTTCATTGAAAATCGTGCAAGGGTAATTCGAGACAAAAATTGGAAAGACGAAAAGGTCATTCGAAGTTCGATCAAGGTCACAATTCGCGATTGTCCACAGATTGGGCTCGCACTATAAAGAGCGTTGACGGCACAACAGAACTTGCGTTTTGTTGTGCCCGTTGCGTTCAAGGGATGCGAACGCACACCAAATTTTCTCGTGAGTATTCAGAGCCGGACTGGTTTTCTCACGAATTTCTTTTTTGGTCAACGGTGCTGGCAGATGAGAAATCATCAGATCGATCTCGAGCGTGGCGAATTCATTAAGATTGGCGACCATACCGTGACAGTCAAAGAAGTTGACGCGGTCGCTCAGCAGGCAGTGCTTGAGGTGGAAGACCCTGATGGTTCCGTTGAACTGGTGACAGTCGATGTCGCAGTTCTCCATGCGGAAGAGCCAGTACTTGTTTGATTTCCGGCTTCCTCACACCGAGGATCGATCCGGTTTCCCACTGCGTCATCGAGACGGCAGGATGACTTTCGATGATCCGTTGAGCGTTTACCGCTCATCACGGGTACTCTTATCGAATTGTTCAGGGAGATTGCTGTCGTGCAGGAACTCTTGATCAAGATTCCGGCGCTGGTGTTTTGCGCCGCCGTCACCTCTGTTGTTCATGCTGACGGTCCGTGGGTGTCTTTGTTTGATGGAGACTCCCTGAAGCAGTGGGATGGCGATTTCACCGTCTTTCGAATCGAAGGCGGAGCTATCGTTGGCGGAAATCTGCAGACAAAAATCCCTCACAACTTTTTTTTGCAGCACCGTGGCACGTTCGAAGATTTCGAACTGCGCCTGCAGTTTCGTCTCAAAGGCGACGACACCAACGCGGGGATTCAGATTCGCAGTGAACGCATCCCAAATCATCATGAAATGATCGGGTACCAGGCTGATTTGGGGCAGACGTTCTGGGGTTGTCTGTACGACGAGAGTCGCCGTCGCCGTGTCCTTGATGAGCCGGACAAAGAACAGCTTGATCGCGTGTTAAAACGTGACGACTGGAACGACTACCGCATTGTTTGTCGGGGGCCGCG
>JAKVAY010000019.1:2302-2750 GCA_022447185.1 Fuerstiella sp. | reverse complement strand
GTCCTCTGCACGGCCTTCCTGTCGCACACAAGGATCTTGTTCCAACTAAAGGAGTTCGGACAACCCTGGGTTCACCGATCTATGCCGATCACATTCCGGATGAAGATGGCCTGATTATTGAACGGTTGCGCGATGCGGGCGCAATCATGGTGGGCAAAACGAATGTACCGGAATTCGGAGCCGGGTCTCACACGTTCAACAAAATTTTCGGAACCACACTGAATCCGTATGATACATCCAAAACATGCGGCGGCAGCAGCGGTGGTGCAGCGGTGGCACTGGCCTGCGGTATGGTGCCGATCGCTGATGGAAGTGACACCGGAGGGTCACTGAGAAATCCGGCCAATTTCTGTAATGTGGTGGGGTTTCGGACAGCTCCAGGCAGGGTGCCTTTCTGGCCCACCGACGTGGCCTGGTTTCCCATCTCCGTCCAGGGCCCGATGGCTCG
>JAKVAY010000019.1:0-2202 GCA_022447185.1 Fuerstiella sp. | reverse complement strand
TACCATCTCTATCTGGCGATACTCTATATCCCGCTGTTCGTATCACCGATTGTATGGATTTGGTTTGTCCCGCTGTACCACCGTCTGCAGGTCACCAGCCCCTACGAGTACATGGAACTGCGATTCGATCGTTCGGTTCGTCGCCTGTGCAGTGCCCTGTCCATTGTTTACACCATTGGCTGGATGGGCAGCATGTTGTATGCGGTGGGAGTCATCCTGCAGGCGGTACTCGATTTGTCACCTGATCAACTCCGATTGACGTTGATTGGCGTGGGGTTGCTGGCGACTTTGTATACGGCTCTAGGCGGTGTCAAAGCCGTCATCTGGACCGACGTGCTGCAGGCGATCACGCTGGGCGGAGGGATGACCGTAGTTCTGCTGATGGCAGTCGCAAAGATCGACGGAGGATGGGACACGGTCTGGCAGGTGGGAACGTCCGAACAAAAGTTCCGGATGTTCGATATGCGATTCGATCTGACCCATCGAGCCAATTTCTTTTCCGCCGCAGCCTTCGGAATCTTTGTCTATCTGCCGGCCAAGGCGATCTCTCTGGGAACGGTCCAGCGGTTCGTCTCACTCCCTACTATTGCTGCCGCACGACGATGTGTAGTCGTCAATGCCGTCATGTCGGCCACAATCTGCCTGCTGTTTTTCATCGTTGGAACAGTATTGTTCGTGTTCTACCATCAACCTGGAGCGTCAGGATTTCCACCGCTTAACAGTGAAGATCAGCTTCTGCCGGTTTTTGTCGTGACAGAAATTTCCCGGTTCGGTTTGACGGGGCTGCTTGTGGCAGGTCTGTTTGCCGCAGCAATGAGCAGTATTGACAGCGGAATCAACAGTTTGACCTTAACCATCGTCATTGACTGGATGCAGGGACGGCATCCCGGCGTGAGGTTCAGCCGATGGCTCTGTACCGGCTTTGGGCTGCTTACGATTGTTGCATCACTGCTCGTGCCCGTCCTTGGCAGGAACGTATTCGACATCGTTATCAAAATCAGTGGTGCCCTCTTCGGTCCGATGCTTGGATTATTTCTGCTGGCAATGTGGTGCAGAAAAGCAAACAGCATCGGCGCATGGACCGGGTTCGTCGCCGGAGCTTCTGTATTAATGATCATCTGGAGCGAAACCGAAGTATCACACTGGTGGTACGGTGCTTTTACCTGCGTGCCGACACTCGTCGTGGGATGGCTCTGCAGTCTGGTGTTTCCAGGCAGGGTTCCTCACCGCGGCACTGAAACATCCGCCAATGACCGCTGAATTCGGAACCGTTGTATTTACTCACGAACACGGCGTCACCAGCGGGATCGTAAAAAGTCTGCGATCGCGGTTTGAATTTGCACCGAGGCTTGTCGACAATTCGGATGTCTCTTGCTGACCGGTCTAATACACAACTGAGCAGATCGTACGCGGTCGCCGCTGGTGACAGGCAGAACGGCCTCACGCAGCCGACAGGTACGGATCGCGACATGTGTTGAAAGTTGTTGATAGAACAAAAGTCTTCAGGAAAGATCACATGAGTCGTCAAACACATCAACTCAGTCTGTGGGCCGTCCTCTTCTCTCTCCTGGTGTGTGGATCCCTGGTTGCGCAGGACCATTCGTCATTCAGCACCGAAAAACGGGTGCTCTGGAAGACGTCGCGAGTAACAGGCACTCCGGATCCTCCGTCGCCGTATCGCACAGTCAATGCATTTCCGAACATCAAACTGACCGAACCTCTGGCCATGACATCCGCTCCGGGTTCCAACCGGTTCTTCGTTGCGGAACAGGCAGGGCGCATCATTTCGTTTGAAAACGATCCCGCAGCAGATTCCGCGGATGTGGCACTCGATCTCACAGGCAAAACGCTATATGGACTCGCAATTCATCCGCAGTTCCGGTCGAACGGTTATGTGTTCGTCACCATTCTGGTAGCTGATCCTGCTGACGAAGATCTCCGGGGAACTCGTGTGTCTCGTTTTAAACTGGCAAAACGTAATCCACCAACGATTGATCCTGCTTCTGAAACAGTCATTTTCGAGTGGCGGTCGGGTGGTCACAACGGCGGCTGTATTAAGTTTGGTCCGGACGGGTACCTCTATCTTGCAACAGGTGATTCAAGTGGTATCGCCGACCAGTTGCGGACCGGCCAGGATCTTTCCAATGTTTCCGGCGCGATTTTAAGAATCGACGTCGATCGTCCAGGTGCCGCGCAACCGTA
>JAKVAY010000189.1 GCA_022447185.1 Fuerstiella sp. | reverse complement strand
TGCTGAGTGCGTTGCAGGTCGCCAGAATTGCGGCCAGCAGAACCGGAAAAATCATTGACGACTGATAGTGGATGGCAGCGTCGGGGATCGCAAAGTAGGCACCGGTTCCCAGAATGGATCCCAGTCCCAGCAACGTAGCGGCAGGTACACCGGCCGTTCGCTGCAAACTTTCGTGTTTCGATTTCGTCGACATGAGATGGCAGATGCAATAAATCTGGTGCAGCAGCGAATGAAGTTGGCACGATCCCGACGCGCGACAGAAAGGTAGCCGATGCAGTACCGAGCCCGCCATTGCTGTGGGGAAATTCATCAAATGCCCCCGGTATTGCCGGGTTTGCGGTCGGTGTCAGTCGTCGATCGGTTTTCTGATCGTCGCCGGAAATCTGCGAGCCGCACTGCCGCAGCGGCGGTGGCCGCGTTTTGCAATCGGGCTGAAATGCACTATTTGACTTCAAACCGGGTGTCGCGACATCTACTGTCTGTGATGCTCTGTGCCGATCGACCAGTACCCTCATGAGAGTCTGTCAATCGATGTCTCTCGTCGCATGACCAGTGAATCGGTTCTGGAGCGGCTGAGTGATCTTTTTATTCGTCGCGGCGTTCCGGATCACATGCGAACCGACAATGGGTCAGAGTTTACCGTCGTCAGTATCCGTGAATGGCAGGGACGATTCGGCGTGCAAATGCTCTTCATAGAACCGGGCAGCCCATGGGAAAACGGTCACATCGAATCGTTCAACGGGAGCCTGCGTCAGCAGTGCCCGAACCAGCACTGGTTCCTGTTTCTGGAGTACACGGCCAGAAAGGTCGAACGCTGGCGTGACGACTACAACCGTCGTCGGCCGCATAGTTCACTGGTTATCGGGCATTGATGCAGTTCGCGACAGCAGCCGAAGCCATAGGATCTGATCGTAAGATCAACATCAGACAAAACTGAAATCCGACATCTCGACTGGATCAAAGACCGGGACAAGTTTATGACGGCTGCATTGGTGGTCACAGAGCAGGGGTATCTGTTGCTCTGCTGGATGAGTGCCGATTTGTTTCCCCCGATGTCCTGCCGGCTTCGGTGACAGACGGATTGACCTGAGTTGTCTCGGCCGTCAGTCTGCACACTGCCGAATACGATCCGCCTGTCATCATCCCGTGTCTTTGGAGTCTATCCTGCCATGTTGTTTTGTCGTCTTCTTGTGGGAGTCCTGCTGTTGTCTGCATCTTCGTTTGCACATGCCCAAATCAACGACGGAGAGACGGTGGTCTTTCTGGGGGATTCCATCACGCAACAGGGAGCCGGTCCCACGGGGTATGTCACACTTATTCGACAGGCACTGGATGCGAGGCGTGCGGATTCCAATATCAAAATCATTGGAGCCGGCATCGGCGGGCACAAGGTTCCGAACCTTGAAGAACGATTCGATCGGGACGTGCTGGTTCATAAGCCGAACGTTGTGGTCATTTACATCGGTATCAACGACGTCTGGCATTCGCTGCGTGACGCCGGCACACCGCTGGACCGCTACGAAACCGGGCTGCAAAGTCTGATCAGCCGCTGCCATGGTGCTGGGGCACGAGTCATCCTGTGTACGCCGAGTGTCATCGGTGAAAAACACGACGGGACGAACCAGCTGGACGACATGCTGGAAGAGTATGCCGGGGTTAGCCGCAAGGTGGCCGCAGCGGCGAATGTCACGTTGCTTGATCTGCGAAAGGCGTTTCTGCAGCACCTTAGGCATTACAATGTCGCAAATTCAGCAGAAGGAATTCTGACCGGGGATGGTGTGCACCTTCTGCCCGCGGGGGATCGATTTGTCGCTGCAAAGATGCTGCAGGCACTTGGCGAAAATCCCACACCGCAGCGGTTACTGCGCCACCATGTGTACTTCAGGTTCAATGATTCAGTTACCCCTGGGCAGATTGACGAAATCAATCAGGCATTCGCAAATCTGAAGCATGACATCACAACGATTGTCGATTTTGAATGCGGGGTGAACAACAGTCCGGAAGGTCTGAATGATGGATTCACCCACGCGTACACTGTCAGCTTTGCAACAGCAGAGGATCGCGACGCTTATCTGCCGCATCCCGCACACAAGGCATTCGTTAAGCTGCTCGACGGAAAACTCGCCGGGGTGTTTGTGGTGGACTACTGGTCCGTGGAATAGCTCGTTTGCGTGTGGGCCGATTGTGGGTTGGCGCTGTTTACTGTGATTGGGTTGTTAGCTGAGGATTCCACGGAGGCAAAGGGTAAATCAAGGGTCTGCTGGTGTTGATGGAGCAGGGCAGGGCGGTAGACTGAACGTCTGGCATTGGTCAGCCAACATCGGCACAGGAGGTGCATGTTCCGCGACGTGAAACGGATCGGTCATGGGCGGCACCTGCGAGAACAACCCTTCGCTGTCTGCCGAAGAATTCGCCCGGAATCTGCGCAAACGTGCAGAACAGGCTGCCGCCGCATCGGTTCAGCATGCCGGACTTTCTGAACGCTAC
>JAKVAY010000188.1 GCA_022447185.1 Fuerstiella sp. | reverse complement strand
GCTCAAAATTGCCGCTGGGCCTGCCTACAAAGATGCGGCAGGCAATCAGCACGGCCTCTACAGGCTTCATTGTGCCCATTGTCATGGAGTAACCGGTGGTGGTGATGGACCGACCGCTGCTTTTTTAAATCCATATCCGAGAGACTATCGGCAAGGAGTGTTTAAGTACAAATCCACGTTTGGTGCCGCTAAACCCTCTCATGATGATCTCAAACGTGTTTTGGTTCATGGAGTTGCAGGCACGTCAATGCCATCATTTCGCACGTTACCTGACAATGAGATTGAGGCTTTGGTGGAATATGTACGCTACCTGAGTGTTCGCGGTGAGACAGAAGTGAGGTTAATTGAGTACCTCGCGTCTGAAGGAGAAATGCCAGGATCAATTACGGAAATTGCCGGAGGATTCCCGCTGGTAGTTGACGACGAGGGTATCCCTGAAGAAGAACCCGATGAGGAAAACGTTGTGGCGTCGGTGGTGTACCAGTGGGATTCAGCACCCGCTTACATCATTCAGCCAGTTTCTAGTCCGATCGACTACTCTGAACCGGATTCGGAAGCGATGCGGGAGTCGATCGCTCGGGGCGAAAAGCTTTTTTATTCGAAGAATCTGCAGTGCAACAGTTGTCACGGTGACTCTGCGCAGGGTGATGGCCAGCGAGACAAATACACCGTGTGGTTCAAGTGGCGGGAGGATCTGGGAACCAACAACGATGATCCGGCTGAAATCGAGCGGGTTGTTCATCAGTTCATGGAAGTTGGAGCCCTGCAGCCTCGGACGATTCATCCCCGGAATTTGCGACTGGGTGTTTACCGGGGAGGTCGGCGACCGATAGATATCTATCGTCGGATCTACTCAGGAATCAACGGAGGGCCGATGCCTGCGCAGGGGACAGCCGCTGGCATCGGCGGAAATGAAGTTCCCGATGATGAGGCGGGCGGCAGTATCCGCAGAGAGCAGATATGGGATGTTGTCAGCTACGTGATGTCGCTGCCTTATGAGCAGCTCAGCCAAGGGCCGCCGCCGCAGCAGGGATCGAATTACACACCAAGATAAAGATTGAGCGGAATTCTTAGAGGAGGATAACCGGACACTGACGTGTCAGAGTTCAGAGTGAAGTAGAATGCAGTTTAGCGGCGGACCCGGCGCGACAGGTGATATTTGACGGCGCGGTGCCGTTGTATTGCAAAGTTAAAATAAGGCCTGAGTTTTTGAGTAGAACCGTTTATGAGAGTCATCGTGACGCAAAGCGAAACAACCTGAAAGACATCCTGGCGCTGTGAGGCCGGACGCAGGTCTAATCCGTAACAGCGTGCAACGAATTTGGAGAGCCAAGTGGCCCGATACTGGAGTTTATTGTTCTTGCTTGTGCCGATACTCGGTACGGCACTGTTTGTGGTCGCGTACGATGAGCACAGTCAGCCTCTGATCAATCACTGGTTCCCGAAAGACGTTTCCGAATATGGCCATGTCATTGATGGGCTGTTCATGGTGATTCTCTGGCTAACTGGGATCGTCTTCATCGGCACCGAGTTGACCTTAGTCTGGTTCATGTGGAAATACGAAGCCAGCGTGCGGAACGAACCGGCCAAGTTCACCCATGGAAGCCACAACTTGGAGGTGGTCTGGACTATAATCCCGGCAGCGACGCTGCTATTTATTGCGATTTATCAATTGAACGCATGGGCCGACACGAAGGTGCGGGTTCCTGAGCAACCGGGCATGACCGTTGAGGTGACAGGCCGGCAGTTTGAGTGGCGTTTGCGTTATCCCGGTCCCGACGGGAGCTTTGACACGCCGGACGACTTATTTTCGGTCAACGAACTTCACGTACCAGTGAACGAGGATATCTTGGTGCAGCTCAAGAGTGCCGATGTGCTGCATGACTTTTTTCTACCCAATCTGCGGGTCAAACAGGACGCTGTGCCCGGCATGAAGATACCGGTGTGGTTCCGCGCTACGGAAGAAGGCGTGTTTGATTTGGTCTGTGCGGAGCTATGTGGTTGGGGACACTACAAAATGAAGGGGCTTTTGCGCGTACAAAGCCGCGATGACTTTAATGCCTATTTAGACGATTTGAGAGAAAAGCAGCATCTCACATCGTTGGCTGAGGGAGATGACGAATCATGAGCACTGCATCCACAACCGATTCTCACCACCATACATCTGGCGAAAATGCGCCCGGTGGCTTCAGCCACTTCATCTGGACGTATGTGTTCTCGAAAGACCACAAGATTATCGGTTTGCAGTTTCTCTTTTCGACGCTGATCTGGTTTTTGATCGGCGGGCTATTGGCCCTGGCGATGCGTTGGCAGATTGCCTGGCCCTGGGGTGAGGGTGCTCCGTTCGGAATTCAGGGGATGCCGATTCTAGGAAATTTGTTTTTCGCTGAGCAAGGCGGGCAGATTTCTCCGGAATTCTACACCATGCTGTTCACAATGCATGCAACAGTGATGATATTTTTTGTGATCATTCCTGTTCTGGCCGGTGCCTT
>JAKVAY010000187.1 GCA_022447185.1 Fuerstiella sp. | reverse complement strand
CACTTTGCTTATCTGTCACTCAATGTGGAAGACATGTTTCTCAGCGGAGTACCGGCTTATCCGGTGGAACGCACCCTTTTAACGACTGGTGTGCTGGAGGCAGCCCTGACCTCACGTCTGAACGGGCACCAACGTCTGGAAACTCCCTGGCTTGATGTGTCGTATCAATCGTACGAATCAATCCCATGGAGACCAACCGGACCACGACCGAGTGGCGCCTGTCTTGATCCATGGCCATAACCATCCATGATCGACATCACTACCGAGCATGCGGGGACGAATACAACGCAGGCCGGCAGCATTGAGATCAAGAGTATCTTTACGCGTTTCCGGTCGAAAACAGTCTTTGTCGCTGCGCGGATGCCGACGTGCAGATCGTGCCCCCTGAATTCACCACACGATGACACCCGTATATCCCCCGGGATGGGAATGTTACGTTCGTTGAAACCACCACCGCGTACGACGTAGAATTCCATCGCTGCAGCCCCATGATTCCTGACATTTCCTGCTGGATTGCATGGCCTGCAGATTGATCGGACGTGCGTTCCACGGCAGATCTGTACTGGTTCCTTTTTCACGAAGTCAGCTGGTTTTCCGAATTCGAACAGAGCTCTCTGTTCGAAAATGCCCTCAGAAGACATAGCTCTGACAGCATTCTGAAACCAGGCTGACACTTCAACATCGTTACCCCCCTGGAAACCGAGCCCATTTATGGACATCAAAGAAGTCAAACAGTCACTCCGCGGTCCCATGATCCCCGTGGTAACGAACTTTAATGAGGACCTTTCGATTGATCACGCCGGCATCCGCGAAAACGTGCGTTATGTCATCGACCACGGCGTCGTCAACGGATCCGGAGTCCTGCTGGCCGTGGGCGCGGGCGGTGACTTTCCTATGCTGTCAATCGAAGAACGCAAAGCCGTTTCAAAGACGATTGTGGAAGCGGCCGAAGGACGTGTGCCAACGCTTGTGGGTGCACAGGACACCAACGTTTCAGTAACAATTGAAATGGCTCGTTACGCAGAAGAGATCGGTGCCTATGGAATTCAGTTTTCACCCGGTTATTACTATGCCTCATCCAGTGGCGACTGTCTGCGTTTGTTTCAGGCCGTGCATGATGCCACCAGCAAAGTCGCAATCATGATCTATAACACGCACTGGGAGGGCTACGACATGTCCCTTGACCAGCTGAATGAACTTGCAGCCCTGGAACGCTGCGTGTCCCTGAAATGGTCCAGTCCGGATACTTCCGTCTACCAGCGCGGCATCCAGGAACTTTCAGACCGACTGGCGATTGTCGACAATCAGGGGCTGTCCGTTATGAATCATCTACTCGGCGGTACGGGCTTTGTCACACATTTGTGCACGATCTGGCCGGAACACGACTTGTCCGTCTGGAAACTTCTGGAGGCCGGAGATTATGTGGCAGCTCAGCAAAAAATCACGGCTATCAACTGGCCATGGTCTCAGTTCCGTGGTCGGATGTGGAACCGAACGGCTGCGGAAAGCCCGGTCATCTGTGCAGCTCTCAAGATTGTCGGACGCCCGCATGGGCCCAGCCGTCTTCCAACTCGTGAACTCACAAATGACGAGGTCGCGGAACTCAGAACGATTCTCAAAACCATCGGTGTGCCTGGTGTTGACTGATGTCATCCAGTGAGTTGGTATCCGTCCGTAAAACTGATCCCAAATTGAAGCGTCGATAAAACGGGTGGCCAAACGCTGCAAAAACAGAATTGACGATTGAGAAGCCCGAGTGTTCGAAAAAGAGCAGGGCTGCTTCGAAATCGGATCCGGAATTTTGCGGCTTGGCAGCATCTGCTGGTTTCCGGGATTTGAATTCGAATTCTCCGGTCGTCCTGGCTACGATCGAATCATCTGAACAGCTTCGCTCCTTTCCGGAACCAACCTGATGAATCATTCAATGATTACAGCCACAATTTTCTGTGTGGTGTGTTGTCTGTCTCCGTCTTTAGCAGCCGAGAAGGAAAAGGGATTTCGGTTTCTGGCCACGGGCGATCTCCCGTACAAGCCGGAACAGGATCTTCCGTTTCGTCGGCTTCTGCAGCAGTCAGAGCGAGAAGACTTTGCATTCCTGATGCATGTCGGTGACATCAAAGCTCAAAGCATGCCGTGCAGTGATGAGACCTTCGGCAAAATACGAGACATATTTCGTACGTACCCGAAGCCGGTGGTTTACACTCCCGGCGACAACGAATGGACAGACTGCCACGGTACCGGTTCGGATCCGATTGAACGTCTGGGCAAATTGCGGGAATTGTTTTTTCACGATACATCCACCCTGCGTCTCAGCCAGCTTCAGGCAGTTCATCAAAGCCGCCACACACAGTTTTCACAGTATGTCGAGAACTACCGTTTTCAGAAATCCGGCGTCATGTTCATTGTGACGCATGTTGTTGGCAGCGGAAACAACATGCGTACCGGCAATACAGATGCGATGCAGGAATTCGAACAGCGAAACACAGCGAATATCGCGTTTCTTA
>JAKVAY010000186.1 GCA_022447185.1 Fuerstiella sp. | reverse complement strand
AAAGTATTTTCCCGGGAGCAGGATGCAGTCCTCGAGAATCAGGTCAACGTACCCGCTGCCAGGGTGAGCAGCGAAATAGAAGTGGTCAATCGAGGAATTCATCAACGACAGCACTGTTGTTTCATCTCTCAGCCAGATCGATGCCTGGCAGTTCAGTCGCTCAAAATCTTTCTCGCAGCTGAAATGGACGCGGAATCGGACCGTGTCGCCAGTCCTGATCGTGCGCCCTCCAGAGGCTTCTTCAACATGCACTGAATCAATGGCCAATGGGGATTCTGTTTGCCGAAACCCGAAGCCGCCTGTCGGAGCGGTGTCGCTGTCATTTTCCATCAGATCAAGCAAATGGCCAACAGCGGTCGCAGGTTCACCCGAAAAGTCAGTCCGGCCCTGTTCGAGAACGATGGCTTTGTCAGCAATCATTGAGACCTGCGTAAGTCCGTGGGTGACCAGAATCACAGAACTTCCCTTCTTTCGAAGAGTTCTGAAGAAGTCATAGCACTTGCGGCGGAATGCGGCATCGCCAACAGCCAGCACTTCGTCGACGATCAACAGGTCGGGCGACAGGTGAGCAGCAATTGCGAACCCCAGTTTGACCTGCATTCCGGAACTATATGTTCGCACGGGCGAATCGATCGCATCAGCGATTTCTGCGAACTCAATGATGTCCGGAAGCAGACGGTTCAACTGTGTGCGACTGAAGCCCAGAACGGCTCCGTTGACGTAGATGTTTTCACGGCCGGTCAGAATCGGATTGAATCCCGCGCCCAGCGCAATCAGTGCACCCACCCGGCCCCGCAGTTCGATTCTCCCTTCATTGGGCTTGATCAACCCCGTCAGCATCTTCAGCAGGGTTGTCTTGCCAGCGCCATTCCTGCCAATCAGGCCAAGACATTCTCCGCGTTTCAATTCGAAACTGATATCCCTGTTCGCCCAGAACTCGCCGGGCCGAAGGACGGCCTGACGGTTGCTTGAAACAGAATCGGTCACGTCCTTTGCCCAACCCAACAGGTCGGCAGCAGAATCCCTGACTCCGTACCACAGACTCCGTTTCAGGTCGCGACAGAATTTTTTTCCGACGCCATCGCAGCGAACCAGAACGTCGCTCATTCCTACATCCCCATCCGTTCAATCAGATGAGGCATGACCACTCGAAAGATGATCAGTCCGAAAAACAATACGATGAGAGCAATACCGGTTGTGACCAGCATTGCCGACAAATAGCTGCTGTGACCAAGGGTGAGCCAGTCGCGCGTTGTCATCACCATCGCTGTCACCGGATTCCAGTTGATGATTTTTGCGGCCCATCCATCTACAGGAGGCGGATAGACGACAGCCGACAGGTACATCAGAAAAGTAAGTCCGGTACCAGCCAGACGGCCCACATCTGAGTACAGAGAGCCCAGCGGAATCATCAGAAAACCAATTGATAATCCAATCAGCGCCACACAGGCGATCCCGATCGGGAACAACCACGCCGTCGTGGCCGGTGTCATCTTCAGAAACACGAACACAGGAATCAGCACCAGCATTCGGATGAATGTTTCAAATGCAATATTCCCCAAGCCACTCAGAACGAATGCTTCCGGCGGAACCTTAAGTTTCATGAAAACCTGTCGACCTGCATTGAACGAATTTAATGGCTGGTTGACCGAAGAATTAAAGACCCCCCAAATCACTGAACCAAGCAGGACGTACGCCGGATAAGGAATCGAAGTGTTTTCGATCCTGATCACTCCACTGCTGTTGAGAAACATCCAGACGATCGTGGTGGAGATCACCGGCACGAAGATCCAGATGTACCCAAGGTAACTTTGTCGATATTGCGCCTTGAGATCTCGTGTAAAAAGGGTCCACGTCAACTCTCGACATCGCCACAGATCCGACAGGATTTCCCCAGTGAGCCTGACCGGGTGCCGCAGTGGTGATTCCGGCGAATAGACCGTCACCGGCAGGTCTGTTTCAACTGCGCTGACGTCAGGCTGAGGTTCGCCGGTCGGCATGGAAAAGTGCAATCCCGCAGTAGTCAAACGTGTCAGTGATCAACGGAGATGAGGGCAGCCGGAACGGAGCAAGAAAACTTAACCGGAACACCGCGCCGCGCGGACTCCGTCCCCGTCGGTGACACTCAGAACACCGAGCCAATCAATCGCTGACCTGCCGATTGCACTGATGATGGCAAGGCCAAATCGATTGAGAAAGCTCCGCCCTGTTTCCAGCAATTGTCCCGAGTATTGTTGTGAAACGGACCGCGAATGTCCCCCAAACCGTCATCTGAAACGACAGGTCCAAGCTCACAGTATCTGGTAAAACACCACCAGGGCCGTCCGACGAAGAGGCGAATCAACCGGGAATGCTACGCGGGCAGCTGTACGTCTGTTGGAAGTACCTCTGCCATTCAGCCGTTCGAGGCCAGGGCCCCTGTCGTTGACGCCGAAAAAGCTGAAATTCCCTGCCACCAAAACGATGAACGCGTGAAGATACGAACAGAGTGGATCGACATTCGGCC
>JAKVAY010000185.1 GCA_022447185.1 Fuerstiella sp. | reverse complement strand
CAGAAGTCATCGATCCGATGCTCATCGCTGACCACCTGGTTCGCGCAGAGCATCACGTAGCGATTGAAATTTGGGTGATCACCTCGGCATTCAACACACAGGCAAACATTTTGCTCTTCGCCATGTGACGTAGTTCTACACGCGAGTCTTTGATTGTGGTGCGTTCTTCTGATCCTCGCACTACTGACTAAGCCCAGACAGCATCTTCGCAATCGATCGAAGCAATCAGATGGGCAAGCACTTGTTGATAAGCGTGATTTTGGTGGTGACTGAGTGCAGCAGCGAGTCGATGCCTGAGAAAGCTATTGAAGAGATCGAGGCCATCGGTCAGATGGTGATGGATTCCTCCGTTGCTGTCTTCACCTCCGTCTCCGCCGGTTACATTATCTGGATGCTCCGCGGAGGATCACTCCTCATCACTTTCAGGGCTTCGCTGGCAGTATGCCGGTCATTTGATCCACTACCAGTGCTCGACAGTTATTCCAGAGCCACTGGCAACGATGAATTTCTGGAAGCGCTGGTGTCATCCTGAGACGACGGGTGCGATCGATATGCAGATACTTACAGAGCCACGAGTCGTCGTCGTGTTGAGGTGTGCTCATGTCGGCGCGGACATTCACGGATTGGCAACCTCGATTTTGCGATTCATTCCCGGGGCATTGAACGAGATACGCCTTAGTCCGCGCGGACGTGACCTGTCAGACTTCAGATGCGGCAGCCGAAGGGGTCCGAAATTGTTAAATCCGGTCGCCGCGTTGAGTCTCGCACCATGGCCTAGAAGCGATTGTTACCAAGCAGGATGTTGAACTGCAGTAGGTTAAGAACCAGATTGCCAAATTCTTCTGCCAGCGTGTATCGCAGGAGAATCACATCGCCGGGTTTGATCAAAACCCGCTCGGATTTGTTCGCGATGGCACGGTTCAGATCGACTTTGATCGCGATCTGGTTGTCGCACGGCAATTCTCTCATGATGATGACCTGTGATGCCTGGCAGTAGCCGTTCTGTGGATTAGCTCCTCCGATGTTCGTGCGGCCAACGGCTCCGATTCCGGTCCCGGCGCTGCCAATGGGACCCCCAGCAATAGCGATGGCACCCACTACGTCGAGGTCTTTGTCACGAGGAATCGGAAACTCACCGCCACCCAACAGGCCTGCCGTGTAGAAGGTTTCTTGATCTCGGCTGCGAATGATCACGATGTCACCTTCTGACAGCAGGATGTCCTCCCGTGTGAAGTTCGGTGGATGTGAGGGATGATATCGCAGCGGAATCTTCGTGACGTTCGGTGGATCCGGTATCGGAGTTTCATTGCAGAAGCAGGGGTCCTGGCAGTTTTCCAGACAGAGGTTGCTCATCACCGCGTCGTAGTCCGCTCCATCTGCCAGTGTGCCGCGGTAAATGTAGATTTCATTCTTTGCATCCGTGCCCGGCATACCACCTGTCTCACTGAGTGCGCTCAGCAGATCATTTTCGTAGGCTGCGAGGTCGATGATGTGGCCTGTTCCCCGTTTGGTAACGCCCTCCTGGCCTCCGGACTCCTCTCGAATGACAAGGACTCGTGTGGTCCGTTTGCGAATCATGGTCAGGATGACGTGCGCGTCTTCCAATGCAATACGAGTTTCAGACTGCGTGTACGCCAGACGCACCGCATCAGTGGCTTCAACCAGTGACATTCCTTCAATGTTGACCGGTTCGATGAAGGGCAGTGCGACGGTGCCGTCTTCACGGATTACCACCGGAGACCCCACTGCGGGAGGCAGATTGTCATCGACAGGGAAGTGCACTTCCGGCAGGATAGATTCGTCTTCACCGGAGTTGAGGATATTTGGGATGTGCAGGCCAAGGACATCACCCGGCCCCAGCGCATAGTACTCCGGTGGATCCTGTCGCAACCGGAGCATGTTCACATCAATGAAGTCGTCTTTAAGTTTGCCATCCAGCAGTTGTTTCGGTAGCTGTTGTACAGGAATTCCGTTGAATGTTTGGCAGCCGACACCGGCAAGCAGCACGCAGCCGCACAGGGAGAGCAACAGGCGATGGACAAAACCTGACCGCTCGCTGGGTCGGTCGCGTTTCAGTTTGTTCATGAGAGTACCCATTCGGGAGCCCCTTCCCTCAGACTAACGATTGACTCTTTTTGCCTGTTGACCGCGGCGGTCAGTTCACCGCCGTTTGCATTTATTCAGTTTCGATGTCATGTGGCAGTGGTGGTTTGCTGATGTCTGCGTCGCCCAGCACGTTACTGTTAATGTCCGGCAGCAGCAGGCCGGTTTCCAGTGGTGCCGGTGGTGCCGGTGGATTCGTTGGAGCTGGTGGACTGTTGTTGTCCGGCACAGGCTGATTATTGCGGGTCGCCGTTTCAAAATTCATGCGGGCCGTCGGTGACAGCGGAATCTGGCTCCACGATCCTGCACCGTCTTTTTGAGCGGCCAGAGCACCATGCGAAAACGCATCAAACCAGGCATTCACTTTGCGGTGACCTTCGGCGGAACGGTAATTCCACTTCCAGTAA
>JAKVAY010000184.1 GCA_022447185.1 Fuerstiella sp. | reverse complement strand
TTTTCGAACTCTTGTTCGAGCAACCAGAACGGAGCCGTCTTCTGTCGGATACTCCGCATGATCGACACAACGACCGGGACATTGGTTTCGAAGCTCCAGTGACCTGTCGCCAGCAAATGCCGTTCTTCCGAAGTGATCAGCGTCTCTGCACTGTTGACGGTAATCGCTGTGAGTTCCTCAGGCGTCATTGTGGCGTACAGCCGCGTGACAATCTGGTCCATCGCATCGGCCGCTGTTCGTTGTGTCTGCGCCTGTACGCTTGTGCTTACAATCAGAACAGAGACAAGTGTGACGATGTTGAGTAACAGTGAATTGTGCCGCACGGGAACTGTTCGCCTGCCAGGAGGAAACGGGGTCGGAAGTCCAGTCGCCTGAATCGTATCGGTACTCCAACCCAATCTGTAGTATTCCGCCGACAGAAGCTATCTGCCGGGAAAAGCAGGACAAGCAGCGCGGCGGGCTACGCAACAGTTCACGATCGAATACTGAACAGGGGCGTCAGAGCACAGACTGATGACAATGAAAACGACCACGGCGTTATTTTGCAGTGCTGTTCTCCTGATACTGAATGCAAACAGCATTCCTGCTGACCAGTTACTGTCGAATGCTGACTTTTCTGAATGGCGTGGCGGCAAACCGCTGCGCTGGTCGAAGCTGGGAAACGTTCGCGTTACCAGGTCGAGGCAGAGCTATGACAGTGCCTTCACGAAGAATTCGTGTGCCGTGGTCACCTGTCGCAGGCCAGGTGATGGAATCCGACAGATTCTGAAGCTGAATGGCTCCATTCGCTACAGCTTCAGTGCATGGGTCCGCGCCGCCGGTGGCGGAGAAGCTGTCGTTGGCGTCATGGATCAGGCGGATGCAATTCTTTTACGACGCACCATCAAGCCGGGAGACTGGCAAAAAGTCACGGGCCATTTTCAGCTGCCAGCGTCTGCGGGCGTTGCTGTCATCGTGGGGGCGTCCCAGGTGGATGGACGTCTCAGGCTGGCTGTCGACAATCTGTCTGTTGCCCCCCTTGAACCGGACACAACGCCTGCGAAGGTTCCGCTGCCACAACCCACAATTGCAATGTATGGCTACAGCGACGGTGTCAGAAAACAGTTCGAGGAAACTTTCGAAACGGCCAATGTGATTACGGGACAGACGGTTGATGTTAAACTTATCGATCAGCTAAGACAGCAGGGAACGGTGTTTTGCCAGCATGTCAATAACTCGACCGGCCCGGACCTAAAGACGGTTGATGACTTTGTGAACGACTGGTCTGCCCCGTTTCGCGAGACATTCGACGGTCGACTGCCGGGAGGATTCGATGCGATTGCCATCGATGAGCTTCATCCTTCGGCCGACGGCGAGGAGGAAAGCCGACGCGTGGTCGCCGCGCTCGCTGAGCTTCGTCGGCTGTATCCGAATCGCTACATCTTCGCCTGGGGCATGTGGCAGCTGGCATCCGGTTCCGGCGTGGGCCGCAATGCCGTCAGCGACAGCTACGATAACCTGCTGCGTGCTGCCTTCGAATCGACTGATCAATTTTGGCTGGAGTGTTACATCCGTGAGGGCAACCCGCAATTTTACCTGTTCCGCCGGCTGGCTAACAATCTTGAATCACGTGTCCCCGGACTTCTGAACAAGACCTCATTCGGACTGTACATCAGTCAGACAGAACCGTTCATCGCCGACGATAGCGCCGATGTCGACTACTTTGAATTTCTCGACGCACAATTCCACCTGATCAAACACGACCCGCTGTTAAACCGGTCGACCGGAGTCGCATTCTGGCCCTTTTATCGGGCTGACCCCGAAACAATTCGGCAGGTCAACGCGCTCGCCCGCCACTACTATGTCAATGGGGAAGACACACACTATGGCCGAGGTAACTGGAAGCAGCGCATCGCCAATCCCGGCTTCGAATCTACAACCGCCTGGATGCTGCAGGCCGGGACGCGGGGGATCCTTAACACTGTCGCGATGAATACAGAGAAACTTCCCTTAAAGCGCGGCAGTGTGTCACATGGAACACACTGCCTGAAGATGCAGCGAGGCAAAAGCCCGAACAGGGCGCGGCAATTGCTTTCTCTGCCATCGCACAGAACCCACCGCCTGAGTGCACAGGTGTCGGGCGAAGGGGCGGCAACATTGAAAGTTGTCTCGAAAGACGGCAACCGCACACTGGCCAGACAATCGGCCACAGTTCACAGTCGTGACGAGTGGCAGCGGTTGCAGGTCGAGTTTCCCACACCCGTGAAAGCAGGCGAGGTCTCGATCGTACTCACTGACGACTCCGGCAAGCCTGGCCAGACGGTCTTCTGGGACTTTGTCGAGATCGAAACGCTCGCCCGCTGAAAAAACATAAAGGAGACTGTAACGGCGTCGTGAGTCTTTCCTCGACTTACATCCCGGCAGGGCGCGTCACAGTTGACTTTCTGTTGTCGGGGATGGCCGCGACTTCAACCAGAAAACACCGCAGTGCGGTTTTCGTTGCTTTTAGTGGTTTCTAAACCATGGGCTCATAAACACCCAGCCCACAGCCCCGTCGACCAGGCATG
>JAKVAY010000183.1 GCA_022447185.1 Fuerstiella sp. | reverse complement strand
CGAGGCAGAAATGGACATCCTGCTTCGTTGAGCGGTGATCTCGTTCAACTCAGTAAATCAGCCTGGACGAATCACAGCCACGTGAGCCCCGCAGGCAGGCGACGACCTGACGCATCAACTGCGTGTTTGCCTGATCGTTGTGCCCCTGCCTGCCAGCCTGCGTCGGCAGACTCGTGGTGCTGTATCGCTGCAACGA
This sequence comes from Fuerstiella sp., assembly GCA_022447185.1. Lineage (GTDB taxonomy): Bacteria > Planctomycetota > Planctomycetia > Planctomycetales > Planctomycetaceae > S139-18. The sequence continues at coordinate 2,359 of JAKVAY010000183.1, read as the reverse complement.
AGCAACATGCAAAGTTATCGCCACTGGCTGACCCATCCTGGTCGATCGGATCACCGTCAACCACTTGAATGACTTTGCCAGTGAACTCGCCGACTGGCTGATTGGGTGTGTCTCGGTGCGGTTTGGCGTTCGACGTTTACTGCGAACTTACAGCTGTCAGCGTGACGGCTGGAGGTGCGCCGGATCCAGTCAGAAACAGCAGGACGAGCGTCAGGAATGTTGTTTTGGCAGCAGTTTCCGTGCGGTATTTTGCTGCAGCATTTTTCACGCACCGTGTTGTTTTAATGCGAAGTGGGGAATTCGATGATTCTTTTCACAATTCAGCGACACCTCGATGCGGTGCCCAGGTTCATTCCTGAGAACATCAACCTCCTTAGCATCAGAGAGAAAAAACATGAAACGTTTGATTGCAACAATGTTGTTCTCACTCAGTGTCGTCGCCTGCGAACAGCAAACGCTCTTTGCACCGCACTACACCGACTATGGCGGTTCGTGGGGTGTCGCAAGCAAAACGTCTCCGCAGAACTCCTTACGATCAGCGGTCCGTGTCAATCGATTGGCTCCGCTGTCCGGCACCTCGAATTACTGCGGGGCCCCCAAATGTGCGCCCAGCAGGTTCAAACTCCTGGGTGCGGCCACGGAACCCAATCCAATCCGACTTCCGGGCAACGGTCCGAATATCGTTGATCCCAACGACTGTCCGCGGGTCGTTGATCCGGACGACTTTCCGGAGATCATTGATCCGAACGACTTTCCTAACTTCATGAAGGATGACGATCCTGGTTATCCCTGACCCAACAAGAATCGAACGACCGGTATTTGGACCTCACATTCTCTCGTTTTGATGCGAAGCAGGGATCACGTGTTGAATCTGCCGTTTGCCGATGATTTCAACCACTTTCCACAAACAGCGGCATCTAAAGGGCTTTGGGCATTTTGTTCAGAGCCCTTTTTCTTTTCCGTTGCGGTACGTTCTTCAGTTTCCGCCGTCTGTTTCGCCGGATTCATCGCGTTGTCGCACCTCATCATGCGACAGGTCATGCCCGTGCCGGTTAATCAGCCCATCGATGTGATCCGACAGATTTCATGCGTCTCACCAGTGTGAGCCGCAACGTGTCTGAGCTTCTCAGGACTCAACTGGTCCCTCCGGTTCATGAACCGGGGTCATGTCACGTGCGGCACAACAACGCGTCGCAGCACCACTTCGCTAGCGCCAGCGAATGTTGCCACGGAAGCGGACGGCTTTGCCCTGTGAAGCACGCTTCATTTCTCGTTTGAGAACAAATCGGCGGTGTATGTTGGAGCCCACACCGGACACCGGTCGGAAGCCGCGATTCCGTGATGACTGACGCCGCCAGCCGGCATCCACGGTGGCCGATTCCACCACAAACCAGCCGGTGAGCAGGCACAACAGCAGGATGACTTTCGATTTCTTCATGCCGGTACTTCCATTTTAAGTCGTCAGCGGCGAAGCCATTTTCATTCAGGACGTGACGTCACGCCGTTTTGAGCGCAGAGATCGCGTCTGTGACTTAATTATTGGCGCGCAACGCCCTGGTCCAGGGCAATTCGCTGCGGGCGGTCTGGCTGGCCGCCGTCCGCTGCAGCGTTTGATGTCGGTGGTCGCAATCTCCATGGCGGTTTCGGTCGTCGTCGTGGGCAGCTGCGCCCGCCCTGCAGTTATAACTTTCCACGGGCGAATCCCAACCCGACTGCAGCCCCAGCAAGACAACCGCCTGTGACCAGCTTGTGTCTCGTCCAGTCATAATGGGTTGTTGACATCCCGTGCTGATTGAGCACCTCTTCGAAGGCGGGGTTCGGATTCGATTTTCGACTCCAGACCGATTCACCAACCGTGCCACCGATCAGGCCAAGAACGAACCCACCTGCGATCCACGCCAGGCCAATCTTCGTTCGAAACCAGAAGCACAAGGTGATCTGAAGACCGAGATAAAGAAGAACAAAGCCAGTCCCGAACAACGGGACCAATGCGGGCAATGGTGGACCACCGCCGTATCGATTTCGCAAAGTTGCCCAGACAACAAACATCGACGACGCGATCAGGATCCATCCAGCCATTTGTTTGATTTGATGTCTGTCCATTTCTTCTCCTTTAAAGCTCGCAGCGTTGATGCACTGATTCGTGGCAGGCAGTGACTGCCTGTCACCGGAGTGATGATCTGCTGTCCTCAGAAGATCGTGGCAGTGTACAAACAGATGACAGTTTAATTCTCATGTAGAGTGTGGGCCCGCGGGTTCGTCAGAGATCGGATTGCGGCGACGCTGATTCCGCCACAAGCATCATAAGAGCGTCAAGCTGATCCGCGTGGAGAAACATTTTCTGCGGGCAGGGTAGCGA
>JAKVAY010000182.1 GCA_022447185.1 Fuerstiella sp. | reverse complement strand
GGAGGAAGTCGCAAAACGCGTTGTTGTAGCGTGATGCTTGCCAGTGCAAACCTCCAAGCTTCCGTCGTTGCCTGCTAGTGTCGTCGTGATTTTAACTGATCTGCTTTTCGAATTAGATCGAGTAGCTCAGTGCGTTCGCCAGTCATATCGTCTCCCAGTGCGTTGGACGCGATTGACTCCATAGACGTCAAGGTGGCGTTACCGCTGAATTCGGAATGGCGAAGCAACATTCCGAAGCCGGCGACAGCGGCTGCGAAGCGGAAGTCTTCGGAGGCCTCGGCGAAGGATTTGCCATCATCTCGCAATGTGAACTCGGTTTCGATTTGTTGACTCGCGTCCGCCGTTGGGTGCTTATATCGAATGGCTAGGGTGAGCAATTCACCACTAGCGGCTTGTTCGGTCAATTCAGGTTCGGGGAATGACGGTACGCGTTGGTATCGAGAGGTGGCAGGTTCGCTTTGTCCGAAGTGTTCTCCGACAGGAATCAGTTCATACAATGCGGTAACCCGATCTCCCGCTCCCAACTCTCCAGCGTCCATTGCATCGTTTGAAAAGTCTTCATTTTCCAGGATTCGGTTTTCATAGCCGATCAGTCGATAGGCTGCCACCGTCGCACAATTGAAGTCAACTTGTAGCTTGACATCTTTGGCGATCGCCACCAAATTGCTTGACATCTGTTGTACCAGGGTGCGACGTGCTTCCTGGAGGTTATCGATGTAGCGATAGACACCGTTACCATAGTCTGCCAAATGTTCTAACTTCGAGTCTTTAAGATTCCCAGTTCCGAAGCCAAGCACAGTTAAAAATACACGATCTTTGGCGGCACGTTGCTGTATTAATTCGACGAGCGCTTTGTTGCTTGTGATACCAACATTTAAATCGCCATCTGTTGCGAGAATGACGCGGTTCACGCCCTCCGCGATAAGGTGCTCTGCGGCCAGGTCATAGGCCATTTGGATACCAGCACTACCATTGGTCGAACCTCCTGCCTTCAAAGCGTTGATTGCTGAGTGCAGTGTTTTCTTGTCGTGACCTCCTGTCGGTGGCAAACGGACTCCTGCTTCACCAGCGTAGGTGACGATGGTGACCCGGTCGTTTTCTGTCAATTGATCAGCCAACATCTTCATGGCTCGTTGGACCAATGGCAATTTATTGTCGTCTTGCATCGACCCTGACACATCCAACAAAAACACCAGATTGCACGGACCGCGTTCAGATGAACTGATTTGTTTTCCAGCCAGCGCCACACGTAGCAGCCGATGTTTTTTGTTCCAAGGACATGTAGCCACTTCGATGTTGACAGAAAACGGATGCTGTCCTTCAGGAGGAGCATAGTTGTAGCCAAAATAGTTGACGAATTCTTCGATACGGACAGCGTATTCCGGTGGTAACTGTCCGCCGGTCAGAAACCGCCGCACGTTGGCATACGAAGCGGTGTCGACATCAACGGAGAAGGTCGATAGTGGATGTTTGCGCGCGTCCTGATAGGGGTTTTCCACAATCGGGTCGTATTTTTCAGACGATCGTCCGGAGGCAATGTTTTTCCTGCGTTGGTAATACCGCTCGCCGCCAGGCTTCTGTAGCGCTGCGGCGGCGGGTACGTCAGTGGACGGTGATCTACTGCCCGACGAATGAGGAGTAGGTGAGGCCGTAGGAAACGCAAGATCGTACCGTTCGGCACCAGAACGATCGGTAACAGGATGTCTTTGGTGCGTTTGAGCTTCGAGGCTTTGAGGTGCTGACCTCGCACGCGTCGATTTGCTCGATTCCAGCCTCGCAGTTCCACGCTCGTTTCTAGGCGTTAGAGATTCCCTCTCCGTAGCCACCTGGTAGGCTTGCTCTGGCTTGAATCGTTTCTCGGCGACAGCCTCCACATTCTTGTTCGGCTCGCGACGATCACCGTCAGGCGAGTTTAGCCTCTGCAGGTCCTCGCGCTGAGCGCGTTGCTTTCCTGCCGGCTCCTCAGACGCATCGTTAGGGGAAGAAACCGACCAAGTTATGCTGTGGCCACTGGCCGCTTTGTCAGTTGCTCGGTCAGTTTGGGCAACGTTGATGTCAGGCGGCAAGGTGGCCACCTGCGCATGATCTGTATCAATGGTGAGCACTTGGGGGTTCGCAGGCGTAGCAGCCGCCAGATCGTCTGGGGTGTTGTATGTTCCTTGATGTGGCGATTTTGAAGGCTCATCGTAGTTCAACACCAGCTGGGGTGGAGCCAACTGGCGACGTATATACTGCTTATATTGCAGGCCCGTTACGAATATCAACAGGATCGCAGCCACGGCCGCGACGTATGTCCAACGAAACCAATTTCGAGAATGGGTTGGCTTTGCTCGCTCGGTGGGTGTTCCCGAAAGTGCCTGTTCGACAGCCTTGCGCGTGGCCGGCGATGTGGCAGGCTTGTCTTCCTTACTTGTTGCTTGGCGCAACAGATACGCTACCAAACGCAATTCGTCTGTCTGTCTTTGGCTACCGTCATCGCTGCCTTGTCGTGGATTCGTTGAGGTAGCGAGATCCGTTCTGAGATTCACGTTTCCTTCACCGAGGGCACGAGCTGTCTGTT
>JAKVAY010000181.1 GCA_022447185.1 Fuerstiella sp. | reverse complement strand
ACTAGCCTCCGAATAGCATACAAAGGCAATGGAAGTCTGGTCATCGAAGACGGTGGCACCGTGACCAATATCAACGGTTACATTGGTGAAGGGTCTACTGCGGTCGGGGCTGCAACGGTCCGAGGGCAAGGTTCGCTATGGAACAACTCGGGAAATCTGGAGGTAGGTGACAAAGGAACGGCTACTCTGACCATTGAAGATGGAGGAGAAGTGATTGTTGGCGATACGACGACTATCGGTTCAGATGGCAACGTTAACCTGACAGGCGGACGTTTTGAATTCGGCAAGATGAGTATGGCCGAATTTAGTGTGGTCCATGCCACCGGCGGTGCTTTGGCCGGTAACGTATTACTTGCCGGTGTGAACGATGTGTCCCTGCTGACGGCGCTGCAAAATTCAGTCGCTGATCTGAACCATGTGGTTGCTGACAACAGTGGGCTGCTACACGGCAGTGCCAGGCTGACCAGTTCGCTAAATAACCGGTCCGATGGCGAAGTTCGTTTGTTGGCGGGTAACTGGTTGCGAGTGGAAGGCAGTGGTAATCTTAATGCGGGTGAGATCAATAACTTTGGAGGAATGATCGAGTTTACTCAAGACATGACGAACCAGGGCGGAGGTTTTATCGCTGGACGCGGCCAGTTCATGGCGCATGGCGGCTGGTCGAATTCAGGCGTGATGGCCTTTAGTGGAGGTTTTACCGATATTCTGGGAGATGTTGTCAATGACACCGGCGGACAGATCGTCACATCTGGTGGTGCGACGACCACGTTCTTTGATGACCTTGAACACAACGGTACAGAGATCCGTACTAGTGCCGATAGCCGTACTGTTTTTCTGGGTGCTTACAGTGGTTCCGGGAACCACACCGGCGAAGGCGATGTCTTCTATGAAGGAGATCTGCGGCCGGGGAACAGTCCTGCTGCGGTAAGTTATGGTGGAAATGTACACTTGGGCCCAACGGCTCGTCTAGAGAGCGAACTATTGGGAACTGCTGCCGGCAACGAGCATGATCAGCTTCAGATTGCCGGAACGATCCATCTGGACGGCACCTTGGACCTGGTGCCCCTGGCACCTTATGCCGATGTTGCCACGCGCGGCACCGCTGATGATTTTGTGATCATCACTGCAGGTAGCCGCAGCGGAAATTTCAGTGCGATTCAATATGACAACTCTCCGCTGACAGCTGACTTTGGACCGGATGCCAGCGGTTCTTTCCGCAGTCACGCGGGTAGTGGACTGTTTCGAAGCATCACCTATACAGCGACGACAGTGGAACTGAAAAATCTGCTGGCGTTCGGAGGGGATGCTGATGGTGACGGCGCCATCGATATTTCTGACTTCAACAGCCTGGCTTCCAACTTTGACCCGGGTGGCAGCGATCTCGCCTGGACCGATGGTGATTTTGATTCTGATGGAGATATTGACATATCTGATTTCAACAGTTTGGCTTCCAATTTTTCTCCGGGCGGTTACGGTACAGCGGCGATTCCCGAACCAAGTACCATGCCGTTGGTGATACTTGCTTTGGCCTTGGTGAGCTGTTTCCGTCGACTGTCAACCTGCCGCTGCTAGGTGAGAGAGCCCGCGTGTTTGCCCTCATCGCTCGCTGTGACATTCCGTAGCAACCGATGGGTGGCTACTTTATCCCCCCGGATTTGTCGGCAGTCGCGAATCATGGCCACGGCCTACGGGAAATGCCTGCCGAATTCACTGCGCTGCTGCATTTGTCTTTAGGATGCCTAGGACTTGGCCTTCTTATCGTGGTCCCAGGCCGAGATTTTGTCACTGAGGCCCTAAACGTGGTTCAAGGGGCTGGGTCTTGGTGTTGAACGTTCTTGCGAACGACCTGAAGATGTGTCGTAATAGGGGGCTGACCCGGAATTGACCTATTTCTACATCGCGCACAAATCCGATGCATGCAATCATGGGGCGAAACTCCTGTACTGTCGCTTTGTTGATCGTATCAGTATTCCTTGCTGGTGTGACAGCAACATTCACCCTAGCGGATGAAGAAAGACTCCCTGCGATCGGTCCGGCCACGGAGCGACGATTCCCGCCGCTGGTCGTACCCTCTGGATTCAAGGCAACGCTCTTCGCGTGTGACCCTTTAGTCGAATATCCTTCCGTGATTGCGATCGGTCCAGAATTGGGAACACTCTTTGTGGCTCATGATTACATGACGGGTCTCGGTGTCGAAATCGTCAAGCGGGACGAAATTCGCATACTACGGGACACCGACGGCGATGGTTACGCTGATGAGTCTCAGCTGTATGCACAGGGTTTCAACTCCATTCAGGGACTTGCCTATCACGACGGCTCCGTCTTTGCCATGCATGCTCCAAGATTGACGATGTTGCAAGATACCGACGCAGATAGTATCGCCGACGTCAGACTGGACTTGATTGATGGGCTGGGTCTACCTCCTGAAGAGACTTCCGATCGACTGCATTGTGCGAACGGTGTCGTCGTCGGTCACGATGGCTGGCTGTATCTGGCGCTGGGTGATCGCGGTTGTCACGTGAAGCGTCCTGAAGGAGATCGTCTTTTGTTTCAGGAAGGTGGGATTCTTCGCTGTCGTCCAGATGGCAGCGATCTACATGTCTTTGCAACAGGATTA
>JAKVAY010000180.1 GCA_022447185.1 Fuerstiella sp. | reverse complement strand
ACCCTCGACATCCACGTTGGCAACGTGGTGCTCTACCACTGAGCTACACCCGCGTATGAAACGACTGCCGTCGTCCGCATCAAATTGTCGTCCGGCTCTCTTCCGGCCAGCAAATTCCACCTAAAACACCCGGCGGAAGCGAGAAGATTATGAAGGAAAGCCTCATATCGTCAACCGATTCGTGTTTAATGGAAATCGGATTGCCGCTCCTGAGTCCTGATCGAATCGACAGGGCCTGATGCGGGCACTGGCACGAGAGTCAGCCTGCACCATTGGGCTATTATTTGGCATCACGCTGGCGATTCTCATCCCTAATTCGATCAGGCTGCAAATCACTTGTTCAAAACGAAAACAAGGTCACCAGCATCAAAAAACAGATTGCCGTTTGGCAACATTTTCAGTTCAAGGGCAGGCCCATATGAGTCAAGTAATTTGTCCATAACCCCTTTCAAATTAACATCTTATGTCCTTCACGGGATTTTATCTGATAGTTCCGGTATACGACATGCAACTCTTCGATCAAGTCATCTGACATCACTTTCGTCGGCATCGGAACCCGCGCCACCGATGACAAGAAGAGCCCAGACATCCGCCCCGGATTTTTTATTGGCGTTTTTTTTTTAGTTTTCAAACGGTGAAACAGCGTGATGAAGTCACCAATTCTGACTCAGGAGCAGAATCTGAATTTCAAAGAGAAGGGAGTAGCGGTAGTAGAAGGCGACAACCAATTTGTGACGTAACTGCACTGAAGAGTCAGTATCGTAGAAAAAAATGGGGTTTCTGTCGGCGGCATGGTGTTGAAAAACCGTTGGCAGGTTGTGCAGCATTGTTGCTGACGACATGGGAAAAAACGTGAGCCCGCCAACAGCAGTGCAGGAAAAACGGTGGCCTGTTGATACAGAGGAAACAAGCCGTGATCGGTGTCACTTAGTTATCAACGGGTTATCAACAAAACACGTTGATGACACAGAACCGATATCGATCGGTGTCAGTTGTTGCCCAGATATTCTGTCTGGATTTCCGTGTTGCTCAAAGTCTTTTTGAGTTCCGCGGCTCCTTCTTTGGTGACACCGCAGCGTGTGACTTTCAGATCGCGAAGAGCTGTTAGGCCGGTCAGATGAACCAGGCCGGCGTCCGAGACGCTGGTGGAACCCAAATGCAGGAAAGTCAGGTTCTCCATTCCCTTCAGTGCCGGGAGTCCAGCATCTGACAATCGAGTGTTGTCGAGATTGAGCCACTTTAAATTGGTAAGTGATTTGAGAGATTGCATTCCGGCATCGCCGATCTGGACGCGCCACAGGTTGAGCTTCTGAAGGTTTGTCAGTCCACTTAAATACTGCATTCCGCTGTCTGTGAGCAAGCTGTCTTCACTGACGTCGAGTTCGACAAGATTGTGCAGTGCGGAAAGATTTTTCAGCCCATCATCTGAAATTGAATCATTGGACAAACGTAGTTTTCTGATGGCTGGCATCGTTGCAATGAATGCTAAAGCACCATCTCCAATCGTTGTGCCCGCCAAATAAAGTTCTTCCAGATGCTTGAGCGTTGAGAGCGTGCGAATGCCGTCGTCGCTGACCCAAAGTTTGTCGAGGGATAAGACTTTGAGGTCTGAGATTTGAGCCACCGCATTCATGCCACCATCATCGACAGTGGCAGCACTGTGGGTTCCCGACAGTCGCAGTGCTTTCAGATTTTGCAGTCCAGTTAGATGCCTCAGGCCATCGTTCGTCACGGGACAGCCACGAAGATCAAGGTTACTCAACGGCCAGGCGACGTACGCCAGTGCCTCAAGCCCCTCATCAGAAATCTCCAGATCGTTTAGCAGCAGCGAACGCACATGCTTCAAAGGCCGGATGGCTGACAGTGTTTTGTCCGTGGCCATCGAATCCCGCAGATTAACTTCGACGATCTGTCCATCCGTGTTGGTTTTCGTTGTTCCGCCAGCGTCGGCAATGGCTTGCACGGCGGCGTCGTCATCGGGTTCGGGCACCGTTGTCTCGGCAACCGATGCGGATCCGGCTTTGGAAACATCGTCGACTTCCGAAGTACAGCCAGTGATCAGGAGAGAGATGAGACACAGAGGAAGCAGTCGGTGCATGACGGCCAAACCAATAAGGAACGAAAGCGGACGGTTTACAGCTTATGACACTGATTTGTGGCCGCGTCGGTGGAGATTCGGCCTTTGTGGACCGTATTCCGCGAGCCAGAAAGGTCTACATGTTTTCATAAATCTAGGTGCCCCTGGATTCCCCCAGGGACCAGCCGGCGGGGATTTCGGAATTCCGACTAATCACCGCAATGCCGTCGCGCATGCAGACGTTGCCAAAATCTCCATCCGTCGCGGGCGCTTCGCCGGCAACAATTCGGGCTCCCGGACCAATGACAACATTCTTGTCGATCAGAGCCCGATCAATGATCGCACCGGACCCGACACCAAGAGGTGGCCGATCAGATTCGGGATCCGGTTCATAGTAGTCCGCCCCCATGATCACCGTGTTTTTCATCTGCACATTGTCAGCGATCTGACACCTCAGGCCGACCACACAGTTGTTAATCTCAGCATTCGGGCCGACGAAAGAGCCATCGGAGATCAGGCTTTGTGTGATTCGGCAGCCGTCAAAGCGCGAAGATGGCAG
>JAKVAY010000018.1 GCA_022447185.1 Fuerstiella sp. | reverse complement strand
GAAAATCTGCAGATCCTGACGCGTTTTCGTGATGTGCTCACCGAACACGGGTGCGCACGTCCGAGATTGAAAATCCTGCCGCGGCTGAAGATCGGTGCGGAGGAAAACAGGACGGAAGGCTATCAGGAAACAGAACGCATCACCCCGGAGATGATGGTCGACTTTGACCGAGAACAGTTACTGTGTCATCACAGTCGAGTGATCACGAACCGCGGCGTCTATGTTTGTCCGATCCTGCTGGACTCATCCGACGCTCGAATGGGGGACAGCCTGATCGACTCGCGGCAGCCGTTTAAGATGAAGCACGGAGCGTGTTATACGTGCTATCAATACGGGGCGATCTGTTCGAATTCGACGCTGCGACCATCTGAGCAGGGTACATCATGAAGCTGGCACTGTTTGGTGGTTTGTACAGTAACTATCTGGCGCTTCAGGAAGCCATTCGGGATGCGTGTGAACGCGGGGCCGACGCGATTTACTGCCTTGGCGATCTGGGCGCGTTTGGGCCGCATCCTGATCGGGTGTTTCCACTGTTGCAGGACAACGATGTCCATTGCGTCCAGGGCAACTACGACGACAGCATCGGCAACGAACTCGACGACTGTCAGTGTGGGTACACGGATCCGCAGGACAACTATTTTGCGCAGATCAGCTACGACTATACGCTGGCTAATACCAGCGGTGACAACAAGGCCCTGCTGCGTCAGTTGCCCAAAGAACAGCGACTGGAGGTCGACGGATTGCGGGTCTTGTTGTTTCACGGGAGCCCTCGAAAGACCAACGAATTTTTATGGGAGTCCACGACGAGTACTGCGTTCCTGGATCGGTTGTGTGACGAACACCAGGCTGACCTGATCATTGGGACTCATTCAGGAATTCATTGGGAGCGGGCACTGTCGCAGGGTCGGCGCTACATCAATGTGGGAGTGCTGGGACGCCCTGAAAATGATGGCAAGACCAACGTCTGGTACGCTTTCGTGAGGACAGGGGCGGACGCAGTGTCGAGTGTCAGCGACGTTCCGGTCGATGTCGACTTCATCCCTGTTGAGTACGACTATCAGCGGCTGGCCACCGAAATGCGAGACGAGGCTCTGCCGGACGAATTCATCGAGACCGTGCTGACCGGGTGGTGGACGACCTGCCTGGAAATCCTGCCGTCCCGAGAGCGCCGGGCCGGCTGGTTTTGATCGCTGCAGGGCGGCCTGGGAACGGGAGTGGCGAGTGCTTTTCTGTCGGCATGGTCTGTTCTATGAATTGATACAGACTGACAGTCACGACCGTGCGTCTGCACAGTGAAACAGTCGCCTTGATGGCCCCTCTGTCAGGTCACGGACGATGCAGGGGCCGTCGTTCACAGGTGTCTTCGCAGCGTCTGATTGCGGCGGCGTTTCGGTCAACCTCGTGGATGTGGGAGGAACCAGGGCCACGCGAAATCGTGTGTGCGAGTTTTCCTGCAGGTAGAACTGCACGATGTGTCGAGTGAGTCAGATGACCGGTGATGAGAAGTATGGCGAACTGATCTATCTCACCTCGCCATACTTCACAGCAATTCGGTCGATGAACTGAATGACGGCCTCTTTGAGTGATTTCGGGCTGGGTTGTGACTCGTAGAACTTGAGTCGGTCCTGGAATGCGGCGCGCTGCAGGTTAATGGCTTTGAATTCGCCACGATCCAGCCAGATGCCGCTGCACTGATCGCAGACGTCAACTTCGACACTGGTATCCGGATAGTCGATCCGTGCCAGAGGTACAAAGCATTTGGGACACACGCTACTGGTGCGTTCTGCGTCGGAGGGAATCGACAGGTCGTCAACCGCACAGGACAGGACGGCGGGCAGTTCACGGCCATCAAACCACCCGCCTCGACAGTCAGGACAAACATCCATCTGTGTGGTGTCGTCACTGAGCATTTTTTGTCGGAGTTTTGTGCTCCGGCATTTTGGGCATTGAGGCTCAGGTTTCGGCATGGATCAATTCTCCGGTTGCGAGGGCTGTCGAGATTCTATCGTCAGGGAAGCGAGGGGGAAGATTCGATTGCCGTGCTGAATTCTTCTAGAATCGCTCATGGCGATCTGAGGGTGTTGCTCGTATCGCTTTATCAACGACTTTCGTTCGAAATCGATCACTTTCATGTTTCAGTCGGTTACTGACAGTCAATTCATCCCCGGTGAACATTCCGTCCTGCGCCTGTGGGATCAGTTGCAGACATTTCGCGCGCTGAGAGAAAAGAATGCCGGCCGCAAACGCTGGAGTTTTCTGGACGGGCCGATCACAGCCAATAATCCCATGGGCGTTCACCATGCCTGGGGCCGGACATACAAAGACACGTACCAGCGGTTTTTTGCCATGACTGGGCATGAACTGCGTTATCAGAATGGATTTGACTGTCAGGGTTTGTGGGTTGAGGTCGAAGTCGAGAAGGAGTTGGGCCTGGGGACGAAGACGGCCGTTGCCGAATATGGCATCGACAAGTTCGTCGACGAATGCA
>JAKVAY010000179.1 GCA_022447185.1 Fuerstiella sp. | reverse complement strand
CCGTTATTCCTGAAGGCAACACACAAAAAACGTTACGAAATTCCGCCAGACCAGATGCACCCGACCGTTCGCAGCCTCCATCAACGCTCAGGCCACGAAATGTAGGGGTTTGAAGTGCCGAATTCTATCGGGTAGAACCAACGTATCAGCAATTGTCCGATCGCAGCACCGGATTTTCGATCAAGGGCAAGCTGTTCAGGGAACACGCCATGACGGAGACAGCGAGAAATGTGATTCACTATCGATTCGTCGATGAATCGCCTGTCGGTCGCCTGTTGCTGGCAGCGGACTCCTGCGGCCTGCGGTACCTGTTATTTGAGGGAGGACGTGAACTCAGCCGATGTCCGCTGCCACCAGAACCAAACCTGACCGGCAACGGCGATGTCTGGCAGACAGATACAGGCCAGCTCGACGAAGCCATGGTCCAACTGAATGCCTATTTCTGTGGTGAGTTAACGAAATTCGACCTGCCACTGGCTCCTCACGGAACCAGTTTTCAGAAGAAGGTGTGGTCAGCGCTCAATCAGATCCCGTGGGGCCAAACGATCACCTATAGCGAGCTGGCATGCAGAATTGGTCAGCCAACAGCATCTCGGGCCGTTGGTCTGGCGAATGGTCGTAATCCAATTTCTATCATTATTCCGTGTCATCGCGTCATCGGAAAAACCGGAGAACTCGTGGGTTACGGTGGCGGGCTGGATCTCAAGAAGGTCCTGCTGCAACTGGAAACTTCGATGTCTCCGGACCAACACCGGAATCAGGATCGTTGTCACGATGGCACCCTGATGAACCCGACGGGCCCATCAGGAACGAAGATTGGTATTCGCTGATGCCCGACGAATTCGATATTGTGCATGCTCAGTCAGACCATGCCAACGATCTGGCGCCACTGTTTGATGCATACCGTTGCTGGCACGGCATGAAATCAGATCCTGACGGCGCCCGCAGTTTCATCCGACAGCGAATAACGGCCGGTGAATCAGAGATTTTTTTCGCCAGCCACAACAATCGAGCCGTCGCGTTCACGCAGCTCTGTCCGGTGTTTTGTTCCGTGTCGATGGACTGCGTCTGGATGCTAAACGATCTGTATGTGACTGAATCAGTTCGACGAAAAGGGCTGGGTTCGGCACTGCTGGAAACCGCCATCGAATTCGTCCGAGCACTGGGGGCAAACCGTATTCGGCTCGAAATCAAACGTAACAACACAGCTGCTCAGGCAGTTTGCGAAACTCTCGGCTGGAATCTGAACCCTGAGTTGCTGCACTACTCACTGAACCTGAGTGACTCCAATAATTAAGTCGCAGGCGGCCGGAGCGAAAAACAGGCAGGCCTCACTGATCAACCGGAAAAGCCAGTCGTGACACCCGAGGTTCAACGCATAACCCGGATATTCCGCTGCGTTGCTCAGATTCACGAAACCTGAGTACTCCACAGCAGACAAAGCCAGCTGTACACCATCCCGGCACTTGCTTCACTGTTTATTTTTTCTCGTTCTGCTCTGGTTCAGTCAGGGAGGTGTAGTGAACCAAAGCATTCAGCATGAACTCCCTCATCTGTTCTCGCATTTTTCCCCGTCCACCCTGACGCACCTGCACTGAGTGCTCACCCGGGAACGGGTTTTGTGGCGTGAAGTCACAGGAACGTCCACCGAGAACAATCACCGTTCCACAACCCAATGGATATTCGACCATCGCCGCATACCTTTCCATTCGCCGGGGCTCTCCGGAAGGATTGGCTCCCGCCTTGTATTCCACAAATTCGTTGGCGATCACTTTGCCAGAAGGATTTTTTTCACTCCAGGCACACTCTGTGATAAGGTTGTGTCCGGGGAAGTTGCAGTTGGTAAAGAACCCGTCTGCCGAAAGATTACTGAAGACCGGGTGCCCGCCAGAATCATCCGAAGCCGCAAGTCCCGTTGCGAGAATGGGTGTCAGATAACGGTTTTCTCTGACTCGGTCCGGCATGACAGATTCCACTCCCAACACCATTGTGTAGAGCCCGGAGATCCCTGTCAGGAAAAGGCTCCCGCCATCATTGACGTACTCTTTCATCGCCTGGACAGTTTCCTTTTTTACCAGTTCAGGCATCAGAACCTGTATTGGATCCCCTCCCCCCTCTGACGCAACCGAACGAGCATAGCGCAGCTGATGAATCCAGACCGCGTCGTAGTCGGCAAAACGAACCGGTCTTCCTGTTCCGTCCGTCAATGTCCCCGTGGCATCTGGTGCGATCCAGGTTGGAAAAGTATTTTCAAACAGCCACGACTGAATCATATGGTATTCAACGTCATTCCGATCCGGAGTAATCATTGCCAGCCTGATTGGCTTTCGGATTTCGCCAAGCCGGTTTTTAATGGCAGCTGCTGTCGACTGTTTGTTCTTTGTCACAAGGTTTTGCAGGGTGAGGACAGTATCCAGAAACGCCCGGGGCAGCGCTGCCTGATAGGTGCCTTCCCGGCTGCGAATTAAGGCGTCCAGATAGAGATTGACGAGACTTGCCCACTCGCGAATTTCGTTTCCAACGTGCGGATTGGCCGCGTGCGCTGAGTAGATCCATTGGCTTGACGGGAGATCAAGAACTCTGACATGTGTTCTGAACAGGTCTTCCGTATTCGTTAAGACTTCCGCAATCTGATCCAGATGC
>JAKVAY010000178.1 GCA_022447185.1 Fuerstiella sp. | reverse complement strand
GACGCAGTGAAATCGTCGGGAAGCCCATGGCAGCAATGCTTGTGCAAAAAGGCAATGCAGCAAACGCAACCGTCACGGTTTGCCACAGCCGCACACAGAATCTCGCGCAGATCACGAGGTCGGCGGATATTCTGATCGCCGCCATCGGGTCTCCGAACTTCGTCACAGCCGACATGGTCAAACCGGGTACCGTTGTGATCGACGTCGGCATTAACCGGGTGGACGGCAGACTCGTCGGCGACGTCCATTACGACACAGTCAAAGACATCGCATCTGCAATAACGCCGGTCCCCGGCGGTGTCGGCCCCATGACCATAGCCATGCTGCTGCGTAATACACTCACCGCAGCCAGACTCGCAGTTCCGTGACAACGACTAAGATTTGCGCCGGTAGTGAATCCGCCACTCTGTCTGATCAAGCGTCGTGCTCGTGCCGCTACTGGAGCCGGACAGCAACTCGAGCGCGTCCTGACTCGTATCATTCGTACCTTGATGGTCTTGCTGGAAGTGCGTCTGCTGTCCTACCACGACTTCTTCTTCCCGAACGATTTCATAACCTTCCGGGAAGTGCTGGCTCATCAACTCTTCGGCATGCTCGCGATATTTGACCGGCCATTGAGACGAGTTTGACGGGATCGCCACCACACCGGCCTCTTGTTCGCGGACCACATATCGAGCACTTTGGCAGCCATATGTCGTTAGGCAGCACGTTGCGGCAAAAGCGGTTAAAAGCAATCGCACTCTGTTCTCCCACTCAATGAACGAACATCTCGAATCCAACTTGCCCACACAATTGGAAACCGATGCAGGCTGGTCCAGGAACGAGAGACAGAGTTAAACTAAGCGGCGTCAAAGTACTCGGATATCCGATTTTCCCGTGTGAATTCATCCGCTTCGGAGGCATCCAGCTTGAACCGCATGTAGTACGCGTCTTCTGTCGTGTCGTCATAGTGATTTCGCAGCACCGTGACCGCTCGAAACCCCTGATTCTTGAAGAACATCTGCGCGTTGAGGTTCGTCTCGCGTACCTCCAGCACGATCTCCTTGCGGCGCTGTTGCGACAATTTATCGATCAGACGCCCTACCATTTGAGTCCCGACACGTTTGCGTTGGGATCCGGCTGCTACAGCAAAATTGAGGATTCGCAGCTTTGACTTGTGCAATTCGTAGATCATGAATCCGACGATTTCGTGATCGTGCTCGGCAACCATCCCAATGCAGTTGCGTTGCCTTAAACAGCAGAGGAATTCCTCCTCAGTCCATGCGAAGTCGAAGCATTCGCGTTCGATATCAATGACTTCCGGCATGTCTCGACGAATGAGCCAGCGAATCTGGACCTGCTGGTCAGTATTTTTGTTTTGCTTCGTCGAATGCAGATTCACTGTGGCCTCCGTGCCGGGTTTCCTTGTCGAGTGCCAGGCTCTGAAGGGGACGTCACCCTCTCGCTAGAGACGTACACCACGCAGCACCAATTACTATCGGCATCAAACCCTGCTCGACATCGGCATTCCCTTGCCGTAACCCGTAGAAAAGGGCACGAACCGTAGCAAATGAGCAATCACCGGCATAGTCGAATTCCATTGTGTTCAAACCTGCTTCTTCGACGTCGGTTTACCGGCAAGAAACGCCTCTGACACCTCCGGCCGACTCATCTTGCGACATTTCAGCACCGTGTGTCACTAAGTGATTTAGCACCTGCTCGACACCGGCCACCTTACGCGCCAGCGTGCAGACATCAGCGGTGTCACCGTTGGTGTCGAGCACTCCTTCGAGGCAAACTCCGTCATCAATACGACGGATAACCAGCGAAGCAAACTGGAGAGTGGGGTGAGACAGCAGTTCTCGACGCACGTTTATTTCAACGGTGTGTTCTACGTCTAGAGCTGCAACCGAGGGTTGCGAAGACCGCGATGCAGACTCTTCCCTGAGACTCGGATCGCTCATTCGGCACTCCTTCTGGCCGTGATGATTCCTGTGCATCCCAGTTTAGCAGTCCGCCTTCGATAGGGAAATGCTACGGCCTTTGGCCCGCATCACCGTCAATGTGGAACTCCGATACTCGTCCAGCATCAGACCATTGCGATGAACTGCCGCAACGATTCGATGTTGGTTTGAATTTGTGTCTGAGACTCTGCTGGGGCGGTAAGCGCACCAGAATCCCACGCTGTGATCAGTGAATTACATAACTCACGAATTTTTGTGTTGGGATTCTCCGTCAGCTCAATCGCCCGTGACATATGAGCTTCGCGGCGAATCAATCCTTTGCGTTCAAGCGCCTTCAGATGACACATGACTCCGTTTGGCGATCGAATTCCGAACCGATTTCCGATCTCCCGGACCGTTGGGCCATATCCTCGGCTGAGAATCTGTTCCCGGATGTAGTCATAAATCCTTTGCTGACGCTCAGTTAGTTGAGGTCGTTCATCTGGCATCGTATGGTTTCCTGTTTTCTGTGAACCGACAAACGAAAAGACGACCAGTGTGCACAAACGCACAGACTGTATTGGCTGAACATGTGAGACATGAACAATACACATTTTTACACATCTTGTACGTAGAATTGGACGGATTTTTGCGGAGAATCTGATCGGAATCTTCGTTCACATGATCATATGACTATATCCAGAACAGTCTTCACTGAAAAAGTGC
>JAKVAY010000177.1 GCA_022447185.1 Fuerstiella sp. | reverse complement strand
CTCAGAAATGGTCTCGACTCTCTGCCCGTGGTGACGGAAGAAGGCAGGTTTGTCGGCCTGGTCGCCCAGGCGGCTCTCGTGCGGCAGTTGCTGAGTTCCGGGTCGGATGATGATGTGGTCGCACCGATCGTGTCCCGTCATATCGAATCCGCTCGCAGCACGGCCAGTATCGACAGCGTTCTGCCCATGTTTCGTTCTACTTCAGTGACCGTCGTCCCGGTCGTTGATGATCAAGACCGGCCGATGGGCCTGGTGCATCGTGAAGACGTCATTCGGTATTTGTTGTCGGACCGCGTCGACACACCGAATTCGTCGCAGAGAATCGCCGGCCGCCCCCACTATCTCGACGGAACTCGGATAACGTCCGACGGTCCGATCGAGGATCGCCGCTGAGAAGCGAACGCAGCGTAAAAGATCGGATTTGGAACGCGCATTGAATGCGTCCCGTTGCTACGACGGTTCGATTCCCAGATCCTTCATCAAAATCTTCATATCGTCCCAGACATCTTTCTTTGCGGATGGATTGCGCAGCAGATATGACGGGTGATAGGTGCAGAGTACCTTGGCCGTCTGATGCCTGTGAAAGATGCCACGCAGACGACCGATCGTTCGTTTTTCTCCGAGCAGGTTCTGAGCCGCCACTGTTCCCCAGCAGACAATGTATTCCGGCTTCACGAGTTGAATCTGTGCGTCAAGGTACTCGCGACAGTTAGCGGCTTCCTGCGGCAGTGGATTGCGGTTCCCGGGCGGCCGACATCGAAGAATATTGCAGATGTACAGGTCCTCCCGCCGCAACTGACACGCCTCAATAATCCTGTCGAGCAGTTGTCCGGCGCGACCGACAAAGGGTTCTCCCACCCGATCCTCATCGGCACCCGGAGCCTCACCGACGAACATGATTTGAGCGTCCGCGCTACCGACGCCAAAGACGGTTTGAGTTCGCGTCCCGGCGAGTTCTGTGCAGCGCTGACAACCTGCTACCACTTCCGAGAGTTGACACAGCAGGTCTGCCTTCTGCTGCGGAGTGTCGGCCGGCCCGTTCAGAATCTCGGCGGTTGCGTCCTGTTTTACGGGTTCCTTTGCCTGGTCGCGTTCCAGTTCGATGGGGGATCGGAGAACCGTCTTGCCGGCCCGCGGGCCAGCTGCATGAGAGGACGACTTCTTTGTTTGAGTTGGTTTTACAGTGACTGGTTTTGGGAGCTGAACTGACGGTACGTGGGTGATTCCCGACGAGGTCACCGTCTGCAGAAACTGTCGCCAGGCGCGAGTGGAGTCCATTGGTCCCAGGCAGGATCAGGGGGGAATGAGAAGATGGGCTGAGCATAACGGTTCCTGCGCGGCAGTCCACGCACGTCATTACGTTAATTCAGGCAGAAGAGGTTGGGACTATCGACTGGTGAACGGCGACTGCCTGATTGGGTTACTCCACTGGTCGCAGCGGACCTTAGTGACCTGCCCCGAATTCTCGGGTTGTCGGGTGTGTGTCAGTCGATCTCCAACCGATATCCACCAGTGGATTGTGCTGATCCTGTGGCCTTAGCCACTTCGGCCGATCTTGCCGATGCTCAAGAATGCAGTGACACGGAGCTGGCAGAACTGTTTTGAGAGCTGTTGGGAATTCCGCTGGGAGGCGATCACCCTGCAGTTTCTATCTCCTCTTTCATAAGGAAAATGAAATGATCCGTCGATCATGGAAGTCATTCCTGGCGGGCGTCGCAATGGCCGGACTTTCTTTCTCCGGCACTGTATTCGCTGGAAACGAGTGCAGCACGCCAGCCTCGGGCGGCCCAGACTGCCACCAGTGTGAACAGATTTTTACCAACGCTCAGCAGAGTCTGACCGATCAGCTCGCTAAAATGAGTTGTTGCAATGAGTCATCCTGCTGTGCACCGGTATCCGTGTGCGAATGTGCAGACGGTTGTGCAGAAGGGTGTGTTGAAGGGTGTCTGTCAGACGATTGCGGCAGTGGAATTGAATTTGGTGGTTGGGCTCAGTTGGGGTACCACAGTGGCAGCACTGGATTGTTCAACAACAATCCTGATCGCGTGAGCCTGCACCAGTTGTGGGGTTATGTCGAAAAGGTTGCTGACGGTAGCTGCGGCATGGACTGGGGTTTTCGTGCTGACATGATGTTCGGTATCGATTCTGGCGATACTCAGGCCTTCGGGAATAACCCGGGTCGCTATGACTTCGCGAATGGCTGGGATGTCGAAGGCAACACTGAAGGTTATGGCTTTGCCATGCCTCAGTTGTACGCTGAAGTTGCCAGTGGCGATTTCTCAGTGAAGATGGGTCACTTTTACACTCTGCTGGGCTACGAAGTTGTGACCGCTCCGGACAACTTCTTCTACAGCCATGCCAAGACCATGTACAACAGTGAGGCGTTCACCCACACTGGTGCTTTGGCAACCATGAATGCATCAGACGACACGACCGTCTACGCAGGCTGGACTTTGGGCTGGGACACTGGGTTCGATCAGTTCGGTGACGGCAGCAGCTTCCTCGGCGGAGTCAGCACTTCTGTGTCTGACGATGCTACGCTGACTTACATCACGACCGCTGGTGATTTCGGTGCGATCGGTGAAGGCTACAGCCACAGTATTGTGCTGGATGTTGCCGTGACAGACAAACTGAACTATGTGTTCCAG
>JAKVAY010000176.1 GCA_022447185.1 Fuerstiella sp. | reverse complement strand
GAGCCTTGGTGGTCAAACCGGTGATGTTGTTGCCGAAGCGGGAGGTCGTTAGTTCGACTGCGGCAGCGTCGCCTCGATCTCGCTGGATTCTTCATTGTTGGGGTTAATGATTGAGCCCGGGCTGACTATAGCCGGACTCTCATCGTCCTGTGAACTGGATGAATTGACGTCTTCAGTCCAGTATCCATCTTCTCTGATGACCATTGTTCCGGTGTCTCTGAAGAACCTGAGTCGAGCGCTTTCATATTTGACCCAGGATTCAATCAACTCGTTTTGAGCGAGGATGATGTTGTCCAGTGCACGGGAAATATTGATGCCTTGGCTGCCAGGACTGCCTTGCGTGCCTGGGCGTTCGCCAAATTCTACTGCCTGATCCAGTTCGCGAGCGGCCGTTCTCAACGCACGTTGGTTGATTTTAAATGTCCGTTCCTCTGCTTTCGCTCTGCGAAGGAAACTGCGTACATCCAGCTTGACCTGATCTTCACTGGCCATGTAATTGCGACGTGCACGCTGATAGGAGATCTGGGCGGCTCTGAAATTGTTTCTGGCTGCAACACGGTCCAGCGGCGTGACCACTTCGATACCTGCCCGAAAACTACTGTCGTCTGCTTGAAAATTCGCTGGATTGTTGTTGAGGAGCAATTCAGGTGTATTGATTTCACCTTCCGCGACCACGTTCAGTGTGGCCTCTAATCGATCAGCTGCGATTTCCAGCGCTCTCCGTGAGTCCATGACGAATCCGCGACGATTCATCAAATCGTTACGTTCCTGTAAAGCCAGTTGAATTGCTTCTTCCGGTGTGTAATTGATTGATTCCAGCGTGATGAGGTCGGTCCGGACTCCAATCTGAATTCCAATCAGTTCCCGCGTTGTTCGGAGCAGATCTCGTCGAATTCGACGCATCTCTGCGAGAAACGCTGACTGCTCTTCTGTGGTCAATCCGAAGACGTCCTGAGTTTTCTGTTCTCCCAGTTCAATTGCTGCCGCAAGCGTCAGCAGTCGCGACTCAATTTCTTCCAGTTGGCTGGACGTAAGTTTGTTTTCCTCAGCGCGATCGCGTACTTGACTGTTTGAGAGATCGATCTCCGGAGGCTGATTAGTTTTTCTCGCCTGGAAAAATTCTGTTCTGGCCCCGGCCAGACGCTCTGTAAGTTCGTCGTAGAATTCAGTGAACTGATGTAGCGACTGTTGCCACTGCTCAGGATCGGGTGTCAATTGAACATCGGTAATCTGTTTTTCCAGATTCAATAGATCCTGATTGAGAAACTGGAACGGTTCCAGCAGCGTGTCATCTATCTGGACTTCAACATCAGGTGGAAGGCCCAGCTGAACCTTGAAATTATCGAGTTGTGTCAGGTAGGCACGCTCAAACTTAATTTTTCGACGTTTTGCCGTCACCAGGCTACTCTTGAGTTGTGTTACGTCGAGGGCTGTTGCCCGACCGGCTTCCGCCAGTTTCTCCAGGTCACTAATCAGGCTTTCGAGACTTTGAACATTGGTACCCTGATTGCGAAGACTCTGGAGATAGTAAAGTATCCAGTAAAATCCAACAGTCGGGCTTCGGGCTCCACGGATCAGAAATGCGAGTTCTCCTCCGCCAGCAGTACCTGGCAACGGGATGGCCTGTTCTCCGGTCAGAACTGTGACGTAAAAGTCCTTGCGGAATCGGGCAAAGGTGCGGATGCCGTACACAACGTTCCGCTCCGCCTGGGTCAGTTGCTCAAGGGCGATGTTACGCCCGGCACCGATCATCAGCGGTTGCACAATCGAATAAGCCAGTGTTGTCGCTGTACGAGCCTGATTCGGGCCGCCGGAAAACAGCCACAACGTACTGTTGGCGAGTTCGGCGACAATTTGTCCGCCAGCCGGCAGTAGTTTGCTGAGACCGGCCGTGGTCGGGCCAAGACGCAGATTACCGGCATCGTCGGGTTGATGTTCATAGGTCAATGCCGTACCGGGCTCCACACCGTCCAGATTGAGTGGCCGCACGTCAAAACGGTAGCGGTTCAGTGTCAGGGACAGAGCCCGAAGATACATGTCTTCCAGTTGCTCCTGGTATTCCCGGCTATGAATCAGCCCAAGTTCGATCGCCTCCTGAAAGCCCAGTTTTTCAATCTTTGGAAGAGAAAACGTAGGAGCCTGGAATGGATCACCGTCGAGGTAGGTCGGCCACATTGGGTTTTCGACGTGGACCAGATCGCCCGTTTCGTGCCAGCCTTTCCAGCCACGCATTCCGTAAACGGAATGCATATAAGGATGGACTGCCGGATCGTCCGGCGGCAGAGGGGGTGAGTCTGGATCGTATGGATCGTAGAAGCGACTGCGTTCGTCGGGCGTAATATTGACGCGCGGAGGTGTCCAGCGCGGATCGTCCATTTTTTCCGCAAGAATCTCGTATGAAAGTCGATCTGCGGCGAGACGGTATTTCTTACGTGTACAACCGGATCCGCACAGTGTCAGCAGCAGGAGAAGCGTGAACTGAAGCCTGATGTAATGTGATAACCGACTGCTGACGGATCCCATGAGATGCTGCACCACAGGCGCAAAGGTTATAAACGACGCCCTCCGATGAATATTCGGATTTTTCCGATCCGATCGTTAAGGCAATTTTGACGGGCTGGCGCCAATT
This sequence comes from Fuerstiella sp., assembly GCA_022447185.1. GTDB lineage: Bacteria > Planctomycetota > Planctomycetia > Planctomycetales > Planctomycetaceae > S139-18. The sequence continues at coordinate 126 of JAKVAY010000176.1, read as the reverse complement.
GTCACAGGTAGAGTCTTTCGGTGTTCCAGTGGCCAGATGGCAAACGTATGCAGGAGAGCGACCCGAGGAGTCGTGGCCCGCGGCAAAGTGGCTGTGTCCGGCCCGTGAGAAGACACTATCCTAACC
>JAKVAY010000175.1 GCA_022447185.1 Fuerstiella sp. | reverse complement strand
TTGGCAGGCATCAGACCCGGTCGGTGCCGGCGGGCAGTTCTGCGGACATGGTCGAAACATAGGTTTTACGAATTTCGGTGTACATTTGGTGTGCAAGCATCCGGGATTGCGAAACAAAACGATCGCCCGGGATTGGATTGAAGACTCAGCATCGAGTTAGAATCATAGCGAGAAATGTTTGTTTCACGTGCCGTATCTGAGACTGACAGTGAAACCTCACCTGAGCACTCAACAGATTTTCAGCCGGACATGCAGGATGCCCAACTCTTTCCATATCGCGTGGATCATTTCAGTCGGAATGGTTTTGACCGTGGCCGGCTGTGACGACATCAGTGCCCCATCGGAAAATACCTCGGAGACTTCAGAGCCGGCGACGCCTCGGAAGGAAGAATTCAACGAAGAAGTGGTCACAACGATCACAAATTCGATCGGTATGAAGCTCACCCGTATTCCCGCAGGTGAGTATCTTATGGGATCGGCCGAAGCCGACCCCGGTGCTCGCGAAGACGAACAGCCACAACATCAGGTGCGAATCAGTAAGCCGTTTTATATGGGTGTCTATGAAGTCACCCAGCCGGAATTCGAGGGGTTGATGGAGATCAATCCCAGTTCGTTCACCAGAAGTGAGCAGCCGAATGATGCATCGGACGAGGCTTCACAGGTTCCGGTTGATGGTCTCACGTGGTATCAGGCCATTGAGTTCTGCCGGCGACTGTCAGACCTGCCTGCGGAAAAAACGGCCGGCCGTGTGTATCGGCTGCCCACGGAAGCGGAATGGGAATATGCCTGCCGTGCTGGGACGACCACCGTTTTTCATCTGGGTGAGACACTGTCTTCCACACAGGCCAATTTCAATGGGGAACATCCGTTTGGAGATGCGGAGCCTGGTCCCTTTCTGAAACGCACCACGGTCATTGGTTCGTATGAACCCAACGGGTTCGGACTGTATGACATGCACGGCAATCTGCATGAGTGGTGTATGGACCGTTTTGACCGTGATTATTACCGGGTGTCACCTGAGACAGATCCGCTCGGTTCGGAACAGGGAACATCTCGTGTGATTCGCGGCGGCGACTGGTACAGTGACGGTCGTGACTGCCGCAGTGCATTTCGGTATGCGGATATTCCGGATGGTCGCTTCTACGCGCTGGGGATGCGGGTGGTTTGCGAACTGACTTCGGAGGGGGCCACACTGAATCCGGTCATCGCAGCCTCCGGGTTGTCGGATGCAGATGTTTCGGCTCGAGCCATGACAGCAGATCCAGCCGATGTGCCGCTGCCTGAAAACGGTGTGGACTGGCCGCGCTGGCGGGGCCGCCTTGGCGACGGAACGTGGCAGGCTCCCCGGCTGCCTGCCGTATGGCCGGAGGACGGACTGAAACGCGTTTGGCAGCGGGAACTTGGTGGTGGCTATGGAGGGATTGCTGTTGCAGACGGTCGTACTTATGTCATGGATCGACAGCTCGAACCCGAAGACACTGAACGGGTGTTGTGCTTCGATGCGGTGACAGGTGAACCGTTGTGGTCCCACGTATATCCGGTCGACTACAGTGGAGTGAGTTACGATAATGGTCCGCGTACCACTCCGACCGTTTTTCAGGACCGAGTGTATACTCTGGGGGCAGTCGGACATTTGTGTTGTTTTGAGGCTGTCGACGGGACACTGGTGTGGTCACGCGATCTTGTTGAAGAGGCTGGAGCTCGTGTGCCGCTGTGGGGACTCAGTGCGTCACCGCTGATCTATGAGGACCTGCTGATCGTGCATCCCGGCGCCGATCCTAACGGCTGTCTGATGGCCTTTGACCGGGAGACCGGCGAGGAACGCTGGAGGAGTCTGTCAGATTCTGCGGGATACTCGACACCAATTCTGATTGAACAGCAGGGGAAACAACAGCTGGTCGCATGGACTCCCACAAACGTCCAGGGGCTGGTCCCCTCTACTGGCGAACTGTTGTGGACGGTCCCGTTCCAGGTGGTGAATGGTTCGTCAGTCTCCTGTCCGATTTTTCAGGAAGGCTTAGTGGTGGTCTGCAGTTACTACGACGGCAGCAAGGCGATTCGCCCCGGCACTGACTCCCTGTCGGCAGAAGTGGTGTGGCACGATCGACGTAATCTGCGTGGTTTGATGATGCAGCCACTGTACCGCGACGGGTACGGGTACATGCTCGACAAACGACACGGACTAACCTGTTTTGAACTTGCCACCGGGACGAAGGTCTGGGATGACGACAATCGTCTGACTCCCAAGGGACGGAATCCTCAGGCGACACTGGTCTGGCTGGGAGACGGGAATCGGGCGATCGCATTGAATTCCGATGGGGATCTGATCCTGGTTCGTCTGAACCCTCAGGGGTATCAGGAAGAGACTCGCACGAACATCATTGGCAGAACCTGGGCTCATCCGGCTTATGCCGGCAATTGCGTTTACGCCCGCAGTGATACAGAGATCATCTGTATCGTGCTGCCGACTGCAGACGACTGACAGCCCGGTCCTGTACCGGGGCCGGACGCCAGTCTGAGCAGAAGATTCAATCGGCCCCGTCGGCTTACATGTGTTTTAAACGACTGTCGGTGCCTGACTAAGCAATTCGCCGACGACTCTCGCCTGAGTGACTTTTGCGTCAGTCAGTGTTTCTTCGATGTTGTTGTGGCGGTATGACAGCTGATTCTGGTCCAGCCCAACCTGATGCAGGATTGTCGACAACAGGTCCAGGACACTGACTTTATCGACAACGGAACGATGCCCCAGTTCGTCGGTGGCGCCGTGAATGTGACCCGATTTGA
>JAKVAY010000174.1 GCA_022447185.1 Fuerstiella sp. | reverse complement strand
TGTTCCCTGACGAATACAATGTCGCACTGGCCAAGGGCATCATCAAGTGGGCGATTCCACCCCGGTATGATGTCATACACAACAAATCCCTTCGAACGCATGTGGGCAATGATATCCGCGAATTCCGGGGCACCTTTCAGGAACTGGAAAAGTGAGACCTCCAGGACGATCACTTCACATTGCTCAATGACTGTTGGCGAACCGGCTAGAACATCAATCTCTGCCCCCTGCACATCAATCTTGAGCAGAAACGGTCCGCGCAGAGATTGTTCTTCTACGATGTCATCAAGCCGAACGACTGGCACACGCACTTTGTGACCATCCGCCATCGAACCCATGGTCTCCTGATAAAGTGATGATGCATCCGGTTGATGATCATGGACGTTGATCTCGAGATGTCCGGCCTCCGCACCGGCTGCCGCGAGGACGTAGGCACCTTGGTACTTTTCAAGTATCGACTGAATCTGCGGCTCAAATTGCGACAGTGCTTCAACAAGGAGAAAATAACTGTCGGGGAACGTCGAATAGAGTTCAGGGGTGCCACCTGCAACTCCCACATCAATCACCGTTGTCGGTTGAAACCCTCTGTCCAGAATGTGACGGTATGCCTCGGCAAGGTTCGTCCGACACCCGGTGGCAGTCGCCACAAAGTCTGCCCTTTCCTCAGTGGGCGGGCAACGCTGCAGTTCGTACCCCAATCGGGCCAGGAATGCGTGTGCAAGTCTTCTTACATTCATCGTCTTGATGGCTCGGTTTCTGCGTTAGAGGTAACTGTGGGACTAACGCCTGTCGACACGACAGCAGATGAGATCACAGCCTTCCGTGAAACACATCGCGCAGTTTTCCTGCACAACTGAACACTCAGCAAAGCGAATTCCTGTCGAGCAATGCTGCCAATCGTTCAATCCGTCATCGCCGTGGGTCAGCGACAGAACGAAGTTCACCGAAGATTCGTCTGCATTTCTCCCGGAACTTCTCTGTAAGACCACCAAACGAAAATCTCGACAAACGTCCGGGTGCGGCAAAAAGCTCCTCGTCTTTAAACCTTCCGCTGAAAAGGGTGCTTGGTGTGTAGTACTCGAACGGGATCCCGTGCGCTGCTGAATAGAACCCGTACATCAATGCACCGGTTTCATCATGAACATTCCACTTCTCCGGGTTACGAAGAAACTCCGCCAGTTCGGCGGTTGAAAATACCTTGTGTGCAACCGCCAGCTCATCGTAAAACGCAGAGCCAAGCAGCAACGATGGCTTCCGCTGGTAGTTGGCCTCAACACCCACTGTGGAACCGTATGTAACGACAAGATCACTTGCATCGATCAGGTCATAGGTCCTCACAGGTGAATCCGCCGTGAGGACGGTACAACGTTCATGGGTTTTCAGATTTTCCCAGAACTTACGCGCATCCGCAGACTTGTCTCGAAGGCCTGGATGGACGCGAATCACGAGGTGGCAATGCGTTTGTGCCTCAGTTGCTACGATGAGCGCCAACACTGCTTCAGCCTGAGTTTTGAATCCCCACTGTTCAAACGCGTCACCGATTGCCAAAAACTCGTCATCTGAACTGGCGAAATAACTGACCAACCGATGTGATCGGAGTAATTCCTCCGGCACCGAATGATCCTGATGGCTGGTATACGACAGCCAGCCCGTCGAAGCGCCCTCTCTTCTCTTGTTGAAGAACTGGCGAGCTCGAGACCTCCGCGACTCAGCTGAATCGCGATAGGCTTTCCAAAGAGATCTGATGTGCTTTTGGATGTAAGTTCTGCTGTGCGGAACATCCGTCATCAGGCTGTAATGAAACATGTCGCAGCCGCGTTCGTGAATACGGTGTTCGACCGCTTCTGCCTGCAGCGCTCGGAGAATGCCCCGAGGTCCGCAGAAGCGGCCATTGAACACGTATGCAAGATCACATTTTGCTGAGCGCGTGATCTCCAGCGTTGCCTCGTAAGACAACATGCACGTTAACACAGCGTCTCGACACAGTTGTTCGTGTTCTATGATGTCGAACGACGGGACCTTAAACCTCGACGCGAGAGATGACACGATCCCCATCCCAAGATCAAAGTCACGCCAACGTGTATTCTTCAACTGTTCAATCGTATGCACCGGCAGGTCATGGGCAGCCTGCCCCAGAAACTCTTCCTGAGATGTTGCAAGTCCGAGCGTGGTCAAAATGCGAACAGGACCATCCAGCTTTTCACATCCTTTGCGAAACGCGGCCCCGATTGATTCCGGAGACTGGTTGTCTCCCCATGGTTCTCGATAGGGCAGGGCCGCTGTCCAAAAGCAAATCGTGACATTATCTCCACAATCCAGGTGCTTCTGTGCCAGCTCCAGCGTCGTTTCCAAATGGGGCGACGCTTCCTGAGTTTCGAAGAACACCACATTCAGTGGACTTTTCGCGTCAACTGCAGAACGCGATTCGTTAAAGGAAAAGAACATAACCCCGCACGTCTGGAACGCGAATTGTCAGAAGTATTGACAAGTGTAATCTTGCTAAGATGGATCGATGTTCAACAGGCTTGGCAAGCGTCCGTCTCGTTTTCCCAGGTTACACTGGGTATACAGGCCAGGCATGACCAGAGTGGAGCAATCCGCAATTGCTGAACCGCAGCAAGTCAGGGGGCGGACGGAGGTTTACGCAACAACAGCGTGATTCCGTCGTACAGCAGGTTTTCTGCCGCTGGAAACTTCTGTCGGAGTTCCTCAAGCATCAGCGGCGTGCACCGACCGTTGTACGATCGATTGAGCTCCGGGTAGTCGTAGCCTTTGAAGAAGCAGATTTCAAAGGA
>JAKVAY010000173.1 GCA_022447185.1 Fuerstiella sp. | reverse complement strand
TGATATTCCGGCGTGCAGCCAACCAGTCTCGCACTCAGTTCCCGATAGCCATTACGCACCTTCTTTTTGATTTCGCGGACAGGTGTGACGGCGTCTGCGGTGGGCAGCGTTTGTTCCAGCAGGCGCATATCCTTGCGCAGCAGGCCATATCGAAGTACTCGACTGTTTCTGGAACCACTGGCTGCGTCCGCTGGTGGCTTGATACTGCGGACAATGATGTTCGTGGCACCGAGTCGCAGCACCTGCTCCTGAGCCTGCTCACTGGCTCCCCGCCCGATCGCCAGCATAGCAATCACCGAGAACACGCCAAAGACGATTCCCAGCATCGTGAGCCCCGACCTGAGCTTATGCAGCATCAGACTTTTCAGAGCCAGCTGAACAGTTCGAAAGAAGTTGGGCATAACAGGGCAGGATGAGGATGTTGGAGTCGGCGTAAATGGGGAAGAACAACGCGTGCAAGCCAGATACTTCTACGCTTCTGCCGTCATTATCCATTTAAAGGACAGACGAAGATGCGGTCTACCCACCTGCACCGGGGAAAACGCCTTCACCAGCGACAATGCCGTCTTTCATGTAGATTTGTCGTTTGGCCAGCTTTGCCACGTTGGACTCATGGGTCACCATCACAATGGTTCGGCCTTCTTCGTTGAGTTTCAGCAGGACCTGCATGATCTCTTCTTCCGTCGCGGAATCCAGATTTCCGGTCGGTTCATCTGCCAGAATGATCTGCGGGTCATTCACCAGAGCACGAGCAATGGCCACTCGCTGCTGCTGCCCGCCGGACAACTGAAATGGCCGGTGGTCCATGCGGTCTCCCAGACCGACGAGTTCCGCTAGATAGTTGATACGATCGCGGTCCTCGCTGTTGATCGGTGGATAGCCAGTCCGGTAGTGCAGAGGCACTTCGACGTTTTCCAGTACGGTGTACTGCGGAATCAAATTATACGACTGGAAGATGAAACCGATCAGCTCGTTCCGAATTGCTGACAACTCGTCGTCATCCATCTGAGCCACGTTTTGCCCACCGATGATGTAGTCACCCAGGGTCGGGCGGTCGAGCGCTCCCAGCAGATTCAGCAGCGTGCTCTTGCCGCTGCCGGAAGAACCCATGATCGCCACGAAATCCCCGTGTGGAAAACGGATGGTGACCCCGCGCAGTGCCTTAACCACGATCGTACCCAGGTCGTAGTGTTTTTGCAGGTCGACAACTTCGGCGGCAAGATCACTCATGTCAGCCACCGGCTGGAAATCCGGACGGCATCCCACCGCGTCCGTTGGGGCGACGATTGCCTTCATCACCGTTTTTCGACAAATCCTGTTCGAGCTGGTTGATCTCGTTGCTGAAGTGGGTTCGCGGATTCAGGATAACATTTTCACCAATTGCCACGCCATCATCGATTTCCGTGAATGTGTCATTGGACAGTCCCACAGAAAGCGACCGACGCTGAGGACCGGCATCACCCAGCACATAGGTGAAGTACTGACCGGCAATCGGAAGCACGGCCTGCACCGGAAGCTGAACTACCGACTCGTCGCGCTCTTGGATAATGATGCGAATCTCCGCTCCCATCCCGGGCTTCAATTGACCGGTCATCGATTCGCCGTCGGTAATTGTAATGGACGATTCGTATTCCATCTGATCACGATTCGGCCACGAACCGGGAACCGGAAGCGTTGCAAGTGTTTCAACCTTTCCGTGGAACTGCAGGTCCGGAAGGGAACTTACATGGATTTCTACCTGTTGTCCGACTTTCACCTGTCGAATCCGACTCTCGTGAATTCGGGTCTTGACCTTCATTTCACTGAGGTCGGGCAGTTTGACAATCTCCTGCCGTTCACGGACCTGTGTTCCGGCTTCAATCACAATCGGATCGCCGGATCGATTATCTGGTTTGGAATAAACAACTTCGCCCGCCTGCGGAGCAACCAGACGACACTCCGCAATCTGTCGCTGTAGTCGATCCAGCGTTTCCTCTTCGACCTTCAGCGTAAGTACTGCTGCTTCGAGATCAGCCCTGCGCTGAGCCATCGCGGCCTCGTTTTCCAGCTGTGCGTTTCTGGTATCTCGTTTGGTATCTTCGGCCAGTTGCTGCAGTTCTTCTTCCGTTCGTTCCTGGGTGAAGTTTCGCAGAACTTCAAGCTCCCCCTGTTTGACGTTCAGAAGAATTCGCTTTTGCGTAACCTGTACACGGGCGGCTTCCAGATCATACAAAGATGTGTAACCCTTGCGGGCCAGTTCACGCTTCCGCTCGTACTGTTCCTGTGCGATCGCCAGTTCTTCTTCGTTCTGTTTGATATCGCCAAGGATCGTCTCCTCGGCCTGTTCAAACTCACCGCCATCTGCCGTGTAACTGTCGAAATCCAGCTGAGCCAGTTTTTCTGCCAGCTCGGCAGCGGCCAGCAGCTTCTCGTTGGTGGTCTCCTGAATCTGCAGGTGCGCTTCCGCCGTCTCAAGGGCTGCCCGCGCGTTGGTCACCCGGATCTGTTGAGCAACCTCCAGATCAACCAACGACGACGAATCCAGTTCACAGACGACGTCGCCCACCAGAAAGTCTCCTTTCCGCACTTTTTGGCCGTGCTGCACAAGTACACGCGACCAGTTACCAAGAGTGACTTCATAGTCTTTCGAGTCGACTCTCGGCTGAACCAGACGCAACTGTGCGGTTGAACTCGAAACATCTGTGAGTTCGACTACGCCATCGAAATCAGCAACGGTTGGCGGTCCGACCATCGTACCTTCAGGAACAATGCTGATGATGGCCGTTGTTCCCTTGACGTTGCTGCTCAGCGTGGCACTGCGGACG
>JAKVAY010000172.1 GCA_022447185.1 Fuerstiella sp. | reverse complement strand
GCCTCAGGATCATCACAGCCGCCTACCGCATCATCTGGACGCCATACTCGATACTCTATCACCACGAGTCAGCCAGCCGTGGGTATGGTGTCAGCAAAAAAGATCGTGAACGGGCGCGTCGAGAAAAAGACACGCTGAACCGCCGCTGGGCTTTCCGTATTGCCGCCGATCCCAACATGAATCCCAATCTAAGTATCGACCATCCGGATTATCGTCCAGGATTCCCTCCCAGAACGATCAGACCGTGGGAATGATGGAGATCCGCAAACAAATGTGGTCCTGAAATTTTTCGGTGACTCATGTCTTTAGACTGGACTTAACAGCAGTCCCACCTGAGTGTGTCAGTCGTCCGTTCCGAATCGACACTCCCCTGCGAAATTTCAGGCGGAGACGTATCGTGGGCAACGTGTGCCGGAAACCTGTTGAATGGTCATCAAACGAATCAAATCGCGCCTTCATACTGTCGTTAACGTCCTCGTCTGGCCTCTGCGAAAACTGGTGTTCTTCCTGGAGTCGAGGTCTGATCAGCAGTATTTGTCAGACAATGTTCCGACACCGTCACAAGTAGGGCATTCGCAGTGGCAGAAGCATCTGTATGCAATGGGCAACAAACCCGGCATGCGAGTCCTGGAAGTTGGCAGTCGGGAAGTGACCGGCCGCAGTCGCGCGCGCGAAGAGTTTTCGGCGGCGGACTACGTTGGGTTCGATTATTACGACGGGCCAAATGTGGATGTGGTGGGAGACGCGCACAAACTGTCGACTTACTTCGACGAAGGTGAACAGTTCGACATCATTTTCTCGAGCGCCTGTTTTGAGCATTTCGCCATGCCCTGGGTCGTTGCCGCTGAGATGTCAAAACTCCTGAAGGTCGGTGGCTTAGTCTTTGTTGAGACGCATTTTTCTTTCAGCTCTCACGAGCGCCCGTGGCACTTCTTTCACTTCACTGATCTGGCGCTGCGAGTTCTGTTTAACGAGCAATTGGGAATCGAGTGTGTCGAAGCCGGGATGTCCAATCCTCTCGTCGGCAGATTCTCATCCCTTGCCGATGAGTACCTGAGAAATCAGCCGGTCAGTGGTCTCTATTGCCACTCAGAATTCCTGGGAAAGAAGGTCCGCGACGTCAACGACCACACCTGGGACGAGCTTTCAATGGATGATGTCGTGGGAACATCAAAGTACCCTGCCCCGAACTAGTCTCCGTATGCCGGGCTTTCGCTGCGGAACGAAACCAATGCAATCGACAGCAGCCGGCCGCGCCCTAAAACAGCCGGTCCGGTTAGAATTGCTCGCTCATGATTACAGTGTCCTGCTGAAGACACAGGAAAACCAGCGGCCGGCGCTACAAACTCGGCGATCCGATTGAGCCCCCGTCAACATATTTCGCGTTAATGCATCGATTCCCATGCGGAAATACACTGATGAAATCACTGCTTTTAATCCACGTCTTCGCAACTGTTTTCATGGTTGGCCTGATCTGGTTCGTGCAGATCGTTCACTACCCTCTGTTTGCCAGTGTCGGAGCCGATGGTTTTCGAGCGTATGAAGAACAGCATCAGCGGCTGACAACGTGGGTCGTAGCTCCGGTCATGCTGGTGGAACTGTTGACCAGCACTTGGCTGTGGAAGACCGCTCCACCACATTTGAGCGCCTGCTGTTCAATTGGGCTCGCGCTGCTTGGACTGATCTGGCTGACCACCGCCTTCCTGTCTGTGCCGGCTCACAACACATTATCGGAAGGCTTTTCTGAAACGGCCTATCGAAAACTCGTGGCAACCAACTGGATCCGCACTATCGCATGGTCCATTCGTGGGGTCCTCGTCCTGTTGATGGTCCAACTTGAATACACGATCGAGGCTTCAGCATGACGGACTTCTGCGGTTCCGTCGCACTGGTCCGACATCCTCTGAAGCTGGAAAGACTTTGGCTGGCTTCGCAAAATCCCACGCGGCAGCACCTTGAATTCATTACCACCGAGAAGCTCGGAGGAGACAGCTTTCGGGAGTGCATTGACCGCGACATTGCATGAAAACCGGACTTTGACCCGTCAGTCGAACGCAACACACAGTTTTACTGCCCTTCGGTCCTGAATGGGCAGGCTGGAGACGGACGGACAGTGAACCCGTCGCTGGTCGTCTGTCTTCTTAAAGCCGATGTCATCTGACAGCACACCAGCTGTTGAGATGCAGATAGGCATTCTGATCCGGTTCAAGCGGGCGCGGCGAGTCCTGCTTCCTGTCGCTGGGAGAAATACCGATTGTCGGCCACCCAGTCATCACGCGTGTAACTCACAACCGACGTATCAGTCTCCTGAACCTCCAGCCTCGCCAGACGAAACCCCATTTGAGTAATCTCTGTGAACAGCCTGTGACAGAGGTTTTCCACACTGGTCGGACCATCGAAAATGCATAGCCGAAGTCGCTCACCAGTGCGTGCCATGTGCATCTGCAGTGACTCATAGAGTGGATCATCCAGATTGATCAGCATGCCATGGTCGTATCGCTCCTTCAGCCATGGTTCAATTCTCGCATCGAAGTCACCAAACAAAGTTGAAATGTCGCCGTCTCGCTCGACTTCGAAAAAACATC
>JAKVAY010000171.1 GCA_022447185.1 Fuerstiella sp. | reverse complement strand
GATGTGCAGGCAACGGAAAAGAACCTGCTCAGCTTCATCCAGACGGAACATGCGGACATGCGTGACAAGCTGGTGGAAGCGGCAGAATTGACCCCGGAAGTTGAAGAGGCACTCAAGAGTGCGTTGGAGGCATTCAATGCACGCCAGGCGAGTGCGTGACTGCAGCCTGACTCGCCGGAGTTGGGCATTCTGCAGATCAGAATCAGAACAGGAAAAGTGTAAATCCCACAACAAACAACGAAGCGACAACAGTCTACATACCGGGCGCAAGCCCGGAGACACGGAATAACGGAAAGATAATCCTCGAAGAGGCGACATAAAAATCTCGGCGGTGACCTCGGTCCTCCCGTCAGGCCTCATCGTATGAAATAACAGCGAACTCAGGCTTTCGCCCAAGGCGACACCCTGCCGTCCCTCCGGGGCTGGAACGCAGCATCAGATACAAACATGGCTAACGCACGGTCACTTGTAAAACGACTGAAGTCAGTCCGCAACATTCGTAAGATCACCCGCACGATGGAGCTGATCGCGACGGGTCGTTTTAAGAAGGCGATGGATCGTGCGACCGAAGCTGCTGCCTATACGAAAAAGATATCAGAAATCGTCGGCGACCTGGGGCAGGCTGATCTGAAGTTTTCACATCCATTGCTGGAGCAACGACCTGAAACAAAGCGATCGGTACTCCTCGTATTGACCTCCAATCGCGGACTCTGTGGCGGCTATAACGGATCCGTGCTCCGCAACACTCTTCGTCATTTTCAGGAACTCAAAGAAACCGGCGTTGAATACACACTGGAAGTGTCAGGAAAACGTGGCATCAAGTTTCTGAATTTTCAGCAGATCGCAATCGACCGCACCTATACACACTTCGAAGACAAACCAACCTTTACAGAAGTCGATGAACTGGGAAAACGGTTCGTCGAAGATTTTGTCGCCGGGCGAATCGACCGACTCGACGTGTCCTACACCGCGTTCGAATCAATTTCACGTCAAAATGCAGTTGTCGAAACAATTCTGCCTCTCGCGGGCCTCGGCAGCGAGACCGATTCCAAAGATAAATCAAGCAGTGCCGCCGTTGATTACGAATTCCAGCCGTCTCCCCAGGAAATTCTGGAAGAACTCGTTCCTGCTGCGTTCCGCGCACGACTGTTCAAGTGTTTCCTCGATGCTGCCGTCAGTGAGCAAATTGCCCGGATGGTTGCCATGAAGGGAGCAACTGAAAATGCGGACGAAATGGCGGGTACACTGAAACAACAGTACAACCGGGCGCGTCAGGCGGCAATTACCTCCGAACTGGCCGAAATCATTGGTGGTGCAGCAGCACTGGAGTAACAACATGAGCGATGCAAATACAGGTGCGGTGAGTCAGATCATCGGTTCAACGTTTGATGCCGAATTCCCGGAAGACAAACTTCCGGAAATCTACAATGCGTTAAAGATCGATGAGACCGTCAAGGGTATCGAGATCAACGTCACGGGTGAGGTGCAACAGCATCTTGGAGGCGGCAAAGTTCGCTGTGTGGCTCTGGGCAGCACGGATGGCATGGTCCGCGGAATGACGGTGACCGACACTGGTGCTCCGTTGTCTGTCCCAGTTGGTAAAGGAACGCTGGGACGGGTATTCAATGTCACGGGAGATGCGATCGATGGTCGCGGCGAGGTCGAGCACGACGATCGCTGGGCGATTCACCGGCATCCCCCCAAACTCGAGGACCTTTCGGCCAAAACCGAATTGTTCGAAACCGGAATCAAGGTCGTCGATCTGCTGACCCCGTTCGTTCGTGGGGGCAAAGCGGGCCTGTTCGGTGGTGCAGGTCTCGGCAAGACCGTAATTCTGACGGAACTGATTGCCCGGATAGCAAGTGCTCACGGTGGTTACTCAGTCTTTGCCGGAGTTGGCGAACGTACCCGTGAAGGGAATGACCTTTGGCTGGAAATGCAGGAAACCAAAATCGGCGATACGGGACGGTCGGTCATCGAACAAACCTGCATGGTATTCGGCCAGATGAACGAACCGCCTGGTGCCCGTCTGCGAGTCGCTCTGTCTGCTCTGACAATGGCCGAGTGGTTCCGTGATGCAACGGGATCGGACACACTGCTCTTCGTTGACAATATCTTTCGCTTCTCTCAGGCCGGTTCCGAAGTGTCTGCACTTCTTGGTCGCATGCCCTCCGCAGTCGGTTATCAGCCAACGCTCGGCACCGAACTTGGCGAACTGCAGGAGCGTATTACTTCAACCAACAATGGGGCGATCACATCTGTACAGGCCGTCTACGTTCCTGCGGACGACCCCACAGACCCGGCTCCGGCGACTGCGTTTTCTCACCTGGACGCGTTCATCTACCTGGAACGAAAGATCTCAGAGAAAGGGATCTATCCGGCGATTGACCCACTGGCATCTTCCAGTCGGATTCTGGACCCACAATATGTTGGTGAACGGCACTACAATATTGCTCGTCGTGTTCAGCAGACACTGCAACGCTATCGCGAACTTCAGGATATCATCGCCATTCTGGGTGTCGATGAACTCAGTGAAGACGACAAGATGATCGTCCATCGTGCTCGCCGAATCGAACGCTTTCTCTCACAGCCGTTTCTTGTGGCAGAAGTGTTCACGGGAAAAGCTGGAAAAATTACTCCGATGGAAGAAACGATTCGCAGCTTCGAAGAAATCTGCGACGGTAAGTGGGATCACCTGTCGGAAGCGGCCTTCATGTATGTTGGAGCCATCGAGGAAGCAGAAGAACAGCACAAGAAAATGCAGGCGGAATCCGGCTCCTAGGCCGCAGTATGGACAGGACCAGCATTTAGTGGCTATTAGCTGAACAGACAAAGACAAAAATCTGGAATCAATTTGTGGCAGATCTCAATCTGGTTGTT
>JAKVAY010000170.1 GCA_022447185.1 Fuerstiella sp. | reverse complement strand
TCTCCTGGGATCTCACCCTTCTGGATTGTGATCGCAGCACCGAGAGGATAAGCGGCGACGTTTTCGCTCACGGTGGCTACTGAACCATCTGCATTCAACGCCTGGATTGCTCCCGAGTGGAAACTGTGCAGGTTTCCACGGGCGTTGGTGTTGTTAATCGCACATGGGCCACCATCAGGTCCAAGGGTCGGATCGCCGATGGTACCGCAAACTTCACCCTTCACCCAGTTTTCACCGATGAGGAAGTCGGCCCAGCCACCACCCTGGCTCTTCTTGAGAACTGCAGGATCAGGCGGGTAAAGTGCATAGTTGTTGTAAGTATCAGATGGCGTGACGCCAAGATAAATGGTGCTGCCACCAGTTCGCTCAGCAACCAACATTGTGTTCGAAGTTCCGTCCGAGATATCCCGGATTTGGTGCCAATCGTCGCCGGACAGAACACCGTGGCGAGTACCACCAGCTACACCGTAGAAATCGAGGAAGTCACCGCGAATACCACTTGTCGCGCTGTAGTCGCACCTGGCAGAAGTCCAGGAAACCGGGAACGGCACGGGAGCACCTGCGCCATTATCAAGACCGTAATCGTCAATCTGAGTTGATGGGATGGGATTCGACGGGCAGAGGAAGCCAGCCAGGACGGTTTCTGCGAGCGATGTGTTCGTTGCGACATCGGCAGGACTGAATCCGAGAACTGCGCCTTCAGCGATGTTCGGAACTTCCTGAACCCAAGCGCTGTAGAGATTTCCCTGGTCAAGGAATGGCAGAATGGAAACGGTCCACATCTGAAGGTTCAGGTTGGTGCTATCGAGTGACCAACCTGCAGGGAAATACTGATGCGTGTCGTGGTAGTTATGAAAAGCCAAGCCAATCTGCTTGAGGTTGTTACGACACTGCGTTCTGCGAGCGGCTTCCCGCGCCTGTTGAACTGCAGGCAACAGCAGTGAGATCAGGACCGCGATGATCGCGATCACAACGAGCAGCTCGATCAGCGTAAAGCCGCGAGCCTGTGATTTAGAACGTTTCATAACCAAACTCCCGAAAAACAAGATGGAATGAACACACCCTCAGAGGGTTGAACTGCAAGAGCTTTACATCGTGGTAGGACAAGAAAAACCACCCACGAAGCAACATCGCCGGTCAACTGCAGCAAACGGAGACGGGACTGTCAGTATTTGCAGCTGGACATTAGTCCAAAGATATCAGCCAAATGTGTTCGTTTTCAACTAGAAGCAGCGAAGTTAGCGGGCACCGTTGGAAAATTTTTGAAATTAGCCGGTGTTGACGTGCGGAACGGATTATTCGAACCCTGTCGCTATCTGTGCCAGTGCCGGGGTTCGGCTCCAATGCGTCTTGGGCTTTAGACTTTCTGATCAGTTTTTCGTGTTCGGGAGTCAACAGTCTCCCACCGGCATTTAGCTGCCGAACAGGGGTGGTCGGGTCGAAGTGTCTGATTCTAAATGTTGAGGTGGCGGGATGTATCGTTTCGTAACATGCGGCACCACTGATGAGGTCGAAACAGGTATCTTGGATATCCGCAGCATTCCGGTGCCCTGTGTCCGGGTCAGCGAGTGCGCAAAGTGTGCGAGGAAATCCCCAAAGAAAGGCGCCCCCGGACTTCGCCTGACGCGGATGTCCAGACGGGACTACTCCCGTTGGCGATCGCCGGTTGGTTTCGGGTCTGCCCCAACGTGGCCGCGGCGGTTGTCGACATGGAATTCACGAAGATGAATCAGGCGAAACACTCCGTGGCGCTGAAGAGATCTTTATTGATTACGTCCCGTATCATGCCACGCAGGCCGTCGATACTGGGTCACATGTCGGCCGGCTTGATACACACGAACATGCGAAGGTTTTTGTTTCGAGTGATAATGCCAGATCCCTTGATGAAGTTTTCTGTCGCATGACCTGGTCAACGGGGCTTACAGTCAACAGACCCACGCGTCAGGTGGAGAGAATCAAGGTGCTTGTCGCAGCGTGGGTTTCACCACTGGGAGATCAATCCCCAGCACTTGAGGCCAATCATCGGTCGGCACATCCCAGACCGTTTCACGTCGTGACTCAACCAATGGTGTGATCCCTTCCTGGGTTCCGATCGTCGGGTGGATCGACAGTAGATTGAGTTCCGGGTCCATCTGCAGTTGTGGTTTACGGCCGTTCAGTGATGTCAGGACGACAGCACGAATTTTGACGTCACTCATGACATAATTCTCAGCCTTTGCGGCATACTCCACAGCCTTCGCGGCAAAGAATGGGGCGCACGCGACAATTTGTGCAGGGGAGACAGCAAGGTCATGGATTTGCCGCTGCGTCATCAGCAGGTTAATCGGCACTTCCACGGTCGTTTGGCTCGGACCGTCGGTAGCGTAGACTCGGAAGAAGACCTCTTTGCGGCGCAGCATCATTCGCCACGCGAACTGTTGGCCTTCTTCCGTCCAGGATGGATCTCCCGGATAAAGCAGATGCCGGAAAGGAAAAATGAGCTGCCAGCCAACATAAACAGCGAGAAAACCACTGGTCAACCACATGATCCGCGGGTGTTGAGGCTGATGGTTCACGGAAAACTCAGCAGCTGACGGGTCATCAAGTTGCAGGAATCTGCGCGGCCATCCGGGAGAAAAGAAGATGGGAGTCGCCAGGATCATCATCCAGGGAAAAACATCGATTGTGAACAGGATCGAGTTGGAAAGGTGGAACGCTGTTGCAGCTGCGAATGCGGCAATCCGAGTCGGTTTCCACAGCAGTAATGGAACAATAGTCAGGTCCAGTACAAGACCAGCGTAGCTGATGAACCATGCTGCTGAACGTTCGGTGAGCCACGGGCCGATGAGTCGCAGATCGCTCTTTTGGGCCACCCACATGCCGACAGGCAGGCCATGGAGCCAATCGTCGTTCAGTTTTGCAATTCCGCCGAAAACGTACGGAA
>JAKVAY010000017.1 GCA_022447185.1 Fuerstiella sp. | reverse complement strand
AAAGATTCCATTCCTGTTACGGACAACAGTCGCCTGGTTGTCTCAATATTGTAGGTTAAACAACCAGGTGGACTCCCCGACTCGATAGCAAGATTGATTCCCAGCCGATCGGCGACCGGCAATAGCTGCTCAAGGGATTCGACGGCCCAATCAAAATACCACTGTTCATAGCCATAGGCGTTTTTCCCTCCGGCCCCCGTGACCACGGTCGGTGCACCCAGGTCAGCTGCCAGCTGGAGACAGCCCGTAACGAATTTTGTGTTGATCTGCCGCTCCTGGGGATCTCGAGCACACAGATTCGTATGGGCATTCAAGGCGGCAATCGCAATCCCGGCCTGTTGCAATCGTTTGCTGACTCGGTCCCTTTTGGTTGTATCATCGTCGGGACTCATATGGGGGACGGGAACAGGAACAAAGGGCGGCGCAATCTCCATACAGATGTCGATTGCGTCATAACCCTGCCCGGCCAACAGGTCGATCGCCTGTTCAACAGGAAATTCGCTCAGAATATTGGAATTGCAGCTAAGGCCTTTCATAGTGATTCCAGGGGGTTTCGTCGTACAGACAAGGGAGCGTCGACGTCGATCGGCCGAACTCCTGATCGTGAACCGGTCACTTCAAAAGGAACCAGGGTTGGAAACGATGCTCTGCGTTTTACAAGAGAGATCTCTAGCGAAGGTCATCCTGCCCGTTGATCACCGGCCGTACGTCTCCCAGTTCAGGAAACACACTCCTGGCATGTGTCTCGACGCAGCACGGCTGCCCCCCTCCGTCACGCGGACCGCAGGCCAATCATTTCACGCGCTTCGGCCGGCGTCGCAATCGGGCGGCCCACGAGCCTGGCCATTTGCACCGCTCGGTCCACCAGATCAGCATTTGTTGACGCATACGATCCATCGGGATGTCGTCCACAGTCTTCATACCCAACGCGGATGTGCCCGTTCTGCAGCACGCCACGATTGATCTGAGCCCAGTATTCCCGGGGACATCGCGACATACACGACATCGACCAGTTGATCCGCTCGGGCTGGTGGTAGATCTGATTAAACAGGGCGAGGTCTGTCATCGGCTGGCAGCTCTGACCCGGCCACCCAAAGAAAAAGGTACACCACAACGGATCTTCCAACAGTCCTGTTTCCTCTTCACGGTGGCCATCGTCCGTCCAGAAGATACCGTCACGAATAATCCGGATGGCATCGAAAGCCCCTGTATCAAAGCACTCCAGTTCCGGCTTGACGCCATGCTGACTGGCCCATTGAAAATACTGTCGCAGTTCATTGATCGGGTGCACAGAATAGCAGCAAACTGGTTTTACCTGATCGGGATAAGGGTCGAAGTATTCGTCGTGCGAATTCACATTCAATGAACTCATTTCAGGCTTGATCGCCTCCCATAACTCCAATTTCTGTTCGGGACGCATGCTCGCCAGTCCCTGCTGGATTCCAACCTGAGGAAATTTCTCGCGAATGTTTCTAACGATGGCAGCCGTGCCCTCAATGTCAGGAACCTGTAGCTGTCTGCCATCAGTCTGCACAACCGGATCTCGTGAGTAAAGTCCGTGCACGTGGTCCATCACGGCGCCGGCGGCGTTGGCATCGTTGTATTCCCTGGCAATCGCCTCAACTGTTTGTAATTCATCCGTACGCGGGTTGAGTGGGTCCTGCAGCTGTGGATCACAGGTGACGGTGATAATGAGCGGTTTCCATTTCATCAAATTTTGTCTTCCTGAATGCCATTGCCTGCGGGAGTGGAAGGAACCACTGCAACCTCTGGCAGGTCGTTTTTCCATCACAGTTGCGGGACAAATACACTCGACTATCCTAACGGCTGCCCGCATGTTGGGAAAGTTGCATGACAGAACCTGTCACCAATCCGAATTCGGAAGTGCGCGAACCGCCGGAGACGCTTTCGTTTCCACGGGCCCTCAATCATCTTCACAGCAACGCTTGTCGGTTCCGGTGAACTGTTCCTGACCACGACATACGGGGCTCAATCCGGATTTCAGACCCTGTGGCTGGTCATCGCTGTTTTGGTTTTTCAAAATCGCAGTCCAGGACTGCCAAATGGGCGTTACACGACTCTGTGGGCGATTAATCGACTGCCCGGACCGATTTTTAAGTTGACAGGATACGGAGGTGCCTTGTTACTCGCTGCTCAAACCTTCACGTACTTGCGCAGCACTCCCCAGTCCGCCGGCGCCGTACCAAAATTATACGAGGTCGCAACCTCACTGACGTAGAGGTCACCTCGTGAATCGACCGCAGTCGAATGCGGGCAAAAATACTGGCCGGTTCCGATCGGATCAACTTCGCTCCATTCCGACAGGATCGCACCAGCCGAATCGCGCACCGTGACCCTTGCCGGTAATTTGTCCAGTCGAGGTTGACGCCCATAGAGAAGAAAGCCACCCATCTCTGCGACATAGATGTATCCCCTGGCGTCGATACACACATTGTTCGGATAATTTGCATTCCACTCGTTCAGGTACTCTCCCTGTGGACTGAATACCTGCACGCGACGGTTCATACGGTCGGAAACGTGCACCAGACCATTTCCGTCAACGAACACACCGTGAGGAGTCCGGAACTGTCCAGGACCGTCTCCCGGTTCGCCCCACGTCAGCAACAGTCTGCCATCGGACGTGAACTTGTGCATCCGAGCGTTGCCATATCCGTCCGACACATAGAGGCCACCTCCGGGCGCGAGCGCGCAACCAGTGGGTTCATTGAATGGAGGACCGGCCCGAGCCACTTCGTGGCGACCGCGCACATATCCGGTATCAGCCGGTTGATCTCTGGTATCGATCATCATCGTCACATCGCCGTCTGGTGTGAATCTGGAAACCCGATGGCCCCAGTCGTCGACGACGTAAA
>JAKVAY010000169.1 GCA_022447185.1 Fuerstiella sp. | reverse complement strand
GAAGTAGGTGTCGTGCAGGTGGATGTCTGTATTCAACGTGCCCAGGAAGAGCCCTGTCAGGCCGCCGATTCCGAAAAGGAACAAAAACGCAAGGGCGTAACACATTGGCGTGTTGAGGACAATGTCTCCGCGGTACATGGTCGCGAGCCAATTGTACACTTTTACGGCTGATGGCACGGCCACCGTAAACGTCAAAGCGCTGAAAATGATGATCGCCATCTCCGACTGCCCACTGGTGAACATGTGATGTCCCCAGACTAGAAAGCTCAACAGGGCGATCGCAACGCTCGATAACGCCACGAAGCCGTATCCGAAAATCCGCTTATGCGAGTGAGTTGAGATCAATTCGGAAATGATGGCCATCGCCGGCAGAATCATGATGTACACAGCCGGATGGGAGTAGAACCAGAAAAAATGCTGGAACAGTACTGGATCACCCCCTAACGCCGGATTGAAGATACCCAGCCCCAAAACCCGCTCCGCGATGAGCAAAAGCAAGGTGATTCCGAGTACCGGTGTCGCCAAAACCTGAATAATAGAGGTTGCATACATCCCCCAGAGAAACAACGGCATCTTAAACCAAGTCATTCCAGGCGGACGCATTGTGTTGATCGTGACGATAAAGTTCAAACCGGTGAATATTGAACTGAAACCCAAAATAAACGCACCGAACGTCGCCGCGATTACGTTGGTCTGTGTTGTCACGCTGTACGGAGTGTAAAACGTCCAACCAGTGTCAAGACTTCCTGAAATCAGGGCAACGAACAGGAAGAAAGTTCCGATGACCCAAAGATAAAACGAGGTCAAGTTGAGACGAGGGAATGCAACATCCTTGGCTCCTAACATGATTGGCAACACGAAGTTGCCAAGACTGCCCGGTATACTGGGGATGATGAAGGCGAAAACCATGATCGCGCCGTGCAACGTGAACATCCGGTTGTACCATGCCTCGGACAAAAACATCTTATTTGCGGTGAACAATTCCGCACGGACCATCAGGGCAAATAAACCGCCGAGGGCGAACGCCATCACGACTCCTGCCAAATACATCACACCAATGCGTTTGTGGTCGAGTGTGAACAGCCACGACGCAAGGCCTCTGGACTCTCTCAAGTAGTTGTTATCAGGGGCGTGGCCATAAAGTCTCGACCGATCAATTACTGCCGACATGGATCGACTCTCGCTGTTAGGTTTCGCAAATCAAAATGAAACGTAAGTGCCATTGTGCACGAGCCTTGGCTCATGCTCCCTCGTCCTAGGCGCCGCCATCGGGTTTGTTGGCGTTGGGGTCTTCTTCCGGACTCTTAATGAACTCAATTAAATACCCAATCTCTTCTTCCGACAATATCTTGTCGAAAGCCGGCATCACCGACGGTTTCTGATATCCTTCGACAACTACCTTGTTGGGATATTTAATGGACTCGCGCACGTAATTGTCATCCATGACAATCTCGCCTTGGTCTGTTTTTCGCGACGTACCCCACTGCCCTTTATAAGTCGGACCGGTTTTGGCGTCGCCGTTGACGGAGTGACAGCCTGAACAACGAATCTGGTAGATATACTGACCATTCTCCCACCGTGAGTGCTCTGGATCATCGTACTTCCACTCAATTTTCTTCATGACCTCGTCCCACGTCTTATCGTGAACAATCACGTTTCGACGCATGAGCGAGTGGCCGTCTCCGCAATACTCTGCACAATTGAGACGGTATTCTCCCGGCGCGGTCGGTTGGACCCAAGTGAAGCCATAACGCCCTGGGACGACATCGTGTTTGATGCGAAATGCCGGAATGTAGAAACCGTGCAAGACATCCTTCGACTGAAGTCGAAATTTCACTGGCGTGTTGACGGGCAGTTCCAGCTGCGTTGTCACTGTGCCATTAGGATAAGTAAATGACCAACCGAATTGATAAGCTTCTGCAATGATCACGTGCTCTTCCGCCACCTCAGGCGGATTTCTCATGTCCAAATAACCCCACACGCCTTTGACGAAAAATGCAATCAGAATAAGCGTCGGCAGGACTGTCCATGACAGTTCGAGCAGCAGGTTGTGGTCGGACGAAGGCTTCTTCTTGTACCCTGGACGTCGCCGATACTGCACCATGAAAACCACCATTGGCGCGACGATCAAAACGAAAAATACGACAGAAATCCAAAGAATAATGTCGTAGGTAAAGTCAACGTCCGCCGCAATCGATGACGCCTGCTCCGGAAACCAAAACGACCAGCCGTCGCTTTTCAGGGGCGCGTAATCTTGTTGACCAAGTAGTGTTGCCGATATCATGTTAATTCTCTTGGGCTCGTTACGATGTAACCGGAGTTGGCTCGTCTGAATCTGCGTTCTCAGCAGGTGTCCGTCTTAGCCAAAACGGCACAAGACACACCAGCAGGATAAAAACCGTAAAGCCACCCGCCCATTTCATTATTCTGGAAGCGAGTGGTGAATAACTGTTCGAGTTGGGGTCATACACAAAGCAGGAGAGTACGAACCAGTCTGTCGGCGACCCGAGTTTCCCCTCGGAGGCGTCAACCAAAGCAAGCCGCAACGTCGCCTTCGGCAACCCAACACCTTGAAGGTACTGTGATATCCGTCCTTCACCGGTGCAGATCGTGAACACCAGGGGATGTGCGTACTCCTTACGATCTTTAATGAACCGGTAGGAAATCCCCAATGCTCTCGCCACCGCCTCGATGGACGATCTCTCGCCGGTTAACACGTGCCAACCGTCAGCCGTCTGAGTTTTCCCTGACAAGGCGACGTATTTGGCCTTTGTTTCCTTAGCCCGCCGTGTTGTTTCATTTGGGTCCAGACTGATCGAGACCACCTCGTAATCCACACCCGGGACCATCTCCAATTGCGACGCGGAAACGACAAATTCACGAAGCTGAACGTCGCAAAGCATCGGGCAATCTGAGTAATTCAGCGAAACCACCACCGGGCGACCTT
>JAKVAY010000168.1 GCA_022447185.1 Fuerstiella sp. | reverse complement strand
CGTTTCAGCGTGCCGTACACGAACAGCAGATCCTCGCCATTTTGCATCACGGCTCATCCGGTTGAGATGTACGCGGGGCCGTCAGTTCTGCAAGGTTTTCAGGAATTCTCTGTGGCTGACCGTTGGCCCCGATACAGGCGATTGTGGATTCGGCGGTGTTCAATAGCTCAATGCCTCGTCGCAATTCATACCGATGTTCGATTCGAGCCGGCGTTGTACGGGTAATTTCAGTGTGCAGGGACAGTTCGTCGTCGTATCGTGCCGGTTTGTGGTAGTGGATCTGAAACTTGACTACCACCAGATACATTCCGAGTTCCTCCATCCGCCGATAGTTTCCACCCTGGGCACGAAACAACTCGGTCCGACCGAGTTCGAAATAGTTCAGGTAGTTGGAGTGGTGCAGGAATCCCATGGCATCGGTTTCGCAATAGCGAACCGAAAGGGAGATTGAATGTTTGAGCAGCATGATGAGCTTCGTTCGTCATTAGATTGATTGCCGGAGTTACGTCTGTCTGTAGGGGGCCACAGCAGCCGGAGTGTGGTATCAGGGCCCTTCCGGCCCCTTCAATCCCGAAACCAAGAGGCGGGGTAATGGGTGGGGTTGATAAAGTCGCAGGAATGGGTGCTGTGCGGCGAGTGAGTGCCGGGACTTCCGACTTTTCTGTTGCGACGTGTCAGACGCTGAAAGGTCACTCACTCGACCATCGAATGAGGCAGACCAGATTGAGTTTACAAAAGGAGATCTCAATGAAACATCTGAGTCTACTGTCTGCACTGGCCCTGAGCGGGTCAGCTGAGGCCGGTCGGTAGATGTTCTATGGCGGCTACAGTCATGGTGCCGTTGTCAGTATTGATAGTTACGGTTCGTCCTGCGCCATAGTTGTCAGCAGCTGTGCATCGGTGTCTTGCTGTAACTTCAGCACTTGCACACCGTGCTCGTCAAGCTGGCGCGCCTGCCCCAGTATGCTTGTCTTCCTGCAGCACATCGTCCTGTGGCAGCAGTTGCTCGCCGTGCGCGTCGAGTTGTTCTCCATTTGTCAGTAGCTGCTCGGCCTGTGGATCCTGCGTCGTGAATGCATGCGGATTCAGCGGTTGTTCCGGCAGCAGCTGTTCAATGAGTGCTGTCAACGCCGACGCTGGTGCTGCAGAGGGTAACGTCCAAGCCCTCCATAGGAGACTTAGGAAGCGGCCAAAGAAGAGGCTGCTCCAGAAGCGCAAAGTACGGATGGCGAGATTTGCACGTGAAGACGGCATGATTTTTTTTTTGTGGAATCGATTTCGTCTTGTTTTCAGAACACGATGGCTGAACGACAATGCGTACATGCAGAAGAAATGTTGGCGAATAGTCTCACCCTGGAGAATGAGCTGCAGCGAGAACAGGACTGCCTGTGGCGCAACTGATTTTGTCAGAGTCGCCTTTGGGCTCCTGTTTCTGATCTCAGCAGTTGCTGTGGCTCATCCCACTTCGCATGTAGACGCCTGGGCGCAGGCCGGGGATCAGTTTCGCGTCCGTCTGACGTTCTTTCTCGGCGATGTGCTGGCAGCCGAGGGGATTAACCACCCTGAAGGTTGCATGGACCAGTCGGCGGTAACGGATGCATTGGGGCAATTCTCGTTGGCTCTGCCATCCCGCCTGGTGATTTTTGGGCCGGATGGTGAGCCGCTCGTGCGTACTGTGTCGGAAGAGCCGTCCTGGCACCCACCGACTGCAGGCATTGATCTCTCTGTTGATTCCAGTTTACGACTGACGTGGACACTGACAACGCGGTGGGATCCTGAATGGCGGTCGTTTTCTTTACAGCATTCCTTTCGGCGACACCAATCCCCTGCAGACGGTGTTGATGAGCGTGCGGAACCGGCCGAACTGCGGCTGCGTGTTCGGGAAGAAAACACGGGTAGGCGACAGAACCTTCGCATCGGCCATCATGATCCTCATACGGTTCTACTCCCAACAGCGATTTCGAGTACGAATCGTCAGCTGAATCGCATTCCGGTCAGTGCACGTTTTGTTCTGTTGCCTCGGCAACTGATTCATGAAGTGACGATGCCGCTGGTCTTCGCGCAGCAGCTAATTGCACCGGCTGGATTTCCGGGGGCCCGTCAAGCAG
Organism: Fuerstiella sp.; assembly: GCA_022447185.1. GTDB lineage: Bacteria > Planctomycetota > Planctomycetia > Planctomycetales > Planctomycetaceae > S139-18. The sequence goes on along the minus strand of JAKVAY010000168.1, from coordinate 908 downwards.
ACGAACGAATTGCAAAACAAAACTTTCTGCGAGCCATTCGCGAGTGGGTTGAGCAATCCTGTGAAACACATGTTGATGATCGAGTGTTGTCGGTGCGCCGCGTGAACGTTCGGCTCTTGACAGCCGAAAATGACGAAGCCGATGACAGGATTTCAGCTGTCGTTGGCACACGGCTCGGGATTCGTCTCTCCAGTGACATTCGCTCACGTCCGAACCAGGTGACCGTGCACTGGCGTGGTTTGCCGTCCATGGTCGACGAGGTCCAGGTACATACGCTGGCTGATGGGCGTTCAGTATCGAGTGTTGTTGACGTCACCGGCGGAGATGCGACGCTGAAATGGAGTTGTTCAGCAGTCGGTACCGGAACGACTGAGATGACTTCCTCTGAACTTGTCTGCATCGCACCCTCAGATATTTGGGAACCCCGGAAACGAGTCAAACGAATGTGGCTGCTGCTCGCCGTGATTTGCGTGGCCTCGTTGATCGGGCTGATCAAAAAGTGGCGATGGATACTGCTGACAGCGTTTTCAGTCGTTGTGCTCACGGGTGTTGCGAGAGATCTTTCGCAACCAATGGTTCAGCCTGCCGCTGAACTGGCAGCCCCGGTTGAGTCTATGTTGACGGAGATCTATCAGGCGGCGTTTGTCCCCGATGAACGTCTTGTTGTTGCAAGGCTCAACAGTGTGATGACGGAGGAGCTTTCCGAATCCGTGTTCCAGACAGTTGCGCCGCTGCTCAGCAGCGACGATGCGCCACTGATTCGCGTCGACAGGCTCAATTTACATTCGTGTTCACCATTGTCTTGGAATTCAGAGCAACGGATGGAAATCGATTGTCGGTGGGCTGTTGGCGGTGAAGTTCTGCATTGGGGACATCGCCATCAGCGAGAACTGATGCTGCACGCTGTT
>JAKVAY010000167.1 GCA_022447185.1 Fuerstiella sp. | reverse complement strand
GTCAGATAACGAGCATTCCACTGGTTCATGCCGATGATGTGATGATCAAAAGGCGCAACTGACTGTATCTGTGACCGGTGGCACTGAATCATCCGGGTCTTGATGTCGACAAACTCCGTAATATCGATCACCACATTGGGGAAGAGACAGTTGTGTACCTGGTAACCCCACAGCGGTGTACCATGGAGATGCGGAAGCTGTTTCAAAGCCTCGCACAGTGCCGCAGAACAAAGGCGATGCTTCTCCGGCCGGTCGAACATCCAAGGAGCAAGGATTAAGTCCGGTTGCTGCCCAATCAGGGCTTTCCGGAACTCATTGATACAATGATCATCGAATGTCAGATCCACATTCGGCAAATCGAGAAACCGGCTTGTTGCTCCAACATACTCAAGCGCCCGAAGGGCTTCTCCTCTGCGCAGGGCAATCGAATCTGTCAGAGACACCCCAAGATTATCGGCTGCACCATCTGTCACGAATACAACTGTGATCTTTGCGGAACCCGCCAGTCGTGCCAGCAACCCTCCACAGCCAATCGATTCATCATCCTGGTGCGGCGCGAACACGACGACATTGCGAATCAAAGTGAGATCTGGTTCGACCGGCATAATGGCCTGCCGAAGCCATCCCGCATCAACAACTGCCTGTAACGCCTCTGGCGAACGAATATCACGGAACGGCCGAAGTGCCATCGGACAGAGCGTCGCCCTGTTGATAACCTGCAGCAGTTTTCCAATCGTGCGTCTGATCATCGACGAGGTCTTCCGACCGGAGTCAGGCAGTTAACACATTCGACAAGCCCCGGTTTCGTCATGGAGCTAGGCCCAGCATTTCAAGTCAATATTGAGTTTCTCCTGCAACTGCCTCACTGATGGTGCGTAGCGGTCGACCAACATCCGGCGGACGTGATCCGGCATTGCCAGCTGCTTCTGAGGAATTCTCGTGAGTCTTTCCAGTTGCGGACCAATGCGAAGCCTGCGATACCGGTCACGGACAACGATCCTGGTGGCCGTCCGGACCATCCGGTTGATTCCCCACTCAATGCGGGTCAGTGCAGCGTTCTTCGTCCAAAACTCTCTTGGTATTGTGGTCCAGTTGTGATTGTAACGTTTGCCCGCGAGCTCCAGACCAAGATCCGGGTCGACACCGAGAAACCGGTAGACTCGTTTCAGTTCATTGAGCGGATCCGCGATCAGATGCTCGAGCACAACAATGTGCAGTTGCTGTTCGGAAACGCGGGCAATCCACCGCTGCAGGCTGTTGACATACCGCCCTCTGTCGAAATACGAGAGATGAAGTCGCGCGTAGTCTGATCCAGCGATCCGACTCTCTTCCGCTGCAATCGCATCTTCGAATTCAAGCGTTTCACGCCCTTTTCCAACTTCGTTCCAATAGTGTGACCATGCTCTGTCGACAGGGTTCCGAAAGATCAACAGAATTTTCATCTGAGGAAATCGTGTCATGATTCGGTCAGCACAGGGGGGCCAGTAGAAGTAATCCGCGCTCTTCTCCCCAACCGCCGGCTGGTGCGGCTTTGCATCTCGAAACCACTTAAGATAGCTGTCCGTATCATGGCCCCGTGCCCATCGTGTCAGATCGATTTCGCCATCAAGCCAGTCAAGTCTCCCCCGAAGGTCGTCGTCAACAAAGAATGCGGCATCAAACCTTGGACAGATGTATACGGAAGGATGATGATTGATCCACTTTGCCAGTGTTGACGTACCCGATCTGCGTTCGCCGGCAATCAGGAAGTTCGGGGTGGTTTCAGTTGACACCAGAGGCTTTCAGAGAAGAACGACAGTCAGCTGATGCAATACTGTTAAGCAGATCCAGAAACGATGCGACGCATCACTGACATTCTCGGCCCGCCGCTGTAATTCCACGCGACAGAATTACTGGAGATAACACAGACCAAAAATTTCTTCGCCGTCACAGCAATAAAGTCAATTCGAATGCCGCGTGCCTGCGCGGTGCGGATTGGGGCGACGGGATTCCGATTCCCGCGCGACAGCGGATGAAAATTTTTCGTGCATTACGCTAGCCCGATGGACGCGGATCGCGATCCATCCAGTCATCCGATTCTTCATAGCCGAGTTCAATCAGCAGCTGACCAGCAATCGAATGGAATTCGTGTCGGTTATCGGCAGTAAAATGATTCACCCAGTCTCCGGACGTGCCTTTTCGAAAGAATCCGCCGGCATCCTGCTTCGCAAACGACGTGCGTTCAGCAATCTCAGAGACAACCCGCTGATTGCTGTCGGCATTCAAAAATGCGAGTGCTCTGCCGATTTCATGACGCGGGTTAAGCTTCATGTCTTCATATCTGATGTTGAGAAACTGCCGGGGACGCGTCAGGGAAAACTTCCTGATGTAAGTCACGATGTTTCGCCATTCGGTTGCAAGCTTTCGAATCGCGGCGCTGCTCAGCAGTGGGCCGTCATCACCCGGCTTCAGATATGCGGCTTCCGGTATCAACCGGGTGCGGTCACTGATCAACCGAGACAAGTACGCACCTGGACGAGTTCGGTTGAGTAACCTGACCCACATCCATCGCTCATCGCCCTGATAGTAGGCCCCCTGGCGCAAATAGTGGAATCGTTTGGAGACCGCCACGTCTCGACCATCCCGCAGGATATGAATGACCTTCGCGTCCGGGTAGAAACGAAACAGCTGCTGAAGATCCGTGAAGACCTTCGTTCCTACAATGGCTTTTGAAGTGTCGTGACGCAGAGCGCTCGCAATCAGACCGCGGACGCACTCGCCGTGGATCCGTTCGACGTATTCCATGACGTCGTCGGGAGCTGATGGTCTGATCGAGTCGAGATACCCGGCCGCCAGCAGATCCATGTGGAAGAGGTAGGACCTTAGATGCACATACTTTTGCTCACTTGTCTCATCATTGAAAACTCCACCATATGGACTGTCCTTCCTGCTAAATACAACCGGACTGTTACCGAAAAGCAGCTGACCACGCAGCGGTTCAACGATAGGAAACACCGGCCTCTGAAAATGACAGCAAATGTCAGG
>JAKVAY010000166.1 GCA_022447185.1 Fuerstiella sp. | reverse complement strand
CACCGAATTCGTCGAGTCGACATGGGCACCGGAAAAATTTCAACTTACTGCGGAACCGGTCAAAAGATAGGACCGGCCGATGGCGCGGCCATCTCGCCTCTGACTCCGCTCAAAGGGCCGCGGGCTTTGATTGTCGATTCGAAAAACGATCTTTGGCTGGCCCTGCGGGAAGGAAATCAGGTTGTCAGGTTCGACCGGCAGGCGGGGGTGATCCGGCACGTGGCCGGAACGGGAACAAAAGGCTTCACCGGAAACAACGGTCCTGCTGTGGACGCAACGCTTTCGGGTCCCAAGGGGATCGTGGTTGATGAAGTTCGTCAGTTGGTCTTTCTGGCCGATACAGAAAGCCACACCCTGCGGGCCATCGACCTCAACACAACGCCTCCGATCCTGCGTCTGATTGCCGGAACCGGAGAACCAGGAGACGGCCCGGACGGAGATCCACTGCGCAGCCGGATGGCCAGACTTCACGGAGTGGGTGTTGATCCGGCTGTGGGCGAAGTGTTCATTGGTGACACGGGGGCTCACAAGGTGCGAGTCATTCGACCCAGGAACTAATTTCCTGCGGGTTTCAGCCAGTCCGCGTTTGTCTGAGCTGACCAGTCATGCGGGCGGACTGTCAAAGCCCGGGAAGTGGCACACCTTGTTGCTGCGTACGTCGGAACGAACGTGTCCGCTGTTGTTGCTGCGCCCGGTCAACAGATCCGGCAACGATCACAAGGCAGCTGCCGGTCGTGCGGATCCAGCAACGACTTCGCCCTGGGTCACTGTGTGTGTGCAAAACTGTGTGTGTGCAAAACCGCCTGCTGCTGTGACCGCAAATCATTTCCGGAAATGACGGACGCAGGCAGCGGCGGTTTTATGCCGTCACGATGTCAGAAGCCCGGATAAAAGTTCCGAGGTCCGTGCGGCCACTCATTTTATAAATCCAATACCGCAGTGTGTGGCTGAGAATTGAATTCGAAATGTGACTCAAGCTTCATTTCTGAGGCCGAGTGACGGTTGGCTGAGTCTTTTGATCTTTGGGGAATGTCGTGACAGACAACGGGACAATTCAGCGGGACGAATTCAGTCTCCATCGTTGGATTTAGTTTCGGCAGGTGCAGCGGCCGTGACTTTGGGCGTTGCTGGTGTCGGTGCCGTTTTCAGTGGAGTTTGTGGTGCAGAAGAAAGCATCGGAGTTGTTGTTTCCAGACGAGCAATCACGTCGTCGGTGATGTCCACCGTTTTGTCGAACGTGAATACAACCGAGTCGTTGCTGGTCAGGACAACCGACAGACCGCGTTCTTTGGCCACGTCGCGAGCCACTGGCATCGCTTCCGACCGGAAGCTGGTGATGACCGAATTTTTCATCTGTTCCAGAGCGGTCCCTGCCTGCTTTCGGTAGGTCGCCAGTCGAATATTGGCGTTGCGTTTCATGTTCAGCAGTTGTTTGGTTTGTTCTTCGTCAGGTGTTTCCGGCAGTTCTTCAAAGGTTTCCGTAAGTTGCTTCTCGAACGAGCTTTTCACAGCGGCCAGTTTTTGAGTCAGACCGGTCTGTTGTTGCTGCAGCTGCTGCACCATGGTGACATCCCGACCGAGCTCTTTGGCGACTCGATCCAGGTCCACGACCGCCACGCCTCCGCTGTGTTGCGTGCCACACCCGACGGTCAGCAAACTGGCAGTCAAAACAGTCGCTACGCATGACATCTTCTTCATCTTCGGGGCTCCGCTGAGGCTTTTGAGTTTTAGGGAGCCAGTGCGCAACCTTCAGTTGAAGCTTGAACTCGGTTCCCAACGTCCTTGTGGGGTGCTGGATAACAGCAATGGCAATTTCGAGTCAACAGAATTTGCCGGTGATTCGGAACCCATTTCGGCAACAACAGGAGTGAGTGTTGCCTGGTTCGACGTCAAGCGACCTTTGGCATCTGGCCATGGGCGGATTTTGCCGGACTTTGCGTTGGCCACCGGACGGGCAGTCCGGAGACCGGCAGCTGCAATGGTGGATCCGGGGCTGTTGAATGTCACTCATGCTGTGCAGCCGGTGACAAATTAAGAATTCGGTTAAATCATTAAGGTGGACTATGCCGAACGAAACGAATGTACGGATTCTCTGTACCGGTTATGCGTATTGTGCAGTATGTAATCAATGGAGCGCCTGATGGCCACTCGCGACCGTTCGAACTCTGCTAAACATTGTCTCAAAAAATTCCGTCGTTTCTGCAAATGCATCACGCTGGCACTGCCGGTTGTCGGAATGCTCATGCAGCCGGTCGCCGCACAAACATGGAATGGTGCGGTAGACAACGTGTGGAATACTGGCGGGAACTGGGTTGGTGGAGTTGCTCCAGGCGTGGGGGCCACAGCCATTTTCGACGACGATCTGGGGTCACCAGGAGGTGCACAGACAATTACACTGACCAGCGGTGTCACGCTTGGCATACTGGACTTCAACGTCGGTTCACAATACACGATTGCTACGAACGGAACCAATCTGACGTTCAATAACGGCGGTATCTCCGAACTCAACATCAAGGACGGTGGTTTGGAAATCACCGGGCTTGTCCAAATCATGGATGATCTGGAGGTGTTCGTAGAGCCGGCTACTCCCTTAAATTCAGAGATTAGCGCTCAAATTTATGGACTTGGCAGTCTCACAAAAACTGGCAACGGCACGCTGACGCTCAGTGGTACCAATCTTTATGAAGGCGGAACGACAATTGACGACGGCATTCTGTCGATCAGCAATGACGCCAATCTGGGTAATGTCGCCGGTGGTTTGACATTCAATGGTGGTACCTTGCAGACCACCGCCGGAATCACCAGTGCACGTACTGTCACGCTAAACGCCGGCACGATTGATACCAACGGTTTTGATTCTGAACTGTCCGGAATCATCACTGGAGTTGGAGGGGTGACTAAGATAGGTCTGGGCACGCTCACGCTCAGTGGCACGAACGACTACACGGATGGAACCACAGTCAATGATGGCACACTTTCAATCAGCAGTGATGCCAATCTCGGTAATGCGGCCGGTGGACTGACGTTGGACGGTGCAACGTTGCTGACCACCGCCGGAATCACCAGTGCACGTACTGTCACGCTGAACGCCGGCACGATTGATACCAACGGTTTTGATTCTG
>JAKVAY010000165.1 GCA_022447185.1 Fuerstiella sp. | reverse complement strand
CGTACAGGATCGGAATCCGCCGCTCATGATCACGTCTCCCAAATGAAGCTCCCGGTGTACTATGAGCGGAGCGAGCTTCCGTGGGCAGACAAAGTGGAGCAGGAGTTTAACGAGATTCGCAGTGAGATCTGCATGAGCACCGAACAGGACTCGCCTTCTTTCAATGTTGCATACGACAATGCATTCATGGAAACCGGTGACTTCTGGACAGCGCGTAACATTATTGCGTGGGGTCTGACCAGTAGTGAGGAATACCCCAAAACGTTGCAGCTCATGCGCGAGATTGGTGCTCTCAACTGTTTCATCTCTCGACTGGCACCTGGCAGTGACCTGAAAAAACATAACGGTGAAAGCGATGGTTATATTCGCTGTCATCTTCCGCTTGTCGTACCGGGGGGGCTGCCCGATGTCGGACTTGAGGTTGCCGAACAAAAACGCCCGTGGGTGGAAGGTCAGATCATTGCATTCAATGACCTGCAGTATCACGGAGCGTTTAATTTTTCAGAAAAGGAGAGGGTGGTTTTAATCTTTGATGTCATGCGTCCCGAGGCGGCGGGGTGTCGGGAGTACGTCTGCTGCCGCTGGCTATGCATTTATACGTTTCTGGCGATGATTGAGATGCTGCAGAGAGTCACCGGAAAAACAAATCGCGTATCCAGCAACTATGGAGTCGGGGAGGCTGTTTTTGAGTGGCTGACCGTGCTGCCGCGAACTTTGTTCTGGCTGTTGTTTCGATATGTCTTCAGGCGGCCACCATTCTGGTTTTCATTCCTCAGAAGCACAGGGACTTATTTTTAGGAAGCACTGCCAGACTTGGACAGTGCCCGATGTTTTGAACAGAATCGGCCCAATGCTGCCTCAGGAGAGTCCGAATCCGCTGATGTCCTGTGACTTCCCGGCCGAGAACAGGTGCCACATCCCCACAACGAATCTCATCGAAAGCACATTCGCCACGATTCGTCTGAGGCACCGAAAGACAAAGAGCAACGGTGCCCCGCCGCCGTTGATGGCTCCACGTTTTAAGTAGTAGTTTCTGTGTGTGAATTCGCCTCCTGAAACGGGCTCATAAGTCAGCTGGTGAACTGGATTTTGAGACTTAATTCAGGGGAGTCGATCATTTCACGACGAAGAGAAGATTTACGACTGGCTAGATCATCCAGCATCTTTGAGAGGTTGAGGTACGTCTCTCGCAGGATAAAACAGTCACGGTGCTGCTTACCAGTCGGGAGCTTGCGATTCGTTTGACTCAGCGGAAGCAGTGTACCGTGGATGACATCAGTGGTGCATATCCTTCTATGGTCGGCGTTTGGCTTTCTCCGGACCCGTGTTGCCGACTACTCGACGGCACGCAGACCAATCGTACGGACGTTGAATTTGGCCTCATACACATGGCCGTTCTGGTCGGAGGCCAAAACGATCGAAGGGACATTAATCGGCAGCGATGACTTGCAGCCTGTTACGTTGCTTAGGCCCGTGCTTGCCTGAAGCAAATCAATACCTGCGATGGCAGGGTCAGGATTGGGATGTCGACAGAACAGTCCGCGGATTGAATTTACCCGCTCCTTCTGTTCATCATTTCCGTAGAAAGTGTGACAAAGCACAAGCTGCTGCGGGCGGGACGACACCAGGACAATCGGTCGAGTGGGGACGGCATGAGGGCTCAAAGCCGCGTAGGGATGGCTTTGCCACTGTCCATTCGGATCCCTTTGCCGGAGTGACAGCTGCGGCCTGTTGAGCGTATCCAGCGATGTTTTCGTCGCCACATACAGTGTTCCGTCTTCAGTCACAGCACAATTGAGATGGTCGTCCGCGGTCTTGCTACCCCTGGCCACGATTTGGGCCTGATCCCAGATGTCTGCAGCGGCCCCGTCGTGGTGAAATCGAAACAGCACGCTGTCGGTGTTCTGATTCGTCCAGATCGTACCGACGCCACCGGGCAGGTTCGTAATGGCACAAATGTCATCCTTGCTGGTGTGACTGCCAAGCAGAATGGGGTCGGTCCAGGCCACACCGGCCGGACCATTCGAGGCTCGCGCCCAAATTGATTGTCCCGCATCCCAGGCCACCCACAACCGGCCCGTCGCATCTTTGGTGATGGTTGCCGTTTCAACCCCTCCATCCGCGGTGATCGTCCATGTCGTTGGCGGTGACGCTTTGACGTAGCCGGAACGTCCCTCGTCGTAGCTCATGACGACGACTGTCAGCTCCTGTGGGGACACCAGAACGATCTGCACTTGATCTTGCTCTGCACACACGTCGCCGTGTCCGAAAAGACCCCGCACCGGGGAAAAGCTGTCGTCAACCTGCGACCAGCCTGCTGCCGTTCGATGCCAAATCTGGTTTCCATTGAGTGTTGGCAGGCAGGTCCACCAGCAACCCCTCGAGTACCAGATCTTGGATTGAGGCTTGTCGGCGGTCGGGTCGGGTACATCGAGTCGGAAGACCGGTTGGGCAGTTTCCGATTTCGCATCCTGACCTGCCGCGCCAGCCAGCGCCGTCGGAACCAGCAATATGAACATGACTAGAATATGAATCAGAGACATCGCGAGCCGTCGGTGTATGACGTCATCGGAACAACAGGCTGGGTCGGGTGGATTTTCATTTAGAAGTGCAATGGCGCGATCAGTAGACCTCGGCCCGCACTCTGATGGAAGGAGCTTCAGGGCGTGTTGAGTTGCAGGGGGAGATGAATGACATTGCTCTCCCGCAGAGAGTGGAGTTGCAATCACTTCACTGTCTGCAAAAAGGAAGCTGCTATGTCTTGGTACCATCTGACTCTTTGCGAACGAGAAACGATTGCGAATCTGCATTTTGCCGGCCATGGACTGACAGGTGCGGCCCATGCCTGGACCCAACACGAATGTGATTTCGACGACGCCGATTTATGCCCGGAAAAATCACCCCGGCAACGTATGCTCGCTGAGTTCAACTCGATTCGTGAGATGGTGGCCTCCGACGAATTGAGACGCGTTTCAACAGACACCCTGGCCAGACGCGTGAGAAGAGTCTTTGCGGCGGCCACTGCAGGTGTCGTGTGCATCGATGGCGTCGACTACGTCATCGAGTTTACCCGATCATCTGCTGTGTCTGGGGCTCGGCTGATTTTTTCGACTCTGTGGGTTAACAGCCATCCCGCAGGCCTGCAACA
>JAKVAY010000164.1 GCA_022447185.1 Fuerstiella sp. | reverse complement strand
TGAGCGCTCTGCTTTGGGTGGTCATCCACGATCGAGCTTATCCTTGCGTACGATTTCAGCGACTTCAGTGTCGTTCATGCGGTAGTAAATTCCGGACCACGCAATGCCACGGAGCGGCATTGCGCTGAGTGCGATGAGCCCATGCAGAGTCATCCAGATCGGGGTTCCAAAGCGTTCCCAGAAAAAGGTGGCCCGCAGCGCGGCGAAGTCGGCTTCTTCGAACCATTGTCGGTACAACGCGATTCGGTGATGTGCTCGACTTGCGTCGACTGCCATCACCCCGACGAGTATCGCCCATCCGGTAATATGTCCTGTGAGGCCCAGTGTCAGGGCGCTGCTCAGGCCGCCGAAGTAGAGGCCTGTCGCGAACAGTACCAAGGCATAGTGTTTGGGTGAGTAGATTTTGATCTGAAAATACTGGCGCCGGCCGAACTCCCAGAGCTGCGTCCAGCCAGCGTCGAAGTCAGTCGGGATCAGGAGCGATTTTTGAAATTCGATCCGCTTACCTGTCCGTTTTGCGGCTGAGGACAGCAGTAGATCGTCGTTCAGTGAGTGGGCGAAGAGCTTCGGGACATTGAGCTCGTCATACGTTTCTCGAGTGATCGCCATCGATCCGCCCCACAGCAGACTGCCACTTTTTTTTCCGGACAGTGTCGACACCGAAGAGTTGATGATCGATCCGAAGATATTCGCCAGGCTCGGCAGTCTGGGGATCAAAGTGCGATAGCCAGAGACCAGGTCTTGGGCTCCTGCGTTGAGCGGCTCCACGAGCTCCGTGAGCCAGTTTTTGGTCAAGCGAATATCGGCGTCGGCGAACACAATCAATTTGTCGCCTGCTTCCACCAGTTCCATTGCTGCCAACTGATTAAATACTTTCTGGCCGCAGTTTGTTGCCATTCCGGCAAAGACTAGCTCAGCGGAAGGGCCCAGAGGGTGTTCCTGTATAAGTTGCCGCAGCACCGGGGCGGCAGGGTCGGCTTCGGATTCCAACGTAAAGAGTACCCGGTACTCTGGATAGTTTTGGTTGAGGACGGTGGTTCCAAATTGCTCGAGGGTATCACTGATACCTTTTACAGGAATAACCAGCATTGCCCGGCGTTGCGGCTGACTGGGTGACAGGTCAATCGCTTCATTCTGTGCTTCCAGCTGCAAGCGGAATGCGCGGACGCGTTGATGACAAGCAAGGGACTGACAGAGCCATAACAGTGCGATTGCCAGGGGGAACGAAATGTTGAAAAAGACATTCACTGAATAAATTTTCTCAGCTTGCAAATCAGTTACTTCGACCGAAGTAGCTAAGAAGTCCTAACGCGGCCTCAAGACTAGCATCGTGGACATTTTGAATTGGTCGGCCCGGACAATTGGGTGTCATCGGCGTTCCGCACAGCTAGCGTTCCAGCGTTAATGCAACACGTCGGTCCGTGAAGGCACTGCGTAAATTGCACCGTACGTCGATGCAGTCCTAAATCCCATATGACGACACCCTGAGGTACCTAAACTGGCATATCAGACTTTGACATCTTGCCGATGATCCCCGCTAATCGACCCCTGCAACGGAATTTGTCATCGTCTGTTCGCGGGTCATCCCTCACAACTGGTATTTCTTAAAAATAGAGCATAGACCGTTTTCCGGCGGCCGAATCGCAGTGTCCAACTACTGCTTTGATTGCCTCTTCAGGCGTTCTGCGAGACGATTAGCCAGTGCCATAATCGTGAGTGTCAGGTTCTTTTCTGAGAGATCGGGAAAGACGCTGCTGTCACATATAGAAAGGTTCGGGTGATCAAACGACTGCAGGTTGGCATCCACAACGCCTTCAGTAGCGGTTGATGACATCCGACAGGTTCCTGAATAGTGAATCGCATTGCCAGCCGTTTCATCAACCTGTACCAAGCCGCTCAGCCCGGAACATGCGCTTAAGATTCTCTTCCCCCACTTTCCCATGCTGGCCTGCATTCGTCGGTCGTTGTCACTCCACGAGTGACTCGCGGCAACCTGTGGAACTCCAAATGCATCTGGTTCATGACTGGGAACAAGTCGATTTTCGCGACGAGCGTCGGGTTGTCCGAAAAAGAGGAGCGCAGCATAACTATGGAATATCTTCTTGAGTCCCCATTCGAGAATTCTGCGGCCACGGACTTCGCCAATTGACTGCAACTGAAAAGGTCGTGTCGGAAGGAAATTACAGTACTGCGCCTGGAACCCGCCCCGGAAATCGGTGTTGTCGAACAGAAAACGAGGGACGATCATGTTGTCACCGAAACCAATATCACAACCACCGCGCGACCCAAACAGGCGAAGTAGTGGAGATCCGACTGTGACTTTGACGTTGTCCTGTAAGTAGCATCCAACCAGATTCGAACGATTCGCCAGGCCGTTTACGAATTGTTCGTCGCGTGAGTTAAACAGGATTCTGGGCGACTCCATTGCGCCTGCTGACAGTACAAATTTCGTTGCCCGGACCTGAAATGTTTTGCGCGTTTCCGTATCGATGCACTCTGCGGCCCCGAGTCTGTCTGAACCCGTTTCTCGAACAAGCCGAACGACCTTGCAGTGTGTCCTCAGTCGATAGTTCTGAAGTCCGCTAATCCGGGGCAGCAGTCGTGACCCAAATTTGTAGACCGAACCCGAACGGCATCCGAAAATACATATGCCACAACTGCGACAATGATGTGGGACTTCTTTCCTTGTTTCGACTGCCTTGCGAATTGGGATGGCTCGAAGGCCGGGATGCCCCACCTTTTTCAATGCCTTCAGAAGTAATTCGTCGGCCGGCCTCATTGGTTTGGGCGGCACAAATTCGCCGTCAGGAAGATCCTCAATTTGTTCATGCGTGCCGCATACGGTGATCAGGCGTTCAACGGCTGTATAGTGCGGCTCCAGTTCGTCATAGCCGAACGGCCAGTTTGTGTCGGAATCGCCGTAATCACGTCCACGGAAATTGCGTGGCGAAAATCGAAGTGACACACCGCCCCACAGATTCTGTTTTCCTCCAACCGCGAAGATCTGCTTGTTTCTGAAGACGTGTTTGGAAGACGCGGTGAGTGAAGATTCGGTCGGGCTTGCATAAAGGGAGGCTGCGTGACGATTGGCGTGAAACATCTGGTCGTCTGTGCTGTCATACCACGGCATTTGTGGTCCGATTCCAAACATGCCTTCCTGTTCGGGGCTCAATTCGTTCGTAA
>JAKVAY010000163.1 GCA_022447185.1 Fuerstiella sp. | reverse complement strand
TGGCCAACAACGCGCTCGCGGATATGACTGGTCGTGCACCCGAAGAAATGATGGGCATGGGTGCCGACGACCTCGGGTTCCGTCAGGACAATTCGTCGGCAGATGCGCCTTGGCATCACGCGATACGTACGGGTCGCCCACAGGCAAACATTTCGATGCAGCTGGCCGACGAGACGGGTGTGCAGATCCTGAAAGTCAACTGTTCTCCACTGCGTGGAAATGAAGGCCAATACCGCAGCGTTATGGTGACGTTTGACGACGTCACGCAGCTCGAAAAGAAAAAACGCGAGCTAAAATCAGCCAAAGAAGATGCCGAATCCGCAAACCAGGCGAAAAGTGACTTTCTGGCCAACATGAGTCATGAACTTCGCAATCCGATGAATGCGATTGTTGGATTCACAGATATCCTGCGGCGCGGACTTGAAGACGGTCCGGACACACGGAACGACTATCTCAACATTATCCATGCGAGTGGCACACACCTGGTTGGACTGATCAACGATATCCTCGACCTGTCCAAGATCGAAGCCGGACGCATGGAGATTGAGACTTGTGACACGTCCCCATGGCAGATCGTCTCCGAGGTCGTGGCCGTGATGAGCGGCAAGGCCCAGGAGCAGGGCCTGCTGCTGGAATGCAATGTGGATGGACTGATCCCATCGGTGATTCAGTCCGACCCCACCCGACTGCGACAGATCCTTATGAACCTCGTCGGAAACGCGATCAAATTCACAAGCGAGGGCAGTGTGCGAATTGTGGCCCGGATTGAAGGTGCCAGCAGGTCACCCAGGCTGCGATTCAGCATTACCGACACCGGCATCGGAATGACAGGAAGACAGTGCGACAGAATCTTTGAAGAATTCGTTCAGGCTGATTCTTCTGTCACGCGCCGATTTGGCGGTACTGGCCTGGGACTGGCAATCAGCAAGAGACTAACGGAAGCGCTGGGAGGAGAAATCGTCGTCAGCAGTGAACCGGGAGTGGGCAGTACATTTTCCTTCTCGGTCAGTACCGGCCCGTTGTCTGGCATCCACATGCTCGACAGCGAAGAGGCTTCAGCGAATCTGACGGTGCTGCAGAAACAGCACAAAGGTCTGCAGATTCGCTTCAAACCGGTTCGTGTCCTCGTGACAGACGATACCCCCGCAAACCGCAAACTGGTGGGGCTGGTTCTTCGTAAAGCCGGCCTGACAGTGGATGAAGCTGAAAACGGTCAGCAGGCTGTCGATATGGTCATGACCGACAAATACGACCTCGTCCTAATGGATATGCAGATGCCTGTCATGGATGGCTTTACCGCCACGTCTGCGCTGCGCGCTGCAGGCCTGACCCTGCCGATCATCGCCCTGACAGCCAATGTGATGCAGAGTGACCGCGAACGGTGCGAATCATCCGGCTGTAATGGATTCCTCATCAAACCAATCGACATCGACCAGTTGCTCAGCACGCTGGCCGAATACCTTGAACTGACGGATGTGGTGACTCCCATCGCTGCACCCGTCGAACTAATAGCGGCCGATCCGGCACCGTTCGAAACTCCAACGGTCGCCCCGTCCTCTGACAGCCGAGTACTGGAATCCACGCTTCCCACCGACATCCCGGAGTTCCGGAATGTCGTCAACCAGTTTATCAATATGCTGACACCCATGATGCACGATATGCATGCCGCATGGGTAGATCGCAACTTCGCCAAACTTCAGGATCTGGCCCACAAACTAAAGGGCACCGGGGGCACGGTCGGTTTCGCCGACTTTACCGCTCCTGCCGAGCGCCTTGAGCGGCAGATGGAACTCCGGGCGGAAGATGAAGTCGAACAATTGCTGGCAGAATTGATGGAACTGTCACAGGCGGTTCAGCGTTCCGAGACTCTCATGGTGTAGACGGTGCCGAATGCCACGATGATTCCGATCACGAGGTCTGGATGTTGCAGGAAAGCCACAATCTGCGGACGCTCCAGATGGCTGGCATCGTCGGCGAGCTAGCGTTGAGTCCTGTACTCGGGTAGTCCCGCTTGACCGTTGAGTGTCGCCGGGACGTCCAATACGACTGGCAGGTTGACCACTGCAGTTTGCACTGGATTAAAATCATGTCTCCAAACGCAAATAGCGACGCCGAACATCTCCTCGCGCAGCTCCGATCCACGATCGCATCCCTGGGCGCAATTCGTCACACTGAAAATGACGGCACAACGGAACAAGCGGCAGAAACCGCGGTTCAGAACGTCGACCGACGATCACCAGCTGAGTCCGTGGCCGATCGCCCTGTCGTTACGCACGACGCCTCTCATCGGTCCTTAATTTCCCCTCAACCGCCGGTGGAATTCGAACCCGTCGTGGACATGGCCTGTGCTGAGGCGGGGAACGCTGATGATGCGAAGGAAATCATGCCTATCGACGTCACGGGTGCGTCGGGATCCGAGGAGAGCTATGTAATCCGCAAGGCCAATAAACAGGCCCGGATCATGATTGTGGACGACGAACCCATCAACGTGATGACGTTCCGGCAGCACCTGAAACAGGAAGGCTACTCCGAATTCACCACGACCAGTGATTCCACCGAAGCGCTCAAACTTGTCCGACGGGACGATCCGGCCGTCGTCCTTCTTGATATCAATATGCCGGAAGTCAGCGGCATGGATATCCTCCGTGTGATGGGACTGGATCCAAATTTGCGCCACATTCCAGTACTGGTACTGACGGCTTCAACGGATCCAAAGATTCGCAGAAAGGCGCTCGATCTCGGGGCCAGTGACTTCCTCTCCAAGCCAATTGATCCCAGTGAGCTGCTGCCTCGCGTTCGTAACGCCATCATCCTGAAACAGCACTTCGACATGGTTTCGGGCGAAACAGTACGTCTGGAACAGCAGGTTAAACGACGGACACGACAACTCGAAGCCACTCGGCAGCAGTTGATCTTGAGTCTGGCCCGTGCGGCCGAACACCGGGATAACGACACCGGAAATCACATTCTGCGCGTGGGCCGATATACGGCCATCATTGCTCAGGAAATGGGCTACCCGGAAAAGAGGCTTTTAATGCTGGAGCAGGCGGCTCAGCTTCACGATGTCGGCAAGATCGGAATCCCCGACTCCATCCTGTTCAAACCCGGCAAGCTGGACCCGAATGAATATGACTTGATGAAGAAGCACTGCGCGCTTGGCAAGCAGATCATCGAACCGATTTCAGAAAAAGACTGGGAGGTACTTAAGA
>JAKVAY010000162.1 GCA_022447185.1 Fuerstiella sp. | reverse complement strand
ATAAAACAACAGCATGCCGCCTTCCAGGAAAGGCACATAAACGAAAGAGCCGCCGATAATCAGTGGAGTCAGCCACTGCCCCACCCGCATGTAATGTCTATCGTCACGGTCGCGAACGAACAGCCGGGCATAGACATCCCTTGTCAGCAGGGCGGACAGGGTGGAGCCGATGGAATCGAATGTGGAGAATGAGGCCGCAAGCACTCCGGCCACCACAATGCCGTGCAGGCCTGCGATCGAAAACTGACTGACCAGATGAGGGTAGATCGAGTCCACTTTCTGGAGAGGTAAGTCACTGATCTCAGGGTACAGTGCACGTCCCATCACTCCCATCGACAGGTTGAAAAATGACATCACGAGCATCGCCGCGCCGGCAATCCAGACGGACATCTTCATGTCCCATTCACTTTTTGAGGCGAACATTCGCATCGATTGTGTGTGATTCACAATCGAGTACGCGAAGCCTGTAATGATCAATGCAAGCGCGACCAGCCAGGCCGGTGTTCGCCTCTTAATCACACCGGCGGAAGCATCATAAGTGCCACCCACCATCAAACGACGTTCGATCGTTGTGGTATCTTCCTTACTGACATTCCGTTCTGCCACGTTGTCATGTCGGGCCTGCAGGAGTTCGTCTGCCAGTCCCGGTTCTCCCCCAAGTGCAGGCCGGTGTTCGTTGAGACGTTTGGTTATGCCGTCCCAGCCGCCAACCTGATTCCAGACAAGTCCCCAGATAATGAGGCCGGCAATGGTCATCACCGCGAACTGCAGGGAATCTGTCACCGCCACAGATTTCAATCCGCCCAGGGCTGTGTAAACCGACGCAAGAACTGCGATGGCAGCAACAGCCGACCATGCCTCGATGCCGCTCCAGCCACAGATGATAGAAAGCGTCAGATAAAGTGTGGTAGCAATAATCGCCATCACCAAAGTGCGATACTGAACCTGGATCAGCGCACACAACACTCGCACAGATGGACCGAATCTGGCCTCCAGGTATTCTGCATTGGTGTACATTCCTGCTCGATAAATCGTCGGATAAATCACGAATGCCGCCAGCATCCAGCCGACGACAGTCCCCACCCAGTTGGTCACGAAATAGCTGAAACCCAGCGTATATGTGCCACCTGCATCGGCAATCAGATCACTGGAATCAATCGCGGTTGCATACATTGATATGCCAACCAGCCACCATGGCAGAGTTCTGCCGGCCAGAAACCAGTCAGCACTGGACGAAACACCGCGACTCAGCCAGATACCGTACACGATGATCGATCCGTTCAGCAGAACGACGATCAGCCAGTCAATCAGATTCATGTTGTCCTACCTGTGCTTTTGACGAAACCTGAGACCACGAAAGATTGTTCCAACCTGAAACTCGTAACACATCAGCGTCACTCGTCATTGCATGAAGGGATGCTATCCTATTTGTTCTCCAGTCATCACCCGTCAAGCTGTCCCAGCACGTAGGTTTGAGTTTATCACCAGTTTGAATGAATGTCCCTCTACAGTCACTGCTCAGACGACCAAGCTCATCAAGAGAAACTCCATGCAAATCGATCGTGTTGAAGTTCAGGCTGTCGCACCGGACGTTCAGCGATTCACCTGGTCCCATGATCTTCCTGAACAGTACATGACCAATACGATCGTCCGTATCTACACCGACGATGGAGTCGAAGGCGTCGGTGGAGTGTCGAACTATACGTCATATGGTTTCGACCGTTACACCGCCGAGACGCTGCGGCACATGATCCCCGTGCTGATCGGTAAAGACCCGCTGAATCGTCAGGCGATCTGGAACACTCTGTGGTCCCGGGTGTTTCCCTACTCACCCGGTGCGCTTGCAGCAGTCGACATCGCCCTGTGGGACTTATTCGGAAAACTCGCGAACCTGCCGGTGTATAAGCTGCTTGGCGGTGCTGCTGACCGAATCCGCTCCTACGCCAGTACACCTCTGTTTGATGATGTCCCCGCATATCTGAAATTCATTGAACAGATGATCGAACTGGGATTTCGCGCGGTCAAATTTCACTGCTGGTCCCTGCCGGAGAAAGATCGGGAACTGGTCCGCGCTGTTCGCCAGGCGTTTCCGGACGGAGACGTGAAGTTCATGCTGGATGTCGAAAACAACTACGAATGGCAGGATGCGCTTGAAATGGCGCAGGAACTGGAGGACCTGGCTTTTGAATGGTTCGAAGCGCCTCTGATGGATTTTGATCTTCCCGGTTATCGAAAACTGACAAAGCGGGTCAATATTCCCATCATTCCGTCCGGAAACTGGATCCAGGATCTGTCAGCGTTTGAACACGCCCTGCAGACGGATTGCTGGTCGCGGGCCAGAACGGACGTCACTGTGTGCGGCGGTTTCACTCCAGCTCAAAAATACATGGCACTGGTCGCAGCTGCCGGCATGAAATGTGAATTGATGTCTTGGGGGAACACACTGATTTCGTCCTCAAATCTTCACCTGATGCTGGGAACCGGTTTGTGTTCCTGGTACGAACAGCCTGTGCCCTACCAACCATACGAATATGGGATGCTGCAAACAATGCGCACCGGTCTGGACGGTTTTATTCAGGCACCACAGGGTCCGGGACTCGGTCACGCGATTGACTGGGATGCCATGAACGCTGCAACGATTCACCGCCTCGACACTCGCGAGATCAACTGACTCTGCTCCAATTCACAAGGTCCATGCAAAATTATGAAAATCACCGAAGTCGTTTGCCAGATTCTGCGAGTCCCCGCCGTTGAAGCAAAAACAGCCAGTAGCCAGGACGCGGTCATTATCCGAGTCCGCACGGATACCGGTATTGAGGGAATCGGTGAAGCCGATGCGTCGCCTGAAGTGATTCAGTCCATTGTCGATGCGCCTTTCAGTCACAACATCGCCTGTGGTCTTCGCGAAATCCTGATCGGGGAAAACCCGCTGGAAACGGAGCGCCTGTGGCAGGACATGTATCGCCGCACCATGTATTTCGGCCGAACGTCTGTGACGATTGCCGCGATGGCAGCTGTCGACCTTGCCCTGTGGGACATTAAGGGCAAGCATTTCAATGAACCGATCCATCGTTTGCTTGGTGGGAAACAGCACGATTCCATCAAAGCCTATGCATCAATTCTATTTGGCCGTGACGGAGCCGAAACGGCCGATATCGGTCGAAAGTGGACCGACAGCGGATACGGCGCCGTAAAATTTGGCTGGGAGCCAATGGGCGAAAG
>JAKVAY010000161.1 GCA_022447185.1 Fuerstiella sp. | reverse complement strand
CAGGATCCGGGGAAGATTCATCCCTCCCAGAGCTAAACCACCAATCTGCAAGAACGAACGGCGGGAAACGCCGTCACAAAATTTTCCAGTGCTTTCACCAGGGATTGTCAACATGGCCGAGCGCCTCATTTGCATTGAATTTTCGGTGGACCACCGAAACGACGATCAATAAACAGTCACAGCAGAAGGCTGTCCTGCTCTTGCGACAACATTTACAGACGGATCTCCGATGAGTGTTCGGCAATTTGAGATTCAGAATCCCGTCGGATACCCAGAGTCGATTGGTTTCCAGCGTGATTCGACCATGGATGGTCGGAAAACAACCCTAAAGCACGCCTGCATCCAGGATACGCGGACCAGCTTGATAGAACAAGACGCAACCGAGTCTGCGATAGTCGGTTCTTTAAATGTTCCCAAGAGACTGTTCCGAGGTTGGCAATGCACACAGTCGGGTGTCGGATATTGACACAGACATCATGCGGCCATGATGACGACGTCCCTCTAGTCAGAGGACAAGGGGTGCCACGGTATGTACGGCGGTGAAAAACTGGGGGCAGCCACGCATGATTTACTCCCCAAATCGCGGCCAGTCCTCGATTCCCAGATACTTCTCGATTGCCAGTTCCAGTCGAATCACTTCGTGTTTGGATGACGCTCCATCAATCAATGACAGATGCTGCCCGGTATCTGTCATGGCCAGCAGACTGTAGGTGCGTCCTCCACGTCTGTGGTAATTAGTAGTGTAGAAGATCTGGGCAATACTCGCAGCTGCGATCTTTTTACTGCCAAACCAGGGCAGTGGAGAATGGAGGACCGATAAAGTTTGTGGACACACTTCAATCACTGTCCTGTTAAGCAGCAGTGCGATTCCATAATAAAACGCCAACATCACGAATGCGGTCCCACCCCAGCCCATCACTCTTATCGGGCTCGACGCATCATGCAGCGCCTGGGAACACTCGTAAGAAATATACGGAATCCCCACAAGCAAACTGAAAAACACCCAGCCATCGAACCACCGATATTCAAGAATCAGGCTGCCGTCCTGATCATGCAGTGACGTTTGTCGTCGCATCCCCAAGTTGTCACTAAAAGCCTGACTGTCGAATCCGGAACTATCGTCTTCGCTTGTGATAAATTCATCTACAAGCGCACGCAGTTCACTGGGCAGTTCATCGACAGACGAATACTCTTTCATCCGCCCGTCACGTTCGACTGTGATGGCTGATTGTTCCCGCCCAAGGCCGCGGGTACGCTTGACACGCACCACTGTCTTTTGGTGTTTCATGGATTGCTGTGTGCCTGAACCATTTGAGAAAGAAGTCTCGGTAACGTCGAGGCCTTCGTATGTCTTCTCCCAGCAATAGAATCGCTGGTCCGAAATCCCCATCTTCCGAACGGTCTCAACGACCGAAGCCCCCCCGATTCATGCTACCGAAGGGCAACCGCACTCTGCTCCTCGATCAACCGCTTCGCTTAATCCGGCCGGCCCCCCTGAAAATGAATGATAATCATTTTCCCTGCATCTCGCATGGACCAGGATTCGGGGTGAATGTCAGTGCCTCTTGAGGGCGTCGGTGGATCGGGGAAATTGTCCCCCTGGTGGCCTCAATCGCAGAAGATGGTCGGCACCCGAATCACCGATCTGCACAAACGTCAACTGCAGTGCGCGTTCGCAGCGCGAATAAGCCGCTGCACCGTATCCTGATGGACAGCCAGCCTGGTCAGATTCATTTCGTCCCCATACATCAGTTTGAGCCGTCGAGTTAACTGGTGTCCCTGCGGCGAACCTCGCTCGGGGACCACGAGATCTCGCGCATTTCCGCGAACCATCCGCAGACAATCAATCAGTTGCCTCAGATATTGATGGGCGGCCAGCGTCGTTTGCAGTTGCTCTGCGGTGATCAGTTCAAGCTTGCCGGCCACCAGGATGGCATCCGCCGTATTGCTGCTGCGCAATTCGGGGTACTTATGGCCGAACCTCAACTGCAGACCCTGTACCGCGTATTCCAGATCGACCAGACAACCTTCACTGAGCTTTGCGTGAATGGTTGACGGGCGAACATGCTGGCGAACCTGTTCTTCTCGCAGCCCCTGCATCGCCAGGAGGTCCGGCTTTCTGCCGTCGTAAATTGCCCTGTCGCGAAGCGCGGTTACTCGTTCGCCGAATTTCCTGTCCGGACCAAACGGCCGCAGCTTGATCATCGCCTGGCGTTCAAAAGGCCATGCATTCCCCTCTGCAGAATAATACTCGCGAAACTGTTGGAGTGGGACGGCGGCCGATCCCGCCTGGCCCCATGGTCGCATTCTCAAATCGATGTCAAAAATTCCGTCGTACCGCGTCTGCACGATCGATTTCACTCTCCGCAGCAGTCGCTCGAACCAGCGAGCCGAACCCTGGTCGACTGCATCATAAATCAGTAGCAGCTCAATATCCGACGCATAGCCCATTTCGATGCCACCCAATTTTCCCAGGCCGGCAAGTGTCCACGCGCAGGCAGGTGCTGGACTGTCCTTTTCGAATTCCTCCCATCCCAGTTCCGCAGCACTCAGCAACACAGCTTCCGCGAGCTGCGTGACTTCGCGACTGAATTCACCAAAGGCGTTCGTATGTCCCAACACGTGCCGCAGTTCGATACGAAACAGATGGCGGTCTTTCGCCTGATTGAGATGCAGGATGGCTGATCTGAAATCATTCAGATCGCCCCATTCATTTGCCGTAAGATCTGCACACAGCTGCGCGCCGGAAACAGGTTCAGCCAGGACATCCGGGTCAGCCAGCCAGGGAATCAAAAGCCCCTGATGCCGCAGCGCGTCTTCCCACAAATGCCGGCTCAGGCCGAGAACTCTGGCAACTTTCCTCAGTACTTCCGGGTTCTGCAGAATGATCGCTGCTTCTGCCTGATCCGGCGCGCGTATGAGAGCTCGCAACAGCTGGCGGAATCGGACGAGCGCCGTGGCCGGATCAGCGCTGCTCTGCACCCATTGAGTAAACTGCTGGATAAGCACAGCAACGGTGTGCAACTCACGAATTCGTTCCGGCTCCAGTGGAGCGCGCCGGCCAAACTCCGTCAGTCCGAACGTGTCGCGGGCAGTCCGATCGCTCACTCGGATGTCCGCACCTCGAATACAGAACCCACAGAGTGTAAGAGCATTCGTGAGTTCAAACAAAAATCCCGGACAGTCAGGAGACTCAATTGCGACGATGGTGGCATCGCGAGCATCCGACGCACAATCGGTGACGTCCAACGATGT
>JAKVAY010000160.1 GCA_022447185.1 Fuerstiella sp. | reverse complement strand
GTCCCGGTTGCAGAGTCTTCAACTCGGCAATTCTCAACGTAACCTGTCCCACTTCAAATTGAAGCTGAATGTCGATGTCCTCGACCGATTGCGTCTGCCGCGAATCGGGCTGAGAATCAGGTGTATTTTCTGTTGCATCGCTCGGGACATCCGTTGTCATGGCACCCTCGATCGTGAGCTGTGAATCATTTAGGACGGCGTGCCACGTCGTCCCGGTCCCGAAATCCAAAACGACCTGATTCTGTACAGGACCAGGCCCTATGTCCATAAGGATTACATCATGTCGGTGCAGTTCGCTTAAATGAACTGCGGACAACTGTGTTGTTCCAACGATCAGACCTGAAGTAACGGGAATACCATCAATTTCGATTCCGTCTGATAGAGGGAATTGTTTTATCAAGTCTACGAAAATGGGTACAAGTTCGTCCGGCAGAAATAATGTTCCTACCGCTGTTTGCGAATTGACGGCGTTCTTCAAGTTTGCCACGAAATCACATCGTTGACTCCAATTACCTGCATCAAGTACCTCAGTAGATTTGCTGATCTCCACGATTTGTGAGGGATAGCCCGTTGTCGACTCAAATTGATCAAAGTAGGGTGCAAAAGCTACGTCAGCCAGGACAGCCTGTAACTCCGGTGGCACCACATCCAGATGCTGACCGTTCAGCAGTTCGTTTTCCGGCAGGATTGCAAGTGTCGAAAGCGTGAGGACACATTTGGAGTCCTGTGTTTGGATATGAAGCGACGTACCTGTGGGCGGAGACTTGGGTGGTGGCATAAACCGCAGTGACAACTGATCCTGGCCCACCGTGACATTGATCTCACGTTTGCAGCCGATCACCTGATTAGCAAAGCGCACGTCCTCAGGGCGTACTTGCGGAAGCGAAAGCAACTGCATTAGTCCTGTGTTTCCTCATAAAGGTTTCGACGTTGTCGGGAGCGGCCTTGCTGGTCCGGTTGCTCACCGGCAGAATTCTGAATGTCTACGGATATCTGTTCTCCACGGAGCCGGTCTTGCAGTCGATGCTGGAGATCAGCTGTGTTGGCCACCAACAGGCTCAGCGACGCGTCGGAAGTTGTGACGAATTGGATCTTAACTTCTCCGGCTTCGCGCGAGATACGGACTTCGGTCCCTGGCAACACTGACTCCTTGATCTGGATACGAACCTCCTGTTCTCCGCTTTTTCCGGAATCAGATACCAGGATCCGTCCGGCAATCTGACTGCTGATATCGTTGACTTTGTCTCCGACATTTTCCGTCGTGTGATGAAGGCCTGCAGACGGGAGTGGTGCTCCTGACTTCTGCATGGATTGAAGAATTGCCGCACCCAGCGACTCGTTCTCAAATTGTGTCCCGTGAATTTCCCGGTCTGCCTCGTTGCTGAGTCCAGGCCCGCGTGCTGATTTGGCACGTGCATCCCCCGAATTCTCCCTTCCTGCTCCTGTCGCGGATGTGCCCCCATCGGCTGCGGTCGAAGTGTCAGCCTGTTTTGCCAACACCTTCCTTCCTTCAGCGATCCCTGTACGGCTCATCAACGTCGAGGATTTATTACTCGCCTCCGTGTCTTGAGTGACAGCCTGTTTTGCGGACTTGCTGTTTCCTTCAGCCGCATCGGTGCGGTTCATCAACGTCGTAAATTTGTCGACGTCGCCCGTGTTTGGAGCGTCCGTTGGCGTTGCTGGCGTTGCTTCGCCTGTCTGAGGTGGTGGAGTACCGGGAATTGGCCCCTGACTGTCATGTGTCTTCATACTCGTCAACCTCCTCATCAAAATCGGGTGTTTTGGAATGAAAGTCTTCCAGCTCTTTTTCCATCCCGTTCTCGACTTCCCTTTCGACTTCGACCAACCACATACCTTTGTGTTCCTCAAGCTTCTCTCGATTCTTGACTGCCTCACGGTGTGCATGCTGCGAGTCCAGCAGCTTCTTCTGTTCATTCACCAGTTCCTGCTCGGCAAGTCGAATACTGTCCTGAAACGTTAATTCACGGTCACGGAGCGATTGGATTTTTAGCTTCAGATCATCCAGGTCTTTCATTTGCACACGGTGATCGATGATGTCGTCATAGAGTTTCTTTTCCTGAGCGATGCGCCATTGCGTGTATTCGGCCAATTCACGCCGCCGATCCTCAACGGTTTTCTGCGCTTCGTCCACCCGAAGTCGTTGTCGCGTGACAGCGGTTGCCGCACCATCCTCTCGGAATTGACGAACCTGAAGTAGATCCTGCAACACGTATTTCATGACTGTGTCAACTGGATCATCTGATCCAGCGTTTCATCGAACGATGACTTTTCCTGCATTCCCTGTTTCAGGAACCCGTTAATCGCATCAATCTTGTTGACTGCCACATCAGTATCTGCATCACCGCCGGGCTTGTATTCGCCCAGCTTCAACAGAATCTCAACTTCCTGGTATTTCGCCAACAACTGCCTGACACGTGCCGCCGCCTGATTGTGTTCCGGTGTCACAATTGCGTTCATTACACGGCTGACGCTTTCCAGCACATCGATGGCCGGATAATGATTCTGTGCGGCGAGTTTGCGCGACAATATGATGTGTCCATCCAAAATCGAACGGGTTTCGTCAGCAACCGGTTCCGTCATATCGTCGCCTTCCACCAGAACCGTATAGAGTGCCGTGATTGATCCCTTGTCAGATTGCCCGGCACGCTCCATGAGTTGAGGCAGCGTCGCAAAGACGGATGGAGGAAACCCGCGCCGCGTTGGCGGTTCGCCGGCAGCCAGGCCAATCTCACGCTGGGCTCGCGCAAACCGCGTGACCGAGTCCATCATCAGGAGGACTTTTTTGCCTTTGTCGCGAAAGTATTCAGCAATCGCTGTCGCAACATAAGCCGCCTTCAGACGCTCCATTGATGACCGGTCCGATGTGGCCACAACGAGTACCGCCTTTTTCAGGCCTTCTTCACCGAGGTCGTGTTCGATGAACTCACGAACTTCTCGTCCACGCTCACCGATCAGCGATAGGACAATAACTTCTGCATCCGAGTTCCGCACGAGAGCGGCCAGCAGTGTACTCTTGCCACCTCCCGCGGCTGCAAAGATCCCCATTCTCTGACCTTCGCCACACGTGAGTACAGAATCCAGCACACGCAAGCCCAGCGACATTGGCTTGCTGATAATTTTGCGTGTCATTGGATTTGGGGGGGGCGCGAAAACCGGATAATGGGTCTCTGGCGTGAACGGTCCCTTCGTATCGAAGTCCAGCGGATTGCCCAGACCGTCCAGGACCCGTCCCAGCATATCCGGGCCGACCGGT
>JAKVAY010000016.1 GCA_022447185.1 Fuerstiella sp. | reverse complement strand
CGGAATCAGGCAAACCGGAATCCACACTTGAAATTCGGGTGAGGTTCCGATCTGCTGCGAGTCTGTGCTGTTGTGTTTCTCCATTCTCTGTTTGCCGGACTTTCATCTGTGGTCGTTACTTTTTTTAAACGAATCATTTCAGTCTGTGTCCTGGGAATCCTGTTTTCCGGAAGTGTGTCAGCGGAATGGCCGCAGTTTCGCGGTCCGGACGGCCAGGGACACTCCGATCAGAAAGGGACACCTGTTCACTGGAGCGAACAGGAGAACGTGGCCTGGAAAACTGCAGTCCCTGGTGAAGGATGGTCGTCGCCCGTGATTGCCGGAAACCAGGTGTGGATGACCAGCGCCAGAAACGAAGGTAAATCTCTCCACGCCCTCTGTATTGATTCAACTTCCGGACAGCTCCTGCATGACCTCGAAGTATTAACGACTTCGGAGCCTGGTCGGCGGCACGAAACGAACGGATTCGCCTCCCCGACACCGGTGCTTGACGGTGCGCATGTCTACGTCCATTTCGGGCCTCGTGGAACTGTCTGTCTTGATACTGAGGGCAACATTATCTGGACAAATACCGAATTCGAATACAACGCGTTCCAGGGAGCAGGAAGCTCTCCGATTCTTCACGAGGATCTGCTGATCCTGACCTGCGACGGAATCGACAACCAGTTTCTGGTGGCGCTCGACAAACAGACAGGAGAAACCCGGTGGCTTCAACATCGATCGCATCTTGAGGCGGCTGCAGAGAGAGATGCCAGTCGTCCGGAAGGATCACGAATTTCAAAGATGGCGTACTCGACTCCGCTGGTGCAGACCGTTGACGGTCTCCCCCAGCTGGTGAGCAACGGAGCCGATCACGTGGCGGCGTATGATCTGAAGACCGGCCGGGAACTCTGGTGGATGCCGTACACGGGTTTCTCGATCGTCTGTCGACCGTCGTATGGACATGGTCTGTTTTATGTGGTGGGTTCTGTCGCGCAGGACCATTTTTGTGTTTACGCTTTTCGTCCCGGCTCTGGTCGGATTCCTGAAGACGAGGTCGTGTGGCAGCGATCGAAAGGGATCGCCCATGTTCCGTCTCCGCTGCTGGTCGACCAGGAACTGTACGTCATTGACACAAGTGGAGTGGCGACCTGCGTTGATGCGCTTACCGGTGAGGAGTACTGGCGTGAACGACTTGGAGGCAACCACGATGCTTCGCCAGTCGAAGTCGCCGGTCGGATCTATTTCTGCGGTCGTGACGGCAAGACAACTGTTTTGACCGCGGGAAGAGAACACGAGATTCTGGCGACCAACCAGCTTAGCGGCACGTTCAAAGCCTCACCCGCGGTGGCTGATGGTGCTCTGTTTCTGAGAAGTGATACTCATCTCTATCGCATCGAGGAAGAATGACGTTTTGCCAGGTGTACGGACCAGACGCTCACCGTCGTAACACGTTCTGCTCAGAACAGCGCAGTGACTAAAGGAAGCCGAGGACGGTGAACTGAGTTGAAGTTTCCGTTGTTCGGCGGATTTGTGTTTCTTTGAGTCACCGGCAGCCTGTTGAGTAAAAAAGGGTAACGAAAATGAAATCTGTCATATTTCCAAGCGTGCTGTGGCTGTTGGCTGTTGGTTCCACGTTGTTAGGTATGAATGCGGAAGCTCAGGATTCCATACGCATCGCGACTCCGATGTCTCCGCCAGAGTGGGCGTTGCTGGAGCGTGAACTGCTGGAGACCGCAGGCGCAGCCGTCAGTGATTTTTATGATCACTTCTTCGATGAAAGAGGCTACCTGCTGCATGTTGCAAGGTGGGGGGCCCTTGATGGAACCGACGACGCCATCGAGAATTTCAAAAACTGGACCATCCTGCATGCCCTTGGTGCGTCTGACAATGTGCTGCAACTTTATAAGCAGGGACTTGAGGGAACCTACCGACAGTATTCGCAGGTCACCACGAGTTCCACCGATGTCGCTTCTGAAGGAGCTTACTACAAAGAGTTCATGCCGATGTCTGACTTCATGCATCAGGCGGAAGGCTATCAGGGCCTGATTCACCAGGGACTCTCGGAGCCTGATCACAAACTGATGCAAACCAGGTTTCGACGGTTTGCCGGATTTTATCTCAATGAAGACCCTGATGCCCTCAACTATGACCGGCAGCAGCGGATGATTCGAAGTTTCTGGACCGGCAGCAGGGGACCCATGCTCAGGGAAGGTACCGCTTATGACTGGGGCGGCGATTTAACCCGGGGCAAATTTCATTTGCTGCATCACAACGGCGGCAGAACCACGATGATGGATTACGCTGAGGAATACTCCGGTATCATTCATCATTTCTATTATTTTCCGCAAAGCACCGCCGGCGATCACCCGTTAAACCTGTGCGCCACACAACTGGCACTCAATGCATTCATGCTGGAGCATGAATCGAAGTATCGTGACTGGCTGTTGGAATATGCAGATGCCTGGAAGGAACGCGCTGATGCCACGGGAGGAAATTTTCCGTCGAATGTGGGATCAGACGGAAAAATTGGTACAGGAGTCGCCGACAAATGGTATCTGGACAAACAGGCAGAAACTCAGAAGTGGTACATGGGTACTTACGGGTGGAACTTCTCCTATTACCACTGGACCAAAAGACACGAGCATGAAAGCCATGTCTTTTGGGGCGTCTGGCCCGGGATGGGTAACGCTTATTTGCTGACAGGAGACTCAGGCTACATCGACGCGCTGCGGACTCAGCTGGACAACCTGTATGAGCACAAAAAGATCATTGATGGTGTCGAGATGATTCCATCCAATTACGGTATCCACATTGGTAGAGACGAACCCCGGAAATACGACGTGTTTGATGTCGTTGACGAAAAGCTCGATGTGCCGGACGGTCAGGGCGTGGAAGGATGGTACAACTGGACATCAAATCTCTACATTTCAGAACTCATCGATATCTATCTCTGGTCGATGGACCGGAAAGACTTGAACAGATTGCGCGGAAACGGATGGATTGATTTTCTGGAGGGTGCCAATCCTGATTACCCCGAGGAGTCGCTCCGCAGTCAGCTTGAAGTCATCAGAAGCAGGATGGCAA
>JAKVAY010000159.1 GCA_022447185.1 Fuerstiella sp. | reverse complement strand
CAGCGGCACTGAGTTTCCCGTCCAGCTGACCGGCGGATTCGCGCAGAGCATCAAGCACACTGGCCCGATGTGCCAGACGCGCGCGCTCCTTACCGATCGAATCGGCATCGGACTGAACAAACAACGCATCGAACAAGCGAGCCGGGTTATTGACGGGCGGGATCCGCACACCCGACCGTGTCCAGCAAAGATCCGTACCGAGGCCCAAACCCGCCGTGATTGACGGAAAGCGTGTGGCAGCACCGACATGCTCAGCCGCCACCTGATCAATCGTCATGTTTTTATCAGGAAATCCGCTTGACTCATCCTTTCGGATACCGGACAAGAATGCCTGAACACCCTTATGCCCACCGGTCATCCCATCATCCAGGTTGGAGAAAACGGTAAAGTCATCTCGATGCCCATCGATGGGCTGGAGGGTCGGACTACTCTTGTAGTTCTTCCCGGCAGTCTCAGGAAAGAATCCGCCGGGGTAGTAGCCCAAGTGGCTGCCGATGCAGACCAAACGCCGGGGATTGGCATCCAGTTTTTCCTCCGCACCGCTCAAGTGGCTCTCCATCAACGGTAGTGCCAGAGCGATGCCTGTTCCCTGAAGAACTCGACGGCGGCTCAGATTTGTCAGTTTATCCATCATCAAAAGCTCACTGAGATTTCAAGTTGTTATCGTTAGCAACGAGCACGCGGATCTGGTCCACGCCGTTCTTGATATTCAAAGTAACACGAAGCACGCGGCGATCGGGGCTTAACGCAACCATATCGGCATCGTTGATTCCCCTACGAAAGATATTGCGGAATTCGGTTGCAGGAAGCGCCAGCTTAGCATCCGAAGACTCCAGAAGTTCTGTTTGTAGGATAAGGGCAACAATCGGACGATCAAAATGCAGTTCGCCCTGAAACTTCTGATTCACGACCCCGCTGTCACCGCGAACCGGATTGTACTGCACAAGAAAGCTATCGACTTGCATATCTTCCGTAAGCTTCACTGTGTTTTTTCGGAAGGGACGCTGGTAGGTGCCAGGCTCAATTCCATCGACCACAAAACCATGCATCAGGTGGACATCTTCTCGTTCAGGAAACAACAGTAACGACCCGCTGTCTTCAGCCAGCCCGGGTGAATGTCGCTCGCTGGGTGATGCAACACGGACATCGCCGATGAGTTGTTCGACTCCGAACGAAACCTGCCAGGTATCAAGAAACTGGCCGATTGCGTAGGGCACTTCGTGTGCGGTTTCGTCCATCGCAGTCACTGCGACCGCCTGACCCCCAACAAGACGCTGATGGTCTTCCAGTTCGATTTCGCCCTCAAATACCGAGATTGCCGTATTGCCTGTGATGTCCACATCGACGCCAAACGACGTTCCCAAATCGGTTACCCTTTGGTGCGGAGTCACCAAAAGGAAACCTTTGATCTCACCGGGAACCCGCACCGTTGCGACCCCACGCCGAAGCTGCGCCGAATTCGGACCAAGCAGCTTCAATTCTGCCGGTCCCTGGACCGCAAGTCGGGCGCCGGACTGAAAGTTGATTTTGACTCGCCCGTTAACCAGCGTCAGCACTTGCCCAGTGCGCAGTGCGTCGCCCGTTGAAATCTCGTTGAAATTGCGAGCATTTTGAACGGTCGCGATTACATCTCGGATATCGGTATCTTGTTGCGTCGGCAGAAAGAAAAACAACGCTATCACAGCCGCTGTCACCAACCACAATGACGTCCACTTCGTGAGCAGCTGTTTTGATAGCTCGACATCACCCAGCAATGGCTGTGCTCGGCTTTCGATACGCTGACGCACTTTGCGCGAGATGTCGCTCGCCAGATCAGCCTTTTGCAGGCTGTCTCTAACGGCCAGTGGAATATGATCCGAATCCATCATGTGTAGCGATACCAATGCGTTGCCGACTCGCAATTCATCGGCAAATTCAGCTACGCGTGAATCATCCTCGTCAAACCACGCCATCAGTTCGCGGCACTCAGCCTCATTCAGTGCGTCGTCCTGAAAGTCTTCGAGTAATTTTTGCAGTTGCGATTCATTCATATTGTTGCCTCATCACTGAGACGACTCTCGATGCAGGCGCGAAGAGCTTT
The DNA here is from genome assembly GCA_022447185.1 of Fuerstiella sp. Lineage (GTDB taxonomy): Bacteria > Planctomycetota > Planctomycetia > Planctomycetales > Planctomycetaceae > S139-18. The sequence goes on along the minus strand of JAKVAY010000159.1, from coordinate 1,290 downwards.
CCGAGATCGGCTCAGCGTGCTGGTAACCCAAGTCACAGTCCGGTCGAGTGACTCCGCGATACTCTGACACGACTGCCGCTCTTCATAACGGAGCCTTACAACGAGAGCCGCTTGAGACCTAAGACCCTGCACGCAGTCACGCATTGCAGAAACCAACTCCCGCTGACCATCGTCGCAAGAGCCGGCCATCTGCTCACCCACGCGAAGCCGAAGAAAATGGCTGAACTTGCCCAAATTTCTGGATTCTCTCCGCTGACGTTCGAGTTCAGTCAGAATGAAGTGCTTGCAGATCACACACAACCAGACGCCGAAATCCCGCTCCAGCTGATACTCATTCAACTGCTCATACGCCCGAATGAACGTCAACTGAACCACTTCCTGTGCGGCGTCGATATCAGTCAGGCGATTTGTCGCATACCCCAATAACATCCCCTGATATTGCCGAACCACCATCTCGTACGCATCGAGATCTCCACGTTGAATCTGTTCTCTCGTTACCTGTTGCATTTTCCAACTTCCAAAGCGTCGATCATTGTAGAAGAGTAGGGTCCAAGCAGATGATTGTCACAACTGATTCCAGTGTTTTCTCGATGACCCCTGCCAACACAGCAATAATCACCTTGTTTACCGAAATTTTACTATTCTTACGACAATCAGATTTGGTGGGCTGAGTCGAACCCGCCAAGCAATCAAATGCGTGCGACTGTGGATATCCCTGAAACATGTTTCACACCCGACCACATTCCGACCATCCCTAGATCCAGCAAGTTTGGAGTTCGCAAGCCACGCACAAGCACTTGTCTTTCAGAGTTGCCAATTTAGATGACTCGTCCCTGTAATTCGGAGTATCGTCAGACTAGCGTTTTTCAATGCCCGGACACACGTATCCCTTGCCTCGGAAAAATCAGCCGATTCGGCAAACCGCAGTGCAGGCGGAAACCGTTTACGCAGCCTCCAAAGGGGAATCAGGATTCCCACTTCATCATGGTTCTCATTGCAAATCATCGACGAACCTCTGAAAGCTTTTCTCAAGCACCTGACCTTTGCTCTCGTGAATTCTGGCGCCAAAGACAAGCCGGAATGCTTCTCCCTTCGCGACATGAACAGTGCTTTTTTTTCCCTGTTTCATGGCAGCACGCCCGAATGGATTCGAAACGAAGACTCCATAATCACGATTGTGCCACCAGCTGTTCCGAAAATTGTCCGGAGAGGCCATCAAGGTGATACCCGCCTGCCTGTCACCCAGCATGCCAGAATAATCGCACCACGCGGCTGACTGACCCCATGTCG
>JAKVAY010000158.1 GCA_022447185.1 Fuerstiella sp. | reverse complement strand
TTCGAACAGTTTGCATCTGATGGCTGGGCGTGGGGCGGCCCCGCGACAATGTTCTCGACATACCAGGCACCAAACAAACTCGAAGATTTCCAGTACGCCGGTGGCCCGCATGAGAACGGGGTTAATGTTGCAATGGCGGATGGCTCGGCAAGGATGATCAGTGAATCCGTCGACCTGCGGGTCTGGCGACGGCTGGGAACTCGATCCGGAGGTCAACCAGTCCAGAACTTCTAACAATCGTTCCGTCCACGGCGGCAAAGCGCCTGCCCGGTTCGCGGCCCGAAAATCTCATTATTTCATCGCCAGAGTCTGAACCTGACGACTCTGGCGATTTTTGTTTCGGTCCGGCTCCCACAATCCTTATGATCGTCCTGTCGACCCGTTCAGGTTCCGAACCTGATCTGATGATTCGGAGTCTGATAAGATGACAATCCGCTATGAATGTGCCGAGTGCAAATCCGTCCTGAAAATCAAGGACGATAAGGCCGGACAGGACGGGAAATGCCCCCGATGTAAGACGGCCTTCAAGATTCCTCAGCCGGGGGAACCGGTGCCCCAACTGACCGCAGACGATCTCGTTGATATGCCACTGGAAGTCACGCCCCGTATCGCTGCACAGCCTGCTGCGGGCCGGTCAGAAACGAGCAGTGAATTTGATCCGCTGGGCGTATTGAACGGCAATTCCGCGGACGACTCCGAACAGCTAAAGCCATCCATTGCAGAGCTGATGCAGGAGCACCAGGAAAAACAGGCTCTTGAAAAAGCGCGAAAGGCAAAAAGAAAAAAGAAACAGATGGAACAGCAGATCGCCAACCCGCTGTTTGCTGATGTAGAGACAACCGGCACTGCTGCGGACGCGATCACAAGAACGTACGAAAAGAAAAGGGCAGAAGCGTCCGACGCACCGCCCCTTACCCGGGACGAGCGACGGGCAGCAGAGAATCGTGCAGCGCTGCAGCGTTTCGTATTGCAACTCAGCGCCGTGCTGCTGACCGTTGGAGCCAGCGGCTATTTCCTCCTGTCATGGGCCTTTGCGGGCAATGGCCCCGATCTGATGCACGTTACCGGGAAAATCACCGTTCCCCGTGAGCAACTCACTGGATTTACCATCCGATTTACTCCTATCAAAGGCATTGGAGCTCCGGATTTGCTCGGCGGTCCGTCCGCCGGAAAGATTGGCCCGAATGGTGAATTCACGCTGGTCTACAAACCCGGCGTACTCGGTGCACTGGAGGGCCTGCATCAGATCAGCCTCCAAAACAAGTTCGGCATGGAAATCCCGCTACCGCCTGAATTCTCGCAACGAGAAGTCACTGCCGATGGTGATAACTATTTCGAATTCAACCTGTAGCAACTAACCAGTTCACGATGACGACACCCGTCACAATTATTGACTATGGTATGGGCAACCTTCGCAGTGTGCAGAAGGCCATCGAACGACAGGGAGCAACCGCGACGATCGTCAGTACGGCTGCTGACGTCGCCAACGCTGAGAAACTGATCCTGCCGGGAGTCGGCGCTTTCCGAGATGCCATTGCCGCTCTTCGGGAACGTGACTTGATCGGCCCCATTCGTGACCACGTCGCGGCTGATCGACCGTTTCTTGGTATTTGCCTGGGGCTGCAGTTGATGTTCGACGTCTCCTACGAAGATGGAGAACATGAAGGACTGGGAATCATTCCTGGTGAAGTGGTGAGGTTTCAACTTCCGCCCGAGTACAAAATCCCCCACATGGGCTGGAATCGGCTCCGGAATGTCCGCGCGTCCACACTGTTGGCCGACTGTCCACAGGAACCCTGGTTCTATTTCGTACACAGCTATCACGTGGTCCCGTCCGATTCCTCCTGGATAATCGCCACCACCGACTACGGTATCGATTTTGTGTCGATGGTGGGTCGAGGCAATGTGCATGCGGCTCAGTTTCACCCGGAAAAAAGTCAATGCGCCGGGATGCAGTTGCTGACTCGTTTCGTTCAGCCTCATGCAACTCCGTAAACGGTCGATGGCTGACCGCCGTTTCCAATCGAAGACTGTTCCATGCAAATTTATCCGGCAATCGATATCCGCGGCGGCAAATGTGTTCGCCTGCGTCAGGGTGACTACAACGACGAAACGGTCTTTGGTGACGATCCCATAGAGATGGCCCTTCGCTGGAAAGCGGAAGGAGCCGAATGGCTGCACCTGGTAGATCTGGACGGAGCCCGCGAAGGTCGTCCCGTCAACCATGATGTTGTCCGTGGAATCGTGCGGGAAACCGGCCTGCCATGTCAGATGGGCGGCGGTATCCGTGATGAAGACAGCATCGGTCTGGCCCTGAACGATCTTGGCCTGACACGAGTGATCATCGGCACTCGCGCGCTGCGGGAGCCCGACTGGTTTGCCGACGTCTGCAGTCAGTATCCCGGACAGCTTGCACTGGGTCTCGATGCCAGGGATTCAATGGTGGCCACCGACGGCTGGATGGAGGTTTCTGAAGTGTCCATTATGGAACTGGCGCAGCGTTTCACCGATGTCCCGGTTTCGGCTGTGATCTACACCAACATTGCCAATGACGGCATGATGCAGGGCATTGACCCGGCCACACTGTCCGACCTGCAGGCACTGGCCGGCATGGGACTGCCGGTGATCGCCTCGGGGGGGGTGACGACGATGGATGACATCCGGAACGTGAAGGAGATCGCGGATCGTGAACCAAACCTGATCGGTGTCATTACCGGACGAGCGATCTATGAAGGAACGGTCGATGTGGCAGAAGCCTGCCACATCGTGAGCGCCTGACGAAAGTCACTTTCCAACGATGACTGCCGCATGTCTGCTGAAACACTCGCGCAATCCGCTACACATTCAGTGAAAGCACGGGCCGCGGAACTGGGTTTCGACCAGACCGGAATTGCTCCGGCAGTGTCACCGTCAGGATTTCACCCGCTGCTGGATTGGATCCACCGCGGTTTTGCGGCCGATATGGACTGGATCGAACGTCGAAAGGACGCGTATCGTCACCCGAACGGTGTGATGCCGGATACTCGAAGCGTGATTGTGGTGGCTATGAACTATCACAATCGTGCTCCTCAACCGGGAGCCGCGCGAATTGCACGGTACGCGTGGAGCGGCCAGGACTACCATAACGTCCTCCGCGAACGGCTGCGGCGTTTGTCAAACGTGCTGCATGACTGCTGTCCACAGGCACGATCACGAGTTGTGATCGATACCGCTCCTCTGCTGGAACGTGACTTTGCTCAGCTGGCAGGTATCGGCTGGTTTGGCAAGAACACCATGCTGATCAGTCGAGAGATTGGCAGCTGGTTCTTCCTGGGAGCCATCCTCACATCAGCCGAACTGCAGTATGATCGCTCCTTCGAAGCAAACCACTGCGGCACCTGCACACGCTGCCTGGAAGCATGCCC
>JAKVAY010000157.1 GCA_022447185.1 Fuerstiella sp. | reverse complement strand
GACGGCACGCCGGTTTGTCGTGGATCGACAGCGACCGCTTTTCGCAGGGCGCGGGCCGTCGCTTTGAAACAGCCTTCCGCAATGTGGTGGCTGTTCGATCCGTGATGCAAAATCAGGTGCAGATTCATGCGGCCATTGGATGCCACCGCGTTCCAGAATTCCTGTACGAGTTGTGTATCAAAATCACCGATTTTCTCGGTGGGAAATTCGACAGCGTAAACGAAGGCAAATCGACCGCTGAGATCCAGTGCGGAAGTGACCAGGGTTTCTTCCATGGGAAGTGTGATGTCGCCGTAGCGGAGAATCCCCGCCTTGTCACCCATTGCCTGAGTCAGAGCCTGCCCCAGACAGATCCCCACATCTTCCACTGTGTGATGATGATCCACATGGAGATCACCGTCGGCCTGCACTGTCAGATCCAGCAGCCCGTGGCGGGCCAGCAGTGTGAGCATGTGGTCGAAGAATCCGACGCCCGTGTGAATGTCAGAGGATCCTGTCCCGTCAATGTTCAGGGACACACTGATCCTGGTCTCGGCGGTCTCCCGCTGAATGGTGGCGCTGCGAGTCATGAGAATGTCCAGACGGTTGAGCGGAATGATCTATTTCATCTGTTCGGCGATCAAAAAGGCGATCTCCATTGCCTGTTCATAATTGAGTCGAGGATCGACCTGACTGCGATAATCACGCTGCAGATCCACTTCTGTCAGATTTGCCGGCCCTCCCAGACATTCCGTTACGTCTTCTCCCGTCAGTTCCAGATGAATTCCGCTAAGCCGCGTTCCGGCCTCGTGGTGAATTCGAAATGCGGAAATGATTTCGGCCGTGATGTCATCAAACGATCGGGTCTTGATACCACTTCGCGTGGCCTGTGTATTCCCATGCATCGGATCACAGCTCCACAGCACGTTCAGTCCGGCACGATGTACACTGTCCGCAAGTTGTGGCAGATGGGCACCAATCTGTTCCGCTCCGAAGCGATGGATCAACGTCAATCGGCCAGGTTCGTTTTCAGGATTCAGGACCCGAATCAAATCCAGCAGCTCATCGGCTGCCATCGATGGTCCGATTTTCATCCCGATCGGGTTGCGAATCCCTCGAAAGTACTCAACGTGGGCTCCGTCGATGGCTCGAGTGCGGTCTCCGATCCACGGCAGATGTGTTGACAGGTTGTAGGACCCGCGTTTCCGCTGATCGGTTCGCGTGACCGCCTGTTCAAACAGTAAATGGAGCCCTTCATGTGAGGTAAAGAAATCAACGCGCGTCAGTTGCTCCAGTTCGGCTTCAGACACCACTTCCATGAACCGAATCGCATCGCTGAGTCTTTCCAGCAGTTCCTGGTACTTCCGCGATCCCGGTGTATTGCGAACAAATTCCAGATCCCAGTTTTCCGGATGATGCAGATCGGCGAAGCCACCTTCGCTGAGCGCGCGGATGTAGTTGATCGTCAGCGCAGAACGCTCGTACGCGCGGAGCAGCAGATCGGGATTGGGGCGTCGATCCTTTTCTGTAAATCCACTTCGATTGACGATGTCGCCTCGATAGCTGGGCAGTTCCACACCATCACGCGTTTCCATGTGCGCCGACCGGGGCTTGGCATACTGGCCTGCGATGCGACCGATGCGGATCACCTTTTGGTGCGACCGACAGATCAGCACGAGGCTCATCTGGATCAGCACTTTGAGCTTTCGCAGAATCGACGCCGCGTTGCAGTCGTCAAAGCTCTCGGAGCAATCCCCGCCCTGCAGCACAAAGGCATTGCCAGCGGCGGCGTCCGCCAATTGCTTGCGGAGTCGGTCGACCTCCCACGCCGTGACCAGTGGAGGCAGTTTTCCGAGTGTTTCCAGTGTTGCCTGGACCTCCTGCGGGTCCTCATAGATCGGCTGTTGCTGGGCCAGCTTTTGCTGCCATGAATCGGGTGTCCAGTGTGTTGTCATGGCGGAATTGTTTCGAGTCTCTGACGATTTGCAACAGTAGGTTTGAGCGGCCCCGCTGATAACTAGTTCAGGCCCTCAAACAGGGCACTGCCCACTCGAATCAGAGTCGCTCCTTCTTCGATGGCCACCTCAAAATCACGACTCATTCCCATCGACAGGTGCGGCAAAGAGATTTCCGGGGATTGTTCGATCAGTTCTTTTCGAAGTTGAGCCAGCCCGGCGAAAACCGGCCGAGTCGCTTCCGGATCGTCCGCTGCCGGAGCCATCGTCATGAGTCCGACCACATGGACGGCGGTGGACAACAACGCAGGGATTTGATCCCAGTTTTCGAGGAGGTCGTGCGGATCGAATCCCGACTTGGAGGCTTCCCCCGAAACATTCACCTGCAGCAACACGCGGACGTCAGCGTCTTCCTCCGCCGCAATTCGGGCCACTCGCTCCAGCAGTTTCAGCGAGTCGACGGAATGGATTACGGCAGCAGCACGGACGACCTGGCGAACCTTGTTGCTTTGCAGTGAACCGATCATGTGCCATTCCGTGTCTGGCAGCTGTGGAGCACGCTCCATGAGTTGTTGCGGACGACTTTCACCCAGACAGCCATGCAGCGCCGCCAGCGATTTTACCCACGGCCAGTCGGCATACTTTGTCACGGCCACCAGTTCGACGTCGTATTCGTTGTGGTTACGGCGCTCACAGGCTGATCGGATTCGCTGACGAATCCGATCAAGATTTTTCTGCAGCACAGTGACCTGCTCCGGGTTACTCATCGCTTGAAGGATTTTCAGTCTGTGTTCGGAAAAAATTCATGAATTCCCGATATGCCTTCATCGGCACTTCCTGCCGTTCGGCTTTTGGATTTTCGTTTCAGCAGCGTTTTTGCTATCCCTTACCGGAGTATGTCGCAGTAATGACATCTCTTTGCCCCCACGAAACGATCTTGACCGGTTTTGGACATCGTAATAGTTTTCCGACACACATGACGGAAACGAAATGTGTGAGCAACAACGAATGGGCCAATCGCCCCCGGAAGCAGCTCGAGTCCTCCGCCCCCCTGGGATTCGCTGCTTCCGGGACATCTTCGGGGCTCGGTGGTAATTCACCGAGCCCTTTTTCGTTGGTTCGCTTTGTTGCAGAATCTGCCTGTCGCACACCGCGAAGAATTGAACAACTAAACCGGTTGCCAGCCATCTCTTGCCGGTTTGGCCGGTCCGTCTCGCCGGTTGCTGCTTGGGCCTCCCAATTGTCATGAGAGCCCCGTATCCCCCATTGATGCGGTTTCCTCACGAAAACTAGTCTGTCTGCGGGACTCGCGTGTGTGAGCCAGTCGAATCTGTCCGCAGATAACCGTGCTATGAACCGACTTTTTCCTTTGCTGATTCTGATCGCCTGTTGTCTGTTGCCAGACTTCACGAATGCGGCAGACGATGTCCTCCGGACATGGACGCTGAGTCACGTCGAACCCAGCTACATGCGACG
>JAKVAY010000156.1 GCA_022447185.1 Fuerstiella sp. | reverse complement strand
TGTCGGATTCGCTGGACTGTTGAACAGGATGACTCGCGTGCGATCCGTCATAGCATCGCGGACAGCATCGATGTTGATCCGAAAGTCTGGATAGGTCGAGACCTGAACAACCTTTCCCCCTGCCAGCGTGGTCAGATGTTTGTACATCACGAACCAGGGATCGAACACAATGACCTCATCTCCAGGGTTCACCAGCGAACACAGAGCCAGCATCAAAGCACCGCTTGTTCCGGACGTCACGAATGCCTGGCGGTGCCGATGGCCATACTCCGCATCGACGTGCTGCTGCAGTTGCTCCAGCAAAGGAGCAATGCCCTGAGTCTGACTATAGGCGTTTTTTCCGTCCTCAACCGCTCGACACAGTGCCTCTTTGATCTCCGACGGCGTGTCGTAGTGAGGCTGCCCAATGCTCAGGTTGACCGGTTCCGTCATAGAAGCAGCAAGATCGAAGACCTTACGAATTCCGGATGCATCGATCTCATGCATCCGGTCAGAAATCCAGCGGGTACTCACAGGTAACTCCAATAATTCGTTCGTCGACAGCAATCAGCGGTGCAGGATGTTCGCAATGACCGACTGATGCTCGAATGCACATTTGCATCAACCTGTCCTGGTCACTGTCTATGCAGGAAACTGAGACAAATGCCTCTGGCCTGACAAGGGTCCGCACACTGAATCTCGAGCATATTTCGAATCGGATAATTTCTCTGGAATTCGAACGGCCAAACTATTTGAATTTTCAAACAGCTGGGCTTCGATTTTTAACTGCGATTATCGGCCGTCCACTGCAATGCATGTGGTCGATAGAGTCAAATTTTTCTCACCCCGGTTTTCGGATATCAGCATTGCACCGAAGCAGGCGGCTTTCGACAAGTCCGACAACAACACGTTTCTCCAAGGCAAGCCCCCGAATCTACACGAGTAACGACTCAAACGGCAGTTCCTCTCGCAAGCTCCATGGTCACGCAAGGGTCGTGCCGATCGTGACGTTCCACTCCAGCAACTGTCGTCGCTGGAATTCTGTTTTAAACGATCAGGCTCTAAGAAAATGATGAGCAAAAACATTTTTGTGGAAGCCTTGCCTGGACCACCACATCCGAACGTCTGAAGCAGGCCTTCAGTCAGTACGGCGCCGTCACATCCGCCAAAGCCATCACGAACCGTGAAACCGTCCGTTCCCTTGATTTCGGAGTTAGATGCAAAACGTAGCCGACAAAGCCATTGAAGCTCTGAACGGATCCGATCTGGATGGCCGACAGATCGTGGTTGACGAAGCTCACCCTCGTGAACCTGGCCGCGGCTGTTAGGCAGGCAGTTCCATCCAGTATGCTCACCAGTGGCGTCCGTGTGAGTAACTTCGCAAAGTGCTGTTTGTACTGCCCAGCTCGATCAATCTTCACAATCAAGTCAATCTGTGACGCACGATGCTGTTGATTGCCCCGTTTTTCCGGGTTCCCGGATTTTTGGTGGAATCGAAGTGACTTGCTGAACGAGAAATGGCAATAATTGCCTGTGTCTTCATGGACTGATCCACGAAGAGACATCGGCAGCGGATCGATCGTCAACGGCCTGGTTTTCACATCGTTTACTGCAGTGAGGAGTTCCAACTATGAGACGAGCCCGCAATCGTTCTGCCGGATTTACTCTGATTGAGTTGCTGGTGGTCCTCTTCATCATTCTGATTCTGATCGCTTTGCTGCTGCCGGCCGTCCAGAATGCACGTCGTGCCGCTCGTCGAACAGAGTGTCTCAATCACCTAAAACAAATCGCTCTCGGCCTGCATGAATATCACGACGCGTTCATGCTGTTTCCACCGGGCCAGATTTCGGGGAGCCCCCCCCAACAGGTCGTTGTGAGCGGCCTGACACTCAACATTGCGAATCCGGATGAGCCTACACTCAACCAATTCATCCAAATCAACAACCAAATTAGTACCCCTCACGGTACAAGCTGGATGCTGCATATCCTGCCCTATCTCGACTACCAGAATCTGTATAATCTCTGGCGCTTCGATCTGAATGTGTGGGGCAATGCCGAGATTCAGAACGACTTCATCATATGGAAAGATGCCGGTGGGGCACCAGCGCGGTGGGACATCAAGCAGCTTTACTGCCCACAACGCCGGATTGGGATGGAAGATGGCAACGAAACGATTCGGCTGGACTATCAGGAACCATTCCTGAACAACCAGATCATGAACAGTGGCGGCAATGACTACGCCGCCTGCGCAGGATCCGGACTGCTGTTCTGGCAGGACCAGTCAGTCATCCCCAATCAAGAGACCAACCCCATCCGCGCGACCTACAACCTAAATGCGCAGCAACTGGAAAATATCCAGGCCCTGGGAGTCAACGCATTCCCGGTCTACCAGCGACGTGACCTTCGAGGTGTGTTTGGTGTAAATTCGTCCAGTCGCATTGAGACAATCCGAGACGGAACCAGTCAGACCATCCTTCTGGGAGAAGCCGAACGATTTGAGGGCTACCGGGTCAACAATCAGCTGGCGGTAACGCGCACATTCGAGCAGTTTGCATCTGATGGCTGGGCGTGGGGCGGCCCCGCGACAATGTTCTCGACATACCAGGCACCAAACAAGCTCGAAAGTTTCGAGTACGCCGGTGGCCCGCATGAGAACGGGGTTAATGTTGCAATGGCGGATGGCTCGGCAAGGACGATCAGTGAATCCGTCAGCCTGCAGGTCTGGCGACGGCTGGGAACTCGATCCGGGGGTCAACCAGTGCAGAACTTCTAACAATCGTTCCGTCCACCGCGCTAAAGACGCAGCCCAACCATCTCATTATTTCATCGCCAGAGTCTTTGCCTGACGGCTCTGGCGATTTTTTTCGGTCCGGCTACCACAAATCCTTATGATCGTCCTGTCGACCCGTTCAGGTTCCGAACCTGACCTGATCATTCGGAGTCTGATAAGATGACAATCCTCTATAAATGTGCCGAGTGCGGATCCATCCTGAAAATCAAGGACGAGAAGGCCGGACAGGACGGGAAATGCCCCCGATGTAAGAAGGTCTTTACGATTCCTCAGCCGGGGGAACCCGTTCCCCAACTGACCGCGGACGATCTCATTGATATGCCACTGGAAGTCACGCCGCGTATCGCTGCACAGCCTGCTGCGGTCGGGTCCGAAGCGAGCAGAGAATTTGATCCGCTGGGCGTATTGAACAGCAATTCCGCGGACGAATCCGAACAGTTAAAGCCATCCATTGCGGAGCTGATGCAGGAGCACCAGGAAAAACAGGCTCTTGAAAAAGCGCGGAAGGTAAAAATAAAAAAGAAACAGATGCAACAGCAGATCGCCAACCCGCTGTTTGCTGATGTAGAGACAACCGGCACTGCTGCGGACGCGATCACAAGAACGTACGAAAAGAAAAGGGCAGAAGCGTCCGACGCACCGCCC
>JAKVAY010000155.1 GCA_022447185.1 Fuerstiella sp. | reverse complement strand
CGTGCTCGTCAACGGTCAGTTCGTCGTACGCAATCAGGCGGCCTCTTGCGATCGAACCGCCTATCCTGGCCGTTTTCTTCGCGCAGACATGGCGGCTGGCACATAAATTGCCGCAGGTGGGCTTAGAAGTATCGTTCCTCAACGGTGAATTCTGCGCAAGCGAAGACGAGACTCTTGCAGGATCGCCCCTCCCCCCTCCAGCTTACCAATAAAGCGCTCTGACAGTGGTCCGTAAGCCGCGATTTGTCTGGATCTTATTGATTACTGTCCAACTTTAGTGAGATGTTCCGGAAAACGGCAGGTAGACAGAAAACTCCCCTGCCTACCATGCACGAACAGGATACAAACAAGACGTGCGTCGCCGCCGGAACGAATGTGCGTATTCGTTAACCGGAGCTCACGGCCGCTGTATTTCGGACCGGAAAGTTACTGCTCGGCTGACTCAATGGAGATAGGCATGGATTGGACAGAGGAATCGACCAATGACGGGGCAATGCGGCGACTCTGTGCTCGTGTGCGGTTTTCGCGGTTGGGATGGTGGTGTTTGGTGATTCTGTTGTCGGGCTGCAGCGACGACGTTGAACCAAATAATGTTAAGGTTGAAGTGCTCTCCGCGACCGAAATCAACCGGTCGACTTCCAATGTTCTCACACTGGGAATTGTGCCTCAGCAGGCACCAGCCGATATCGAACGCAACTGGGGGAGACTCGCGGAATACCTCAGTCAAGCAATCGGGAAAGACGTTCTGGTCAAGACTGCTCCCAGTATCCCGGAGTTTGAGGATCGTTGCAGAGCTGGTGTCTATGACTTGTCATACATGAACCCATATCACTACACCGTCTTTGCCCAGGACCCGGGCTACCGGGCCATGGCGAAACAGAAAGACAAGTCGATTATTGGGATTTTGGTCGTCCGAAAAGACGGTGATGACCAAGTGGAAGACGATCCGTCTGAGGCAGTTTTGAGCCAGTTTCAGGGGGAGAAGGCAGCGTTTCCTTCACCGGCAGCCTTCGCCGCATCGCTATTGACTCGTGCTGAATTCAAAAAGCAGAACGTGGATATTGACGAAGTTTACGTGCGGACTCACAACTCGGTCTTCGAAGGTGTCGCAAACGGGATCTTTCCCATAGGCGGAGGGGTCATGCGAACGCTGAATTCAATAGGCCCGGATGTAAAAGAAAAGTTGCATATCTACTGGAAGAGCCGCCCTCATACTCCTCATGCGTTTGCCGCTCACCCACGGGTCACGGATGAGGATTTCCAGAAAGTGCAGACGGCGCTTTGTTCCCCGGAGTTGTATGAAGACCCGACCTTAAAAGAGAAGATCTTGCAGCCAATTCGATTCAAGGGATTTGTCAAAGCTGACGATGCTGACTGGGATGATGTCAGGGCTCTGGATTTAACGAACTTGGAATCTGGATTGCAGTGACAACGGCAACTGCGGACACAATTATTCGCCCGAGCATGCGTCAACAGGTGACTCGCGTGTTCGGCGTGATCATCCTGCTTATCGCTGTGGCATCTGGGTTTGTCGTCTATTGGATGGAAACTGATCATCTCGAGCAGGAGAAGCGGTCCCAATACGACCAGTTGTTGGCGCTACTGCGATCCTCGGCAAGGGATGCCATCGTTGCTGAGGATGTCAATCTGCTGAGTAGCCTCCTCGATCAGGTCGGCAGAAACGACCAGAACATTGTCAGAATCGAAATCACCAATGACGAACAAACAACGATTGCGGAGCTGACGCGAGAAACAACCGATGTGGACAGCACCAATCTGATTTCCTTGAACTCCCCAGTGATGGCGGGTGGTGCGAAACAGGGTGAGATTCAGCTCGACATCAATCTTCAGAGTGTCCAGGAACAGATAAAACGCCATGTGCGACTCTTTGTCGCTCTACTGTTTTTGATGCTGCTGGGCCTGCTGCTGATCCTCCTGTGGCTCGTGAACCGAACGACGCTGAAGCCCATTCTCGCCGTGGAAGAAAGGCTGGATGAACTGGGGGAAGGGACATTCCCCGCCGATTTTGAGGAGGGCGGTTCCCGGGAGATAGCGCACCTCGCCCGTTCGTTGCACCAACAGTCTGCGCGGCTGAGATCGGAGAATCTCCAGCGGATCTCGGCCCAAGAGACGGTCGAGCAGAAGAACAACGAACTTCAATCCGCACTGGCGAAGCTCCGAGACGCCCAAGGGGCGTTGGTCAAAAAGGAACGCATCCAGGCTCTGGGTGAGATGGCCGGTGGGATGGCGCACGATTTTAATAACAGCCTGACTCCGATCCTTGCCGCCAGTGACCTTCTCAAGGAGTTTCGTACTCTCGAGGAAAGTCTTGTCGACGAATTCGTGGATATGATCCGAACGGCAGCCCGGGACGCAGCCGAACTGATCCGAGGAATCCGCAGGAATTTCACACAGGCTCCGTCCGACAGCATTCAGACCATCAGATTGGACACCGTTGTGTCGTCTGCCGTTCAATTCGCGAAGTCGGAGCTGGCGCTCGGCAAACGCCGTCACAAGGCTGCAAATATCAGCATTGATCACGATGTTGATCCGAATCTGCAGATCTGGGGCAGCGAGACTCTGCTGAGGCAGGCGACTGTGAATCTGATCCTCAACGCGGTCGATGCGATACCGGATGGAGGCAGTGTTCGAGTGGCCGGTGACCGTGATGGGGACAGAGTCGTTCTGACTGTGACGGACCAGGGTATCGGTATGTCGCCGGACGTGATTGAAAAGTGCACGTCCCCGGGGTTTACGACGAAAGGCGATCTCGGTGTGGGGTTGGGGTTAACGAACGTCGTGACAGTGGCCAACGAGTTTGGTGGCACAATCGAGATCGACAGTACATTGGACGTTGGTACAACAGTTCGTGTGCTGCTGCCGTCGGTGGAGTCTTTGGTTTCGACAGATGAGACAACACAGCGTGTGGTACTGAACGTGCTGGTCGTCGACGATGAACCGGCCGTTCGACGAGGTGTTGTGCGTCTGCTCGAGAGGCTTGGCCATCGGGCCACTGCCGTTGAGACACCATTTGCAGCGATCGACATGATCCGTGAACAGGAACCGGACTTGTTGCTGACAGATTTCACCATGCCAGAGATGAACGGTGGAGAACTCGCAATGAAAGTCGCGGAACTCGCCCCCAACCTGGCAGTGATCCTGATGACGGCGTTCCGGGACGCCGTGGCATCATTTCCGGGGGCAGAAGATTTGTTTCAGGTCATTATCGACAAGCCTGTGGGACTGGATTCGCTGACGCACGCAATCGCGTCGATGAAGAACAGCTCGAGTCGACAGCAGGAAGAAGACTCGAACATAGGGGACCAAGCGTCATGAGCATCGGCCGGAAGTCAAACGTGACGTGCAGCTCGGCTGAAAACCGCTTAGTCACAACGCGATGATGTCGACGTTGCCTGATCG
>JAKVAY010000154.1 GCA_022447185.1 Fuerstiella sp. | reverse complement strand
GGCTCCGCACTGCGTGGCCATAAATCACAGGTTTATATATGTTACTCGAGCTAAAAGAATTCCCAATCGGACGAAATCGATCAGCGCAATGAGATCTAGCTTGTGTTCTGAATCGCTGAACTCGAATCGGCCGCGCCGCGCATGGAAGACACTGAGTCTTAACGATTGATCGAGTGCCTCTCGTAAATCAACATTCTGTTCACAGATCTGATAGATATCATCGAAGCGTTTCAGCAGAAACTGGCGGTAGCTGCTTTTATCGGCCAATTGTTTGAGCATCAGGACGCGATTACTGTTTTCAGGCGTCATCGTCGTTACGAACCGAAACGAATCCGTTGGCAGTTGACCGTACTCGTACAACGATTGAATGGTCTGGAGCAGTGTGTTCTGTATCGGTCGAGTCTGGTAACTCAGGTCCTGTTCGGCTCGTCGGGAATCAGCGAAATAAAACAGAGCCAGTGAACGGACAAAATCGCGATGCACATGATATTTTAAACGTGAGGGCATCAAGCACTGTATGGCATCACGGATAGCGGCTCCGACCCAAGCCGTTAAAGGTGGTATGCGGAATGGACCGCTGATGCCGGTGACTTGAGCTAACTCATCGTAAAAATCGGTTGTCCTGAGGTTGAAGCCACCGACTACGTAGCGACTGCCCGGTTGTCCATGCTCCAGCGCTGCAACATGGGCGGCTGCCACATCACGCACATCACAATACGATTGCCCGCCGTTGATGCAGAAGGGACTCGCCTGAAGGCAGAACCATTCTACCAGAAAGGTCGTTGACAGACCTGACTGTCGAGATGCTATCGGGCCAAGCATGTATCCGGGATTCAGAACGACGATATTACGACCACGAGCGGCAGCAGCCAACGCGAGTCGTTCGCAGTCGACTTTCGCCGAATCGTACGGATTTAAGCGATCCGTGCATGCGAGAGACCGGTCTTCCGTTCCGGTAAAAGAGTGTGGAAGTCTGCTCCCTGCAATCGCTGACATCGACGAAGTAAACACAACCCGAATGTCTGACCTGTTCTCAAGCGCTTCAATGAAGCTACGCACCAGATTGACGTTTTGCAGTTCGTATTCGGCGGTCGGCATTCCACGGACGAATGTCCGCCCGGCACAAAAAATGACAGAGTCTGCGGTTCGCAGTGCATCGTGAACTTGTTGAACCTTTCGCAAATCCACTTCGCAGGTGGGGACTCCCCATTCGGCAAATGGGTGCGTTGCCCCGGGGCGGACCGCTGCAAGGACGTTACGTCGAGAATCGTTGAGCAGCTTCACGACATGCTGCCCAAGAAATCCTGCAGCACCAAACACAACAGTACTCATTGTCAATCGACTGGCCAGCACGATGAGGTGCCTGATTTAAAAATCAGGCAGGGAGCAACGATGGTGAGGTAACAATTCGGGGTATCAAATAAGCGGCTGATGGGAATCGAACCCACATCTCAAGCTTGGGAAGCTGGCGTGTTACCACTACACCACAGCCGCATGTGACAGGTCAAAACCTTATTTCATCAAACATACAGCGGCTGAAATGGAATTGCCAGTACATGCAATTAACAACATTCACGCGCAATCGTTCTGATGACAAAACCGGTAGAGACCGGTAGCTGGCGTGTGACCGATTTTTGCAAGAAAAAAAACTCGCGGTACTGCGGTGGTTCTGGCGCCTCAGGGTTCGTTGGATCTCGGTCCCCTTGGGAGGGGAGTGGCCTGTTTGTCCGCCCCACCGGCTAAGGTGTTCGGTTGCCATATCAGCCGAAATACCCGGAAAAATTTGTACGCGTGCTATGGTGGGGTTCCGCCTGCATCACCCTGTAACTTTTGGCCCCCTATCGACTCCCACGCCAATCAGTTTCGCCGCGTCATCGCTAGCCCGGTTCTGCCGTCGGCCATCACATTCAATCTGCAACAAACCAGCCTCGGGCATCTGTTTCAGACCCCACCGGAGTCCTCCCTGTTCCGGCAAAGTCCACAGGATCCGACGGCTCCGTCCTAATGCCGCGCGTGCGGTGCGGTCACACTTCCGGCGAGGATCGTTCCCGTTTGAAAGGAAAGAACCGGCCGAGGGTGATTTCACCCGGTGCTGCGATCCACAGATCGTCCGAATCGAATTTTGGATTCGGGACTGGTTCAGGGAAACGAGATGTTTCCGCAGAAGATGATTCCGAAGCGACTGTCTGCAGGACAGGCGCGGGTGTCTTGTTCGGAGTGTGTCGTTTGTGCTCATCAGCTGACTGGAGCGTCGAAGGCTCGTCATTCCCCGCCGTGGTTACCGGCCGTACAGGCTGGACGGGTGCCGCTTCGGCGACGGTTGAATCCGCCACTTCCAACAGCGCGAAGGCACTGGGATCTCCAGGCGGCGGAGGGGGAGCCGGTGGATTGAACAGCAGCAGCGAACTGAAGCCGCTGGGGTTGTTCAGTACCAGCAGCGTGTCATCGAAGTTCACACGGGCATCGCGGTTTATGTCGAATGCGTTGTCGATCAGTGCCGGTGTGAAGCCGCTGGGATTGTTCAGCACCAGCAGCGTGTCGTCGAAGTTGACCGTCGTCGCGGCGTTGTTTCCAGTTTCGCCAAACTGATGGCCCCAGTAATGCACGTCATCGCTGGGCAAACCAGTGTTTGCATTGGCTTTCACCGTCACCTGCAGCCACTGATTTTTGATGGTCCCGTCCGCCCATGTGAATGTCACGCGGTCCGAACCATTTGCACCGGCTGAGGTACGAACGGCAAAGCCATTCGGTGTTGGAGCGGCCGCCCAGGTGGATGGATCGGCCGTGTTACCCACTTTGAATTCAAAGTCTTCCGCGATCAGCGGTCCACCGCTGTCTCCACGGTCGATATCAATCATGATCCCGTTGATGCCTCGACTGTAACTTGTGTAGTTGGCAAACGTGGCCAGGGTGCCCGCCTGCAGGGCGACCTTGTCCGTTGCAATCGCTCCGTCGTCGTTTGCATTGACAGCCGGATCGCCAATGAGGCCGGGGTCGTCGAAGCGTGAGTTATTATAGAACAGCTGACGACCAACAACTGCAGACGGCTGGCCCTCGATGACCGTGACGACAAATTCCTGACTGACCCTTGCATTGTCGCCAGAAGTATTCAGCTCATTATCAAAGCCACCGTCTTCTACCGTTACCATGACAGTCGTGACACCAGTCCGACCGGATATCGGACTGAGCGTCAAGCTGCCGGCCTCATCTGGCGATGCGTAGGCGACGATCGGTGGCAAAATAACCCCCGCCTCACCAAGCAGACTGCTCACGTTGTTATCGTCAAAATTCGCCGCGGCCAGGTCCTGAATCCCGTCACCATTAAAATCTGCCACCGAGACAGAGCGTGGTTTTGCACCAACATGGATACTCGTGGGAGCAGTGAATGAACCACCACCGTCGCCCAGTAGAATACTGACCTGGCTGTCAGCAAAGTTAGTA
>JAKVAY010000153.1 GCA_022447185.1 Fuerstiella sp. | reverse complement strand
AATCTCATCGTCGCTGATGGCTTGGCTCTGCCTTTCCCGGATCATTCGGTTGATGCGCTCACGATTGGATACGGTCTCCGCAACATTTCCAACTGGGCCCATGCGATTTCGGAGTTTTCCCGGGTGCTGAGACCGGGCGGGCTGCTGGTCGTGCTCGATTTTTCCCTTCCGACCAATCCGCTTCTGAATCGGGCTTATCGGTTCTACCTGCATCGGGTTTTGCCGGTATTGGCAGGCTGGCTCACCGGGAATCGGGAAGCATATGCCTACCTCGGAGACTCGATTGAGCGGTTTCCCTCTGGCGAGACCATGCAGGAGCTGATCACGGCGAACGGCTTTGAGAGTGCCGACTGGTATCCCCAGATGGGGGGGATCAGCAGCGTCTACGCGGCAAAAAGCAGAAATGGAGCCTGAAACTCCGTTCTGTGAAAAATATTTCGGAAAAGTTCACTGATTGGGTTCCGGATTCAGATCCCTAAGATTTCTTAAATTTCTAGAATTCCAAGACTAAAAGGGGTCTTTCAGAAGTATTTGGTGCGATATCGGGCTGAAAAAGAATTCGGAAGGGTGTCACGCCTTTCTCATGAATGACAATGGCGGTTAGAAATGAGTTAAAAATCCCGAATTTTGGATTTACAACCCCCTCAAATGCTGTCATTCCATTACTGTTTAGACTGTTAAGGATGATGGCGTCCCGCGGGAATCATGACCCTCGACGTCGATCACCTACGATACACATGAAGACAATCGCACCCACTCTTCGCAGAAGCTTCAAATTGAAGGCTCTGATCCTGGCAACACTCGTACCTGGCCTTTCTGTTCTGCCCGTGCCCTTGCAGGCAAATCCTCACGGACCGAATGTGGTCGCCGGTGGTGCGAACTTTCAGGGACTTGGGACGGCCAACCTGAATGTCAGTCAGACCAGCAACTCCGCTGTGATTAACTGGCAGGGATTTTCGATCGACAGCGGCGAAGTCACGACTTTCAATCAGCCGGGTGTTAACTCTGTTGCGTTGAACAGGGTTGTCAGTGGTAATCCTTCCGCCATCTATGGTTCTCTTAATGCCAATGGCTCGGTCATCGTGGTTAACCCCAACGGGATTGTGGTCGGACCGAACGGTTTGATTGATGTGGCAGGTATGCTGACCATGTCGACTTTGGACATCGACGACGGTGACTTTCTCGACGGCGGATCAAACCGTTTCCAAGGCAACACGGGCACAGGAATCACGAACTATGGTGCAGTCAGTAGTTCCGGCGGCGATGTGGTCTTCCTCGGTAATTTCCTTCAGAATGCTGGAGCGGTGAGCGCGCCGGACGGTACAGTGGCTTTCGGGTACGGGGGTGACATTCTCGTGGAACAGGGAATCTCAGGTGCCACCATTTCTGTCCAGGCTGCCGGGCCTAGTGGCGCAGTTGGAATCGATAACTCCGGTTCGGTGGATGCTGTTGCAGTCGAGTTTAAGACGACTGGTAATGCTTACGGCCTTGCCATTCAGAACACCGGCGTGGTGCGCGCGAATGGAGCAAGCGTTCGCGGCGGCCGCGTGATGCTGAGTGCCGGCAGCCAGGGAACGATCATCAACACGGGAACCATCAGTGCCCGCAATCAGAACGGCAGTGGTGGCCAGATCGACATTGACGGTGGCTCAGTTTTGCTTGAGGCGGGTTCTCTTGACGCGGCAGGTGTCGTTGGTCGGGTAGGTGGAGACGTGAATGTCAATGCGTCTAACATCGTGGTTGGAGGCGAGGCTTCTGTTGACGTGAGTGGTTCCGTTGGTGGAGCCGCTTCACTCGTTGCGACTTCTGCGGCAACCTTAAATGGTGCGGTTGATGCTTCCGGTTCAATCGGAAACGGAGGCAGTTTTGACTTCACTGGTGCGGGGACCTCAGTGGGAGCTGACGCTGTTGTGAACGTCTCAGGAAGGGTAGACGGTGGTAGCGCACGGATCGGTGGAGGATTTCAGGGGGCAGATCCCGATCTTGCCAATTCGCAGGCCTCCACTGTCGAGGCTGGTTCGCTCGTCATCGCTGACGGCGAAATTGGCAACGCCGGTAGTGTGGTCGTCTGGTCTGATGGCGACACCACTTTTAATGGCGAAATTCTTGCGGAGGCACACGGAGTCGGAAACGGAGGTTTCGTTGAAGTTTCCGGATTCGGCACTCTCCAGTTTGATGGATTCGTTTCCACCCTTTCCGCCAGTGGTGATTCGGGAACCCTGTTGCTGGATCCGACCAATGTCACCATCGGGGCAGGTGGAGATATTACGAAAGCCGCTCTTACCAGCGCACTGGGTGGCGGTAACGTGGTGATTCACACCAGTTCGTCCGAAACGGATCTCGGTAACATCACCGTCCTGAACGGCGGCGGTGATCTTTTCTACGACTCGACCAATCACCTCAGCCTGTTTGCCCACGGAAACGTCATCGTGGACGACAACATTCAGAACAGTGGCGCGGGTAATATTAACATCATTGCTGGCTGGGACGGTACCGGATCCGACAGCTTTGCTTTTGATCCAACCTCTCCTAGTCTTCCTAGTGGGGGTGAGGGAGCCGCTGGAGACATTTCCTTCGCGACCTTGTCTGACCCTGCTAATTTCGGCAATTATGGCAACGAAGGAGGAGCGTTGTTGCTGAATTCCGGCCAGTTCGGAGAAGTGGCAGTAGGATCTGCCGGTGGCGAAACCAACCTGTTTGGTAGTGTGCTCCTGGCGTCAGCCGGCAATGGAGCTGACGAGTTCACGCAAATTGGATACTTTCGGTTTGGAGTGACCGGGACCGGGACCGTGGTTGGTGGAGCGGCATCTGCTACGGGCGACATCAATGTTCGTACGAAGTCATTGGTCAGTCTCACCGGTACTGGTGCGGCCGACGCGCACGTTATGATCGGGCATGGCGGCAGCAACAATGCCAACCAGGCCAATCGTATTGGCGACTCCATCGAGGTGGTTGGAGCAGATATTTCTGTCGTTTCTGAGTCTGGCGGTATTTTAATGCGTGGTGGAGGCAACCGCAGCTTCAATCAGATCGGTCATGGTGGCATGGAGAGCTTCGGCGATCTTTCCGGAGATGTGACCGTGGAGGGTGGTTTTCTAGACATGCAGGGCAGTTCTTCTGCTGCTAACCAGGAGTTCGCCGGCGTTCGCGTCGGCCACGGAGGTGTGCTCGAAATGATCGGTACTTTCAGTGGTGATATCTCCGTGTCGGTGGACAATTACGTGAAAGGAATTTCAGGTCTCGAAAATGCCGGCGGTGGCGGCAGTATTAATAACCCTGCCGGCAGCGAGGGTGACATTGTTCAAATCGGTCATGGTGGTTATCGCAGTGGTGTTGTCGGTGCTTTTGAACACAATTGGACCAACAACGCCAACCTCAACAGCAACACGGGTTCTTTTACGACCGTCTACAACTCCGGAGGGAATGCCACCATTGCTGGTGGGGGGGTGACTCG
>JAKVAY010000152.1 GCA_022447185.1 Fuerstiella sp. | reverse complement strand
TTCTGTCAAAGACAAACCGGAAACCCCGTCAGGTCATTTCGGCCTGTGGCCAGTGCCATCTTCGCGGGGGACAGTCGAGAAGCACCAGTCGGCCTTGGCCAAACACATTCATTGCCGGTGACAACCTGTTTCACGATTTCGACGTTGATTTGTCAGATCAGGCCATTCAACGACTGCCGGCCATCGAGCAACACATCGTTATCAACTGTCGGGAGGTCGGAACCGGCGGCGAGACAGCACACACATGCATTTCCTGTCATGAGGTTCATGGGCAGAGCAGTGAAAAACACAAAGGACTGGAAGCCGCCAGAATTTGTTTGACCTGTCACGTTCCTGACACCGGTCACAGCGAACTGCTGGAGGATGTTCAGGCGTCAAATTTGCTGGAAAAACACAGCCAAACCTGCGAGTATTGATTTGTTGGAGTGAACGATGAAAGACACCAGACTGGAACGTCCGCCGGAAGGGATCTCACCGGACGAAACGGACATTAGTCTTCGTGCTTACTTCCTGAGAATGTCTGATGAACGTCTGCAGGAATACCAGCCCGACTGGACAGACAGGCAACTGATGGAATGGGACGGGAACTTCCGTTCCGACGGTGCCCTGATGATGGTCTGCTGCGAACGCGATATCGAAGCAGATGAATATCGAGCGGTACTGGAAGAACACCTCGTTCGACGTGACCTGAGATGACGGACCGGGAGTATTCGTCCGGCCGCGACATCTAACGCTGGTTGTTTGAACTGGCTGACGCCTACGCAAACCGAAGATCAGAACTCACCCTCAGGGAGTGACCCGATAATGCATCGTATGATTTTTTGCTGTCAACGGCTGGTCCTGGCCGGTTTGCTGCTCGGTTCTTCACAACTGCCTGGCGCAGAGCCTTCGGTAAGAGATGTGCTGGGGAAACGGGTTCCGGATTTCGTGCTGCCGGACACATCCGGTGAACAGGTTGCTCTGTCTGATTTCAACGATGGCAATGCTGTCGTTGTGGTCTTTCTGGGAACCAGTTGTCCGATTGGGAACGCTTATGTTCCCGTTCTGAATGATCTTCAAAAGCGGTACGAAGATCAGGGCGTTCGCGTACTTGGCATTAACGCGAATCTGACTGATGATGCTGACGAGGTTGCGGCGCATGCCAGGGATTTCGAGCTCACGTTTCCAATGCTGAATGATGAGAACCAGATCGTGGCCGACCTGTTTGCGGCCGAACGTACTCCGGAAGCGTTTATCGTCAGTCGTCGCGGTAATGTGCTCTATCGAGGACGCATCGATGATCGATTTGGTTACACGTACAGGCGCGCGAAGCCGAAACGGCATGATCTGGAAGAAGCGCTGAAGGAAGTGCTGGCAGGCAAGAAAGTGACGAAAGCTGAGGTCGAAGCCGATGGCTGTCTGATCACACGGCGTGACCGCATCAAAAATCGCGATGAAGTGACGTACGCAAAACACGTGTCTCGTATTCTGCACAAGCGATGTGCGGACTGTCATCGTCCGGGAACAGCCGCTCCGTTTTCACTGCTGACATTTGACGACGCCAATGAATGGTCCGACATGATCGTCGAGACCGTGATTGATCGCCGCATGCCGCCGTGGGACGTGGATCCGCGACATGGAGATTTTCGCAATGATCTGCGAATGCCCCAAAAAGAAATCGACACACTGACGGCCTGGATCGACAACGGCAAGCCATTAGGCAACAAAGCGGATCTTCCGGAACCACCCGTTTACGAATCCGACTGGATGATTGGCGAGCCCGATGTGATCTTCGACATGCCGCGGGAATACGCTGTGCAGGCTGCCGGAACGGTGGAGTATCAATATTTTGTCACGAAAACCGATTTCGACAGTGACGTCTGGGTCAAGGCCTCAGAAGCTCGTCCCGGCAACTGGAGTGTGGTTCACCACATCATCGGGTTTGTTCGTACAGGTCCAAATCAGCAAATTGGTCGGCTGCCGATCGTCGCCGGATTTGCTCCAGGTGAAGAGCCAACCAGCTACCCCGATGGCATCGGATTTCGGTTGCCGAAAGGGGCGGAGATTGTCTGGCAGGTTCACTACACGCCCACCGGTAAAACGGAGAAGGATCGCTCACAGATCGGCTTGATCCTTTGTGACGAACAGCCGGAACGGGATGTGCAGACGGTCGGCATGATCAAAGCCGACCTTGTGATTCCGCCGGGCGCGAAGAATCACCGGACTTTCATCAGTCAGAAATTTTCGAAGGACTCGGAGTTGTTGTCACTGATGCCGCATATGCATTTGCGAGGCAGCAAATTTCGTTACACGGCCGTCTATCCGAGCGGGAAAAGGGAAATCCTGCTGAATGTTCCCAACTACGATTTCAACTGGCAGCATCGCTACCTGCTGCGGACTCCTAAGTTCATCCCAAAGGGCACGACGATTGAGTGTGTTGGGTACTTCGACAACTCGGAGGAAAATCCAGGGAATCCCGATCCCATGGCAACAGTCTACTGGGGTGATCAGACCTGGGAAGAGATGATGATCGGCTGGTACGAAGCGATCGACGTCCGACCGAAGAAGGTGGCCGTGAAATAATCGGGTCTGCAGACCGGAGGCCACCACCAACACTTGTGGTCTTCGTCATTTGCTGTCGACGTTGTGTGCTGGTGAATCTGACGGCCGGATATTCGCATGAAAAAGTGGTTCAAGAGGCTGACCGTGGTACTGTTGCTGACAATCATCGTTGTGGCTGGGCTGTTGTACGAAGGCGATCTTCCCAGGGAGGTCGTTGACGCGAAGTACGCCAGCCCGACGTCTCAATTTCTGGTTACCGACTCCGGAGCCCGGATTCACTATCGTGACGAAGGGAATGCGGACGGCCGGGCGGTCGTCCTGATTCACGGTTCGAATGCGTCGCTGCATACCTGGGAGCCGTGGGTCCGCATCCTGGGGGACAAGTATCGACTCATCACGCTGGATCTGCCGGCGCATGGACTCACGGGGAGTGTGCCGGACCGTGACTATTCCACAGCAGGACAGCTCAAAACTGTTGAAGCGATCGTGACACACCTGAAACTTGATCGCTTTGTTCTGGGCGGCAACTCCATGGGTGGCGGCGTGACCTGGCGCTATACGCTGCAGCATCCGGATCAGGTCGAAGGTATGATTTTGGTCGATGCCGTTGGCCTGCCTCAGTGGTCGATGAGGCCTCGTGCCAATGCGGCAACGAAGGGCAGGAGCGGCCCGGCCGCGTTTCGTCTGCTCCGTCAGCCCTGGTTTCGTGCGGTGGCGCGGTACATGGACCCTCGACGGCTCGTGCGGCAGGGACTGGTGTCGGCTTATGCCGATGAATCGACGGTGCCGGAAGAAGTCGTGCAGCGCTATTGTGACCTCACGCTTCGTGAAGGCAGTCGGGAGGCGATTCTTGATCGTTTCGAATCGGTCGGACGGCGATCTCAGGAGTCCGTCGATCCGCAGCAGTTCACTCAGCCAACGCTGGTTCTCTGGGGGCGCCAGGATGCCCTGATTCCGGTAGAGGTGGGTGAGAAGTTCGACGAAT
>JAKVAY010000151.1 GCA_022447185.1 Fuerstiella sp. | reverse complement strand
GCAACAAAACGTCTGGTTGCGGTCAAACGAAATCAGGGACAACCTTTGCGGCTGTCCCTGTTGACGTAACTCGTTGACATAAAAGCGGAGAGGGTGGGATTCGAACCCACGGTAGGTTTGACCCTACGCCGGTTTTCAAGACCGGTGCATTCGGCCACTCTGCCACCTCTCCGGCGTGTCGCAGGTTCCGGCAAGACCGGGTCCTGAACGAAGACACACTTCACTGCCGAAAGTTCCTGTTTTCTGAACCAGTTACGGCAGCAAACCCCAAGTGTAGCCGTCCGTCGGACTTCCAACAAGAGTCCTGTTTGGCTGCTTCTGCTCCGACTGATAATGGCCTGTACTCCAGCAGAACAACAAACTGCATATCAACGCCGGTTTACCCAAACGAACTGTGGCACGACGAATGAATGTGTTCTTCCGTTGTGATGCGGCAGTGGTGGTGACTTTTTCGATTGAGGGGGACATGTTGAGTTATCAAAACAGAGTGTAGATGAAAGGTCCGGCACCAGTTGATCCGAGCACGACCAATACCCCAACAAGCCCAAGGACAAGGAGAATAGGGATTAACCACCATTTCTTATTCTCCGTAACAAATGCCAGGAACTCCTGCACCAATGAAAGCTGCTTTTCCTGACCCGCATTCTCAAATTCAGTTTTTTGTTCGTCCTGTGACATGAAATAGAATCCGAAGTTGTCTGTGAAAGTTCTGGCTAAGACTGTCGGTAATAACTGGCGATATTGGAAGGCTGCTTCTTCGTCTCCCAGTACGAATCTCTGGCCTGGTCGAGCCTGAGTTGTAATGAGTCACGTTTAGCGATTCGGAAGCCCAGGCCAATCGGCAGGAAGACTCCGAAGTAGATTGCCCGCATAGCCAATTCGCCAACAACCATTCCAATGGGTGTTGCCACAATCGTCATTGCAAGGAACACGGGTTTCAGAACGACCGGTGCAGCCAAGCCAGCGACGGCCAGAAAAAGACCAACCACGGCGAGGGACATGACGAGCGTCGTTCCGCCTCCCCACAGCCACGATAAGGCGGGCAGAGCGAACAGGCAAATCACACCAAACTGTCGCAGTTGGCGATCAGTGGGGCTCCAGTTGAATTCGATGAGTTTCATGACTACGAGACTTTCAGTCTAACGCAAACTGGGCGAGGTGTTTCCTGCGATCTTCGTCCGTCATTTGATTTTCCTGCCCATCTTTGCGAAGTATTTGGCGTCCCAGGACCAGTACGTCCATGTCTGTCATCATGAAACAACGGTAGGCATCGTCAGGGGTGCAGACGATGGGTTCGCTGCGGACGTTGAAGCTCGTATTGATCAACACCGGGCAACCCGTCTTTTCATGGAAACACATCATCAACTGGTGCAGCAATGGGTTTCGAGCCTCGTCAACGGTTTGAACCCTCGCCGAATAGTCGACGTGTGTCACTGCCGGGATTTCAGAGCGCGAGTAATGCAGTTTGTCGATGCCGAATGACTGACCGTAGTCGGATCCAAGCTCTGAGCGGATCGCTTCTTTGACCGGGGCAACGAGTAACATGTACGGGCTCTCTTCGCCTGGTCGCATTTCAAAATAGCGATCGACGTGTTCCTGCAGGACAAGAGGCGCGAACGGGCGAAATGACTCCCGAAACTTGATCTTCATGTTCATGGTGGACTGCATATTTTGGCTACGTGCATCACCCAGAATGCTCCGTGCTCCAAGTGCTCGCGGCCCAAATTCCATCCGCCCCTGAAACCAACCGATGACTTTTTCTTCCGCAATCAGATCGGCAATGGTCTCACAGAGTTCCTCATCCGACTCACAGGAGGTGAATGCAGCGTCATGCCGTGCAAGTGTACGAACGATCTCTTCCTCAGAAAATGCCGGCCCCAGGAGGGACCCTTTCTGCGAATCCCTGCCTTGCGGATCTCTGGGTTTTTCAAGCAGTTGATTCCAGATGAACAATGCGGTTCCCAACGCGCCGCCTGCGTCGCCCGCGGCAGGTTGAATCCAAAGCTGATCGAAGGGCCCTTCACGAAGAAGGCGCCCATTGCCCACACAGTTCAACGCCACACCGCCAGCAAGGACGAGATTCTTCAATCCCGTTTTTTTGTGAACGTGCCGTGACATGCGAAGCATGATCTCCTCCGTGACGACTTGTACCGACGCCGCCAAATCCATCTCACGCTGCGTGACTTCGGATTCCGGTTTTCGAGGCGGGCCACCGAAGAGATCGTGAAACTTCTTCGATGTCATGGTCAGCCCCTGGCAGTAATTGAAGAAGCTCATGTCCATGCGGAACGAACCATCTTCTTTCAGGTCCATGACGTGATTCAGGATTTTGTCTTTGAAGACTGGTTCGCCATAAGGAGCAAGCCCCATCACTTTGTACTCACCACTATTGACGCGGAATCCGGTGTAGTAGGTGAATGCGGAGTACAAGAGACCCAGCGAGTGCGGAAATCGAATCTCATCGGTCAGCTCGATCCTGTTGCCGCGACCGACACCGAAACAGGTGGTCGACCATTCACCGACACCATCGAGAGTGAGGATGGCCGCTTCCTCGAAGGGCGATGGGAAAAAGGCACTGGCAGCGTGCGATTCGTGGTGATCGGTGAAGACATAGCGGCCCGTATATCTGTCACGCAGCCCATTACTCAACTCTCGGGGCAAATGGAGCTTTTGCTTCAACCATAACGGCATCGCCTTCCGGAATGAGCGGTAGCCCGCCGGAGTAAATGCCAGGTATGTCTCCAACAGTCGCTCAAATTTTGTCACCGGTTTGTCGTAGAATCCGACGTAATCGATTTGTTCGGGCGTGAGCCCTGCTTCCTGGAGGCAGTAATCGACAGCGTTCTGCGGAAAATGGTGGTCCGCCTTTTTGCGTGTGAAACGCTCTTCCTGCGCCGCCGCGATGATCTCCCCGTCGATGACGAGCCCCGCAGCGGAGTCGTGGTAAAACGCGGAGATTCCGAGTATTGCTGTCATACATGAACCCATGACTCTCAATTTCTAACGATCAATTTTGAGTTTAACACAGGGGGCAATGAAAACTACTCTGGTGAAGTCTGCGACCAACCTGATTCGATGGTTCTTGGTAGTTACGATCTGTTGTCTGGTGGAAATCGAAAAGGTCGGGATGTCGAATCATCAGGTTCTCACGAGCCGCGTCTGACAAGAAAGTCAACGACCGCACCGAGCTTCTTGAAGAGAGTCACGACGTTGTTGGTAGCGGAATTGCGATGTCCAATCACACCGCCAACCACGTCAGTGGGATGCCTGTGTTCTTTGGTTCAGTGTTAATGAGAGTCAGAATTGCAATGCGCTTGCCTGCGTTTTTAGTCCAGCTGGGATGTAAGTTTTGATGATCCGCGGACGGAAATCAGCCACAAATTCTATTCCCTTTCCACAGCCCTGGCTGGAGTTCCGTCCGTCTTCGCCGTCGCCTGAGACGCCACTGACAAGTTGGCAGAGGCAGGGACGGATGGGACGGTCCCCGTTTGTTGAGCCCGAGCTGAGGCTTGCAATGCCGCAAATGCCTCAGGAGTTCGATTTTCCAGGGCACTGTGGGGTCGAGCTCC
>JAKVAY010000150.1 GCA_022447185.1 Fuerstiella sp. | reverse complement strand
AGTACAACTGCTGGTAAAATGTGATGCGAGAATCTTGCAGGGAGAAAACTGATGAATTCACAGATTAATCGCAGGCAAGTGTTGAAGGCCGGCTCCGCTGTATTGGCGCTGCCATGGCTTGAAAGTCTGGCCGCAGCAGCGGATTCCGCACCGCCTAAACGGATTGTCAATATCTGCACGAGCTTTGGACTTTATGGGCCGTCGTTCTTTCCGGAACAGGCAGGCAGGGATTACACGACGAGTGAATATCTCGAAGTACTTGGCGATTTACGCAAGGACTTCACTGTGTTCTCTGGTATTTCCCATCCGGACATCGGCGGTGACCACGCTTCGGAGTCGTGTTTTCTGACCAGTGCCAAACGTCCGACTCGGCCTGGTTTTCGTAATACGATATCTATGGATGTCTTCGCGGCCAAACTCGGTGCCGGAGCGACTCGTTTTCCATTCATGTCGTTGGGGACTATCAATGGAAGCCCGCTTTCTCATACCGAAACAGGCGCGGGCATTCCGGCCTGGGACAGACCTTCGATGGTCTTCGCCAGATTGTTTGTTGCGGGGAGCAAAGCTCAGATTGCCAAGGAACTCGATCGCATTCGCCGTGGGCGTAGCATCCTTGACCGCATGAAGGACCGGCTCACCCGGTTGAGCCAATCAGTGAGCCGTCTTGATCAACAGCAAATCGCCGACTACGCCGAAGCGGTTCGCGGGCTTGAAAAACAACTCGTTGCCGAGGAGAAGTGGATTCATCTTCCCAAGCCGCAAGTGAACGAACCGCATCCGAACGAGAACTATCCAAGCCCATTCGCCGATCGCAGCAACAGCATCGGCCGCGCGCGAGTGATGATGAATCTGATGAAGCTGGCTGTACAGACGGATTTGACGCGTGTCGTGAGCCTGTTCATCCGAGGTATGGATGAGAAGCCGCCGATTCCAGGTGTTTCCGAAGGCCACCACGGGCTCAGTCATCACGGTCGTAATCCCGAGAAGATCAAACAGCTCAAAGTCATCGAAAAGCTGAAAATGGAAGCGTTCCGTGATTTTCTCATTTCGCTTCGCGATACGAAGGAAGCGGGCGGGAGTTTGCTCGATTCGACGCAGGTTCTGATCGGCAGCAACTTGGGCGACGCGAGCGGCCACGGAACTACGAATCTGCCGATCCTGCTCGCCGGCGGCGGGTGGAAACACGGCGGGCATATTGCGGGTGATGTGAAAAACAACACGCCACTGTGCAAGTTGTTCGTCAGCATGCTGCAGGAATTCGGTGCTCAGACGGACAAGTTTGGTTCTGGTGTCGGAACGATCAACGGGCTGAGTTAGCCATTTCGTTTACTCGCAAGATACTAAGGCCACCATGCGACAGTTTTTGCTTTCCTTATTCGTACTTTATCTGATCTGTGGAACCACCCGCGGCGACGACGCTGCAAACACTTTCGAGCAGCGCGTGTTGCCAATCCTGAAGACTTATTGCACGGAGTGTCACAGCGGGACGCAACCGAAAGCGAATCTCAATCTCTCCGCCGCTCCGGATCTGAATGAGCTCCACACACGCTACCATCGCTGGTTCAACGTACTGGAGCGTGTCGAGTCCGGTTCGATGCCTCCCGAAGATGCTGATCCGCTGAAGCAATCCGACAAACAGGCTCTTTTGAAATGGATTCGCGGTGATCTGACACGGCTGCTCGTCGCCGGGCAACGCAGGGAAGGCCGCAGCAAGTTCCGCCGTTTTTCACGCAACGAGTACGCCAACACGGTGCAGGATATTTTCGGGATTCGTCCGCCAGTCGTGCGTATCCTTCCCGCCGACGGGAGAGTGGATGGGTATGACAAAGTGAGCAAGGCACTGCCCTTCTCGCCGGCGGCGACCGCAGGCCAACTGCAATTGGCGGAAGCCACCATCGAACGTCTTTTCGAGCTTCCGCGCGACAAGCATACGATCCGTCTCTGGGCCGACACGAGTTGGCAATCACCGGGCCACTTGCTGGAGTTGCCCAACAACTGGGTTGTTTCGTTCAACACCGATACTCATTCCGGAAACCTGAGACGAGCCAAACCCGACGGCAGTCCTGGCGGCGGTGGTGTCCATACACGCAAACCCGGTTGGCATCGGCTGCAGATTCATGCCTACGGGTACCAGACCGACAAGCCGTTGCCCGTGGGGATTTACTCTGGCCACACCTCGGCGTACCCGCAGATTCTCAAGTTGCTCAAAGTGATCGACATCCCGCCAGGCAAGCCTTCAGTCACAGAAACGGACCTTTATCTGCCCACCGGGCGCGACAGTGACATCGGTCAAGCAAGTCTGCGGCTCATTCCTTTGGGGCTGGGAGTTCCTGTACCGAAGAACACACTGGCGTCGGAAAAAGGAACGGGCCCCGGCCTCGCGCTGCAATGGGTCGATGTGGTGGAATTGGAAGAAACGTTGGCTGGCCAGGAATTGCTGTTCGAAAAAATGCCGGAAGACTGGCAAGACCTGTTTCGTTTTCGAAAGACATTAAATACCTCGAAGTTACCGCGAGAAGAGGTCGAAGCGACGATCCGCAGGATGTTCGCGCGGATCGGCGGCCGATTGTTCCGCCGTGATTTGAGTGACGAAGAACTCAACAGCTACGTTGGCAGTTTCATGAAAACGGCTGACGACGGGGCTCTGTTGAGAGATGTGTTGATCACCGAAGTCTCCGCGCTCATGACCGCACCGGATTTCCTTTGCGTG
This sequence comes from Fuerstiella sp., assembly GCA_022447185.1. Classification (GTDB taxonomy): domain Bacteria; phylum Planctomycetota; class Planctomycetia; order Planctomycetales; family Planctomycetaceae; genus S139-18. The sequence continues at coordinate 1,034 of JAKVAY010000150.1, read as the reverse complement.
ATGGAAGAAGCCGGCCGATTGAACGATTTTGCTTTGGCCTCGCGTCTCTCATATTTCCTTTGGAACTCAACTCCGGATACGGAACTCCTTGGGGTGGCGCGGCAAGGCAAACTGAACGATCCCAACGTGCTCCGCAACCAGACCGAGCGTTTGTTGAAAGACCCAAAGTCCGATCGATTTGTGGAAAGCTTCCTCGATCAATGGCTGGGCCTGTGGGGAATCGACAACACCACCCCGGACAAAGATCTGTATCCGGAGTACGACGACGAACTGAAAATTTCCAGCATGCTGGAAACGCAGGCCACCTTCCGCCGGATGCTCGATGAAGACCGCAGCGTGCGAGATTTCGTCGCACCAGACTGGGCCATGGTCAACACGAGACTGGCGGAAGTCTACGGCATTCCTGACATCGACGGTTTTCGCATTCGTTCAGCAAAGCTGCCGGCGCATTCACCGTACGGTGGCATCTGGACGCAGGCATCGACGATGAAGGTGACTGCCAATGGCACGTTGACGTCGCCAGTCAAACGCGGCGTCTGGCTGTCGGATCGATTGCTCGGCATCTCCATTCCACCGCCACCGCCAACTGTCGAACCGGCCGATCCCGACACGCGCGGCGCGCGGACACTCCGCGAGCAGCTGGAGCTCCACCGTCAGGATTCAAGCTGCAAAGCCTGCCATGCAAGATTCGACCCTTACGGATTCGCTCTGGAGAGCTTCGACGTGATGGGCAACTACCGTAAACACTATCGCATCGTTGATGACGGAAAAGGCATCGACGGTTTGCCGGTCGATTGCACGGGTACAACGCCGGATGGAAAAGACTTCGCCGACGTGCGCGAACTGCGAGCGATACTGGCCAGGAATCCGGAACAACTTGCGCGAGGAGTTGTTCGCCATCTGCTGACCTACGCCACCGGCGAACCAGCAACGCCGATCGACCGGCCGGCGATCGAGGCGATCGTGCGAAGTGCAGCAAAGGAGCAACCACGATTCGGGCTGCGTTCGCTCATTCACAGCGTCGTGCAAAGCGA
>JAKVAY010000015.1 GCA_022447185.1 Fuerstiella sp. | reverse complement strand
CCACTTGCCGTAAGTCTTTTCGCCCACGATCTGTCCGCGTTTGTGATCGCGGATCGCACCCGCCACAATTTCGCTGGCGCTGGCGCTTTCTTTGTCCACCAGCAGGACCAGTGGCATCTCGTGTGTGGACCAGGATCGCGCTGTGAAGGTCTGATTCTGGTCGTAGGTACGTCCCTTTGTTGAGACCAAAACTCCGTTGTCGATGAATCGATCCAGCACACGAGCGGCGACATCCAGCAATCCGCCTGGATTCTTGCGCAGGTCCCAGACAAGTGATTTCATTCCCTGGTTGCGCAATTGGCTCAGTGCGGCATCAAGTTCTTCCACCGTGGAACTCTGGAAGCCGGTCTGCCTGAAATAGCCAATACCCTGTTCACGATCCAGCATCTGGACCTTGGTGATGCTGCGAACCTGCACGGCTCGACGAAGGAAACTTCCTTCCTGGTACGTTCCATCCGATTCAAATCCCAGTTCCACGCGCGAGCCACTGACACCTCGCAGCAGTCGGGCGGCTTCGTCCGTGGAAAAATCTCGACAGTCGTGGCCGTTAATTGAGACGATGTAGTCGCCTTCATGCAGGCCACCTTCTTCCGCCGGACTTTCCTCCAGAACTCGTACGAGTTCCATCCCGTCTCCGGCACGAGCCACCATTTCTATTCCGATACCAACGAACTCACCCTGAATACTGCCCGTTAAATCGTTGTAACGATTTGGAGTCAGCAGGTGGCTGTATTCATCCAGGGCATTACAGCCACCGAAGATGTATTCCATGATCACGGCCGAACTGCGAATTCCCAGTTCCCGATGGGCCAGGTCACAGACTTTGCTAACCACACTGCGGGCCTCCATCTGACTGCCGATGGGCCGGTTCCAATAGTCTCGAATCAAGGTTCCCTTGACGCTGTCGATCGCGTCGTCATCGGACCCAGGCAGGTGCTGGCGAACGAATCGATCATTGGACAGGGCCATGTAGAAGCTTTCTGTCCCGTGCGCCACGAACCGCTTTGCTGAGATCGGTTTGACGTACTCCATCTGCACGCGTGACAGCACATCTTCCAGCAGATCGAGCGCCTGAGACCGGCTTTGCCGCAGCAATTCGGTCCCGAAACTCTCGTCGATGTAGCGACGGTCAATCCCGAAGTGAACACGTGAGCGCCGTAGAGCATATTCAAGGGCTTCGAGATCCGGATCGTCCGAGTCGCTGAGACGTTTTTGGTCAGACGAATCGTCCTGCCAGCGCTCCAGCACATCTTCATAGAACTCGATGGCTTCAGCCCAGCGGGCGGCGTCTTCGAGATCTTCACCGACGGCAATCGCTTCACCAGGGGACCGCAGAGAAGAAACATCAACAGGTTCGTCGGCAACGGCGATACATGTTGCGGCCAGCAGAATAAGAGTCGACAGACCCTTCAGGCCCGTAGTTGCGATTCGCATAACCTGTTGTCCCCTCATCCGAACTTCACATTGAGCGAAATCCGGACAGGTTCCGGTCATCAGGGTCGGTTATGCATCCTGCAGTTTAATCTCATCCTGAGTGACTCTGGCGACGGAACGATCCCCTCTGGTCATCTGCCTGCCACAGTCGGACAGACAAATGGTAATAATTGATTTGACCCGTTTGAGGACGAATCAGTGAGACTGATCGGTGATAACGTTAACTGCCTGGAAGAGAAATTCCCTGGGCAGCATCGCCACCAACCTCAAACACTACCCGTGCTGATCGCACGAACAGATCACAGTTCGAATATATGGCGGGTTTTGGAGGTGGTCAAACTGTTGGTAGACACAGTGTCCGCCTAAAGAACAGAGACGCCGTAACTTACCTGTACGGAACAACTTACCAGTGACAGAAAACATAGACTTGCCGGTTGGTCTGTAGCAATCCAGGTCCGATCGTGTGGATTGCTCCAGTATCGCGTGGCTCCACCTGGATCCTGGATCGGTACGCATCTCCTACGCACGAGCAAGCTTGATAGGGCCGGCAGAACCCGGATCTGCATCCGCTCCGTGGTCGGGTCTGGCAGACAGACGGTACGTAAATCGCCTGCACACCCATCACTTTGCAACTGATCCATCAACTGCACCCCAACATCTGTCGTGTGGGTTGGAACGGTTACATCAGTACTCAAACAGCGCCAACTGCCGGCCTCTTGTATTCCGTTCACTCGAGCGCAACAATGCGGCTTCCAGTTTGATTTGTCCTGATGAGAGCCGTCACGAAGAACATCAAGAAACGGCCGCAAACCCGCCTGAATGTCACGCTAAATGCGTTATTTGTCTGCCCTGTTGCTGATCATTTGCTGCTCCGCCGCATCCGCGGGAGAGACTCCCATGGGGCTTTCCCAATCGGCCCCGGATTCCGGACGGTCTGTAAAGACCGACGATGGCTACATGATTCCGTATGAGATAGCGATTTCGGGCACGGATGTCGTCTTTCATATGGAACCGATCCCCGCCGGGGGGATTACTGTGGGCACTGATCGCCGCCGATATCAGGTAGCGCCATTCTGGATGGGGCGCTACGAAATCACCTGGAAGGAATATCAAAAGTTCATGGACCTGTACGATGCATTCAAGCAGTTCCAGATTGATCGTCAGCGCATCGTTACACAGACCAACGAGATCGACGCCATCACTGCCCCGACTCCTCTGTACGACCCCTCGTATACGTTCGAATACGGTGACGCGCCTGAGCTGCCGGCAATCACGGTGACTCAGTTTTCTGCCAAACAGTACACCAAGTGGCTGTCGGCGATCACTCAGCATCAGTATCGACTGCCTTCAGAGGCGGAGTGGGAGCACGCCTGCCGTGCCGGGGCCGATACAGCCTATCACTTTGGTGTTTCCGCTGACGAACTGGGAGAATACGCATGGTTCGCGGGCAACAGCGATGATGCTGGAGCGCGTCATGTAGGTCAGGGAAAGCCGAATTCCTGGGGCCTGTATGACATGCACGGCAATGTGGCCGAATTGGTGTTGGATGGTCCGGACGGATCTGAAACCGCCCCTGACGGCGTGATCCTTGACGCCGCGACCGACTGGATTCGCCCCCAACAGCCCGATCAGCGGAAGGTTTGTGGTGGCAGTTGGGAACTGCCAGCGGAAGAATGTACGGCGACATCACGGATGCTGACTGTCCATGAAGAATGGAAAGACACTGATCCCAATGTTCCCAAAAGTCCCTGGTGGTTCACTGACGATCCGGCCCGCGGCGTTGGATTTCGAATCATCCGTCCGCTGAAGACAGTCAGCCGGGAGCAGATGGAGGAATACTGGAAGATCGACAACGAATCGATTCAATGGGACGTCTTTGATCGTGTTGATGAAGGCCGTGGTGCAAAAGGGCTCGTCGACAAAGATCTGCCTGCTGCGATCCAGACTCAGGAAGAACAGTAGTCTGCCATGGACGATCTGGCACGCTACCAAAAACAAATGCTGTTTGACGGCATCGGAGAACAGGGTCAGAGAAGGATTCGTGACAGTCGCGCTGTATTGATCGGCTGTGGTGCTCTG
>JAKVAY010000149.1 GCA_022447185.1 Fuerstiella sp. | reverse complement strand
AGCTAAATCCCGAAAAGTGGGTGAATTCTACACGAAGGATTCGCTGTACACGGCGATTCAGAAAGCCTGTGACAAGGCTGAGATCCCACGTTGGTCGCCTGGTCAACTTCGCAAGACACGAGCGACTCAGGCGAGACAGCAAGCGGACCTGGAAACGGCGCAGCAGATTCTTGGGCATTCCAGCAAGACAACCACAGAACGGTCCTACGCCGAGATGGACCTCAGCCGTGGTCAGGAAAACGCTTTGAAGTTCGGATAGCATACACAGTACCAGGTCTACGCTGATCCCGGAAAAGCGGAACACGAAACCGCCTGACCTGGTGCTTTTCATTTTCGTGCAGTCGATTGAGTTTCGGGAGTCGATTCAATGCAGTCCACAACAGCAAAACTGCAACAATCATTCGCTAAGGACCCCTCAGCGGTCTTGTCTGCACTCAATGAATGGTTGAAGGAAATCAACATCATTGAAGACCATGAGGAGGGTACGTTTGAAGTCTTACCGCGAAGTACAGGCAACATTGCCGAGGGCATGCTTGAAATTAGGATCCAGGAGATTGGAGAGGCAATCAGACTTGCTGCTCCATTGAACGAAACCGTCAAGCTAATGGATGCTGACGAACTTCCGAAAGAGTCTGACTTGGAAAGTCTTTGGGGTTGGGCTTTTGAGCTGCGGGATAAATGCCAAGTTGTGTTGGAGGTTGTGGAGGCGACGGTCAGCCCTAATGATCGCAAGTACAACATGGCAGGACTGAAATTCATCATCGACGTTTGCGACAACGACACTGTCCGTGGGTATCTGGTTGCAGCCATGTTGCCAGTCGCAAAAGGGAGGGGAAAACGACTGTCCTACAACCACCAACAAGCCCTACAGTTTGCTGAGCAAGTGATTGCGTCACCTTCAGTCGATCGTCACGCACAGGCTGCAAAGGACTGGACCAAAGCACAAAAGATCCGATAAAGATCCGACATAAATTCAAAGATCCGAAAGCCGCCAGCAAGTCGTTGTTGAGCGGCTTTTTCTTCGTAGCCTCCCGACATCAACGTGATTTGTCGTCAATCACTGCAACAGTCGGAGGCAGAAAATGCAGAACAACTTAGAAACGCTGGACCACGCTCTGAAGAACTTCATTCCAAGCCGTCCAGATGGAAAACCCATTCACCGCGCAACGCTTTGGCGATGGATTCGCAAAGGATTGGAAGGCCTAGACGGCGAACGTATCAAGCTGGAAGTCACATATGCGGGCAGCCGTCCGTACGTGACTCGCAACGCCGTCGAAGAATTCTTCCAAGCGGTCACCGAAGCAAAGCTGGAACGCCACCGCAGAGCTGAGCGGCTCGCGTCAGAAGTCACTCAAGACAAACTTGAAGCGGTCGGCTTGCGTTGAGTCGCAGCTCTCTTTCAGGCCAGCAAATAGAGAAACCGCTGACAGTGATGAGCTGCCAGCGGTTCAGATTTCGTCTGCACGACGATGGAGTGATCATATTATGACGACGGAAAACACGAAAGACAACAGGGGACTCACGGCAACTGTCCACGATGTACTCGAGCTTGCTAAACGCGTTGGGCCCGTTGTGCCAGTCAAGCCGCGTTCAAAGATGCCGCTGCTGAATGACTGGGGAACCAAAGCATCCGCCGATCCGGCGCAGATACAAAGTTGGCTGGCTCAATACGACGATTGTAACTGGGGTTTGCTGCTCGGTCCGAAGTCAGGTCTGATCGATGTTGAAGACGACTCCGCTGAGGGGCGGGAGATTCTGGAAGCGGCGATGGAAGCCTGCGGAGTCAAAACGCCGTGCTACAAATCAGGCAAATCGATTCATCGACTGTTTCGATTTGACGAGCGGATGGAAACACTGTCTGCCAGTGTCATGAGGTTATTCGGAACTGAATGGCGATTCGGTCATCAGGCAAGCCAGTCGATCATCCCGCCGTCCGTACATCCATCAGGTGCGCCTTATGAATGGCTGCCTGGCTTGTCCCCTGATGACGTTGAAGTCGCTCGTCTTCCTGACGAACTGTGGGAACTGCTGCATGAGCTGCGGGAACAGGATGACAAGCAACAAGCAGAAGAGCGTGAATCAAAACGACAGAAGCGGCGACAAACGAAACCAGTCGTTCCTAGTGGTGTCGCCATTGACGGATCGCACACGAAGCACATTGATGCCGCCGAAGCTGCCGTCAGGACCATACCGTTCGAACAACTGCTGACTGATGAAGATTGGACGTGCCACCAGCGCGATGCAAACGGCGATCAGGAATGGACACGCCCAGGGAACGACTGGTCAAACCAGAAGTCAGCGACACTCACATTCCGTGACAATCCCGAAGGCATGCTACACGTCTGGACGAATGCCGCACCGATTCCTGAAGGTCATTATGGAGAGTGGCGGGTCTGGTATCTGTCAAACGGCTACCAAGACAGCGATCAGATTGAAGCAGCCAAGGCATTCCTTGGCGAGGATAAGTCGAAGGAAATCGATGATGCGTTTCATGGAACTGACCAGGACTCAGATATCATAAATGGTGTGGACCTTAGGAATCTGACGTTCGACGAGAAAGAGGCGATTCCGTTCGAAGGAATTGATATCACCGAGCTGGAACAGTGTGCCGATGAGCAGCCCGACTGGATCGTGAAGGGCATCTTTTCTGCGCATCAACCGACACTGTTCGGTGCTCGCTCCAAGTGTCTGAAGACAACGCAACTGATTGATATGTCAGTGGCACTGGCCAGCGGAACGCCCTGGCTTGATTCATTCGAAGTGCCGAAACGCCGTCGCGTTCTGTTCATCACAGGTGAGTCAAACTATCGAGCAGCGAGTCGAAGACTTCGCAAGGCGTGTCTGACGCGGGACAAAATGACGTTCGGCGATATCTCAGGAATGCTGAGAGTTGAGGCTGCCGACTTCCCGAAGCTGCCACGACAGGACGACTGCGAGCACATCAAGCGAGTCATTGATCGACATCATCCTGATGTTGTGATCATCGATCCTCTTTACCGTGGACTCACTGCTGACATCGATCCGCACAAGATGAGTCAAGTAGGTGAAGCAATTGTGTACTTCGCCCAATGCTGCCAGCCAGCTGCGTTGTTCATCAGCCATCACGTTATCAAGTCCAGCGCAAGGGAACTTGGATCACCACCAGAACTGGAAGACATGAACGGTGCAGGTATTGCTGAATCCTGCGGGAACTGGTGGCTTGTCGGACGCAATGAAAAGTACCAATGGGACTGGGAGCACGATCTTTGTGTTCAGTTCGGAGGACGTGACGAACAAGGCGGAGCACGCCGTATCGTCTTCAATGAACAAACGTGGACGTCTGAGGTTGAGAACTTCAAGGACTACATCGAACAGCGGCATTTCAAGCTACAGCAGGCGACTGACGACGCCAAGGCCACGAGTCACCACCAGAAACTGGAGTCAGCCAGGGCGAATATCCAGCGTGTCATGAGGAACATGAAGAAACCCCGCAGCAAAAAAGCGATCGAAGATTTGCGAGCCACGGTTCCTCAAAGAACGTTTCGGGAAGCATTCTCAGACATGGTGACAGATCAAACGATTGCAGTAAGAGGGTATCGAGATGGACAGAACAGGCTTCAATCTGAGGGCTATCTGCTCACCGAATACGCAGATGAATATGACCAACAGTTCCAGTCTGAGGAGGATGCTCGTTGATCCTCGTTAATCCTCGTTGACCCTCGTTAACGAGGATGGGTGTGTGTGTGTGTGCGTTTTTGTGCCTGTGTGAAGGA
>JAKVAY010000148.1 GCA_022447185.1 Fuerstiella sp. | reverse complement strand
GGATCGCAATTCCTCCGCACGCCGCTCCGCATATTCATCCCAAAGGTTGGTAGCATCAGGCCACTTGTAGACCATCTTGGTAAGCTCGCCCTGCCATTCTGGATGCTTTTCGCGATCCAGCATCCGCATCGCCATGTCGTTGTCTCTAATGATTGTGCATGGCATGATTCCGGACATTTTCTGTCCAGGCCCTGCGAGTCCCAATATGGCGGTCGCAAGGATTGTTTCTCTAGTAACGCATTGTGACGGACTCCGAGCAGATTCGTCCGTCTGCGGGTCATCGCAAATCACAAAATCAGGCCGGACAGATTTGCCATCCGGTCGTTTGAATTTCATGCCACGGATACGGCCGGTGATTCCAGCACACTTTACAATCGCGCCGCTCGCAGTCGACTTAGGTATCGACGGCAGCACGATTTCTTTTGCTGTCCAGGTGATGTGAGTTCGCTTACCTTTGTAGAGCTGACCGCTTGTTCTATTAACGATGCCATCAAGTTTTTCAATCGGATAACACACTTCAGGAAAGTCTGCCGCAAGCAACTCATTCACCTCGATCTCGGCCTTAATGGAATCAACCATTTGTGCCGCAGCGTCTTCACTCGCACCAATCATGCAAATGAATTTGCGGTGGCCGTACAGAATCGCCCATAGCGCCGAGATTTCGCAGAGGGTGGTTTTCCCCGAGCCACGGGGCATGGCTAATGCAAACAAACCGCCGGCCAGGACAGCTCGTTCTATTTTATCGATGACTTTCAGATGGTCATCCGACCACGGGATGTTGAACACTTCTTTGAAGTATGTATCGCAGAACTTGCGAAAAGAATCTCTGCACGACTTTTTACGTGTACCCGAACGCACGCGTGGCAGCGGAGAGATATCGCGACCGCTTGCGCTCTGCGCAGAGGTACGCGACCGCATCGTCTCTCGATGTTTATCGTAATAAGTGGAGTCGGTTATGATACCGTTACGGTCTGCGGGTTAGTGAAAGTGTAATCAGCGTGGCTTGAAAAACTGTAGTATGTGCCAGCGTCTAAAAACAAAGTCGGGGTTACACCGCTTACATTTGTAATCACCGGCCCGGCCACCACATTTTGCCCCGCCAAGTCGGTAGTCACATAAACCGTTGCTTCCGCAACAGGATTTGCACTCGAATCAGTAACAGTCAACGTAATTTCATTAGCACCGCTGCCGACGCCAATGGTTGTTTTCATCTTTTCAATTTTGAAGCTGAATTCTTCTATTCCTGTACGTGTTGAATCGCCATCGTCGTAAGTGAATTCAAATCGAGCTATGCGATCCTGCGTCGTATCATCTTCAATGTCTCCGACCGCAGTGGTATCGCTGGAATCGAGTTCGAGAACATAGTCACCTGATGTGAATGTGCCGCCATTTACACCGTTAATATTCTGCTTGTTTCGGCTGTTGATAATCGCACCGGATGTGGCGTCATAAAGTGTGACGGTGAAAGTCGTCAGCGAGGTAATAGTCACACCCTCAGTGCTTTTCACAGTGCCGGTCAGATTGCAACTTTCGCCGCTCTGGATCGTTATGTAATCGCCTGAGGTGTTTTTGAGTTGAGTAACCATATTTACCTTTCGATTTGTCCGCTGATGTCTGGTGACTTAATCCGTGGTGACGCGATGGACGGAGCTTTAATTCGTGGGGTGTCGATATATAAAATTCCGGTAGGATCAACTGATCGAACGCTTGCTCGGCAGACGACCACAGCCGCAGCAGGTGTAACAATCGAACTGCCGCTGACAACTACCGTTGGGTCTATTGCCGCAGCGACGAACCTCGCCACAGCCGGTGTCAGCGAGATATCACTAGTAACGGTTGGCGAAACAGCACTGGCTGTACTTGGAGCTACTGCCGGTGTAAAAGTTAAACCGCTTGAAACTGCGGGGGAAATTCCGGTCGCCACGACGCTGGCTGCGGCTGGCGTTAGCGACAAAGCACTTGTTATGGTCGGTGTCTGTGCGTCAGCTACCAGGGTTGCAGCAGCCGGTGTTAGTGAGAGAGCGATTGATGCGGTCGGTGACTGTGCAGCTGCAACGACGCTGGCAGCACTCGGTGTAACATCAATGCCACCACCGCTGATAGATACAGTCGGTGAAACCGCATCAGCGACGAAGCTAGCCACCGCTGGGGTCAGTGATAAGCCACTCGACAGCGTTGGAGACACTACGGCAGCGACGAATGCAGCGGCAGATGGCGTGAGTGACAAACCACTCGCAACGGTTGGCGATACTGCATCAGCGACGAAGCTGGCTACCGCTGGTGTTAGCGATAAGCCACTCGACAGCGTTGGAGACACAGCGTCAGCAACAAACGCAGCAACAGATGGCGTGAGTGACAAACCACTCGCAACGGTTGGTGATACCGCGTCAGCAACGAACGCCGCCGCTGACGGAGTGACAACAGTTGCACTTGAAACATACTCATCAGCCCCAATATCCCATGACGCTACTGTGTCGCGGTCAAAACCGTCTATGTCGATATTGACGCCCGTCGGGGATGTTCCTAGATCCACCCCCGCATCGATAGCAGCCGCACCTTCCTCCAGGTGCAGATCTTCTGTGCCGCCTGTTACAGAGACAAACAGATCTTCATAATCTTCGCCTGTTAACGAGTTTGTTCCCGTCGCAGTTGAATCTGTTGAAAGGTTGTAATCGTGCGTAGAGCCAGAAAAGCCAGATTCCGCAAAACACTTTTGATAACTCGAATGCCATGCGCTCGGTCGTGCTGCGATATTATTTTTAATGAAAGTATCGGTGTCGTGAATGCTGAAGCAAAAAGCATCGTCGCCGACCGCGGTCGACTTCACGTAATAGACTGTGTTGTTATAAAGATAGACGCCCCAATTCCCGCTCGATACCGTGACGCCCGAGGCGGATTTACTACTGGACGAGTTGTCCATGTTGTAAATGAGATTATTCATCAAGTAACGAGTGTTTGACGAGTTACCAGTGCCCCAGATGTAGACGCCGTGGATATGCGTGCTTTGGGTCGTCAACCCGTGGATTATGTTGTTCCGGGCATAAACTTCTTGCGTGGAATTTGTGCCAAAGTTTAATCCAGCGGACACCGATGATCCGGTACTAGTAAGATCAAGTTCAAGCCATTCGACCGTACACTGACTTCGCCGGATACGAAATGAACTGCCTTCGTTGCCCGTGTATTCAATTCTTGTACCAGTGCCAGCCTTACCATCATGCCTCTCTGATGAAGGTGCAGTTAATGTGACGGAAGACAGGCCAACCGTGCCGCCGCTGTCGATGACTATATATTCATCGAAGACTGAGTCATTGTACGCTTCACCGACGGCATCATCGCTGGACGAATAATAACTTGTGTCATCCAGGTCGCTTTCCCAAGCACCTATCGTCGAGTACGTACGTTTAAATGTTCCATCGGCCTGGTTGTAATACGGGTCAGTGATTCCGTAGGGATTCGTAGCAAAACCACCGCCGGTAATCCATTTGAGGGTGTAGTCACTGCCGGAGATCTCGGTCACAAGGTAGTTATACGTCGTCCCCATGCCGTTAGAGATTTCCATTGAATCGCCAACGGACACGCCGGTGGGATCATTAGTAAATGTAACGGTATACGGATTCGAGCCACTGCCGCTTGATGGCGTTTCAGTATCGATGGACGAGTTTGTGCCAATTGAAGTTGTGACAGTTGCCATCAGATAAGACCGTTTATCACTTTGGAAATGTTTGTCGAATCTAAAGCCGGACTTCCGGTGGTCATCCGAGCATCAATCATCATCGCGTTATCTCTAACGTCGTCGATATTTAAACTTAGAGTTT
>JAKVAY010000147.1 GCA_022447185.1 Fuerstiella sp. | reverse complement strand
GCCAACATGTCCCTGTCTACGCCCCCGTCGCCGTTTGTTGACAGCGTAGTGGTCGGAGCCGGTTCCGCCGTTGCTGACCGGAAAATTGCTGAGAGCACGCGGCCGGGGGACATCGTGGTGACAGCCGACATTCCATTGGCGGCGCTGGTGGTGGAGGCAGGAGGAGTCGCCATTGATCCCCGCGGGGAACTTTATACAGAGCAAAACATCGGAGCCCGTCTGCAGGCTCGCAATCTGATGGAACAGCTAAGAAGTTCCGGCATGGAAACGGGTGGTCCACCTCCATTCAGTGATCGCAATAAACAGGAATTTGCCAATCAGCTGGACAGACTGCTTGTGAAACGAAAGCGACAACAATCACGGTGACTTGCCCTAAATTGCTGAACCAACCGTTATGAGAGTCGGACTGGGTAAATTGTGCTGTACTGCTGGAGCGCAGGCTCATCTTCAGCCGGAGCGGAATCAGCACAGCGGGTTGCGAACACGTTTGAGATCATCCGCCCATACTGGTTTCGCCAGCGGTGCAACGTGGCCTCGCTGACTTCCAGTGCCTGCGGCACAGCAGTCATGTCTTTGCCACTGTGAAGCATCGCATCTGCATCAGACAGCTTCTACATAATCTGTTCCGGCGTATGACACCGACGTCGCTTCGTCATCAAAACATCTCTTTGCCAAATGGGCCCGAAAACTTCATAACCGATCGATCAGATTTTCTGAGGCAGAGCACTGCCATCGGGGTTCTGTTTTTAGAATCCCGATGATACCGTTCAAGAACGGCTCGCAGGTCGATTCGCCGACATTGTTCGGCTGGTGACGTCGGTGACCAGGGAAAATGGTCTTTGATGATATTCCACTGGGAATCACGGATGAACAGTTTCGAGGCGGTCCTGCCCTTTTCTTGTTCGTACGCCGGATCGACACAGAAATGACCATCTGAGTGTCTCCTTTCACTCTCACAACCATTTGCAACTTTCACGCCGACACGCAAGGTTTTAAAACTACGTATAGTCAATAATTACTATGCCAGATGTCGGATGAAATCATTCCGTCAGGGGAAAGCGTAATGACGATTCGAGTGAAGTGCCCGAGTTGTTCCAAACAGCTGATCTTTCCTGATCAACCCCAAGCGAATCATCTACGATGTTTCGGTTGTAAAGCTGTGTTCAAAACTCCGCGGAGAAACCCTACATACTCCCCGACAACCACAGGAACTCAATCTCCTCCTCAGCGAAAACGACGTAAAGCACTAAATCGTGAAGAGGACGACGGCGAAGTGAACTTCGGTGATTTGCGAAGCGTCGGCATTTTTTTGGGAACCGGACAGGTTATCACCTGCGAAGGGTGCGGCGAAGCGTATGGTATCAAGAGTGAAGAATGCCTCTTTTGCGGTGCTGCAAATCCGAACATTGACATATTGAAACAATCAGCCCGTAACAGAGCAAAGAAGCGACAGGGGCCGAGTTTTTTCCAAATATACCGACAACCGATCATGCTGGGTTTTGGAATCATGGGCATCTGCTTTGCCCTTGGTCTGGTAGTAACTGCGATAACAACCAAGAACTCCGGGTACTACACACACAGTATGAGTGGTCGCGAGCAAAAAGAGTACTATCAATATACCACGACACGCTGGATTGAACTTACGCGCCGGGGAAAAGCCCACCGAATGGAATCACTCTGGCAAGACAATCGATGGATGCCGGTTGAATCGGCTGTCGGACTGGATTGGGCAGCATTACCGGACTGGTTTGAAGCGCTTAAACATAAGAACACACGTCGTCTTGCAGAATCAATTCTGAACAAATGGTATTTTACACATGGTCATCCATATGTCGAAGATATTCAGACCGGAATGAATGATGAGAACCCGCTGGTGGTAAGCTGGTCAGTCGTAGTTGCTCGAAAACTTGAGCATCAAAACAACCGAGGTGCGATTCTGCCACTACTGGAGAAGTACCGGGACGGGAGTGATGAAAAATTGAGTGAAGAGTCCACTAAGACGTTGGAGATCTTTAAGGAATAGAAGATACAGACAACGTAACCGATTCTGGTCATGAGGGTGGAATGCCGTGGTTGAAATCCTCCAGAAGAAATGAGAGTCTCAACACCGAAATCTGGCAAGGAGATTCAATGTCGATAAAACTTAAAAACATACCGCTGATCAGATGGTGAAGAAGCTTCGTGACGCGGAAACGATGCTGCATGCTGGTAAGGCGGTTGTGGTAGTAGTCCAGACTCTGGCGGTGAGTGAGCAGACGTACTACCGCCGGAAGCGGTAAGGACCGCCAAATGAAGGTTGAGTAGGCGAAGCAGTTCAAGGATCTTTAGGTCGAGCATTCACGACGGAAGAAGCTTTTGGCCGAGGCAGAACTCGACAAGGTGCTGCTCAAGGAACTAGTGTCGGAAAACTGGTAAGCTCTTCTCGCAGATGTGAGGGAGTGGGAGATCTGTAGATAAAGTTTTCCGTGAGCCAACGTCGAGCCTGTTCCGTTGTGGATCAACATTGCAATTCGAAACCGTATCAATCGAGGCGGCCAGATTATGAATCTGGCATTATATCACGAATGTTGAAGTTGGTTCGCGAACACCCCCGATTTGGCTATCGCCAAATCGCGATGTTGCTTCAGCGTGAAGGGCACCGACTTGGGTTTGATCGAGCGTTTCGATTGTGGCGTCGCGAGGGGCTAAAAGTGGCTCAAAACCCGAAGAAAAGGCATCATTTGGGTATGAGCAATCAGGTGTGTGTTCAACATCGTGTTGAACGACAGAATCACGTATGGCGCGGGACTTCGTGTTCGATAGTACGAGTTGGTGGGCATCGTTGAAGTGGCTGGCAATTATTGTTGAACACACTCGGGATTGTCTGGCTTTGATATTCTCAATACAAATTCAGCAGGAGCATGTAATCGATGTGCTGCGTGGCCTGTTCCTCGCGCATGGAGTCTCGAAACACATTCGTTCCAAAAATGGTCCTGAGTTCATCGCGTCCGACCTGCAGTCCTGGCGCCATTGTTCGGGTGTTGGGCTGTTGTACATCGCACCGGGGAGGCCAAGAGGGAATGGGTGCGAGGAGTGTTTCAACCGTCGGCTGAGAGACGAATTTTCCGGCTGCGAAGTATTTGATGACGTGCATTCAGCACAGGCCCTGGGGACGGCCTGGCAGATTGCTTACAATCAAAGACGTCCCCACAGTTCGTTGGGTTATATGACTCCGGCGGAATTTTGCGAACGTGCACTGCTTCCACTCCGGCTACACCTCAGCCTCTATTCCAGCAGTACACATCCCTACAGACCTGACTCTCATTAACACTGGACTAAAGAACTCAGACATTCCAGTACGACCGGCTGATGCTGCAAACCCAGAGTCTCTGTGCCAGTGAATGTCTTTAGAACAAATTTGTGGAAGCCGATGTTGGCATCACACAGGACCGGGCAGACCAGAGTGAACTGACCTGACAAGGAGACCTCTTATGAGTCATGAGATAAAAGTGTTAAGCCTCGGCGCCGGATTTATGGCCACGCTGCATGCCAGGGCTTACGAGCAGATCGAGGGAGTTCGGAACGTTGGAATTGTGACGAGGAATTACAGTAGCTCTGAAGAGTTGGCCGGGATCCTGTCCGGCGACATTCCCCGTTTTACGGACTTCGAGGAGGCTCTGGAAAAAACGTCGCCCGACGCAGTGGCCATCAGTACCTATACGGACTCGCACTACGACTACGTTTCCATGGCCCTGCAGCGCGGGCTTGATGTCTTCGTGGAAAAGCCTCTCGCCGAGACGCTCGAGCAATGCCAGGAGCTGTTCGACCTGGCCAATCGCCTCAATCGGAAGTTGTATGTTGGTTACATTTTGATGACACATCCGTCGTGGAACCGATTCACAGAAATTGCCCACGAGTTGGGCAAACCGCTGGCCATGCGGATGAATCTGAATCAACAGACCAAGGGTGATTTCTATGACACGCTCTACAATATCATGCAGGTGCAGTCACCGATTGTTGACTG
>JAKVAY010000146.1 GCA_022447185.1 Fuerstiella sp. | reverse complement strand
TCAACAGGTTGCCAATTGAGCGCGGTGTCATCCGGCTGAACAACTTTCGCATTCCCAGGCGTTCTTGTGTTTTCTCCGTGGGATCCCCCTGACGAATCAGTTCACGTTCTGATTTGTTCACGCGACGATGTTGGTTCGGTGTATTGCGGAAGAGCATCGCAAAAACGACGGCGTGGACAAGTCCCACTATCGTCAGACCAAACACCGCCGTTCGCCAGGGAACTCCAAACACACCGAGCACAAGTGAACCAATTAGCAGATTGGCGCACAGACCTCCCATACGACCGAAAAACACGCCTACCCATCCCTGCATCGTCGTTCGCGCTGATGACGGGAACCAGCTTTTCGAAATACGACTCAGTGCGGCAAAGACTCCGGACTGTCCGATTCCCAGAGTTGCACGACCGTACCAAAGATGATTTACAGTCGGAGCCCATGCATGGAGCCCCAGGCCGACACTCCAGACCACAATCATCATCGTCAGTGCTGCCCAGGCACCCCATACGTCGACGGCGATGCCCATGGGGACCTGGCAGACGAAGTAAAACAGTGAAAATCCGCTGTCGAGAATGCCAAGTTGTGCTTCGCCGAGTCCAAACTCCGTGTGGAGTTCGACTTTAATTAAACTGAAAACATAACGATGTAGATAAAGCAACCACGATGTGCCGCAGCACAGCGTGAAGACGATCCAGCGAACATGTGTCGGCTTTTCAAAATGCGCGTGTTCATTTGTCATTCGACAGCGTCCGCCTGATTTCGGCACACACGTACTCAATTTCATCGTCCGTCATTTCAATGGCGTCGACGTTAACATAGCCTTCGTCCACGTGATGAGCACGCACAACAATGGCTGGATCTCCTGCAGCCAGCACGTCCCGAAACGCAGCCGCGCTGCAGCCGGTAATGTTCGGATCGGGAGTGAGTCGCACCCGTGAGAATGGGGAACCACCGGGATCCGGATCGACACTCAGTATTAGTCCAGGAATATCGGCCAGCCGATCGAGAATCATTTGGACTTTTCGGTCCTGATCTGCAGACCACGCCGGAATGTCCTCCTGGATGCGATGTTCCAGTGCCGCCATTGCACCGATGATTGCCTCTTTTCCGGCCTTCATCGGCCGCCCGATTCCCTTATTTTGCAGATAAACAGCGTTAACCAGTTCCCGTCGACCTGCCACGATACCGCCGGTTGTCGATGAGAGGAACTTGTGGGCACTGGTCAGTACCAAATCAGAACCACAGCCGACCAGCTGTTGTAGCCGCAAATCCTGTGCGGCAGCGTCAACAATCACAGGGACATCGAATTCATGCGCAAGCGACACAACCTGTGGAAGTTTCACCCAGCCGTACTGCACGGTGTGGTGCGATTCGACATGAACAATTGCAGCGACGTCTCCTCGTTGCAGTTCATACCGAATCTCGTCCGGTGTGCAGCCGCCGATGGATCCCAGTTCAATCGGAACGGCACCAGACAGCCGAATCGACTGCGTAATCGGATGGCCGTAGTTAACGCAGTGTCCCTTTTGAATGAGGACTCGGCTGGACATTCCGGAAGTATCGGGAAGCTGCAGGACTCTGGGCAGACTCATACCTGTCATGGAAGCGGCGACACCAAGTGTGATGCCCGCAGACGTACATGCTGTGATGCATCCCGACTCGGCTCCGGTGGCCCGTGAGATGACCTGTCCCGCGGCACTCTGCAGCTCATCCAGGATGAAAAAATGCTTCATGGATTCGGCTGCCGCTTCAATCACATCGGGAAGAACCTTTGCTCCGGCAAGGTGTGTCATCTTTCCGCACGAGTTGATCACTCGGCGCAGTCCGTAATTCCTGAAGAGATCCACGTTTGAAGTCCTTTGACGTATCGATAAAAGTCAGTCAACCTGAATACGATTCCCGGTGAAACTGGTGCAAATGGCAACCGGGCGAAACCGGAACGGCTTAGTTTTCCATCATTTCGTTTGTTTTAATCGATTTCACGTTGAGAAATTGAAGTGACGGGGATGAGGGCATTCAAATGGAACACCAATACGACATCCTGATCAGGGGCGGCCGTGTTATCGATCCGTCGCAGGATCTCGACCGGATTTGTACGGTTGCGATTGCCAACCGCCGGATTGCCGCCATCGATCAGAAAATTGATGTGGAAAAGGCTCACACCGTGATCGACGCCCGAGGGTTGATCGTCACTCCCGGGCTGATCGATCTGCATGTGCACGCGTACACTCATTCGCCGATTGGTCTGGATCCGGATTCACTTTGTCCGGCCGGCGGTGTCACAACCATGCTGGATGCCGGATCAGCAGGTTCCTACAACTTCGGTCCGTTTCGACGTGACATTATCGATCGAGCACAAACGCAGATTTTGAGTCTTGTCAATCTGTCGTGTATCGGACTGGCGGCACCCAATCTGGGTGAGCTGCGTGACCGGCGATACGCTGATCCGCATGGTGTTGTGGAGACAATTCGTGAACATTCCGATATCGCGGTCGGTGTCAAGATCCGTGCCAGCAGTCATATCATCGGGACCGGGCAGCAGGGGTGGGACAATCTGAACGATGCCATCGGGGCAGCACGTGAAGCCGGAGTCTGGCTGATGGTGCATATTGGTGAATGCCCCATGTCGCTGCCGGAAATTTCGAATGCCCTTGCTCCTGGTGACTGTATTACTCACTGCTTCAAAGCCGGCAGTACGCGGGTGACTGACGACGACGGTCGAATTTGGGACGACGTGCGCTCTGCGGCTGAACGTGGAGTGATCTTTGATGTGGGGCATGGTGTGGGCAGCTTTAACTGGGAGGTTGTTGAGGCAGCAATCGAACAGGGATTTCTGCCGACAACAATCAGCACCGATCTGCACACCATGAATATTCACGGTCCGGTGTACGATATGCCGACCACCATGAGCAAATTTCTGATGCTGGGCGTACCACTGGAAACGGTGATCGAAATGTCCACAACCCGACCGGCTGCGATTCTGAAACGAGATAACGAGATCGGTACTTTGCGGATCGGCAGCATCGCCGATGTTGCGGTTCTGGAAAAACACGCAGGCCGATATCGATTCACCGATAGTTATCACCAGGAACGAGTTGGTCACGATCTTCTGACGGCAGCCGCGACAATTCGACGGGGTGAGATTGTGCCGGGTGGCGGAGGAACAAGGATGCGGCATTCTGTAGACGGCGAAAATTGACGATGAACAGATCTGCTCTACGGAATTTTCAGGAATGAACCTCTCAGTCAGCCAGACACCGTGGAGAATCCCTTGACGAACGAATTCGTTCTTGTGACAGCGATCCTCATGTGTGCCAGTTTCGTTCGTGGCGCTCTTGGTTTTGGTGAAGCTCTGGTGGCGATGCCACTCCTGGCATTCCTGATCCCCACCACCACCGCCGCACCGCTTGTCGCGCTGTGCGGGACACTGACTGCTATTATTATTCTTTGTTACGACTGGCGGCACGTTGCGTTGCGTCCGGCAACACTCCTGACGGTGTTCGGACTGCTGGCCGTCCCGTTTGGTGTCGCACTGCTGAAGGCGGGAGATGAGCGACTTGTCAAGGGGGTACTTGCGCTGGTCGTTACGGTTTTTTCTGTTTGGTCGTTGTGGAATCCTCAACGATTTAAGTTACGCAGTGATCTTTTTGCTCCGATATTCGGTTTCTGTGCCGGGTTCCTTGGGGGAGCTTACAATACCGCCGGGCCGCCACTGGTGATCTTCGGGATGCTGCGTCACTGGTCTCCGCAGCAGTTTCGCGCGACGCTGCAGTCGTATTGTCTGATTGCCGGTTTGTGGGTGATCGTTTGCCACAGGATGTCGGGTTTATTAACAGATGGGATCGTCAGTCAGTTTTTGATCAGTATTCCTCTGATTGTTGCATCGACGCTCGCTGGATTACGGGTGACCAGCCGTATTCCGGCGGAACGTTTTATTCGCATTGTGCTTTGTACTTTGATTGTCGTCGGTTTCTCGCTGGGATTGTCGTGCTGGAACGACAGGGAGTTGGTACAAAAAGCATCTGAGGCCATGAACGTGAAGAGTATTGGAGTCCAATGACACAGCGCATTTTGATTGCGGAACTCAAACAGGAAACGGCCACGTTCAATCCGGTTCCG
>JAKVAY010000145.1 GCA_022447185.1 Fuerstiella sp. | reverse complement strand
TTCGTTCTGCGCGTACAGCGACGGACAGGTCAGCAGCAGAATCGCCAGCAGACCAGTCAGACGGATTGGGTCAGAACGGTGGCAGAACATTCGAAGTTTTGGTCAGCAGAGAACCTGCCAACAAGGAGCATCAGACATGACGCGAGGCGGGGGGACACGTCTTTCGTGACCCAACCGGAAGGGAGGAGAGGAATTCCGTCGGAATTCAGCGTGTGAACTATACGGGGAGTGCAAAAATCCGGTCAATACCGACCGATACCTGACACAGTGACCTAAACCATTTGCCAAAAACATGTTACGACGGATCCCCCATCATATGGGCACTCAATTTGCCTGCATTCAGCAAATGATGTGGTGACGCGGACAAAACTGTGGCCTCTGGACTGGCAGTGGCTTCTGTGCCGCAGCTAACTTGTGAGTTCATCGTCGCGCAGGAGATCCATGGCCGCTTCACTGATTGAATACGCGCAGTTTTTGCATGACCGTGAGCTGCTGTGGCCACGTGTCCCCCATCTGCAGCCGGTGAAGGCCACGCCCTCAGTCCAGCGTCTGGAGGGTGTCCGCATCGTGCTCTGGGACATCTACGGCACTCTGCTGCGAGTGTCCGGTGGCTCCTTCTGCCTGACCCCCCAACCGCGGACCCCGCTTGAGGTGGCTCTGGAAAAGACCATTCACGAATTCAAAATGTGGCACAGCATGTATCGAAAGCCCGGGCCACCGTGGCAGTCGATGATCGCACAGTTTCTGGAATACCACGAACGTCTTTCGATGGCGGCCGTCAGGCGGACCGGCGATTTTGTCGATCCCGATTTGATCGATATTTGGGAGGCGATTATCTCACGCCTGTTTGACAAAGAATACAGCTACGATGAGGACTTTTACGGGGACCGGAGACAATTCAGCGAGAAGGTCGCCTACTTCTTTCACAACAATCTGCAGGCTGTGGAAGCTCGTGCAGGCGCTCTGCGTGCCATAGAAGATTTGCATGCCATTGACGTTCGTCAGGGACTGCTTGCCGACGGCCAGGTATTCACCTTTGCACAGTTATTGCGAGCGTTGGGAAGTCAGGGTACACTGCCGCCACTGGGTGAAGTCTTCTACCCGGATGCCGTGCTGATCTCCCACGAACTGGGAATTCGTAAACCCTCCCGTTCTCTGTATGAACTCATTGTCGATCGCCTGCGAGTTCAGCGATACCAACCGGAAGAACTGCTGCACATCAGTTGCCGACTGGAAACCGATCTCGTTCCTGCCAAAGCCATCGGGATGAAGACCGCGTTACTGGCGGCTGAGAAATCCGGGTTGCAGGTGACCGCCGCACAACTCAAAGACCCTGCCACTCGGCCGGACCGCCTACTGACCGATCTGTCTCAGATCGTCAACCTTTTCGGAATTGCCTAAGAACCTTGTCGCCTTCCGAACGAAAGTACGTTGGACAACTCGTTCTGAAATCAACGCTCAATCACATGAAAGCTGCCCTCTATGCCTTCCAGGCCACTGACGGATCTCAGCCGGGTTGACTTCGACAATCCCATCTTTCTGCAGGATGCCATTCAGGCCGTCAACCCGCAGCGTCATGAGTTTGCGCAACTGACCGCGGTGGTGCACATTGACGAAGCAGAACATCTTGCCGTGGGATACAAGGAGATCACCGATCACGAATTCTGGGTTCGAGGCCACATGCCCGGTTTTCCGCTGATGCCCGGCGTCATCCAGTGCGAATGTGCGGCTCAACTGGGAGGTTTCTATGCTCGCAAGTTTGATGTAATTGATGGCGAATACATGGGATTTGGGGGCATGAAAGACGTGCGATTCCGGCGACAGATTGAGCCGGGCTGTCGGCTGGACCTGGTATGTCAGATCACTCGGATTCGGGCTCGGAAAGTTGCCTTCTTCGACTTCCAGGGTTTCGTCGACAACGATCTGATGTTCGAAGGCACCATGGTGGGGGCTGCCATCGAAAGCACGGCCAACGCACGTCAAAGCTGAACGGTCTCACTCGCTGAGGTACCTGAACAGAGCCGGGAGCCTTCTTTCGAGGACTGCGAGGCGTTCAGAACCCGAGAGTCCTCGCGTCGGTACTCGCCTGCAACGCCGTGTTGAACGTTGTACTGACCTACTGGGCGGTTTTAGATTTCAGGTCTTCCCAGAATTCGTCCACGTTGTCGCTGTCGATGCGACGCGGGGCAATGTCGATGTACTTCGACTCCGGAATCGCGTTCTCAATACCGTCCAGAACATCACGAAGCACGCGAACCGACTCATAGCCGTAGCGGTAAGGATTCTGGACTACCGTACCGATGCAGTGCCCATCCTTAATCGCCTGCAGTGTGATGTCGTTTTCGTCGAATCCGATCATCGCGATTTTCCCCAGCATGTCAGACTTTTTCAAAGCCTGGTACAGTGCTGGGGGGTTGTAACCAAACAGTCCGACCATAGCGCTAATGTCTGGCCAGGTGTTCAATGCGTCTTCTGCCTTTGACAACGCGAGTTCCGGTTTCCCCTGATCCGTCAGCGTGGCGATGATGGTGTACTTATCACCTTCGATCGGGCTGTCCGACGGATCCCACGAACCTGGCTGATCACGATACCAGTCGGCGTTCCGTTCACGATCCAGAAGTTCATCAATCACGCCCTGCCGACGGTACTTGCTGTTGTCCTGTTCCAGCCGACCGATCGCGATCACAACCTTTCCGCCATCCGGAACGGCTTCTTTGACCAGTTCACCGCACATTCGCCCGCCGACATAGTTATCCATCCCGATGTACATCAGGCGGTCGGATTCCGGCGCATCTGAGTCATGAGTGATCATCGGTACCTGTTCGGCAATTGAGTCCAGCCAGTCCACCTGGTTGTCAGCATCCAGCGGACTGATGGCCACAGCTTCTACGCCGGCCGTCAGCAAGTCTTCCACCTTCTGTTTCTGCACCACAGCCGTCGCTTCCGGCGGCATCACAACGCGCACATCCGCGTTGAATTCTTTGCCCGCATCATTGGCACCCGTTGCTGCAATCCGCCAAAAGTCCGCGATTTGATTCGTCACAAAGGCCACGGTGACAGTTTTGTCGTACGTTCGTGCCTCCGAAGTACCAGAGGGTGCAGCCGCTCCCGATGATTCCAACGGTCCGGATTTGCCGGGCACAGTGTTGTCTCCACCATCTCCACACCCAGTGAACAAAGCAGCAAAGAGGAACAGTCCGGAAAGAGAAAGACAAAGTCCGCGGCGTGGCATGTGATTGAAGTCCTGTGTTCGGGTTCGTTGCGGCGTGACGCGGGAAGCGAAATAGTGACGCGATGGTCATCGAATCCGATGTCGACAGCACCTTACGCAGCGGCTGACGAACGGTCAATTCAAGCCGTTTATGTTCGTCGATTCGGTTGTACAAATCGGACGAAAATCAAGTCCAAACGAGGTGCAGCAGACCTTCTGACAGGAATCATCCACCATACAATCATCCCGCAGTTTCTGCTGGAATTTCGCAGGTAATCTCGCCATTGTGACGATTAACGGGCACCACTATAGTCGTCCGTTACGCGGTGAGGATCACTCCGTTCTGTTGCCTCAATATTCTTCCCCAGTCCTTGTCATGTCTGCCATTCATTCCTTTCAGAATGACGCACAGTTTTTGCGGCTGGTCCGTCGAGAAACGGATGTGGATCTGGTGGTAGCAGCGCTGGAACTGGCTCGCGACGAACAGCCGGAACTCGAATTCGCGGCCACTCTGGAGACCCTGCGATCTGCCGTCGCTTCTTTGACACGTTCGGTTGCCATCGCCGGCGATGACCTCAGTGAACTGCATGTGCTGATTCAGCATATGACCGAAGAGTTGCAACTTCATGGAGACGAATCCTGCTACAACGATCCGACATCCAGCTACCTGAACTGTGTCCTGGACAGTGGTCGAGGACTGCCGATCACACTGTCAGTGGTTTACATCGCCATCGCCAATGAACTGGGCATTCCGCTGGAAGGGATTGCGGCTCCTTCCCACTTTATAACTCGTCTGAACAGTGATTCGGGAATCGTCTATATCGACCCGTTCCGCCGCGGTCACATCATGGACGAAGTGGAATGTGTCGAATGGCTGCATGAAATCACCGAACTGCCCACGTCAGAAATCTATCCAACCCTGCAGCCGGTCAGCGAA
>JAKVAY010000144.1 GCA_022447185.1 Fuerstiella sp. | reverse complement strand
AATGGGGTGATTAAATCGCCGGGTGGATTGATGGCTGCGCCACTGGCCTGGACGTTGAAACCATCGAATGTGTTTTCAATGTGTGCGGCATAGTCGAACTGCAGTCTGACGTCATTTCGGCCTGTTAAATCCAGAGCCACTTCGTAGAACGAATATTCGTTGTTCCCGTAACTGGTCGTGTGTCCCATCATTTGAGTGCCGTTGTTCAGCGTGGCATTCGTGGCGTTGATGGAAAAATTTCCGGAGGCGGTTTCATTCGCCCCCAGTGCTGTTTCAAAATCCTGAATGAAGACGTCACTGGTGACAGGGGCTGTCTGAATCCACCCGTTCTGCTGCACTTCGCTAATCGTGTATGAATCTGCGGCAAGCTCTGTGAACACATAGACCCCGCTTTCTGTCTGCGGATCGATGCTCCCGCTGCTGTCCAGATCCACATCTGCTGTCAACTGAGTCCCCACGAGTGTGCCGCCGCTGTTAAACAACTGAATCGTCCAGCCATTCAGTGGAGGTTCATTTGCATCGCGGAGACCGTCACCATCCAGATCGTTCCATTTCTGACCACGAATCGCAGCTGTGTTCACGACTTCGGTTGAATGCAGGCCAACAGCGTCGACGAGCTGCTGGATGTGTTGCTGTGGCGCATTGTTGTTCTGGCCGTCTACACCGGACAGAGAAAACTCGCGGTCACTAATACGATCGTTGTTGGGAAGATCGATGGCTCCCGTGCCCATGATCGGAGACGCACCGGTTGTGGGCTGGACGGATCCCGATTTACTGATGTGGGAAAGTGATAACGTATGTGCGATTTCGTGAGATGTCGTGCCTGCGATGGCGTTTGTTGTGAATCCGAGATTACCCGACGTCAGTGCATTCGACGGAGTCAGGTTGCTGAGTGTGCCAATAGCATCGGTAAATACGGATGCGACCACATCACCGTTAGCGATACCCGAATTTGGTCCTGTACCGGAACTGTTGCGAACCACGCTGCCGCCTGCGACTCCCAGAATCCCGTTGCTGTGTGGTCCGGCAATGCCCTCACCGATTTGAACGAAGTAATATTCCGTGATTCCGGAGGGAGCGGTACCGATATCGCCAATGATAAAGTCGATGTCGAGATGCTGGTTTGCAGGATTAGCCACGGTCCCGATTAATTCGGTGAAGTAATCGTCGTCAACTTCCGCAAGAACGGCATTGGCAACGGTGTCAAAGTCCACCGCAGAGAACCCGTAACCGGTGACGTCGAATGTTGAAACTTCGTTTCCAAAAATATCAGTCGTGGTGGGTTGTGTTGATTCTTTGAAATCCAGGACAAACGTCAGCACGTCGGTCCCATGGCTGCTGTCCGCTGCACCTGCGGACGGAGTCTTGCTGCTTAGATTCGAATCAGCATCTACGTTTTCGAACGCAGCAATCTCCTGTTGTGTGAACACATCGAATGGGACGTCCACCCCGGCGTGATCATCGTGTAACGAGCTTCCCGAGAGCAGCACTCGAGTTTCCAGTTGCTCGATTGCTGTGAATGGTAATATTGTTCCCAGCCGAACTCTCGGGCGATAGCCGTGATGCATTTGAATAGCCTTTGAAAACTCAGCCGTACCGCTCAATCGGACACGCTTATGGAACTCTGACAACATGGGAGACAATCCTTTTAGCAGGACAGAAATGTCCGGTCGCTTCGTCCGATTTTGCTGTCGTTAATTTTGCGCACCGATTTGTGTATTCAGTCAGTCTCAATGTTATGACACAGATCATCAATCTCAAATGAAATCTCAACTGAGTGGATCAATCCGTACTCAACTCCTCTGTGCCCGGATGCGGAAATTTCATGAGCATCTGTCCGGCAACAACACAACATACGTTCACAACACACAACATACGTTCCGGAGCGCTGACGTCGCAGTTGCGGTCTTTTGAAGTCAATCGTTTTATCTCAGCTGACTGTGCTGAAAGATTTCAACTTGCGATGTGCAGGAATCTGTGAGACCGACCTGCGGCCGGTCTCACAGATTTACGTTTAGTTGCTGTGTTGATACGGAATATGGTGACTGCCTCGATGGAATACCTTCAGGCCGGTAAACTGAGCCGGTGGTCGGAGAAGTTGTTATTTTCCTTCCGCTCTCAGGATTGGGATTTCTCCAGAAACACAGAAACTTCATCAGACAATGAGTCAAGTTGCTGCAGACGATGTATCAGGCGCGATCCAGACGCTGGAGACCGAAGGATATGTTGTGCTGGAAAGTGCCGTGTCCGCTGATGTCGCTGCTGAACTGGCGTCATCGGTGATGACGGCACCGCAGCGAGCCCCAGGTGTGGCTGGTTACGAATTTGTGGTGTGTTTGCTCAATCACGATGTCCGATTTCTTCAGCTGGCGATGCATCCCACTGTACTGGAACTGGCAAGACATCTGCTGGCCGGGCGAACCGAGTCAGCGCCAAATGCATTCGCCTGGCCGGCGGAAGACCAGTTAAGACTGGGCTGTGTCGATGGCCTCGTGGCACACGGCGGGAGCGAGGCGGGATGGTGGCATATGGACTCGCCCATGGGTCAATTGAATCAATCCCGCCCGTTACCCGACTTTCCAATTATCGTGAACGCGATCTGGATGTTGTCTGAATTCAACGAACAGACAGGTGCCACTCGTGCGATTCCTGGGAGCCAGCGGCATCGCCGACTTCCGCCGCCGACACAGGAATCTCTGGACGGCGAAGTCTTCTGTAACGGGTCCGCAGGAAGTGTGGCGATCATTCCCAGCACGATGTGGCATGCAGCGGGCGCCAATCAGACCGACCAGCCTCGGATCGGTGTCGCCTGCAATTACCTGCCGTGGTGGGTGGGTCGCCTGACGATGGACATGTATCCCGTCAGCCGTGAAGTCTGGGAGACATTCCCTCCGGCGGCACAACAACTTACCAGGCACCAACTGGAGTGGAATACGGACTTCCAGGGTGACCTCATCGACGTGTTGTCTGACGATGATTGCAGCGATGGATTTCGGAAATAAGTCTATCGTGTCCGGTTGTCTGCCGAATGTGTGTTTCCGCTCAAACTGTCACTTGTCGCCAATTCGATATGCAGCCGGAAGTGCTTTAGGATTTGTAGTGGATCAAGGTACACCGCTGTGAATGAACGGGGAAGAAGATCGATTGATGTTCGGTGTCTGAAATTCAACAATAGAACCATGGAGTGGAACCTGTGAAAGAATTCAAGATTGCGGTTTATCCGGGTGACGGGATTGGCCCTGAGGTCATTCATGAAGCGTTGCGAGTTGTGGAGGCGATCGAGAAGAGCGACGGTCAATTCTCCCTTAAAAAAACGACGTTCTCCTGGGGTGTCAGGCACTGGGAAGAAACAGGACGTGTGGTCCCGGAAAATTTTCTTGAATTGTTACGACCGTTTGATGCGATCCTGCTTGGTGCTGTTGGCTGGCCTGAAAAAATACCGGACCACATCACTCTGGATCCTCTCGTACGAATTCGTCAGACATTCGATCAATACGCCTGCGTACGCCCGTCACGTCTGTTCCCTGGAGTGCAGTCAGCGCTGGCGCAAAAATCTTCCAAAGATATTGATCTGGTTGTGATTCGTGAAAACTCCGAAGGCGAATATGTCAACCTTGGTGGCAGATTCCGGCGAGGACACTCAGACGAACATGCGATCCAGACGGCAATCCATTCTCGTCGAGGTGTGGAACGAATCCTGCGTTTTGGGTTTGAAATGGCGCGAACCCGGCGGAAACAACTGACGATGATCACTAAATCGAATGCTCAGAGATTTGCTTACGTCCTTTGGGATGACATTCTGGATGAACTCATGCCCGAGTTTCCTGATGTTGAAGCGTCGCGGCAGCATTGTGATGCAGCGATTATGAATTTTGTAAGACAGCCCGAGCAGTTTGATGTTGTTGTCGCCTCCAATTTGTTTGGTGATTTGCTCACGGACCTCGGCGGGATTATCGGTGGTGGCCTGGGACTGGCACCAAGCACGAACACGAATCCCGAATGCCGTTTCCCGTCGATGTTCGAACCCGTTCACGGGTCGGCTCCGGACATCGCTGGCCGCGGAATCGCGAATCCTGTGGCTGCCGTGCTGAGTGCGGCGATGATGTTCGACCATTTGGGACTTCCGGATGCCGGATCCAGCATCCGGAATTCGGTGGTACGAACC
>JAKVAY010000143.1 GCA_022447185.1 Fuerstiella sp. | reverse complement strand
CGTCAATTGGGACGGGTCGATGATTCACTGCTTTGGGCGAGCGGCCCTGGGAAATCCGGAAGGTCCGCTGACTCGCGAGCAGTTTGTTTCGCTGGTTTTCAGGCCGCTCGACCAAAAGGCGGTTGACGCGCTGTTCTTCAGCTTTGGCAGCGGCAATGTTGCGGAGTACCAGAGTAACGTGCTGGAGTGGCCCGGTCAGGCCGATCAGCTGAATTTTCCCGAAGCCCGTACCTGGCATGGTGGGATTGAGGTTGATCCGGCCGATCAGTACCGCAACCCCAGGGCGCTGGCCGATGCCGGAGCGAATCCGCCGGCGGTCGTCGTCGAGGAATGCCATCGACGGGGTCTCGACGCGTTCGTGTCGCTGCGGATGAATGATTGTCATGACGGACAGCACGCCAAAGGTGTGCGACCCAATCCCGAACTGCCCACCTTTAAACGACAGAATCTGGACTGGCTGGTACCGGACCTCGACATGTGGAGTGCGCTCAATTACGCCCATCCAAGAGTGCGAGCTCTGAAGCTGCGTGTTATTGAGGAGTTTTTCGATCGCTGGGACTTCGATGGCATTGAACTCGACTGGCTGCGGCACACGATGCATTTTCCCCGCGGCACCGAGGCCGAGAACGCGCATCACCTGAACACATTCATGCGTCAGGTGAGAAAGAGTCTCCGGCAGCGCGCTGACAAACGCGGGCGTCCCATCGAAATTGCCGTTCGCATCCCGGAACGGGTGGATTGGTGCCTGGAAGGTGGATTCGACATCCGTACCTGGATCGCAGAAGACCTCGTCGATATGTTGATTCTTGGTCAGGGGCTCACCGAATTGCCGACTCTGAGTGAATTTCGAACGTTAATGACCGCGCGGCAGTTGCCGATTTATCCCTGTGTAACGACATACGGAAACGGATACCGCATTTATCCGGAAGATGTGGTGCGGGGAAACGCGGCCAACCTGTGGCGCGACGGGGCAGACGGTCTTTCCACCTTCAACTGGTTCTTTCACGGTGACTGGCGTCGTTCGCTGCTGGGGCAGATTGCTGATCCGGCCCGCCTGGCGGGTCGTGACAAACGCTACGTTCTTGTGCAGCGTGTCGAGGCTCCGCGGCGTGAGCCCGGTGGCGATTATGTCCGCTTCAATACCCAGTCGCGTGCTGCGCCCGTGCCAATGAACCTCAACGTCGGAAGCGTGGCCGAGATGGCGATTCCACTGGCGGACGATGCATCCCCGGGGCGTTCTTCAATCAGCACCGCCGAGCTGTGTATCGGCTTCGAGTTTTCCGGTGAGAGTGACGAGCTTGAGCTGACACTGAATGGACAGCGACTTGCTGTTCACCACGATGATGACCGAGTCGAAATGGGTTCCGTCAATCAGCAGATCGATATACCGGCAGGGCAGGGGTTACTGGGATTTCCCTCGACGCAGTCGCTCGATGTGTCGTTCGCCGGGCTGAGGATTGATGTGCCGCCGGAGTTTCTTGAGGCAGGACACAATCATCTGACGATGGAATTACGGCGTCGCACACCGGGAATCGACCATCCATTGCGAGTGACCCGCGTGGAACTTGCCACGTACTATTAAATCGGACAGGTGAGTGTGGTCCCTCTACGCGATCACTTCGGAGATGAGACGACCGCCAAGATCGGTCAGACGTTTAAAACGACCACTGTGGTAGTACGTCAGGTCGTAGTCGTCCAGTCCCATCAGGTGCAGGATGGTCGCATGCAGATCATGGGTATGATAGACGTCCTCAACGGCTTTGATCCCCAGTTCGTCCGTGGCTCCCAGCACCGTTCCGCCCTTGACACCTCCGCCGGCTAACCAGAAGGGCATGGCGCTCTTGTTGTGGTCGCGTCCGGGATTGCTGCGGAAGAAACTCATGTGGTTGTCGGCCGTACGGCCAAACTCACCACCCCACACGATGAGCGTCTCATCCAGCAGGCCACGTTCCCTGAGGTCCTGAATGAGGCCGGCAATCGGTTGATCGGTTTCCTGTCCGCGCCGTCTGTGTTCTTTGGCGATGTTGCCGTGTGAGTCCCATCCGAGCGAGTAAACCTGGACAAAACGCACGCCACGTTCGACGAGTCGTCTGGCCATCAGGCACCGACGTCCCATCGGTTCGGAGATCTTGTTGTCCAGTCCGTACAGCTTTTGCGTGTCGCGTGATTCATCCCCCAGATTCACGGCATCCGGAACCGAGTTTTGCATGCGAAAGGCCAGTTCATAGTTCTGCATGCGGCCCAGCAAATCAGCGTTTCCGGGGTTGGAGTCAAGGAACTCACCGTTGATGTCACGGAGCAGGTCCAGGTTCCGGCGCTGGCGCTGGTGACTGATTTCGCCTGCCGGCATCAGATCGACAATGGGCGGGCCGACCGAGTTCAGCTGCGTTCCCTGGCAGGCCGGTGGCAGATAGGAGTTGGACCAGTTGGCGGCGCCACCAAACATCATTGTTTTTTCGTCCGGCAACACAACGAAGGCCGGCAGGTTTGAGTTCTCAGTGCCGAGTCCGTATACGACCCAGGAGCCCACCGACGGACTTCCCGGAATCGCTTCTCCGGTGTTCATGAAGTACGTCGCCGGCTCATGTGTTTCCACGGAAGTGTGCAGCGACCGAATGATCGCCATATCGTCGACACAGTGGGCAAGTTTGGGGAAGAGGTCGGACACCTCGGTTCCGGATTCACCGTAACGGGAGAATTCGAACGGACAGCCAACGTACATGCGTTTCTCAAGACTGCCGTAGACGCGGGTCACGGGTTTACCGTGGTACCTGTTCAGAGCCGGCTTCGGATCGAAGGTGTCCATCTGACTGGGGGCGCCGGCCATAAACAGGAAGATGCACGACTTCGCCTTAGTCGGATGGTGTGGCTTCTTCGGCGCCAGCGGATTGTCGGCCTGCGAAGTGTCGGTGAGGGCCGCCTGCAGACGGCCGTCTTTGTGCAGGAGTGAGCTGAGAGCCAGCGAACCGACTCCTGAGCCGAAGCGATACAGGAAGTCACGTCGTCCCAATCCACCCAGCCGTGGATCCGGGAATGGTTCAACACGGTGACAGAATTGTGAATCACGTTTCAACATGGGACGGTTACTCGAGAAAGACAAACTCATTGCTGTTGAGAAGGACGAGACACAGGTCTGTAAGCCGGTCATCGTTGCTCGGTTCTGTCGGGGACCTCTCTGCTGATGCGCTCGCCAGTATGCGGGTACGAATCGAATCCTGCGACCGATCGAGGAAGCTGAGGCATCTCTTACGTTCACGGTCCGACGGTAAACGCTGAAAGGTCTGCTGAAACGCCTGGTCGACCTGGCGGTCAGGGTCGTCTCCGGCTTTGGTACGGATGCGGCTGGCCAGGGCCTGGCTTCGCTCCAGCACGAATTTACTGTTGAACAGCGCGAAGACCTGTGGCGTGACGCTGGTCGTTTCACGCACCGGGCAGCTGAGGTTCGGGCTCGCTCTGTCGAAGGCCTTGAGAAAGGGAAGCTCCAGTGAACGATAATTCAGCATGTACATCGTCCGACGATGCCGCTCCTCCGGTGGCGACGGGGCCCACCAGGTGGGTGCCCGCCTCAGGACAGCGTCGTCGACTTCGGGAAAAAATGGCGGGCCGCCGATGTCGCGATTCAGCTCACCACTGACCGCCAGCAGACTGTCACGTATGACCTCGGCTTCCAGACGCACGGGGCTGCGAACCCACAGGTACCGGTTCTGCGGATCCACGGTTTCGAACTCCACTGTGCGTGGATGCTTCATCGACTGCTGATAGACACTCGACGTAACGATCAGTCGGTGCATGTCTTTGATGCTCCAGCCGCTTTCGATGAAGCGGGTCGCCAGCCAGTCGATCAGTTCACTTTGAACGGTCCCGCTGCCGTTGTTGCCGAAGTCACTGGTCGTCGCGACGAGGCCCTTCCCGAAGTGATAGTGCCAGAGGCGATTGACCATCACGCGAGCGGTCAGCGGGTTCCGGGGATTGGCGATCCAGTCCGCCAGAAGCTTACGACGGCTTTTGCCCAGACCCGTGAGGTCGACGTCGTCCGAGTTCCCCGTCGCGGCGGCCAGGAAACCTGGTTCCACGGGATCCTCCCTGAGCCGAAAATCGCCGCCCGTCAGTACGTGAGTGGCGACGAAGTGACTCAAAGGTGAGTCCGAAATCGTGTAGGCCTTCGGTTCGAAGTAGTCCG
>JAKVAY010000142.1 GCA_022447185.1 Fuerstiella sp. | reverse complement strand
CGCCATTGTCGTCGTTAGAAGTTGCTCCGATGGCCACCACGCTGCCGTCGGCTGACAGGGACACGGAAGAACCGGACCGGTCACCTGCCGCTTCGCCATCGATGTCCTCTCCAATCTGTGTCCACGTGCCGCCCGTATTGCGATACAGACGCACGTGCCCAGAATCGTTGCCATTGCCATCGTTATATATTGCTCCGATGGCCACCACGCTGCCGTCGGCCGACAGGGACACGGAAGAACCGGACTGGTCAAATTCTGCTTCGCCATCGATGTCCTGTCCAATCTGTGTCCACACGTCAGATGAGGCGGTGAGAGTAACCGTGCCTTCCGCGGGCTGCGAGGTAAGGGCGAAAGTATGCGTGTCGCTGGTGTCCACGTCGGTGACCGAGAAATTGCCATCCACGGCTGGGCCGTCTTCGGTCGCACTCACGGACACCATGCCAGCGACCGGCTGGTCGTTAGTACCGGTGACCGCACTGAGCAATAGTCGCTGCTCAAAGGCCTCAATACTCGTCAGGCTGCCGGTCTGGCGACGTCGAGGCTGCGCCATCAGTTCCTTGACCCGCGCAGCACAACGCCAGTGTCGGTTTTGAATTTCCATCTGCAGACGCGCGAAGTAGTTCCGCACGGATTGACCGATGACGCCACGCCGGATTTTTTTCCGCATGGACTTCTGTGCCGTACCGGCAAACGTCACTGGCTGGCCGGTTCCGCGAAATCGCCGACCGTAACTGTTCAAAACGGCGAACAAAGACTCTCGAAAATCGCTGAACATTCTGCTTCACCTCGATGGCTCCTGAGAGCCATAACTACCATGAAGATAAACATCGGCTTCCGGTCTTTCAGGTACCCACGCGTTGATACCGTCTGTACGTGATCTCAAATGCCACTCGAAATTCGTCACTCAATCACAAACAGCCCTGAATTCACATCCACCGCAAGCCTTACTCACAACTCACGCAACTCAATCACTCAAACAGGACGTAAACGTCCTATTTTCCGCATATACACTTGTCATACATTTTCTTTTCTTTATTAGAAAAACCCCTATTCCTCCAGCGAGATAAGACACAAAAAATCGCAATTAACAAACAGAAACCACACTTACGAAACCGCATAATAACTTGCGTAGTATAGGTAGTTTAGTTAGTTACAGAGTTCAGTTAATGCGGACCCCATGGCTACGTTAATAGTGAAATCGCAATCCGAAAGATGGTGAAGTCGGAAACACGACAACACCTGCAACATGGAAACTGTAAAGTGTTGGTGCAAATCTGATCTGCTTGATCTGACTGGACCACAGACCATTGCCAATCTGCGTGTTTCCAGCAATGGCCCCACGGAAATTGCTCGACGTCTGATCCGCATGATCAACCAGATCCGTCGCGAACTGCGTCTCAACACAGTTGAAGACACCCATCAACCGTCGACTGCGGAATACCAATGGGTGGCGTGGTCGTGCAATGAGTCCACTACCGTGAGCTCTCTCTCATTCACCACTGTGTGGGGCATCGGAATTACCGTCGTCATGACATGGTGGCCGTCTGCGAATTGAGACGCATCAACCCGTTGAGAATTTGACGGGTGGTTCCACGTCAGGGTGCCCGATCATTAGCAACCTGATCAACTCTTCGCGAGAACGTCGATGCACACCACCTCTTTGTCGTCGCGAAGGTACAAGCGACCGTTGGCAATGACCGGTGCCTGCCGCGTCATTCGTAACACTTTGGTACGCGCCGTCTCGCGAAAACCGTCCGTGGTGGCGTTGACGATGACCAGCTCTCCGTCGATTGTCACCATGAACAGTTTCCCGTCAGCCAGTGTCAGATTTGACTTTCCGAATCGCCTCTTCGACCACACAGATTTGCCGGTTGCAGCGTTGACACAAACAAGGTTGGTGATGGGCCCGGCAGCTCCAATGTTGTCCAGACCGAACAAATGCCCATCCAGCAGAACCGGAGTCTGCCACTCAGCCCGCAACACGCTGCGTTTTCCGAGTGAAGACCATCTTTCTTCTGCTGTCCAGCCGTCATCGGATTCCGTCACACCAAGCAGAACAGAACCGTGATTCTCGCCGGCAGAAATCAACACTGAGGACTCGTCAATCTGAACGGGATTCGCCGTATTGCAATTGAAGTCGGTAACGAACGGGTGTTCCCAGAGTAACTCACCGCTGTGCGGAACGATCCCCGCAACGGATGCGCCGGTCATAGCCACAATCTGACGGACTCCACACAGAGAAATCAGTGCCGGCGAGGCGTAACCGCATTCCGGGATTCCGGCCACCCATTTCCTGACTCCGGACTCAACACTGAAACCGGCGATGCTGCCGTCTTGTGAAACGGTTTGAACAACAACCACGTCGTTGTACACCAGCGGGGACGAAGACATTCCAAATTGTGCAGGTTCCATCCCGGGATCAGAGACCGTATTCACACTCCATCTGATCTTTCCCGAATCAGAGTCCAATGACACGAGGATTCCTTCACCTGTCATCACATAAACCGCATCACCAGCAACAGTCGGAGTACTCCGAGGTCCGTTTGCCTGTGGATTCAGATAGGCATCGGCAATCCCGGACTTCCACTTGAGGTCCCCCGAGGATTCGTCCAAAGCAACCACATACTGCCGCGCATCATCCTGGAACAGAGTGTAGACCGTTCCTGCACTCACAACGACACCCGACGAGCCAACCCCGAGATCCACTCGCCACAGCACGTCAGGCCCGGCGGCCGGAATCGAACCGACGAGATTCGTTTCGTCGGAAACACCTTTGTGCTGTGGTCCCAGAAACCGAGGCCAGTCGTCGGCCTGAACCGAAAAGGAACCGACAAAACACAGGGCAAAACACAGGAGTCCATAATGCGGGCGCATGATTCTCTCCAAAGCAAATGGCAGGATCACCCCGACATGGTAAGGCCGAACTCAAAGTCGGTCTACGCTGCCCAGGGACCACTTGCTTCGGATTGATTTTACAACGTCCAGATACAGCCATAACACCACCGCGTGGCACAACCACCACCGAAGCGAGTTGATGCTTTCGACAACGCAGGGACTCGGCTGGTCGCTCAGAAATACACACGCAGCCCACAAACTTTCAAAGATTGCAGCACTGTGTCATCGTATCCAGCACTGTGTCATCGTATCGAAGTCACATAACCTGATCCGCGAACGGCCTGCGGATGACCCAACTTATTCGATACAGGCCGGCATCGGTGCCCCTTTGCATTGACTCTCAAACCCGGAAAACAAAGCGTGACTATGTCAATGTGTCAATGTCTCCATTTTGGCAGGCCAGGCGTATCAGAATCGGAATAGCCCGCACGGTTCCTGAGGCTTTCAGGTTCTGTTGTGTTTCCGACGTGAAATCACATCCATGAATCGCTATAGAAATGCTGGGAATTGTGTGTTTGGCTCAGAGATCCAACTCGGGATACGACCCCGGTCATCTGGCCCCGACAGTAACCAGAAAAACGGCAGTACAACATCGGCTGATGACGATCGCTATCCGTCGTTCACACATCACGACTGAGCAGACTCCAGCTGCCTGAAGAGGAAAACCTGGGATGATGATTCCGGCATTCACCGTTGGTCTCGCGCAAACCGTCATCAGCGATGGTTTCCCCATCGCTGCAACGGGCATGGGAATCGTTTTTGTGGCGATTATCCTGATCACCGTGTTTATTTCGGCACTCCCTCATATCCTGAAACTCCTGGCGAAGGTTCTTCCGGAAGCCGCTGCCCGTCACACGCCGGTCGATACCTCGGAAAGTATGTTGCCGGATGAAGGCATTCTTGCGGCGATTGGGTTCGTACTGCACACAGAAATACAGCGACAGGTCACGACAGATGAAGGGACCAGCAGATAACCGGCCCTCTGTTCTCCAGGGACTGTAACTGTACAAGCCGGCGAGTGCCGCGATACGAAAAGAACCGCAATGAATTACCTGTACGATTTTCTGGGCACGACCGGATTCGCAGCTTTGACGTTGGGAAATGTGATCATGATCCTGATCGGGATCGTGTTCATTTTCCTTGCCATTAAGAAGGACTACGAACCGCTGCTGCTGGTTCCCATCGGTATGGGAGCGATTGTCGGTAACATTCCTGTCGGTGAAGGGATGTCGCTGTCTGTGTATGACGAACATCAGTGGCATGAAGTGGCAGTCGACAGCGACACGGAAGAAACAGAAATCGTCTACTCGCCTGGCAGCGTGCTGAGCTATC
>JAKVAY010000141.1 GCA_022447185.1 Fuerstiella sp. | reverse complement strand
TATTACACCGTTCGCAACCTGAAGATGACACCAGCCCTTAGTCCCGAACTACAACCTGGCATCATGATGTCGGGCTCTTCTCCTGCCGGTGCGGCTGCAGCGGAGACTGTGGGGGCGATTGCCGTGAAGTATCCGCAGCGGGTTGAGGAGGAAACGCCGTTGTCGTCTGCTGCGACCGGTCCCAGCGGAGTTCGCGTTGGCATCATTGCACGAGAAACAACCGAGGAAGCCTGGCAAATCGCTCACGAGCGATTCCCAACCGACCGCAAGGGACAGGTTTTGCATCGTATGGCAATGCACATCAGTGATTCCCACTGGCACAGACAATTATCCGAAATGGCCAAAGAGTCCGCAGCTGAAGACGACCCGTACTGGCTCGGTCCTTTCGAAAATTATCGCACCTTTTGTCCATACCTGGTCGGCAGCTATCAACGGGTGGCCGAGGAGCTCAGCAGCTATGTGAATATCGGACACGACACATTCATCCTGGACATTCCGGCGTCGGAAGAAGAGCTGCTGCACATAGATATTGTCTTCCGCGAGGCGTCCCGGCGGAGTCAGACAACACTGGCACAGTCTTAGCCCATCGGCGGCCGATCAGGTTTTCGTTTCTTTTATTCCATGTGAATCAAATGCAACAGCTCATTCAGCACTGGGTGACTCGTCAGGCCGAAAGGCGACCGAATTCCACGGCTGTCGTCTGGAAGGATCGCCGCGTCAGTTATGGAGAACTTGACGAGATCACAAATCGCCTGGCAAATCTGCTACGGGACTGCGGAGTGGAAAGAGGGGACCGCATCGCCTTTTGCATTCCCAAGTCACCAGAGGCGATCATCATCATGCTGGGCATCCTGAAAGCGGATGCGGTGTACGTGCCAGTCGATGTGGAATGTCCTGCCGCTCGCGTGCAGAAGATCCTGGACGCCTGTGATCCAGTGTGTCTGCTGGCGAGTCGCCAAAGCGCGACACTACTCGACGAGGCGTGTGCAAACCGTCCGGAACGAGCAATCATGATTGGGTGTCTGGAGGAAGAACACCTGCTGATGCCTCACTTTGGTTCCGACTTCTGCCTGACCGATGTGCGGTCGGCTTCGTCAGCTCCTCGAGCCTACGAATCCCGCACGACAGATGCGGCTCACATTCTGTTCACCTCCGGATCTACCGGAACACCGAAAGGCGTGGTGATCACGCACTCGAACGTGATCACCTATGTGAACTGGACAGTGGACCATTTTGGAGTTACGGAGCGGGACCGCGTGTCGGGACATGCCCCGCTTCACTTTGATCTTTCGACGCAGGACATCTACGGGGCGTTTGCTGCCGGAGCAGAACTGCATCCGGTTCCACCCGAAATCAATCTGCTGCCGCAGAAGGTTTGTGCGTTCATCGAAGAGCGTGAACTCACTCAGTGGTTCTCGGTTCCGTCAGTCCTGAACTATCTGTGTAAATTTGATGTGGTACCACAGGACGGGTTTCCTGAGTTGAAGCGATTGATGTGGTGCGGCGAGGTTTTGCCAACCCCGACGCTGATCTACCTGATGAAAAAGCTGCCTCACGTCCAGTTCACAAATCTGTATGGACCAACCGAAGCTACCATCGCCAGCAGCTACTACACCGTTCCCGACGTGCCCGGGTCCGAAACAGACGCTGTCCCCATTGGTCGGGCCTGCGATGGAGAGGCGCTGCTCGTTCTTGACGAGCATCAGCGCCCCGTCCCCGTCGGAGAAACGGGAGACCTGTACATCTCGGGAGATGGCCTTAGCCCCGGGTACTGGCGAGATCCTGCAAAGACAAACAGCGTGTTCATGCGGAATGTCAGCACGGTTGACGAATCTCGAATCTACCAGACGGGAGATCTGGCACGAATCGACAGCGAAGGTCTGGTCTGGTTCCTCGGCCGCGCGGACACTCAGATTAAGAGTCGTGGATATCGGATCGAACTCGGCGAGATTGAAACTGCACTTAATGCAATTGGATCTCTTGAAGAATCGGCAGTCGTGGCGATCGACACCGGCGGATTCGAGAACAAAGCAATCTGCTGTGCCTGGGTTCCGGCTCAGGGTGAGGGTGCCACTGTTGCTCAGACCAAGGCGCGACTCGCTGATGCCGTCCCGAAATACATGATCCCCAAATACTGGCTGGAACTGGAGCGCCTGCCTCGAAATCCAAACGGAAAGATTCATCGCCCTCAGCTGCGCGAACAGTTCGAGTCCACGTTTCTGTCCCGACAGCTGACGGGGGCCTGAATGATTCGCGTGAACCTCACCAAACTTTATTTTCCTTCCATCGTCGTGAAAGGCTCGACATGTCTGTCTCAGTGACGGATCAGATTTGTGAGTTGTTTGAAAACGAGCTGCAAGTCAGCGTCCCCGGTATCAGAACGGATCTGCTGGAAGAAGGCCTGCTGGATTCGATGGTCTTTGTTGATCTGATCATGCATCTGGAAACCAGGTTTCAGATCGAAATCCCCATCGTGGAACTGGAATTCGATCAGTTTCGCACGGTTGAGGGAATCGCCAAGTTCATTGCCGAACTACAGACCAATGGCAAGCAGGTGTCTGCAGCCTGACACCGGGCCGGACATGAATCGCGGAGGAAACAATGGCACATCGCCTCAACATAATGCTGGTGGGCGGAGAATCCGCCGGTGTACAGGCTCTGCGACTACTGGATCAAAGTCCCCACACTGTCGTCGGTGTGCTGGCCAAACCAACGATTAATGAGCGAGAGGCGACTTTGTGGAACGCTGCAAAGAAATCCGGACACGACTGCCTGACAGACAGCCTCATTCGTCTGCCGGAATTTGCCGCAGAGCTGGATCGTCGTGACGTTGACGTGTTGCTCAACGTTCACTCACTGCACCTGATTCCTGAGGCCGTCCTGCAGGCGTGTCGGGTCGGAGCATTCAATCTACACCCGGGCCCACTGCCGGAATATGCCGGACTCGATGTCCCGAGTTGGGCCATCTACCATGGAGAGACGGAACACGGAGTAACATTGCACCACATGGTGCCAAAAATTGATGCCGGGCTGATCGCTTACGAAACTCGTTTTCCGATCGGTCCGCGGGACACCGGATTGCGAGTCATGTCAAACTGCGTTCGACACGGCCTCCCGCTGGTCCGTACGCTGCTGGAGGATCTTGCAAAAGATCCAAAGAGTATTCCTCAGATTTCGCAGAACCTTTCGAAACGGCGATATTTCTCTCGTCGGGCCCCCGAAGGCGGTCGCCTGAACTTGAATCAACCAGCAGCCAGGATCGCGAATCACATTCGAGCCGCCGATTATTCCCCGTTTCCGTCGCCGTGGGGGCATCCACAGGCATCGTACGACAACACCAATGTCGGATTCGTCAGTGCGGTCGAAACCATGCGGGATTGTGACATCGAACCCGGAACCGTCGGAGAACCCACGGATGCAGGAA
Organism: Fuerstiella sp.; assembly: GCA_022447185.1. Lineage (GTDB taxonomy): Bacteria > Planctomycetota > Planctomycetia > Planctomycetales > Planctomycetaceae > S139-18. The sequence goes on along the minus strand of JAKVAY010000141.1, from coordinate 936 downwards.
TCCTTATCGCGTCCGCCGACTATTGGGTTGAAGTACGTCAGGTGGAAGTGGACAGCCGACGTTGTAAGGCGTCGGAATTCTTCACTCCGCGACAAACCGTCGACCTGAAACCAGCTCCACTTTCTTCTGAGTAACTGCACGAAAAGCAGCGGCAGAAACGAAACGGCTGTGATGTCCGCGATCCACACGATTCAAAGCAGACAGCGACAGCACGACATGCCCCGGGTGACATCGTCTGCGGTGCGTGCTGTGGTATCCAGCCTGCGGATACATCAGTGGACCAGGAACTCGCTGTTGTTCGCGGCCATCGTGTTCGCTGGCGAGATTACCGATCTGCCCAAGCTGGCAACGGCCATCGCAGGCTGTGCCGGCCTGATGACATACGTGCTGTACACGCTTTCGCCGTGGGTGCTGGTTCGCAATGGTTCGTTTGCGCTGTCACTGACACTTCCCACCGCACTCTATGGAATCTTCCGATTTTTGTATCTGGTACATCGTCGCGATGAGGGCGGAGAACCGAGCCGGCTGTTCGTCACTGACACTGGCCTGTTAATCAACGGTGTTGTCTGACTGGCCATGACCTGCTTCGCCGTCCACGCCCTTCCGGAATGGCTGCCCTGGTGGTGGATCGAACTGTAGACGTTCAATTGATTCCAACAGCCACAGTGCACATCACGCTTCAGGGATGAACAAAGGCCCACCGCGTGCGGGTCATCTAGTCGCCTATTGCTCGATGGCCACCAGCAAATCTCCGGTTTCCACCTGGCTACCGGCTTTCACCAACACTTCGCTCACGGTCCCCGCAACTTCCGCGTTGATCACGGTTTCCATTTTCATGGCCTCCAGCGACAACAGCTTTTGCCCGGTCTTGATCGTGTCGCCGGGCTGCACAGCCACGGTCACGACCATGCCGGGCATACTGGCTCCGACATGGCC
>JAKVAY010000140.1 GCA_022447185.1 Fuerstiella sp. | reverse complement strand
ACGATAAGCTGGCCCGCAACCTGGCGATGTGGGGTGTCATCGCCGGAGCAATTGGGTTCCCCGCCGGGCAGTCTGTGCAGTCCTGGTACCAATGGAACACCGACCCTGAATGTGTTGCCGTATTTCGTCCCGTGCTTCAGGAAAATGAGACTCTGAAATGGATCATTGGTCACTTGTCCATGAACTGGTGGAACACGATGGAGACCACGTTCGGAACTGTGATGGGCGGACTCGTTGGTCTTGGGGTCTGGTTCAACCGCAAAAAGATCGGTGGACTGGTCTCAAGTGATACGCCGCGGTCACATATTGCAGTGCCTGTGGAAGCTTTATTACTGGCCATCCATGTGGCATGCCTTGCATATTTTGAGTTCTACTTCGTCGCACACACCGATCACTACAATGACGCTTTGTACGAACAGGGGCTGGTGATGGCGTTCATTCCCTTTGTTCTGATTGCCGGCGGCAGGTTTAGCCAGTACCTCATCATGTTTCCGGTGGTCCTGCAGACGATTGCAGGCAGAACACTGCAGGCCCGACTCTATAAGCAGATTCACCTCGAGGACGGGACCAGGGAACGTGTTTACAACGACCAGGCTACGATCAATCTTCCGCTTTTGGACAACGATCCCCATGTGTCATTGATCGTTGGCTGGTTGATCTATTTCATTATTCCAATGGGGATCGCACTTTATTCCACCTGGTACTTCTACAATAAGCACAAAACAAAAACGACAGACTCCACGTTCACCGGAACTGCTCTGCTCATTATGGGCTGGCTGTTTTTCTATCTGAATTTTGTGTTCTGGGGTTGTCCATGGTGGCGGTGGTCAGACTTTAGCAGCTGGCCGTGGGAAAAATGGGGTGGTCCGAACACCATGAACGCGTTGTTTGTGATTTACATGTCTTCGCTGACCTGCATGGTGTGTCTGGGATGCTGGCGCGACAAACGTCGTGAACGCTCCGGACAGGGGTGATGCACGTTTCGTCCTGTTAAACTGCGTCACGCTGGGCCAACCGGGTACACATGCCAGGCTCGTTGTCAAAAAAACTGATCCGGAAGATCTATCCGTATCGGGGTTCTCCTGTGGGAATTCATTTCAAAATTGAGGAACCGTGATGTTACTGAATCGTTGTGTTTGTCTTACGACTGCGATTGTCCTGTCTCTCCTGGGAACGGTGAGTCATGCGGAATTACAGGTCGACCTGAATACCACAGTTTTGGTCTCGCCGGTTGGTGGCACTGTGGGAAAGGCTGCCGATTTTCTAAGTGATGAGGTCTACGACCGGACCGGAATTCGATGGTACATCCGAGACCACTTCGAGGGGGCAGCGCGCATTGTGCTTTGCACTGGTGACACCATCCCCGAGGGCATTGAACTTCCGGAAGGATTAGTGGTTCCGGATGCCGCAGAAGGATTCGCACTGGGTGTGAATGGGACGGATATCATTATCGTCGGTCGAAAGCCGCGGGGTGTACTGTTCGGAGTTGGTCGACTGCTCCGATTGATGACCATGCGCGATGGTGAAATCTCGCTGCCCAAAAACACGATGGTATCGACTTCACCAAAACATGCGATGCGAGTCCATCAGATGGGTTACCGAAAGACCGCCACAAGTTATGACCTGTGGACCGTCGAAACGTATGAACAATATCTGCGAGAAATGGCAATATTTGGCTGCAACGGTGCCGAGCTGATTCAGGAACAGCCCCCGGGTGAGAAAGACAGCGTATTGATGGCAGAAGCCCAGTGGGATATGAACATCAGACTGTCACGGATGATGGATGAATATGACTGGGAAGTGTTTCTGTGGTATCCCGTGCCAATCCTGAGAGATGATCAGCAACGATATGACACTGAACTGGGATACCGCGAACGGTTCTTCAACGAAATGCCCCGGATAGATCACCTGTTTGTTCCAGGCGGTGACCCCGGAAATAATCATCCCAGAGTTCTCATGCCGGCCCTGGAAGGGATGGCGGAAATGTTGCACAAGCGGTTCCCGGACGCAGGTGTGTTTGTGTCCAACCAGAAGATGAAGCCGGAAGCAACCGACTGGATGTTTTCGTATTTTCGCGAAGAGCAGCCCAAATGGCTTGGCGGATATGTGTATGGACCAGGAACCAAGCACAGCATCATGGATGCAAGAGAATGGCTGCCGAAACAATACGAGATTCGCCGCTACCCAGACATTACACACAATTTGAGAGCCATGTTTCCTGTCCCTCACTGGGATGGCAAGATGGCCCAGTCACTGGGACGCGAAGGAATCAACCCGCGACCCGGTCACAACCAAAAAGTTCATAATGCCTTCGATGAGTATGCGAGCGGTTTTGGAACCTATTCCGACGGGATCCATGATGACCTGAACAAGGTGGTCTGGAGTGCTCTGGGCTGGGATCCGGATGCAGATCTCCATGAAATCGTCGTGGATTATGGCCGTCTGTTTTTTGGCGAAGACATGGGTGAGGAAGTTGCTGAGGGTCTGTGGATGTTGCAGGAGAACATGACCGGCAATTTCATCGAGAATGACGGCATTCCCGTCACCCTGGCCAAATGGCGATCCATCGGAGAAAAAGTCAGTCCAAAAGTCCGCAGGAGCTGGCGATATCAGAATTATTTGATGCGAGCGATTTTTGATGTGTATACGCGCAATCGCTGTATTGAAGAGATGAAGTACGAAGAAGCGGCCTATGCGGCGCTGGCGAAGGCACCGAAAGTGGGGTCAGCAAAAGCGGTTGCAGCCGCACGTAAAGAGTTTGCCAGAGTCGATGCAAAAAATTTCGGTCCCGCCATGCGTCAGGAGATGGCGGAACTGGCGGACGACATGTTCAACAGCATTGGATGGCAGTTTAGTATCAAGTCACCTTACTTCACGCGAAATGCGGAACGCGGGGCACTGCTGGATAAACTCGATCAGCCGTTGAACGACCGACCATGGCTGGAAAGCCAGTTCGATGAAATTCTGGCAATGGACAGTGAAAAAGACCGGCAGCAACGCATTCACATGCTTGTCAACTGGGAAGATGCTGGGCCAGGAGGATTCTACGACGACCTCGGAAATCCTGAAAAACAGTCCCATTTGGACATGCTGGCCACGTATGACGAAAATCCCAGCCGTATTGACCGCATCACCGAGGGACATTACCGCTGGATGAACAACATGACACTGGAAGTTGATAATCGCTATCGGCATTCGTGGCTCCATCATTCCCAAAGTCTTCATGGAGCACCCCTCATTGTACGCTATGACGGACTGGACAAGCGAGCTGAGTACAAAATCAAGGTTGTGGAATTTGGTCGGTTTCATGCCACGATTGATTTGGTCGCGGATGGTGTACACAAGATTCACGGACCATTGCGTCCTCAGTATCCTCTTTGGCCCGTTGAATATGACATCCCCAGAGAAGCCACCGCGGATGGCAAACTTGAGTTGAAATGGGGACTGGTGGAAGGTCGCGGGACGCAGGTAGCCGAGATCTGGTTAATTAAAAAATAGCCGTAGCGGCGATATCTTGGCAGGTGACCCGGCATCATTGACCGCACAAAAAAGCCCCGCCGGTATCGGCGGGGCTTTGAATGTCTCTGACGCCGTTATGACCGTGTGTGTTGCCTGGTCAGTTTCCGGGCTTTTTGATCAGATGAACAGCTGCCCGTTTCCAAATGTCTATGTGAGTATGCTCCAACGACGCGGAATCCAGGCGGATGAATTCGCCGGCAGCACAGCAACGATGCGGGGACTTGAATTCTCGGGAATCACAACCAGATACCTGTCAGCAGCAGAACCAACCTGCAGGGTTCTGTTAATACGTTGGGTCAGGTTGGTGTGTGCCTTTCGGGAGAGCTTTGAATCCTGTCAGAAAATCAGAGTCATTCCTCAGACATCGCCTTTCTTCATCTCTTCCTGAACGCAACCTGTGACATGAGCTCCTGCAACTGCCGCAGCAGCTATTACTGCGAAATACTCATCCACTTGAGGCCAGGTTCATAGCGATAGAGGGGGTTTTCTTCCTCGGGATCGACGGCGACGAGATGAATCCATTCATTGTCGAAGAGTCCCTGCACGTGGGGCAGTTGTTCCAAGGCTTTGACAATGCGGTCTCGTGGTGCTTCGGCCACGACAAGTAATCTTAGCGGTTCGTGATACGGCATTGTGCTCTTCATAACGGATTGCCGAGCCAGGCCCGTACGAAGATCGCTTTGAGGTCCTGCCATGATGCCAATGCGTCCCACAACGTTGTGGTAGATCTTGCTGCCGGCACCATAGATCTCCGGGTCCGTTGCTGAGAAATAATGTTCACTGTTGATCCACTGGCCGACGACACACGGCGCGCCCAATATTCCCTGAAGCAGTGCGCCCGACGGATCTTCGCGGTAGTCGTAGTTATTGAGAAAAGCGCGACCTTCGAGGTTGATGTCCTGTGTCAGACTGCGACGACCGATGATGAATGCGGCGTTGCCCGACAATCCCCATTCCGGTCGAACTTCGCTCCAGTCCCCGGCACGGCGGTCGATTTCCTTTTGAACGGTCGTGGCACCGGGGTTGTTACTGATGAGCGGTAACCGCGCGCAGCGTTCCTTGTTCGTGAGGATGGCGGCCTCACGCAGATTCTTTGTGAAATGTTGTATGTCGCTCTGGTGTGTT
>JAKVAY010000014.1 GCA_022447185.1 Fuerstiella sp. | reverse complement strand
CGTTTCGACGCCCCGAAAATGAGCCAGTTCTGAAGTGCAATCGACAGTCACTACACGCCTGATTCGTAACGTGCCGGAGGCCTCCGAGCGGCTTAAGTCCGGACAGGTTGTCGCGTTTCCAACAGAAACAGTTTACGGTCTGGGCGCCAGTGCGCTCAACACTGAAGCAATTTCCCGAATCTTTGAGGCAAAACAACGTCCTCGATTTGACCCGTTAATCGTCCACATTGCTGACGTTCGTCAGCTGTCGGACGTGGTTAGTGAGATTCCCGCTGCCGCACGCCAACTGGCGAAACGCTTCTGGCCAGGACCTCTCACACTGGTACTTCCAAAACGTGACACGATTCCCGATCTGGTAACGTCAGGGTTACCTGGTGTCGGAGTTCGTATACCAGATCATCCGCTGGCTCTCCGGCTGTTAAAGGAAGTCGAATGTCCGATCGCAGCACCCAGCGCCAATCCGTTCGGTGGCGTCAGTCCCACGGAAGCACAGCACGTTCTGCAGGGACTCAGCGGCCGTATTGATGCCATCATCGATGGTGGGTCATGCGGTATCGGACTTGAGAGCACCGTGGTGTCATTAATGAGTCAGAAACCAGTCGTATTGAGACTGGGTGGGTTGCCGCTGGAGTCGATCGAGGAAGTGACCGGACCGATCCAAGTTGCTGTCAGTGATTCGAAACTAAGTGATCAAGCACAACCTGCTCCAGGAATGCTGAGTCGACACTACGCCCCGGAGACATTAATCGTTACTGTCGATTCCGATACCGTGATCACGCCGACGCATCCGCGGTCGGCATTGCTTACCTGGGGACCGACTGTGGCAGGCTGCGAACGTTTCACTGCCGTAGAGAATCTTAGTAATACCGGCGACCTGGCCCGATGTGCGGTAAATTTCTTTGCCGCGATCAGAAGGCTCGACGCAGCAAGTCCTGATGTTATTATCGCCCGAAAGTTTCCTGATCAGGGACTGGGTCGAGCTCTCAACGATCGGCTAAAGCGTGCCTCTGGTTAAGGTATCGGGATACGACATATGGGAATGCCAGGATGAAGACCAATAACAAACGGCTGATTGTTCTGATTGCGGCGTGCTTTGTAACCGTGTTTCTAAGAATCCAGGACACGCCGGTTCCACTGGACTCAATGATCGCACTGACATTGTTATGCGGAGTATTGGTCCGCCATCCTGCCATCATTATTCTCCCACTGGCCATCCGCCTGCTGACCGATTCGCTGTTGTGGTACAATACGGGATACGGGTTTTATCCCAGTATGCTTTTCGACTATTCCGCCTATTTGCTGATCGCGTTGATCGCCAAATACCTGCCGATGTCGCAATACCTCAAAGTTGTAGCAGGTGGACTCGTCGGGCCGTGTCTGTTTTTCGTCGTAAGCAACCTGGGCGTGTGGGCGCTTTGGCCGGATACGTATGCGTCCACGCTGGCAGGGCTCATGAACTGTTATGCACAGGGGTTGCCGTTCCTGCGGGGCTCGGTCATGGGAAATTTCGTGTTCGCCCTCATTTTCCTTGGGGCATGGCACGTTGCGGTTGCCGTTGAAACAAAAGAGGCACTCGCTGCTGTCAAAACCGACAGCCGCAATGAATTGTAAATTTGTCGCGGTCAGCGTTTCTGTAAAAGTACATTCACGCCCTTTTTGTTTGACAGAATAATGTCCGGGCGGTCGTCGGCATTCATGTCTCGAATCATGAACTGAGTACCAACTCCTGTGTCACGTCCGGCCACGATTTCATGTGCCAGGAACTTTGGTGCACGGTGCTTTTCGGCTTTGAATTCGTACCAGTACATGACGACCGCTTCCTTGCTGCCCGGGTCGCCGCCGTTGTGCGCGTAGAATCGTTTTCCGGTGACGTAGTCCAGCTGACCATCTCCGTTAATGTCCACTTCTTCCATAGCGTGCGTTTGTGAATAAGAGTCGTCGATTGTGTGCAGCTGCCATAATGCGCCATCACCTGGATTCTCTGCCCACCAGACACCGTATTTATGCGCCGAACTGAGAATCAGATCTGCGTCGCCATCCAGATCGAAATCACCAGCATAAATATTGCCGCTGTCAGGAAGTGGCTGTTCACCTTCCGGCGTGGAAATTCGAATCGGGTGGAACTTCCACAGGGCCGGCTCGTTAGTATTTCCGGGTGATTTCCACCAGCCGGATCTGACGATGACGTCCTTGTGACCGTCCATGTCGACATCGGTAACTCCCAGACCGTGGGAATAACGGAATGACCCGTTGTCAGAACCTCGATTTCCGGCCTCTTGGGGCATGGCGGACGGTGTGCTGATTGGGTGAAACACCTGAGTTTCGGATGCTGCTGCTGAACCAGGAAGACGCACAAATCCCATCTGTGCCTCCGGCTGCGAGCCCAGTACCAGTTCCGGAACACCATCGCTGTCAAGGTCTTCAAATTCCGGTGACTCGTTGCAGGCACTCGTCCAGATTTGATGTTCAATCCAGTCGCTGCCGGAATGTCCGGGATTACGATACCAATGGAATGGTTCGCCGGGGAAACCAATCAAAATAACGTCGTTCCAGCCGTCACCATTCACATCATAGGTAAAATTACAAAAGCTGTTGCTGTAGCCCTTGCCGGCAACGAACTCACCGGGTTCACGGACTTCGCGAAGAATCCACTTCGAAGCATCGAGGTGGTCAGGTGTGTTGTATTTTGGAGCCTGGTACCAAACATCTCCGGCAACGACATCGATTGCACCGTCATTGTTGAAATCCGCAGCAGCTGCTCCTTCTGAACGAAAGCGAGCGTCCAGCTGAATGCGGATCCAGTTTTCGTCTTCATCGGCCGTGCACAATGCAGTTGCCGAACAAACAAGCGCGGCTGTCATCAGTTGGAGCAGTCGATGCATTTCAGTGGATTCCCGTTGCAGAATGAAGGTGTGTGTGTGCGCCACTGAGTCTAAGGCACGATTCCGACAGTTGTCAGATTTTCCAGAGAGGCTGAAATCCCTGTCGTAAAATGCGTTGACACTGTGACTATGATTCTGTGCGGTTCTTCACCTTCGAGGCCTTCAATCGTCTGATCTGAACAGCACCCAGTACCATGAGTCCGGCCGCCAGATAATATGGAGTCGCAGTTGACACACCGAGCAGCTGCACTCCCGTGTAGGGTCCTAGTATCCGCGCCAGCGACGACAGGCTTTGACCGGTTCCCAGCACAGCACCCTGCTCGTCACCAGATGCGGCAAGCGACAGCAGCGATTGCAGCGACGGTGTCACCGCTGAAAATCCAATAGTAATCACCGGCAGGATATACCAAAGTACAGAACCAGGCAGATAGCCATCACTCGTCAGGCCAATGACGACAAATCCAAATACCATCAGGGAGACACCCATGATCGCCATAAGATGTTCGCCAAATCGAGGAAGCATTCGACGTACCAGCACTCCCTGTCCGATCATCAGCACAAACCCGATGTACGCAAAGAACACAAAGTTACTCGTATCTCCGTAACCAAACTCACGCGTCAGCAGCGAAAGCGTGCTTTCAAACTGTGCAAAGGCGAACGTTGTTATAAAAATGGAGATAAGAATTGAGGCAAACACAGGTGTTCGCAGGTGCTGCTGCAGCGATCCCAGATTCAAACCACGTTGAGATTTCAGCTCTGTATTTGCGGTCGGTCGCGATTCAGGCAGCCGGGCGAATGCAAACAGGAACGCCATAAACGACAGACCGGCAGCAATGAATCCAGGTAGCTGCGACGGGCCTTCCCGCAGAGCAGCTTTCGTTTCAGATCTGGAACGTGGCAGTTTGAAATAGCGGGTCAATGCTGCCGAATCTCGCTCCGAGAGTTGTCCCAATTCCTCAATAACCGTCTCTGTTGCTAACGAGTCAGCGGAATCAGGCCAGGCCTTGACAACTGCCAACTGAGAATCTGTCAGAGCCAGACTCGGTACGTCCGAAGTATTGGCAGCTCCGATCAAAGGGCCAAACGTAAAGCCGATTCCAAACGCCACTCCAATCAACGCCATCCCTTTGCCACGACCTTCTGCGCCTGTGCTGTCGGCGATTACTGCCTGCGCTGTGGCTATCGTGGCACCGGCAATGCCCGCGCCGATTCGGGTGATGAACAGCCAGGGGATCGCTCCCAGTCCAAACAATAACTGTCCGCGTTCGAATCCAGACACATAGCCGAACAACAAATACGAACAGGTTGAACCCAGCAATCCCACAAGCAGGACGGGCCGTCGTCCGATGCGATCGGAGAGGCTGCCCCACATCGGTGCAAAAAAGAACTGCATTGCCGAAAAAGACGCCATTAACAGTCCAAGCGTCGAGAGCGACGCCTGGAAATGGAGGCCGTAGCGAGGCAGCAGCGGCAGAACGATTCCGAACCCAAGCAGATCAATGAAAACAACAACAAACACAATCAGGAGTGTCGTTCGGCGGGATTTCAACTTGCCAATGTCTGTTGATTCCGTTGCGGTCATTGGGTTTCTGTACAAGGCTGCTAAAAAATAAGGTCACTGCAATCGACGAGGGACAAGTGTCGCAGATTCCAACGTTGTCTGCAAAAGTACAGAAAATTCGGGCATCCCACCTGCCAATTCAGACTTCGCCTCCCCCTGCCGATCACGAACGTTCCTCGACAGCAGACAGCTGCGCAGCACAGGCATGTGGAACATCTCTGACGCACTGAGAACCAACTCCGCGCAACGCATGAAGATTCGCACACAGTTTTTCACAAGCCGGAACACTGTCACAGGTTCTCGATCCGCATCGGCACTTTATTCTTTTGATTGTGTGTCATTAACAGGTGTCGCCGGATCGATTCAGTAGCATGACCG
>JAKVAY010000139.1 GCA_022447185.1 Fuerstiella sp. | reverse complement strand
AAGCAGACACGATCGTTGAGCCGACACGAGTTAATGATGATTCAGATGACGAGCCAGATTGTAAAAGTAGTAAAGACGCTAGTAAAGAGAAGGGAACTGATACAGTCGACCCTGTAGAAAATAAAGATGCGGGTACGCCGGAGCGATTCCCTCACTCATCACTGTACGCAAAAACCAAGTTTGTCTTTGATCCCCCAGGCGAACCCCCCGTCGGAGAGGACAAAGAGAGACCCGAGGATTACAATACCGACTATCATTGGAAACCCGAAAACCGTCCTAACTGGCAGCTCCACAGTGAGAAGGGTCCGAACCTTGAAGCTGAAGGTCATGCGAAACCTCCACCACCTCCGCTGGAGCATCTCGTGAATCCAGAAACACCCCCTGCTGGTCGTGAGTACGATCGCCATTGGAATTGGGGCAATTACAATAGCAACCGAACCAGAGACGTGTGGGAATCCCTTCGTGAAACAAATGCTAAGTATTCGAATGAAGAATTATCAAGAGATACGCTCAACGATGATTACCAGCAACTTTTCGTGACCATGGTCCTGGATCACGTTCAACATATCATCGAGTGTATCCGAAAGAAGAAGCAACCAGAACCAATGCGCTTGCTCTTGCTGGGCACCGCTGGTTCAGGTAAAACACGCTCCGTGCAGACCGTGCTTCAAGAATTGCAACGGGCGCTCGCTGCAGTTAAGCTACCTACTGATGTGGATAGGGAAGCCTTCGTGCGTGTGGGAGCGCCCACAGGAACAGCAGCATTTAACTTACGTTTTCAGGCGACTACTATCCACCGCTTGATCCACTGGTGTACGCCGCCGTTCTTCCGAGAACTTTCGCAGGGTGAAGCTCTTCACAGGCTGCAGCAACATTTGCAGAATACGCAGCTCCTCATCCTCGACGAGATGAGCATGATTGGCAGACAGATGATGGGTCGCATCGACTCGCGCTTAGAGCAGGCGAAGAGTTCGCGAAACCCGAACCAGGAGAATCTCGGTGGCGTCTCGTGTGTCCTTGTCGGTGACCCTGCGCAGTGCGAGGCTATCACGGACCAGCAAATTTATGACACAGTGCCACACAAACTGACTTCCTCTGATGGGGATAAGCAGCATGTGCACTTGTCTAACAGAGGCCTTGAAGTATATGGAAGCTTTACTAAGGTCGTCGTCCTTACGAAAACGCACCGACTTACCATGATTGACGACCCGAAATCAAAAGAGGACTTTGCGTTCAACGATCGAGCTGAGCGCTTCGTGAAAGTGCTGCGAAGGCTACGAGACCTCGAATGGACTTGTGAGGACTACTATTGGCTTTGCAACCGCAAACGCAGCCAGCTGTCATACGCCGAACGAGCGCGTTTTGCTGATGCGCCCGTTATCATGGATTTCCGACGCACCACTGAAGACAATCCAGAAGAGAATTGTGAAGCGTACAACAAGGCACACCTGAGAGCTGTGGCTCACAAAGAAAATCTACCGGTAATACGAATCGACGCCGAGCACGGTGGTATCGCTCAGGAAGAGGGAATGAAACTGGGTGAAGAGCGTTTCAATGGCTTGGCCGCACAGGTTGAACTCATTGAAGGAGCGCGCGTTATTCTGATTCAAAATCTTGCCGTCGAGCATGGACTCATGAACGGAACGCAAGGTGTGGTGCAACAAATTATTTTCCGGAAGGGGCACCATCCAGCGCATGTCGACTCTGCAAAACGATCGCCACAGGTTATCGTCGTGGATTTCCCAAAGTACGCAGGCCCTCGCTTCTACGACGAGCCCGAGAGAGCGACGTGGGTGCCGATCGAAGCCCGAGAACGAGACGAGGAAGGAAGAGAGGGTGTGACGCGTAAGCAATTCCCGCTGATCCTCGGCTGGGCTATGACACCCTGGAAGGCACAAGGTATGACGCTCGATCGTGCGGTCGTTCGTCTTACGCGAGCTGCCGCATCGCCCGGCGTCGCTTTCGTTGCGCTGTCCCGCGTGCGTCACCCGGACCATCTCATGCTCGAAGATAGTTTCCCAGATATGGCGACTGTGATGAAACAAGCGGAGAAAGAAGCTTTCCGTGCCAGGCAGCGGTGGGAACGGAGAATGCGAGTGTATTTTTCGAGAACGATCCGACAGCACATGCGTGACCCGTGGCTGTACACCGCAGAGAAAACATGGACGCAAGAGCAATCAGAGCTGGCGGATCTACTGCTGGACACATGTAAAAAGTGCCCCACCCTCGGAGATGAAGAGGTAGTGACAAGATCCAGAGAGAGTAATTGGTGGGCGCAGCAGGTAGATCTTGAAGAAGTATGGCAGAAAATGCAAACGTTCCCGCACATCTTCGAGGTTGCCGCCGCGCGCAACATGCTGATGGAGTATGATTTGGATGGCATTCGCAGAGAGCACTGCGACGCTTCCATCAACCATGTAACCTATGAACGTTGGAAAGTTGTGCTGTCCGACTACGATGCGCTGTTAGAAAAGGGTACACTGGAACCAAGCACCTGCGAACTCCTCATGAAATTCTTGCGCTCTCATTTGCCTTACGATGTGTACGTACGACAACCACACATGCTCCGCAGCCAGAAAACCGGCACGGAGCATTTGAAAAAAGGAGAATCGCCGCGCGTGCAGGTGTTTCCATATCGTTCGAATTCGAAAAAATGGGCGTTGTTTTTGATAACTCAGACAGACAGCGAATACAGCCTGCGAGTGATAACACCTCAAAATCCTGAACTTGAAGCTTTCGAATGGGCAACGAATCACCTGCGTTACAAGTACAACATAAGATCAGACACGTCTTACGCAACATGGCCCAGCAGTCAAGGATCGGAATTGCTCCTCGTCATAGGGTTGCTGAATGCAGTGTTCCAAGATGCAGTCATGCCAAGCAAGGAAGGGAAAGAATCGTTTGTAATGCAATGTTTGGCGCTCTTCCGCGACCTCCGTAAGGCAGCTGTGGAGATGAACGAACCTCAGCTCGATGACGTCATCATGCAAAATCAGACTCTCGGCCAACGTTTGCGCGAACTATTTGATGTGCTGTTGCCTCCAAGCGCTAAAGAAGAGTCAGAACGGAAACAAAGAGAACGTAAGAGAACTCTCCGTAGTACGCGGGAGATTGATCAACCATGGACAAATGAGAGGCGGTCGAGAAATTGGAGCGACTGCCACTGGTGGGATACTCACAGCTGGTGGGATGACGACGAATGGAGCTCGGGCGACTGGGGTCAGCAGAACTGGACATCGAGTAGCAAGACATTGGTGGGACGAACGCCTTGGCAAGGAGGAAGCTGGTGGAGCGATAGCGGCTGGTCTTCAGGTGACTCGGGACAAAAGGAGTGGTTACGAGCTGAACATGGCGAGATTTCGAAGCGTGGCGTCGGAGACGATGTAACAGAACCGAATCCAAAAAGAATCAAAACGCTTTCTTCACATTCTGCTAGACCTTTGCAAGCACAGCAGGAGGTGCGTGAAATCAGCCGTGATTCGAATCTTCCAGCACTGAAGCGAAAACGAATTTCCACAGTGAAAGATGAGAGCGTCGATACGGCACGTGTAGACAGCACGACGCAGAAATTTAATGATCCAGATCATGCCAGCATCAGCGCTGTCGAGCCACTCATTCGTGCGTCTACGATTGAAGAAGCCACAGCAAAGCGAAGAGCTCTCAGCGAGCCAGATCATGTCGAAGAGATCGACATGGACAAGTTAGAAAGTTCTGGACGAACAAAGCAATGTGCTTCCTCTTCGCAAACGATAGACGAACCGGAGACTTCTAGCAAGAGAGCGAACGGACCCGTTGGCGATGTGAGCGAGAAAGCTGCCGATGCCGCTGCAGCGAGAGCATTAGTTGCGAAAAAAAGAGGGTTGGGAGACCCGAGCGTGCAGAGCGCGCAGGAAGCTGCTGCAACCAGACATGCTGCTTCAGGCACAGGTGACTGTTTCGGAGCTTCAGCTGCAACTAGACTTCGCAGGCAACTCGAAGCTGCGCGAGCAACTACCAAGGCGAGCCCATCCGTGACCATGGGAGCACGCGCGTCGCTAGATCCGCTGCAGGAGAACGCCGTCTGGCTGTGTTTTCCTTGCATGCAGAAGCGTGGTGAGAAAAGTCCTCGGGTAGATAACGACGTCGAGAAGAGACGATGTGCTAGCTGCAGCGATTGTCCGCAGGGAATCTACAAGCTTAGTAACACTTCTTCTGCGCCGTCACAACCAGCAGGAACAGCATCAGGTTCGGCAACGTCGGTGCAACCATTCAAGGCACGAGCATATGCACCGCATCTACGTTCCGCTCATTTAAATGTTAATCTCGCTGGATATTTCGCATCCCGAGAGAATGAACCCGTCAATCTGACTGCTCTAGATGCTGGCGGTGGTGGAGACTGTCTGTTCCACTGTGTCGCAGCCATCGCCGAGAAGATTGTTTTCGAGTCACCAAGTGAGGCATCTCGCTTCGAACCACATTTGAGACGCGAGGACTTTCTCCGAGGCAAGGCGTACCTGGTAAGCAAACTACGTACGATTGTCGCGGATGAAATAATCAAACAACCTCCTGAAGTTTTCCTCAACCTCATCGTGAGTTGCATGAATCAGGAACAAACAGGTGATTGGCTGGACGCTTGGAGTCCAACTCGGGAATTAATCAGCGCCGGTTTCAGTTTCCTTGTCAATGGCAACGCCAACGTGGTGGAGGCAGTTGGCGAAAACGAGGACGGCGCGCCTGGTGATATGATCATACAG
>JAKVAY010000138.1:3650-4743 GCA_022447185.1 Fuerstiella sp. | reverse complement strand
GATTTAGAAATTGTTGCGCTTCAAATGTTCGTGGCATCGATGGGACGTGTGTCATTTCATTCGGTGTTTGAAACGTTGGATTCAGACGAGGAATCGTCCAGTTGCCCATGGGTTTAAAAGAGGGCGCAAGAGGCTGGGCGTCGTCGTAGAGCACGTGTGAGTGACCGCCAGCAACGGCTGGCTCTTCCAGAGGTGGGCTGAGATCGCTCAGGTCGACTGTAGAGTTGGTCAACTCGCGGTGTGATATGCGAAAAGATTCTGCGTTGTCGTGAACGATCTCTGGTGTCAGAAAAATCAGAAGTTCCTTCCGTCTTTCTGAATAGAATTCGTAGCGGAACAAGGGGCCCAGTAAGGGCATATCACCCAGTACCGGAACTTTTCGACTGGATTCGATTTTACCCGACGTGATCATTCCTCCCAGAACAATGGTCTGTCCTGTGGAGATGTTCACGGTTGCAATGGCTTCGGTAACATCTTTAATCGGTGCTTCAATTACGTTGCCGGACGACGCGTCGGTGAAGATTGGGGTTCCCGAGCCAGGGCCGGTGCGAAATTCACTCTTCTCAGCCCGCACCTCCATGAAGATCAGACCTCGATCTGAAATCTTTGGCGTGACTTCCAGAATAATGCCGGACTTGTCCTGACGGACGACGGGGTTCGCGCTGCCGTTAGGAGAAACACTGACCCCGTCGACAATGGGAACCTGCGCACCCATCTGGATGGAAGCCGGCCGATTGTGAACCGTTCGAATGGTGGGTCGGCTTAAAACATTTACTTTTCGGTTCGCTGCCAGAGCTCGCAGCAGGACACTCAAGGACTCATTTCCGGCGGACAGGACCAGACCCCCATAACCTTCGTTGGGGTTGCTTCGTCCAACGCTCAAATTAGCGAGCGCCTGCCCTGCAAGACGTCCAGGACCTTGAGCCGTATTATTTCCGGGGACGGCTCCGTTAAAGTTGAATCCCGGATTAGTCACCTGAGAAATAATGTTTTCTGTCGTCGTAATGATTCCTGTTGCCGGATCAGCCGTGGATTCAGTGATGGTCAGCACATCATCAACAATGCTTCTGCGAAACAGCAGACTGTCCTGAAT
>JAKVAY010000138.1:0-3550 GCA_022447185.1 Fuerstiella sp. | reverse complement strand
TCTGAAAGTTCCACTTCCACCAGAAGACACTGAATGTGGACTTGCGCGGGTGACTGATCGAGAGCAGCGATGACACCCCGTATCCGCTCCAGTTCCAAAGGTCGGCCTTTGATCACCAGCGCATTGGATTCCACCACTGAAACAACGGGGGACCCGCCACTACTTCTGGACGAGGCCGGTTTACCCGCTGTTGCCACAGCAACCTGATTACCCATCGTTTGCTGCAGGGATTTAACGACTTCTTCCGCGCTGAGATTTCGAAGCTGTACAACTTCGCTGACGACTTCTGCACTTTCGAGGTTCGCCATCCTGATGAATTTAAGAACCTCCTCCACTCTTTCTCGCAGATCTGTGATCACGAGGCGGTAGGCAGACGTCAGCGGAATGATCTTGCCCAGCGGACTAAGCAAGGGTTGCAGTTGCTGTGACATTTCTACCACAGACACTTCGTCAACTTTAATTTCGACCGAAACAAGCTCAAACCGGCTGCGTGTTTTCAGTTCTTCAATGGGCAGAGAATCGATCAGGTGCTGTGGGATACTGTCGATGGTGACCAACAGCATCAATCGACCATGTCGCACCAGTATGAATCCATCACGGATCAAAAAACCATTCAGGATGTCCAAACCCTCGTTGACTGTATGTGGCTGCTCATCACGATAAGTGAACAGCGTTGGAGGTTGAGCTTTCATTTCCAGCGCCATTCCCGCGCGCTCACAGAACTGCTGCAGTACCAGATTCCATGGTGCATTTTCGAAATTGAACACAATGGGTGTCTCACTGGTTGCCAGTGCGGCGGCAGCCACGGGCAGGATTTTTGGAACGGTCAGGATCTCCGGCTCGGCAGACGCGAACGTGCGAACAGGATGGTCGCTGTTTGTGGTGGGTGGACCGATTTCGTATTTCAGATCGATATTTGGGCTCGACGAGATTCGACGTTTTTCGGGTGCAGGTGTCGGTTTCAGTTGGGGTATCAGATGTTCGTTTTGTTCCTGCAGAAGGGCCGGCGCTGAACCCGCCACCTGACGGATATTGCCATTTTCCTGCACAGGTTTCAGAACAGCAGCGGCAGGGCGTTCTTCGGAGATGTCGTCTGGAATTACCAGTTGTATCCCGGCATCACTCATTGATGTCTGAGAACGGATGTGAAGTACGGTTGCAGTGATACCCATCATCGCCGCACCACATAGTATTCCTAATAGCACCCCGCGCCGGACGGACTTTCTCCGCTGGCGTCTGGCCACTTCACGGGCTTTTTTGGTCTTGGACTTTTTTTTGCGTTTGGACGTCATTACGGATTTATGCCACGAGCTGACGTACTCCCGGACAAGGCTTTGCCCTTATTCCGCGGCATTTGATCTGCAGATGTGTTGTTTCTTTGGCTCAGAACCCTGATACGGATCCAGTGGTATGGCTGACTGTCAGGGATCCGACAACACCGAGATGCCGCAAAAACGTTGGCTTAAGACAGTAGAAATCAGCGGAATGCATCAATCGGCTGCCTTTGCCGCAGGGAACAGATGAGTACAGCCCTCGGCGCCTGGCGATCGGCAGGAAATGCCGGTATGAGATTCATGCAAACACCAAAATGAGAGCAATCGCATGTTGACGATGTCTGTATTCTTCGGGGATTTCCGGAGGACAGACAGCTGGGCTGCGAGCGATATACGGCAGAGCGGCCGGGGAATGGGGCGAAGAGCCGGGGCAGTCCGGACTGTCGGTTGCTGAGTCTTGTGACGCGATCGGTGTTTCCGTCAGCTCATACTGTCACTGGCGGACGAATCTGTCACAGCATCCATGCGATGCTCCCGCCACATTTGTGCCGGTGACGTTGGTGCCGTCGACAGCGGTTGAAGTTGTGCTGCCCTGTGGAGCTGTTGTTCATGTTTCCCGCGACGAAGACCTGATACGGCAGGTGCCGGGGATTCTGTCGGAGCTTGCTGTTGATAGTATGCATCTCATAGATACCACCAACACTCTTTTGAATTCGCAAATCGGGCTCTCAGATGGACACGCCGGATAGTACCGACAGTCATACTGACAGTGAAGCTGCCAAAAGTTGGCGAACGCTCGAACCCTTCGATGCTCTTTCGGACACCGCGTGGGCTCAGGTGTCTGCACAGCTGCAGACGCAGACCGTTACGGAAGGCGAAGTAATATTGAGAGCAGGGCACACAGCCCTGCAGGCGTTTATTTTGTTGCGGGGCTACGCAGAAGTAGCGGTTGGCGATACCGAACGCGTCGTTTCAAAAGTTTCTGAAGGAGTTCTCTTCGGAGAAATCGACCTGCTCACAGGCGGTGTTTGCGGAGCGACAGTCATTGCCCGCGCCCCTGGTGAGCTACTGGTCATCCCGACTGCCGTGATGGATATAATCGTACAGGAACGACCGGAGTGGCTGACGAGTCTGGCGAAGCGCACGGCACAACAAGCCGAAGCTTTACTCGTAGCTGATGACTCTTTACGGAAGTTATTTGAGCAGGAGGGTAAATCTGCTCTTGAATCCCGTACTTTTCAGGCAGGCACCACAATTGTCGCGCATGGTGAACCGTCGGACGGAGTTTATCTGATCAATACCGGACAGGGCGAAATTTTCAGCGCAAGTGGTCATGTCATCGACCGGGTGGGGCCTGGGTCCTGCATCGGTGAGTTGGGTGTGATGCTCCAGGTTCCACGTTCTGCAACAGTCGTAGCAAAAACCCGCACGACAGCGTACTGGTTGAAAGGGGAAACATTTCGGAACCGTTTGCAGGAAAATCCGATCGCCGAACAGGTGCTGCGAAAACTCTGGTATGGCTA
Source organism: Fuerstiella sp. (assembly GCA_022447185.1). GTDB lineage: Bacteria > Planctomycetota > Planctomycetia > Planctomycetales > Planctomycetaceae > S139-18. Next base: position 753 of record JAKVAY010000138.1, on the reverse strand, counting down.
CCGTTTTGAGCAGTCGTTTGTGCGACAATTTTCCACGCGCAATGCCGAGGGTGACCGTCGCTGGACGGTATACGGAATGGTCGATGGACGCACGGTTGCCGTATTTCGTTCACGCACGCGCAATGGTTTTCATGCCGAGGCCACCAGTGGGTTGCTGTCCGCCAGATTGCGAACTTTGCACTGGGGCGGGACGCCGACAGCACCTTGGCTTTCAATCACTGTTTTTAACAGTGAAGACGGAGTACGAATCAGGCGTGTACGCGCGACAATCGACCGGCCGGAGTGCAGCGCGGCATTTTACCTTTTGCTCGAAGATGCAATCGTCACCCCGGACATGGAGGAACGCTTCTGTCGTCTGGGGCAATTGACACGCGAGAGCGTGTCGATGGATTCGGTGTTCTGTCGATGCCTGAATATTTCACGGCCCTCAGTCGAGGAGGCAATTAAAGAAGGTTTAACGACTGTGGAGCAAGTCGAGACTGCGACGGGTTGTGGTAGCGTCTGCGGGGGTTGCCGAATTCGCGTCAGTCTTCTGCTTTCGCAGATGCCCACAGACGACATAAATCGCAGTGAGACGTCCCAGATTCCACAGATGGAAATCCACGTGCCGCTCATTTCGAGATGGGCGGCAAAGTTCGGCCGCGTCACTGCTATCAGCGTGGGACTTTGGCGTTACGCGGGACCTGGAATTGCGACCCTGTCGATCCTCTTTGTGCCGTTTCTGGCACTTGCGGCGCCGACGGTTGCGATGGG
>JAKVAY010000137.1 GCA_022447185.1 Fuerstiella sp. | reverse complement strand
TTCAGTCGACCGTTTCCGGAATTGATTCGCGTCCGACACTCTCGTTCCGCCGCTGTCCACCGAGTTCGGCGAGTTGGCGTGCCTGGGCAAGCGACGTATTGACTGTCAGTCGCAGATCGATCGTCCAGGGACCCGACTCCGGAGCCACAAAATTCCAGTGTGGAGTTACGGCCACACTCTGGTGGACGAGCTCGAATCCGGACTCCGACTGACTGATTGTTTCGATCGGAAAGGCCCAGACTCCACCGGCCTGGGTCCATTCCAAAGAGACGTCCAAACCCTGCCATTCATCGATGAGGCTCAGGCGTGATGATGAGGGTACATCGATGTACGCATCAAGCGTCCCCAACTGTTCGCCTGACTCATTGAAAAAGTAGCGATCTGATGCACCTCCTGGCATGGTGGCAAAATTGAATTCGACAGCAAAATGCAGTGGAACACGTCGGGGCAGATCGTCCAGCTTATATTTGATGAGTAATTCGCCCGGACGCAGTCGAGACATCGTCACTGTCTTACGGATTCTGACTTCATGCACGCTGACGTTGCCACGGCAGGACATCTCTAAATCGATTTCATCGTTTCCGTATTGTACCGCTGCATCATACGAGGCCGTTGCAAACGCAGACAAAACACCTCTGCTTTCACGAAACGTCTGACCGGTAAGGTCCGGCTGTAGAAAATGATCCACCAGGCTTTTGCGCGGCCATTTGTCATAACCCAGCTTGCGGTCCAGCCCCGGCTGTTTGAATCGGACGATGTCATGAATACTGGACACGTCGGATTCTTCGGAGCCGTTGCTGCGCCGAAGCTGCTCCGCGTGGTCAATGACCTTCTGGTGGTACGGTTCCATTCGCCGATTGAGCGTCGCCAGCAGGTTCACTCGACAGCTGCGAATGTCCCATTCATACAAATGTCCGCCGATGGACGGGCTGAAGTAAGCGGCCATTTTGTGGTTGCTCAGCCGGACTTCTTCGTGGGCATCCAGATTGTAATCGCCCGTAGACACTTCAACCCATTCGTTTGTGGTTCGACTCAGCCGTTCCAGCTGATTGTCTGCTTCGATGAGACTGGCGTAGACCGCATTGCGGAGGTGTGGGAGATACAGGCCACCAAAGGCACCGTGCCAGTAACTGCAGTTGCACTGACCCTGATATAACAGCCGGCGAATTTCAGTCAGCTCGCCCGCATCGCATTCTGCATCTTGTTCTGCAAGTGCCAGCCTTGAGCTGATCTCCAGCATGCGAGCATACATCTCGTTGCTTTCAGGATATTTCACCCGAAAATTACGCCAAAATCCTCCCCGTGCGAACTGCAGTAACCGTTGCCAGTTTTCATCGCCTTCAATGTGACAGAGACGCTGCAGGTCCTGCTGTGCCGTACTGTCCAGTACCCATTCGGTCATTTCCCGGTAACTGGCGTCCGGAATGTAGAACAGTCCCTGAGGTTTCACATGATCGAGTGTTTCGCCAGGTGTCGTCACTTTCAGCCAGGCACTGTTGTCTCGTAATGCCTGCAGGAAGCGTCGCAGCCAGCCGTCTTCGTAGACATGCTTATGAGTTTCCGGCCAGACGCCGAATTTTTCTCCGTCATCCCCGAGCACAACGACGGCATTGTCATAGCTGTCTGCTATTTCTCTCAGGTAGGCAATTGTTTCTTCGGGACTGCGGAAGGGGATCAGATATCGCAGCCGTTCACTGCCAGGAAAAATCGCCAGCAGTCGCCCTTCATCTTCAGTGACGTGGTAACCGAACAGCTGACGCTGATTCATACCGGCACTGCAGAAGTGGTGGTCATCCAGTATTGTGTACCGAACACCGGCGGCAGTCAGGTCACCAGCAAATGACTGTTCCCAGACACGCTCCGGCACCCACATTCCGCGTACGGACGTTCCAAACAATTTTTCAAGATGCCCGGCGAACGATCGGATCTGGCCAATCCGGTCACGACGCGGGATGTTCGACAGGATGGGTTCATAAAACGCACCACCAATGATCTCGACCTGGCCACGTTCAGCGAGTGAACGGACATGATCAATGTATTCCGGCCGGTGGTTTTCAAGCCAGTCGAGCAGGCTCCCGGATGTGTGCAGTGCAAACGTGATTTCCGGATAATCGGTCACCACATTCAGAAACGGTTGATAGCTTTTCTGATAGGCCTGCTCAAAAACGCCGTCGAAATTTCCGATCGGCTGATGATTGTGCAGCGCCATAATCAGACGCAGAGTTCCCGCCATGGATGGATTACTCCGGCTGTCCGTCAAAAAGGAGAGGGGTCTGATTTCGACCGTTTACTACCGACCTGTTTGGATTAAAATTGTTGATCCGGAATGAGTGTGTTATTTCTGCTGACTTCGTCAATCCATATGCAGGCATCTGTCTGCACGGAGACTGTCAGGACGACCAGCCGAACAACCACACTCTCGCTGGATTGTGGCATGATCGATGCCTGGTTGGAAGAACGGATTCGATACGCTTACTACACGCCGAACGAATGCGATCTGCTTCCGGAACTTCGGCCAGGTTGTTGTCTGCCCCCTGGAATGGCCCTTAGGAGCCTCAATCAGACCACGGCGGTCTTTCCTCTGTTATCCGTTATTTCGACTACCGAATTCCCGGATTCCGTTTTCTCTACAACATGCGAACTTCGCGTTGTGGGAATGGGATGTCGATGCCTTCTTCAGCAAATGACTGATGAATCCGGGTATGCAGTTCCGTAATTGTGGCCAGACGATTATCGAGGTTCGGCAGAAATGCCCGAAGTACGAGTTCCAGAGAACTGTCACCGAATTTTTCGAACGTCGCTACGGGACCAGGATCATCCAGTACGTTGGGGTGGGACTGGGCAGTGTTGAGCATGATCATCCGGGCTTTTTCCGGATCGCATCCATAGCCAATCCCCACAGCGACCATCACCCGGTTGGTCGAATCACTCAGTGTCCAGTTGAGTAATTTTCCAGTGACCAGTTCCCGATTCGGCACAATGAATTCACGGCGGTCCCAGTCGGTGATTGATGTCGCACGAATCTGAATCCCCGATACCACGCCACTCACGCCGTCGATTGTGACGATGTCCCCGATTCGGATTGGTCGTTCAATCAGAATGATGATTCCGGATATGAAATTTGCGAACACTTCCTGCAGCCCGAATCCCAGTCCAACGGAAAGTCCGGCGACGAGCCATTGAACCTGTGACCAGCGAAGTCCCAGTGAATGACAGACAATTGTGGTTCCCGTGACCAGTACGACGTAGCGCGCGACGGTGGAAATTGTGTAACGTACACCGCTGTCAACACTCGACCTGCTCCGCAGAATGACTTCGATCAGCCCGGGCAGTTGTCGTACTCCTGTCAAGGTCGCTGCCGATGTGAACAGTACCAGCAGCAGACTTCCAATCGTCACAGCCCTGGATTCCCATTGCAGCATTGACAGCGCTTCGCCGGATTCAGACGTTTGCGTGACCGATACCTGCTCCCGGACGCTCCACAATTCGTAACGATCCACAACCCGGAGTGCCGGCAGGATGTCGAACCAGATTCCCCAGATGCAACCGATCATGGCCAGAATGGCGGCATTGCGGACCAGTTGTCGGGCCTGCGTGCCGAACACCATCAGTTTGGGATTTTCCGTCACTGCATGCCGCGTCAAAGAGCTGTCTGACGAGTCATCGGAGTGATTTCGTTGCTGCGCTCGTCCACGGGCCAGGTTCAGTCGCACAGCGAGATGATTCATTCTGAGCCATCGCATCACCAGTGACCAGCACAGGATTACTCCTGTACCCGTCACCACAGACCAGCCCAGCCGATCCCACAGTGAAAGTGCTGTATGATGAAACCCGGCTGCAGAACAAATTGCCAGAATCAGGGGGAATGCCACCGTCACGGCGATCCACACGAAGCGTGTGGAATACAGAAACCCTGATGTCGTCGTCAGCGTCCGGACGAATGTGCTGTTCCATGGAAAAAACAGACGACACAGGAGTGTTGAACTGCAGATCAGCAGCAGCAGGAACAAAACACGTTCAGTCGTATCGGACTGTTCCGGAATATTCCGGAACAGGAGGAACAAAAACAGAGGCAGAGCGATAACCAGAAACACGAGTTGCAGCCAGCGGCGCAGATGATCACAAACAATTGAATTCCATGTCAGGTGATTCGATGCCAGGCCACCGGGCCGAAGTACCTGTCGAAAGAAATCCAGCCACAACACAATTCCGCCGAGCTGAATTAATGTCTGACCAAGCGCAACCGCGATGGTGCTTGTGTCACTCTGCAGCACTGTGCCCACCAGCATCAAAAACAAAGGCCATTCAGCGGCCAGTCCGACGCTCAATAACAGTGCCCACACTGTTGGTCCCAGCCTCGTACATGTCCTGTGAGACGCTTCCTTTCCTCGTTGTCGGAGTGCTTCCCGGGCGCGTGACTGAACGGCCAGCAGAATGACAATCGCCAGTCCCATCGGAATGATCAGTGCCCACAATGATGCTCCCGCATTACCAGTCACTGTTATTAGACTTCGTACGATGCGGCGACCTTTTTCGCGTATCATTGGCAGAACAGCAGCTGCCTCGTGTACTG
>JAKVAY010000136.1 GCA_022447185.1 Fuerstiella sp. | reverse complement strand
CCTGCTGACAGCGCCACCGTCAAGAAAGTCAAGTTTCAGTCCGTCCGCGGCAGAGCCGCTGATTTGATTGTCCAGGATACTGACATTACTGAGAGTGCCGCTGCCTCGAATTCCATTCTGTCCTCCGATAATTGTCAGACCACGAATCGAGGAATTGTCTGCAGCAACAAAGACTGGCACGCCTTCACTGGTCCCGTTAATAATCGGACGCCGGCCAAAGACAGCGGGTAATGCCGTCAGAGCACCCACCACAGGAACTCCACCGCCCAAAATATGCTGGCCGTCACGTAACTCGACTGATCCGGCCTGATTAAATTCACCGGCCGAACCGTCAATGACCAAAATATCTGTTCCGGTGTGGGCAACTGCATTACTGATGCTGCTGTTCGAATTCGCAGTGACGACAGCAGTATTGGCATCAAGTGGTATTCGAGTGGCTGCGTCCGGTACCGCAACTGCTGTTTCCTCTGGTCCCGCGGCGACTCCATGGGTGACGATATCATCATCACGTACAATGCGGTCCAGCATGCGCCGCGCCAGTCGATCGCTGTTCACACTCTGGTGTATGGCGTGACCTCCCAGAGGAATGACGAATCGAACCATGGCGTTGAACTGGTGGTCTCGGACCTGGTCCCACTGATACTCTGCGCCTGCTGTCAAACGTGACCCCGGTCCCAGTGCGGGCAGGTCGAACGATCGCATTTCCATTCGAGCCCGTGGCCCACCAATGTCGGGAAATCCGGCGGCATCCGCAGTGAAGTAGTAACCTCCCAGAAACGCGCGTGATTCACTGAACCCGTAATCTGCGACCAGCCAGCCGTATTCGAAATCCGCCCCTCCGTAAGCCCGTTCCAGACCGGCACGCATCAGTACGGAACTGCCCGTAAGATTAAACGCGGTTGCACCAGCAGCGGCCTTCGCCCCTGTCAGTGGGATATAACCGTTCACGCGGGCTTCAAACGGTATCGTCATGTATTCCATGCCCACGGTTATCTGATGAAAGTCATTGTTGTAAGCTGTTTGTCGGATGTCATAGAAGACATAACTGCCGAAAATCGTATACGGGTCAGCGATCGCACGTTGAGCCAGTCCGAAGTTGGCTTCGACAGAATGTTGATCATCCAGAGCGGTTCGCAGGTCAGCAAAAAACAGCTCTCCGGGACTCTGAAACAAAGGGACCATTCGCTGGCCTCGTCCCAGCACCCGTTCGGTCCCACCCTTAAAGATTCCCGCCATATAGGGCTGCCAAAGGCATGGTTGTGCCTGAGCCTTCCATGGGGAACTTGCTGAGTTACCCGGACAGGGGAGTGAACCACTCACGGACGGATCTTGGGGCCCGGTGGAAAAATGAGCCGTCGAGTCGTTAATCGACCACGAGGGTGCCAGCCATGGCTGAGGATTTGATCCCTCGTATATTGGCATCGGCGCATGAAATGCGTAGGGGACCGACGGCTGGAAATACGAAGTTGCGGGAGACTGACCTCGGACATTGACCACAGGACTTGGCAGAGAGGCGGCTCGAACGAATGGAGCAGGAAAGCACCAACTGCTGACAAGCGTGCCGACAGTCAGTATCAATGCCGCCAGTGAGGCCTGATTTGCCGGCGTTCTGCAACATCTGCCCAGGTTCATGGCGAAAGGTTTCTGTGAAAAGCAGCGAAGGATCAGCCGATTGCGACACGCAAGTCGAGTCACCACACACGTCAAAATTTCACTGGTGACGTAAAATTTATCGGTGTCCGGAGAAAACTAGAATCTGTACTTGAATTCAATCAAGAGAAAATGCACGTGATGGCACAAGGCGATTGAAGTGTCGACTGCCAGTGTGGCAAATGCTGCCGGTTGAACTGGCCAGGTGGCGAGTTCACTGCGTTCAACCGGTCAAAAATGCGGGTTTGGCTGAAGGGGGACTGTCAGTCAGCCTTTCAATGAACCGAGCATTTTGGCCTAGCCCCGATGAGGGACATGGTGCTTCAAGGCTGCGGTGTCCGTTGACAGGCTGGCGATCCTGCGTGCGTGTTGTTTTAGTTTCACAGCCACTTGTTCAATGAAGCCGCTGAACCAAAAGGAGGCCGCGGCCGTGACGAGTCCTGGCCATGGTCCGGATAAGTGTATGCCGTTGAGGTCTGTCTGTTCGTACTATGGTCAGGCAAAGACAGAGGACAGACAGATTTGCCGGGCAGTGGCGAAGCTGTCCTCGGCACCATATAGTCGGGACCATGCATAGCCGCAGCAACTACCTCATTGCCTGTCTTATTATCGCCATCGCTGCGTTCGTGGTATTTGCCATCGGCCTGTCGCTGCCACCACTCAACGGTTTCGACGATGACGTTTACGTCCTCAAGAATCAGTCGCGTCTAGCGATCTCCATGGAGAACATCTGTTTCTGGCTGTCGTCAGCGTATTATCACAATTACATCCCGCTGACGATGTTCAGTTATATGATTGACAGCGCCATTGGCGGTATCACCATTGGCAGTACCAATGGGTTCGTTTACCACCTGCAGAATCTGTTTTGGCATATAGTGTCAGCCTGTGGCCTGCTGGCCCTTCTGCGTTTGCTTGAGGTGCGTCCGCGCATTGCCCTGATGACCGCATTAATCTGGACAGTGCACCCACAGCGTGTCGAATCGGTTGTCTGGATATCGGAACGGAAGGATGTTCTCTGCGCCGCCTGGTACCTGTGGGGTCTGGTGGCCTATATCCATTTCCGCAACGCACAGAAACCACGTGTGGCATTGCCGCTCCTCTTCTTTATTCTGGCACTGCTTTCCAAACCAATGGCCATTTCCTTTCCGTTGATTCTCGTTCTCTATGAATGGCACCTGGGCAGGAAGGTCGACATCAGAAGTTGGGTACTGCGTCTTTGGCCGTACATCCTGCTTGCTGCAGTCTTTGTGCCCATTACGCTGTTGGCTCAGGGCGACGCAGTGCAGGAACACGTTCCCATCGTTCGTCGCATTACGGTCGTTGTTCATAACGTGTTCTGGTACATCCAGAAGACGCTGGTTCCGACCGGTCTTTATCCGATGCATCCGCGTCTGACATCTCATTCGGCGAGCATCCGTCCTGTGGTGATTGTGGCCGTTCTTTGTGTTGTCTGCGGGTACCTTTACCGTGGGCGCTGCACCAACAGCGGTTCACTGCGAGACTGGCTGCCGTTGCTGCTGGCCTACCCCATCGTTCTGGCACCCGTGGCCGGCTTCTTTCCGCTGGGGGCGATTGACTACGCGGATCGCTACAGCTATCTGCCATCTGCTGCCCTGCTTTGTCTTTTCGCTGCAGCAGTCAGCCGGTGTCGCTGCCCTCGGATCAGTGAGCACCGTGCGTTCGGATCGATAATAGCCGCGGGATGTGCGGTCGGCGGAATTGTGATACTGATCTTCAGTACGCTCTCCATGATGTACATTCCGAATTGGACTTCGATCCGTCACATCCTCGTCACTTCGGCTGCGCACCCACAGCCCAATCCGGTGGCAGTGAACGATCTTGGCGAAGTGAACCTCGCCTATGGCTACCTTGAGGAGGCAGATGCGCAGGCGGATATGTTATTGGGAGATGATGTAGCGTATCAGAGTAACGAGCGACGACAGATTGGCCAGGTGCATGCGCACTTTCTCAAGCTGCGCATTGCGGAGCGGCAGTCGAATACTGCTGCAGTTCTTCGGGAATTTGAGCAGTGCAAAGCCTTTCTGCCGCGGTTGTTTGGTGATGACACCACACAAACAGCGGAGTTTCTCGTTATGATCGGAAACCTCTATGCGAATCAGGAAAGGTATGATGATGCGGCGTCCTGCGCGGAGAGTGCCCTTGGGTTCATGCCCGCCAGTCCGTCGGCTCAGGCCCTGCTCGAGACACTGAAACAGAGGTCTCAGAAATAGCGGAGCGGTCTACGTTGACCCGGCCAGTCGCATGCTTCACTTCTGTAATTGCCACACACACCGGGGATTCTGGAATGTGTTTGCATCCCGATGGTTCAGTTGCGCCGTCGACGAACTTCGAGCAGCCTACGCTTTTAAGCCGCCCCGGACACGGCGATCTGATGAGTCTCATGAGTCTCTGACCGTGGTGACCACCGGTGGAAAAGCAACGATTCCTGGAACGGCAATCGGCTACAGGAGAATGCGGGCCATCATCAAGGAGTTTAAACCCGTGGCAGACCCGGAAACCGCGACCGAGCATCCGGGGATGCTGTTTGCCTTAATAGGCGGAGCCTTCATTGGATTTATGTTCGTTTACGGTACCTTCGATCTTCGTACGACATCCGATCTGTATTACGTGGTCGGTGCTGTTCTGGGTGCCGTCATCGCCTGGCTACTGGTCCGGTTTGGAGGTCTTCTCCTGAAAATCAACTTTTCAGAGCAAAAGCAACAGAAATCAGGTCACCAAAAATCACCAGATTACACGTTCCATGCTGACCACCAGTTGAACATAGGAATGTATCAGGACACGACCGCAGGCGACGACTCGGTCAGGAATGATGGGAAGAGTACCTGACGAAAAGGCAGACGAATGAGTTCGAAAGACGGACGCAGGAATTCAAAACAGTCCGATCCCGAGGCAGTCGGGCGGATCCTCCTGGTCATCTTTTTTGGGTTCATATTTTGTCTCATATTATTTGTTCTAGTGGTAATTCTCTTTCTGACCCTGAATGACGCTTCAGGATTCGGTGCAGCGAAAAGACAAAGCAGGGCAGCAGATGAATGGGTAGATAATCTAGCAATCATTGCTATGTTGATCGCGTTGGGTGTTAGCGGCTATGTCGTTGTCGACAAACTGAAATTCAGGCGTTTCAATCCAGGCGAACTGGTCAGATTGCAGTCATTAGCGGAGGCCGATCGACCCGAGATGTCCAGCGACTCGCTGGTTTATCGTTTTAATAAAAAAATCGGACTGGGTAAGACCGGA
>JAKVAY010000135.1 GCA_022447185.1 Fuerstiella sp. | reverse complement strand
AACACGGGGTTTTGACGAACGCCTTGTTGTGCCTGCGTTCCGGGTTCGTTTCCACTTGCGACCACTTGAAATCAGACCGCATTGAATCTGGTACTGAATGACCCCGATGCAGGCAAAAGTAATCCAGATAATGTCTCGACAATAAAGTCTTAACAAGAGCGTTGCGAAGAGCCCGAACGAAAGGGCCTGCAGACGTGTGATTAACTGCGTTGGCATTCGTTGGCCTCGTGTTCCCGCCCGGTCGCTGGCGGGAACGAACTGTGACAGTGTCAGCACAATCAGCAACATCCCCAACACACCGGCGTTGCCAACGTAATGAGCGATACCGCTTTTGGGGGCGATGATCGCACCCGTCAGATAGTAGGCCATGTGTGGCGGTATCAGTGAATAGGCGTAGTGGTGTACAACACCCAGACCGCGTCCAAAGAGGAGGCCGAACGGATTGTCAACGTAGCTTTCCATTACCAGTGAATCACTGTCGTCCAGTTTCACTCGATCAGTCAGTCTGGCAACGATCGCGGCGCCATAGGAATCGAACGTGCGGTAGGTTGGCCGGGCGAGCGTGTCTGTGAACGCTGCTTGTGCGTAGAACACAGAAATCAGGATACCGGCGATCAGACAGAGAGTCGTTCGAACCCGAAACGTGGAATAGGCCTGAGGTCTGCGAGAAAACGCAAGGATGAATCCTCCGACGATCAGCAATGTGACATAAGCGGATGTCGATGAAGTTAGTACAACAACGACAAACAGGAGCCCGGCTGATCCGAAATATTTCCAACGACTCATCGCAAAACGCCGAGAGAGAATTATCAGGATGCACAGTGCCAGTGCCAGCGCTTGGCCAAGGCCTTTGGGTTCTCCGCCAAGACTTGAAACACGGAGAACTGACGCCCCTTGAATCGTCAGTATGCCACTTCGGTGAAACTCTTCTTCTTGGAACATCGCGATTGGAAAGATGTCCACCCCGTTCGTCAGGAATATGGCCATCTGAATGATGCCGAGAATTGCAAGCGCGACGCACGAATACACGTACGTCTTCAATAAATGAAATGGTGATAGCCTGTGGCGACAGGACGATAATGTCGTGATAAACCCGATCAGAATCATTGTCTTGAAGAACGCTGTTGCGACACGGCCATAGCCGTTCCGCATCACTCCGCCACCGGCGAATTGAGGTACTGTCGGGCCAAATTCAATCGTCGCAATTGCGGCCACGATCGACAGAATCATAAACGTGGCAAAATAACCCAGTCCCGGCATACTGCCCATTCGGAGTTTGCCCGCATTGAAATGGCGCACAGTTATCAGCGCCATCAGCATTTCACTAACCTTGACGCTCAATCCGACGTCGACTTCCAACGCCCACCAAGGCACCAGTGCAATCGGCACGGCGATGTCGCGGCCTCGTGGAAGCCTGAAAGCCATAACCGAAGCAACTGCGGCAACAAGATAAGGAACGTAGCTCATCTGATGAACGGATTTGAAGCGTTGGTCACAATTCGTTCCGGTCTGTCGTTACCGCAACCAGCGTTTGGCCAGTGCGAAGGGACTTAGTTTATAAGATAGAAATGTCTGCAGGTTGATAAACGGCCATGCTGCCAAACCCGGAAGTGACAGCAGCAGTTTGCCGATATGGTGACGTCCGGCTGGAATCTGAAACCCAAGTTCTTTGGCGTAAGATCCAGCCAGAATCCTCAGCCAGGTCATTTCCGCACGGCTGAGTTCGTCGCGCGAAACGTGGTTTACGAAACTGCTGTTGCTGATGGGGAAATTCGCCTTTGAACTGGCTGACAATTGAAAATGCCTGAACATACGATCGAGGACTCGTTGCGGATCGCTGCTGACATCTTCCAGCTTCAGGATCTGAACGCTGTCGGGGTAACGCTCAACCGCATTTAGCGTGGCTTTCAGGTAGCCTCGACAAACCAGAGCTGCGAGTGCCGGGTGATAGAGACGATGGAAGCTCTGCCGAACGGCCGTGGGTTTGCGGTCACCCTGATGTTTGTAAGAATTCATAAATGCTTCGGGAGCTCGCAACATGATGATCACCCGGGTATCAGGTGCCTGCTGCATGATGTAATCCAAATGCATCAGGTGATGGGGCGTTTTTTCCACCCAAAACGTCTTCTCTGTCACCTTCGCGACAGCAGAACCTAGTGCGCGGAATACGGTGAGAGGCCTGGCAGGCGCCTCGACAGCTCTGATAGCCGCTGCGACCGCAGAGGACAATTCGTCACGGGACGGTTCCAGGCTTCCTGCGCCGTCCCGTACCGGGTACAGGTCAGTAGTGGCGAAGATATTGGCGATTTCATCAATCGTCTGTCGATCCAGGAAACCTGACTTGGGATGTGATTGCTTCAGCGACCAGAAGCAGGTTTCACCAAACGCTGCAGTATCACCTCGGAGGTTCAATGCGCGAACAGCGGACGTCGTCCCGGCACGCGACATTCCCATGACAAGGCACAGCGGTTTGTCGCTGGCCGGAGAAGCGGATAGAAGATCAACGCTCATGAATTGACATTCAGGATGAAACAACAGGATAGTGGAGACTCGAAGCGGATGTACAAAGGTCTGTGCATCCAGTTGAGCCGATTAGGCGGCCACGCGTTTACCGATGGTCAACTGGTTGAGCAACGCCTTCCATCGGACGGCCCAGTTCGTCGTTGAAAATGGTTCGGCGGCGACCCTGGCGTTCTCGGCCATTTTCGCTAGACGTGTGTCGTTATTATCGAACCATTCCAATGCATTGGCCAGAGCGGTGACTGAACCGGTTGGAACCATGACACCATTCCAATAGGATCGTACGAGGTCAATCGCGGCGCCGCAGGCTTCTGTTGCGATGGCGGGAAGGCCTGCTCCCATGGCTTCCGCTAATGCAACTCCCCAAGGCTCGTAGTAGCTCGGCATAACTATGACGTCTGCCCTGCTGAACACGTCAGGTAAGTCTGCTGGCTGGATAAAACCAACAGGCGTTATACCTTCGCCTTGGACAAGATCCGATAGAGGACCGGTTCCGCAAACTGTGAGGGTCCATGGTGTAGCTGACTGGCTGCGGTAGTTGCTGTAGGCTTCGAGCAGTGTTTTGATGCCCTTCTCTCTCGCAATCCGCCCAACGAAAACAAAGTTACCCTGGCGTTTGTTGTCGTTACCTGGCCGGGCAGCCAGTGATTCATCCCAGCCATAGACACCTCGCGTGATTTGATGTTCCGCAAATCCGAGACGTGTGGCGTACTGCCATGAGCGTTCCCCTGCCACGACGACATGATCTATGTTCTTGAGCAGGTTATAGTGTCGCCATCGAGTCAAGTGCTGTTTTGGTGCGCCAGTCCATGGAGTGTCCATTCCCATAACGACTGCCGGACGATTCGCACCTAATTTCAATACGCAAGACGTATACGCTTTGCTCATCCAGCCTGGAATCACAAGGACGTCCGGGCGAAAGGCATTGACTTCACTCGTCACCAGATCGACATTGTCACTTTCATCACCATTTACCAGGCGGCAGTTAACGCCGTCCATGATAGACGGTTGAAATGCAGATTGACTGACGGATGAGTTCGTTGCCCATGCGATTACACGCAGGTCAATCTCGGGATCCTGCGCAAGCTTCCTCCAGCATGCAGCCATGTATCCGGAAACATGACTCCAACAGATCAGTACCCTAATTGGTCTGCTCCCTGAAAAAACTCATTCGACTTACCCGTTGACTGATGTTGCCGTCAGTCGTCGCGAATAACGCTCGCTCTTGTAAGTATGGAGATCTGATGACCCTGAATGATCCTCAGGATTTGCTGAGAAAATGAAACGTGACTAACACGCAACCACTCGCTGATTGATTTGGTCAGTGAGTACCTGTTGAACGGCGGCGCAGAGCGATTTGCTGCCGATTATCCTCGAGCCATTCGTATTCGCGAAGACACGGTCATCGCAGCACTTATCCAGTGTTGTGGGAGAAATGATCGGGCCTGGATTCTGCCAAGGCCGTGTGACCGATCAATCAAAAGGTCCCAGCCGATTCCCACGACAACATAAGAGATAAGTGTCGTGATCGCCGCTGCTTTAATTCCGTATAGCGGGATGAGAAGGTAATTCAGCACAATATTGGTCGCCGCACCTGCGATTGTGCGCGGGAGCAGTGAGGCTTGTTGACCCTGAATGATCCGAATGTTGTGACTCAAATAGACCAGAGACAGAAACGGAAGTGACCAAACATGGATGACCAGCACACTTGTTGAAGCTATGTAATCCTGTCCGAAAACAATCGCCACAACTGGAGTCGAAAACATTGTTACGCACAACGCGACAGTAATCGAAAACGATGTGAGCACGGAACTCACACGCAGAATGCTGCGATTGTACGCGGTTCTGTTATTTTTGTACTGACGCGTGAGTGTTGGTATGGTGGTTGTCACGATGGCGACCGGCAGGAAGAACCAGAATTCAGACAGGCGTGCCGCGGCGGCGTAAAGTCCTGTCGCTTCTCTGTCCAACAGTAGTCGGATCATTGTCTGATCCACTTTGACGCTGATGATCGTTGCTGCTGCGGCAAACCATAAGGGACGCGTGCTGCGGAATAAATCACGAGCCGTTCGAACGTCCGGCTCTAATCGTCCCTCAGGTCTGAGGTATTTCTTCATAAAAAACAGCAGAAAGGCGCCGTAAATGACTACCCTTGCGACGTCAATCGCTACGAAAGCGAGAAGACCAAATCCACTTATGACGGCAACAACCTGCATGCCGGAAGTGACGGCGAGTTGTCCCATTTTACTGAACGTCATGAATCGAGACTGACTCTGGGAAACGAACCAGGTGTCAAGTAATTCCAGGGGATGTAAGACCAGGTAAATCGCTGCGACCAGAAGGATTTCCCAGTGGGCACTATCATACCCCTGAATGTAGCTGAGTACGGGGATCGAGATCATTGCTGCAATCAGGCCACCCGCCATTCGCAGTAGACCCGCCGTCGCCAGTGTTTTTGTTGCGGGTTCCTTGTGTGACGCAAGTCGAATTGGCAACAGTTGAGTCAGCCCCATTGATGCAAAGACGCTGAGGATTGCCAGGACGGCGCGAATCGAACTGAAT
>JAKVAY010000134.1 GCA_022447185.1 Fuerstiella sp. | reverse complement strand
ACCGTCCGTTACGGTATTCAGGCCGATGCCTCGCTGAAGTGGACGGGCCTGCGCTTTCGCGGCATGATTTTCACAATGTGTCTGGCATCACTGCTGATGTCAGGAGCCGTCTTCGCAGTGTTTCCACGCGTGTTTGTGGGATCACCCGTCAATCTGGGGACCGGGTCACTCGAGAACCCCGGCATCATCAATCGAACCGGTTTCCGTGAACAGGTGGTGCTCGGGGAATTCGGCGTGCTGCTGAAGAGTGAAGAACGAGTATTGCAGTTATCTGTCTTTCATCAGCCAACAAACCGCCCCGTCGATCCAGACGAATTTGCAGGCATCATGGAGATGGACGAACTCGTTCTCCGTGGTACCTCGATGGGACACTATGCAAAAGGGCGCTGGGATCCCGGCGAGGCACTGCAGGGTTATTTCAGCGCAGAGCCCAACCGGTACAACCTGAGCCACCGCGGTTCTGTTTTTGACTGCTATCGTGTCGAGGTAACCCAGGATCCACCGGTCGGAAATTTCGCGTTCGCTCCAAGGCCTGTAACATCAGCTCAATTGATCAATGCAAACGGTCGAATTGTCGAAAGGAGCCTGACTCAGAGCCTTGTGTTTGATCTGGATCGAGAAGATAGCTGGGAGTCAGCTCGCTCGCCTGGCTTAAATCGACAACCGATTTCCTACGAGATCTACTGCCCCGCACCGGAAGCCTCTCGAAAAATTAACCCTTCGATCCTTCTCTCAGATCGAATTCGCCGCTGGGCGTTTCCACACGCTCCGTCACGGAGCTGGCTGCAGAAAGAGGATCATTTCGCAAAGCAGTACGCCATCACGCGCGGTTTGCAGGAATCTTTGCCTGACTTGAGCCGGCTTGCCGCAGAGCTGTGTCAACAGGAAGACGGGTTACTTCCTGTGCAGGAATGTGCCAACCGCATCGTGTCTCTACTGAGAGATTCCGGCAATTTTAGATACTCTCTGGATGTCCCGCGCACGACGAGCGGAATGGATCCCGCGGAAGACTTTCTGCTGAATCACCGGACGGGCCACTGCCAGTATTTCGCCTCTGCCTGCGCGCTGATGCTTCAGTCGCTGAACATCCCCGCAAGAATCGTCAACGGTTTCAAAGGAGGGGACGTCAATCCGGACACCAAAAGGATGCTGGTCCGACAGAAGCACGCCCACGTCTGGGTTGAGTATCGCCATCAGCAACGATGGGTCCGCATCGATCCAACACCGGCAGCGCGGAATGAATTTGTGGCATCGACCCAGGAAACTCCGTTCATGGGGAATCTGAAGGAAGCAGCATCCGACTTATGGACAGCAGGCATGGACAACGTCACAGCAGAACGACAACGTGAGTTCATTCAGCCAATCATCGATTATGTGACTGAGATCGTCTCAGATATTCGCAGCCGGGGACTCTGGGCTGCGTTGCAGAACAGAATCCGGAGTGCTTCTCAATGGTTCAACTGGCGCGTATTCGTGGGAGGATTCGCGGGCATGCTGTTACTCGCCACTTTGGTTCGTCGTCGAATCCGGCAACTGATCAGATTGTTGTCCGGGTTTTTCCTCGACCGGCTCAGCTCGCGAAGGCGCGTTGCCTCCTCTATCGTACGCTTCTACGAGTCATTTTGCCGCCTTTGTGCTCGACACGGACTGGAGTTTCCACCATCCGGTACCGCAACCGAAAACGCCCTGTCTGCTGCCGACTTTTTCCATGACCGACTCGATTCCACGACACGGGGGATTCCGGCCCGAATTGCCAGCGCATTTAATGCCGTCCGCTACGGCGATCATCTGTTGACTGAAAAAGAGACAACCGAGTTGGCACAGGACGTGGCCCGGTTCACACAGGCATTGCGTGAAGCGCCTCGTCAAACAACACAGCAGGCGTGATTCTGCTCTTCAATGCTGCAATACCACGCGTGTTTTGCAAACCCGCCGTCGCACGAGGGCACAGATCATGTCCAGATTTAGACCGTCAGCAATGGAACAGAAGACAGCAAACAAACATGAAGCTGCGGCCCACCAAAACGTGGACCAACACTCTCACAGACATCAATCGCTGTGATACTGCCGAGGATGGGATCCCGCGTTACGACGACTGAAAGATCGAAGGGAAAAACGTCCCGTCACAAGATGCCCAGCCGATGAAATGCCACACGTTCGAGTGTGCTGCCAAAAAATCTGTTCCGGGGATGTGGTCCGATTCGTATACAATCATCCACGCCAATCGGTTGAGCCACATTCTGGCAACGACTGTTCCTGTATGACACACAATGACCTCACCGAATCGTTGCAAGTTTCAACAGGTCCCGAATACTCCCCGGCAGCGGGCGACGTTCACGTTTGTACACACCACCGAAGTTGTGGACGTTTTTGACTGGTGATGGAAATGATTTTGCAAAGTACCACAGTCCGATCTCCCGCAAAGATCAATCTCTTCCTGGAAGTTTGTGGCAGACGAGCAGACAGCTTTCATGAACTGCAGACGGTGATGGCACGGACTGATTTCTGCGATGTCCTGCGATTTACAGCAAGGGATGATGACGAGATCGTGCTGTCGCTGAGGCAGAGTCCGAGCATCGCTGATCGCAGAATCATCGACTTTCCTCTCGATGAAAACAACCTGATTGCGCGAGCGGCGCGTGCACTGTGCAGCAGGGCCGGCGTGACACGAGGAGCCGACATTGTTGTGCAAAAAAACATTCCTTCGGAAGCCGGCCTGGGTGGCGGGTCGGGGAACGCAGCCGTCACTCTGAGAACGCTGAATCAACTGTGGGGCGTGCATCTGCCGGATGCAGCCCTGCACGAGGTGGCGGCCTCGCTGGGGAGTGACATAAATTTTCTGCTCAACGGCTGTCGTGTGGGGTTATGCACCGGTCGTGGCCAACACGTCACGCCCTTGTGCCTGCGATCAACTCTGCATGGTGTCCTTGTGCTTCCTTTCCTTGGCAACTCGACGGCGGATGTGTTCCAGTGCCTGCGCCCCACCAATTCCATGAGAAGTGTCGACAGCGTCCGGGCAGCTCTAAAAGGTGGCAACCGCCAACAGATCAAATCTGCCACTTTCAACCGCCTCCAGCAGGCTGCCATCGAAGTTAATCCGACAATCGGCCGCACCCTTCGAATTTTGCAAAACATCAACGGTCAGGCGATTGTGACCGGAACTGGATCGGCATGTTACTCGCTGACCAAAAGTCATTGTGATTCGCAGAGGATCGTTCGGTACCTGATGTCGAGAAGCATCGGACAAGTCCTGGCATTTCGTTGTTGACAGCAGGGGGCGATTGTCCATTCCCGAAGGAGCGCTTTCGGTTCACATTGCGTTTCGGATAGTGTTGCGAAGAATGGAACAAATCATTCGCATGACTGAACCGTACCACCGGCCGAAATGAACGCGATCAATAGCGGGCAGGGTTCTCCCGCTACGTCTTCCCGGCTGATTTTTCCCACGTCCCCTTGAACACTGTCCCACGACATGATCCGCTGAGGAAATCGTACAGCCGTGTTCCGGCCACCCTCTAACGAACGGCCAAAGACATTGTTGAATGGAGCCAACAGCAATTGCCAGACAAACTGGCTCAAGCGCTGCCAAAGAAGTACGGGTGGAGATCACTCAGGTTCGAATTAAGCTGTTCGATGACAGCAGTGAGCATCTCATCGCGTTCTGCACCATTACGATTGACCGTGAGTTCGACCTTCGCAACCTGCGAATGACTCAGTGAAAACGTGGGCCTTTTGTAGCAACGGCCAGTCGCAAGCTCCGAGGAAAGTACCCTTGATGCTATCTCAGGAGCGAAAGTAGAGCCCGATTTTGCAATGGATGCGGGGCAGAACTCGCCCCCGGACCCCGAACTCCGCTGCGACTCGAACTCGGACGTTCGCTGACATTGCTCACCCAGTAAATTCTTCGTGCCGCAATCGCATCCAGGAATCAGTGCTTGCTGCCTATGATGCTGAAGTCGTGAAGGCAAAAGGTCCGGATTATGTCTGCACGAACGACGACAACAATGAAATGCTGGCATTGAGCCGCGCCAGCCAACAAGCTTCATCAGAAGACTCATAGGTCTCCGGTTTTGTGTGCCCGTGAATCGGCCACGGCAGCGCGTCTCAGATCCACGCTCTTTCGCCCAGGTGTGACAGCAGCCAGTGATCAATGAACCGGACGTCGCTCCCCTCCGGATTCATTTCCGAATCGGTAACACGCACATCGGGTGATGCTCCGGCTGCACGCGCCAGCTGAACAGCCTCGACGTTCTGTGCGAGAATCTCCCGCGATGCCGTACCCGATACGGTCCAGAGAAGAGGGCAGTCTGTGAGTTGTGCCGCCATGAGTGAGGATTGGGTCGCCGTGTCACACAACGGATCCAGCAGAACCGCTCCCGCGTACCACTCCGGACAGTTCACCAGCTGCTGCAGGGCGACATCCGCTCCGGCTCCACAGCCTGCCAGGAAGATACGTTCGCTGTGAATGTGGAAGGCCTGCCGCATTCGACGAACCGTCACGCTGAGCAAATCCCGCAGTGGCACTTCGCCATATTCCAGCAGATCTGAGTTCCAGCCCCAGGCCTGGTCTTCCGCAAGGGTTTGATTCCCCTGGATCCCCAGGCCGCAGTAGTTTTGTGAACTAATGGCGGCTATCACCGATTCAAGCTGACCTTCGTGTGATCCGGTATCATGAAACCAGATCAGCAGTGGATAGGCATAATTCTCTTCGTACCGCTCCGGTACGAAGATGGACACCGGCCAGTCACTGTCACTCGCCTGCGGCGCGACGGTCGTAACTGCCAGCTGTTCTACCAGTTCCTGCAGTTCGACCGGCAGGTTACCGTCCGATTTGGCACGACGTGCATTGTCCGGAAACGAGCCTGGTCCATGAACGCGATTGATCATTTCTGTGACTTCCATGAAGTGTCAGGAAATTCAGCGTTCCACAGTGACACCTGCCGAACGCCGCACCTCAGTCGATTCTTGACATGGAGGTGATTTTTGTCAGTCCTGCGTCACCGACTGAAGAAGATGGAGAAAAAACACTCATCATGTGAGGGGAACAGTTCCTCCCAACGCGAGTTCCTGTCGCATCCTCTACAATCTGATGCAACGGGAAATGCCGACCCGGACAAGCTGTGGCGCGAACCTGATTGTGTCCAAGGATACGTGTTGGCGGGATCCCGAATTCGATCACGAGCTGTCGGACCAGCTGCGTGACTGCCTTCTGCTGAGCCGGTGTTGGAGGAGCGTCGTCAAAGTTGCCAATCAGGCAAATCCCGATCCCCCGGTCGTTGTGCGGCAGACTACCCGAATGCGCTCCGTGAAGCTGCTGCTTCCAGCGAAACGTTGCGGAAGTTTCGCCGTCCTGCATTCCATGGCCGTTACCAATCACGAAATGGTAACCAATTCCCAACCACCTGTTTCCGCTACGATCCGTACGACGACGATGTTCCCGATCGATTGCTTCGACGCTTCCACTTGCCGTTGCCG
>JAKVAY010000133.1 GCA_022447185.1 Fuerstiella sp. | reverse complement strand
TTTTGTTGCCATCCACGTCCGCAAGAGACACTTCCCGAAGGCTGATCAGATCGTAGATCTTTCTTCCGTTCAGTCGTTCTTTCGGAATCAGGATGCTGCCGTTCTCCTGATGATGACTGTTGTTGTTCCAGGGAATCAGGAAATGGCGGTCATGTTTGATACACCTCAGGAACCCACAGTCGATTGCCTGGCCTTCGAATTCCGGATAGCGAAGACGCCTGCATGAAACGCCAGAGCGGATGCTCGCATCCGCTCTGCAGGAAATAAGCAATGGACCAGTGACCGTGATCATTCTGGCAATGCTTCCCAGTTCATCCCAGAGATCATTGTTGGGCCAGAGGAGACCGTTGAGAAGTCCGTCCTGTCCGCCTGCCCACTGAGGTTGCAGCACAGGCCCTCCCACATGGAAGTAAAAAAAACCTTTCGTTCCTCCGGCAAGCGCCTGCCAGAACTGCATACGCAATTCCGTGGGCGACGGCCGGGAATCCTTCAACCATGGCTTCGTCGGTTCGTGCGCACTCCAGGCCGCTGCCAGAGGGATAAAATAAAAGACCCGATCAGGATGGTGGTCCTGCAGGCAACGCAGATTTTTCGCGATCGACCAACTATCCCTCGTCACATCCCAGGTGGGGTACCAGTCCGCAGTCATCGGCTGCATGTGCCCAACAAATCTTCTGAAGCCACCCCATGTCGGTTGACAGGTCGTCACAGGAAGTTTGGTGTACTTTTCAATCAGACGAATGGCGGCGATCGAGGGAGCCAGGTACAGCGGCTCATCATCGGAAACAAAGCCGATGATACTCTCGGGATGTTCCCGAGCCAGAGTTGCAGCGAATTCCAGATAGTCTTTTCGGTCAGCCTCGACCTCGGCCATCTCCTGGCCGTTGAGTGCTGGTTCTTCGCGCTGAAATTTCGCCAAAGCGCCGGAGTTGAACCGCATATAGTTAATCAGAGTGGGAAAGATCTTCATTTCTTTGAGGGGCAGTTCCGTCCCGTAGAACCATCAATTGAATGCGATGGAAATCAACGGTCCACCCGGTACTTCGCGAGTCGCATGCGGAGTCTTTCCTCCCCAGATCACATTGAATCCGTTCTCTGCGATGGTATCGGTGAGGATTCGCGTGTACGCCTGGGATGAATGTCCCCACGGGGTCCAGTCGCCCTGTGCTCCGCCATAGACACCAAACGGAAAGTAGTCCTGCATGTGCGGAAGTTTCTCATAGAATTGCCAGAATTCATCCGTCTCGGTCCCGGCTGACAATGTTTCCAGTGAGATCAACAAACTGCACGAAATGAGGGTAATGACGTGACGACATCTGGTTCGCATGCTCGCTCTGTCAGTCATGCCATTTCCTGTTTGTTGTCGAATAGAAAGTTTTGGTCATTTTGGCCTGTTGTTCACGCAACACTTGCAGGTGCTGATCATTGGGACTGCTCTCCGATCTTAAGGATCTCTTCTCGTCTATGCAGCAGGACGTTGGCTTTCCTGGTCCATTTGGTCCAGGAGATAATGATCAGGTCGTCGATTGGAACGGAAAAAACAGACAACTCGCGACCTCGAACAACATTCGTACGATTTCCCTGCGCCAACGTCTGGATCTCCGTCAACAGGTCCTGGACGCGCACGGTGAGAGGCAGATCGACCGGCACTTCCCTGGACCTGGATATTCGCCAGGGGTGTCGTCCTGTCGTATTGGAACGATAATGTATTACGGTTGTCTGCAGTCGGCAGGAACGTTCATTGGCCGGTCTGAAAGATGCAAGCCCGGAACCTCGCCGTCCTGGACACGCTGGAGTTCGGTCCCGCCCATCTTTCGCCTACTGAGTCTGGAACTGACCAATAAAGGTCCCGATGTGTGCCGAGGACCACGTCTGAGGCGGAAATGATTTTCATTACCAGTGCAACGGGTAATCCAGGGCCCAGGATGATACAAATGCGTGCATGGAACGACATGATGGAAAGCGACGGCACCCATTTTCCAAAATAATGGAACACCGAAAGCATTTCTGACTGATTCGTGAGTCAGGAGTTAAGCATGGTGCGTTCTCTGTCCAGACATCGTGCTTACCGTCTTCACTCGGCTGCTACCTGGACCGGATTGAGGCAGTGCTTTTGCCGGCATTCACAGTGCCTGCCATTCTTTGACGGCCTCGATTGGTACGGCAAGCATCAGCATGTTCAGCATCAGGCTGTCTCTGATCCATAATAGACTGCTGATCTCCAGGGCAATAAAAACCATCAGCCCGGTTTTCCAGTTCGTCTTCCGCACCAGAAGTACTCCCAGCAAACACATGACGTAATCGCTTAGGGAATTCAGAATACTGTCACCAAAATAATCCAATGAAATGGTCACTTCCCGATATCGGTTGATTATCAAGGGAGTATTCTCGGCGATCTCCCAGGCAGCTTCGATGAATGCAACCGTCAGCATGCGTACCTGCACCGACAGGCATTGACGACAGCATGCAGACAGCAGCAGAAACAATCCGATGCCATGCTGGAGATGCGACAGCGCGTAAGGATCAATCAAATGCTGTGAGTTGTGTGAGCTCCAGATGTCCCAGGACCACGGTGAAAGATCCCCAAGTTCGCACCACCAAACCCGCCCCATCAAAGCGAGAACCACGCAGGTCACGGCGGCGATTGCTGCCAGCAGACAGGCGACATTGCGATCGGTCAGTTTTTTATTCATTCTTGTGTTGTCACTGTTACCGAAAACCGGACCCGAAATATTCGTCTTTGGTAACCACGCGATGAATTCGGGGATGACCAGCGGTACCGGCTGACGTATGCAGTCAGACCTTATGCACCATTTTTTGTGGCGCATACTGTGGACCGTTCGCTGCTCTTCCTGGCCCCAAAACAGGCCAATTCTTCCGACCTTATCAAAACGTGGCAATGGGATTGAGCGGTGATCCGGTTCCCCCTTTGACGGGGATTGGTGATGCAGTCAACAGAAACTCCCAGCGATTCAGTCTTTCTGTCACCCGCCCCAGTTCCTCCAGATCGCAATTGTCAAAGATGTGTACCCCCATTGCATGCAGCATCAGAAGGTGGACCGGATGAGTGATGCCGTTAATCTGCGATGGGATGACATCGCTGGCTGAGTCACTGCCGAGCATCGCAACGTCTCTGGTTTTCAACCAGGCCGCGCAAGAGGCATGTAATCCGGCCAGTCCCTCCTTGTTGATATCCCATGGTCCCAGGGCATCGCGACGCGCCCAACGCCCTGTGCGAATAAAAACGACGTCGCCACTGGCCACCCGGATACCTGTCTTCTCCTCCCAGGCGTCCAGATCCTCGGGAAAGATGGCTGTTCCGGGATCAAGGTAGTCAATTCCCTGCATACGCGGCACGTCGATCAGCACTCCCCGGGTGAAGACACCTTCCTGCTGGCTGTGGATACTGAGTCTGCTCGCTCCGTCCTCCGTAACAGTGTCCTGCGTATAACCGTTGTACAGGTGATCGCGGTAAAACAGATGACACAACGCGTCCATATGGGTATGCGCATACCCGTGATACGACACACTGTAATTGTCGAGCGCCCACGGACTACCAACGTCCCGACCGACCGCCAGCATTTGCTGGATGAACGGATTAGGATTGTCGACTTCCTGTTTCTCTTCAGCAACGCGTGCCAGCGAAACGCAAATTCCGTCTTTCACCTGGCGAGCCGCTTCGATTCGCTTTCCAGGAGTAATCAGATTCAATGCCCCTTTCTGGTCGTTCTTGCCCCAACGTCCCCAGTTGGATAGATCAGTAATCTGCCTTTCTACGTCGACCACGGTCATTGTGTGTCGCTCCTGAGCGACAACATCGGCGGCGTTCCAGCATACGAACACGGTCAACCCAAGCATCCACCTGGTCGACGACGGTAAACAATTCGTATTCTTCACCATGGGACATTCTCCAGTTTTCCAATGCGATCCAGCTGTACAGAAACAGATACGGCAAACGCTTTACTCAGAACAGGGATCGTCCTGTTCAATTCCTGCAGGAACTCAGTCCGGCAGAAGGTTCAGCGTATCGCCGAATGACAAGGATTCCAGCAGCAGTGTTTGCGCTGGTGTGCAGTTCACGGAAATTAGATGATTCGGTGATACTGATGAGACTGGCTCAGGAAGGGTAAAGATCGGTCATTTGTATTAAACGCTGATCGCAGAATTGAATGTGGAGGACTACCGATCGGCGAAGAACGACGACTCCACGAATACGTCCAGTGTTGGTCATGCACCGCTTTTTTGCGATTGTGGGCAGGATCATGAAGGCAGACATCCGTTTTCTGAACTGCCACATCCGGGAAATCACCCGGTCAGATTTGCCGAACGCATACGTCGCTTGCACGACAGACATCTGTCAACAACGATACTTTTGTACTCTGCAGCAAATTGGAAATATTGGACACCGCAGGTTCGGGCCAGTGACACACCGGGCCAGTCGTTCTCTTTTAATACTGAGTCTGCTGTTTGGTTCACCGCGTTTCCGAAATGGAAATTGAATCAGGCAGGCTCATCATGGAGCCAGCCACCTGGCTTCGACCAGAGGATCGTCAGTTACGTTTGAATATGTGTTCTGTGTCGTACTGGCGTCAGGTTCGCTTCGCGTTCAGTGGATAAGCACGGCCAATGAGTCACCATGATTTTGATCCCCAGGGCGTTATTCCTGCCTGCCTGATGCCGTTCGACACTCGTCTGGAGATCGACGAGCCTGCTTATCGTCGTCACTTGAGCGACCTTGCGGGTATTGCAGGCGTCACTGCGATTACCGTCAACGGGCACGCTGCTGAAGTTCACGCGTTAAGCTTCGAGGAGCAACGGCGAGGTATTGACATCGCTCGCGATGAGATTGCCGGAAAACTGCCGTTAGTGGTCGGTATTCACAGGGGAGGTACTCAGGAAGCGTGCCGTCTGGCCACCATGGCGGCTGCAGCCGGAGCTGATGCACTGCTGGTGTTTCCGTCAGATGTGCTGACTATGGGAGGCTGGCAGAGACCTGAGTGCGCTCGCGCTCATGTTGGTGCCATCGCTGAATCGTCCGAACTGCCGCTGATTCTGTTTCAGTATCCGGTCAGTGGGGGATCGGGTTATCCACTAGACACACTGCTTGGACTCTGCACCGAGTTTCCTGCCATCCGGGCGATCAAGGACTGGTGCAACGACCCTCACCTGCACGAACGTCACATCCGCGAACTTCACGCCCTGGAGCGTCCGGTCAGAGTGCTTTCCACGCACAGTATGTGGTTGCTGGGATCGCTGGTAATGGGCTGTGATGGCTTGCTGTCCGGCGCCGGCAGTGTGATCGCCAGCCTTCAGGTTGCCCTGTTCGAGGCAGTTCAGAGGAACGACCTGCAAACGGCTCGAACGATCAACGATCAAATTTACCCGACCGTCCGGGCTTTTTACTCCGATCCTCTGCTCGACATGCACAACCGCATGAAGGAAGCCCTGGTGCTGCTCGGCAGGCTCGACTCCGCACATGTACGT
>JAKVAY010000132.1 GCA_022447185.1 Fuerstiella sp. | reverse complement strand
TGACATCGCACACCACAAAGTCACCACGGGTAGCTTCCCGGTCGACGGTTTGTCGTTCCGCATGTGACGCCAAAAACTGCATGCGGAATGCCTGAAACTCTTCGTCAGAAACGTCGCCAGACGGACGTTCTATCGTCAGCGAAGAATAATCCGGCAATTCAAATTCCGGGCGCACCTCCACGTCAAATTCGAAGCGAAAATCACCTTCATCGGGAATGTCGAGTGAATCGACATTGATCTCCGGTTGGTTGATTGGATCGATGCTGTTGTCGTCGGACAGCTGCTCCAGACTTTGCAGCAGCACTTTCTGCTTCACGTCAGACGAGATTTCGTCGCGAAACCGCTTTTCCAGCAGGTCACGTGGCACCCGACCAACGCGAAATCCTGGCACTTCTGCCTTGTCAGCGAGGTCTGTGACGGCTTCCCCTCGAATCAACCTGATGTCGGCTTCCAAAATGGTGACAACAACGTGCTTTCGACAGGGACCAACTTCTGAGATTTCCACTTCCAGGTTGAGTTTGGACTCATCCGTGGGGTTCGCTTCCGGACCGGCTGTGGCCGCTTCCGCGTCGCTCATGACAGACCTTTTCTTATTTCCCGATGTCGTGTAGCCATAAAAAAAGAGCGGGCGAAGGGATTCGAACCCTCGACATCCACGTTGGCAACGTGGTGCTCTACCACTGAGCTACACCCGCGTATGAAACGACTGCCGTCGTCCGTATCAGATTGTCGTCCGGCTCTCTTCCAGCCGGCAAATTCCACCTAAAAGACCCGGCGGAAGCCAGGAGATTATGAAGGAAAGCCTCATATCGTCAACCGATTCATGTTCAATGGGAATCGGATTGCCGCTCCTGAGTGCTAATCGAATCGACACGGCCTGATCCGGACACTGGCACGAGAGTCCGTCTGCACCATTGCGGTGTCATTCGGCATCATGTTGCCGATTGTCATCCATAATTCTTTCAGGCTGCAAAACACTCGTTCGAAACGAAAACAAGGTCACCAGCGTCAAAAAACAGGTAGCCGTTTGGCAACATCTTCAGTTCAACGCCTAGCCCTCATATGTCGAAACATTTTTCATAAACCATTCCGAACCAACAGTTTAGGTTCCCTCTTGGATTCGACAACGATAGTTCGGCATACGAAATGCAATTCTTCTTCAGTCCAACCCAAACTCATCGCGGCATCCGACATCACGCTTGTCGGCATCAGAACCCCCGCTACCGATGAGCAAAAGAGCCGAGACATCCGTCTCGGTTTTTTTGTTGGCAAGTTTTGACTTTTGAACGTTGAGACAGCGTGGCGAAGCTTACGAATTCAGTTGAGGAACAGGAATCCGATTTTAAAAAGAAACAGTAGTCGTAGTAGAAGCCTACAACTGATTTGTGAAGTCACCGTACTCTAGAGTCTGTGATCCCACAGAAAAATCAGGTTTTCTGTCGGCATCAGCGTGTGGATAAACCATTGGCAAGTTGTGCAGTATCGTTGCCGACAAGATGGACCAAACAGGATCCTGCCAACAGCAGTCGCCAGAAAGCAGTGGCCTGTTGATGCTGATGAAACAATTCGTCACCGGTATGACGAAGTTTTCAACAGGTTGTCAACATACCACGTTGATGACTCAGAACCGATATCGATCGGTGTCAATTGTTGGCCAAATAGTCTGTCTGGATTTCCGTGTTGCTCAAAGTCTCTTTGAGTTCCGCCGCTCCTTCTTTGGTGACGCCGCAGCGGGTGACTTTCAGATCGCGAAGAGCGGTTAAACCGCTCAGATGAACCAAGCCGGCGTCCGAGACGCTTGTCGAACCCAAATGGAGGAAGGTCAGGTTCTCCATGCCCTTCAGTGCCGGAAGCCCGGCATCTGACAATCGAGTGTTGTCGAGATTGAGCCACTTTAGATTGGTAAGTGATTTGAGAGATTGCACTCCGGTATCGCCGATCTGGACGCGCCACAGATTGAGCTTCTGAAGCTTTGTCAGTCCACTTAAATACTGCATTCCACCGTCTGTGAGCAAGCTGTCCTCACTGATGTCAAGTTCGACAAGATCCTGCAGTGCGGAAAGAGCTTTCAGGCCATCATCTGAAATTGAATCATTGGACAAACGCAGTTTTCTGATCGCTGGCATCGTCGCAATGAATTCCAAAGCACTATCTCCAATTGTTGTGCCCGCCAAATAAAGTTCTTCGAGATGCTTGAGGGTTGAGAGTGCGCGGATGCCGTCGTCGCTGATCCAAAGTTTGTCCAGGGATAACACTTTGAGATCTGAGATTTGAGCCACCGCGTCCATCCCACCATCATCGACAGTGGCAGCACTGTGGGTTCCCGACAGCCGCAGAGCTTTGAGGTTTTGCAGTCCAGTTAAGTGCCTCAGGCCATCGTTCGTCACCGGACAGCCACGAAGATCAAGATTGCCCAACGGCCAGGCAACGTCCGACAGCGCCTCAAGTCCCTCATCAGAAATCTCCAAATTATTCAGCAGCAGCGAACGCACGTGCTTCAAAGGCCGAATGGCAGAAAGAGTTTTGTCCGTGGCTACCGAATCCCGCAGATTGACCTCGACGATTTGTCCATCCGAGTTGGTTTTCGTCGTTCCGCCAGCGTCGGCAATTGCCTGCACGGCCACGGCATCGTCCGGTTCAGGCACAGTTTTCTCGGCAACCGGTGCGGATCCGGCTTTGGAAGCCTCGTCGACTTCCGAAGCGCAGCCAGTAATCAGGAGAGAGATGAGACACACAGGAAGCAGTCGGTGCATGACGACCAAACCAATCAGGAACGAAAGCAGAAGGTTTACAGCGTATTACACTGAACTGTGGCCAGGCGGGTGGAGATTCGGCCTTTGCGGACTGCGCTCTGCGAGTCAGAAATGTCTAAATGTGTTCGTATATCTAGGTGCTGCTAGATTCCCCGAGGGACCACCCGGCGGGGATTTCGGAATTCCGACTAATCACCGCAATACCGTCCCGCATACAGACGTTGCCAAAATCTCCATCCGTTGCGGGCGCTTCGCTGGCAACAATTCGGGCTCCCGGACCAATGACAACATTCTTGTCGATCAGGGCCCGGTCAATGACGGCACCAGAACCGACGCCAAGAGGTGGCCGATCTGATTCGGGGTCCGGTTCATAGTAGTCCGCCCCCATGATCACCGTGTTTTTCATCTGGACATTGTCAGCGATCTGACACCTCAGGCCGACCACACAGTTGTTGATCTCGGCATTCGGGCCGACGAAAGAGCCATCGGAGATCAGGCTTTGTGTGATTCGGCAGCCGTCAAAGCGCGAAGATGGCAGAAACCGCGGACGAGTGAAAATGGGCCACTGGGCGTGAGCCAGTGTGAACGGCGGTCTGGCCTGAGCCAGCATCAGGTTGCATTCATAGAAAGATTTGATTGTCCCAATGTCTTCCCAGTATCCGTCGAACAGATGTGTCTGCACATGGTGGTTGTTGATGGCCATCGGGAAAATGTCTTTGCCGAAGTCATCGAGCGATGTGGATTCCAGCAGATCGACCAGCAGATCCCGATTGAACAGATAGATGCCCATGCTGGCGAGATATTCGCGACCCTTGGCTTCGATCTGCTCCTGCTGATCAATCCAGGCAGCCGGTGTTCTTACCTGTTGCAGCGCCTCGTCGTCCTGCGGCTTTTCCACGAATCCGGTGACACGTCCTGAATCGTCCAGCTGCATGATGCCAAATTGCCGAGCGTCATCTGCGTGAACCGGGACGGTGGAAATCGTGACATCGGCTTTCGCCGCAAGGTGAGTGTTCAGCATGTCCCGGTAGTCCATGCGATACAACTGGTCGCCGGACAGGATCAGGACATAGCGAATCCCTGGTTCTTTGAGAAACCGCAGTTGCTTTCGCACTGCGTCAGCGGTTCCCTGATACCAGGTTTCCCGGTCCAGAGTCTGCTGAGCGGGCAGGACTTCGACGAATCCGCCCGAGAACATGTCAAAGCTGTATGTCTGCCGAATGTGGCGATGCAGACTGACAGAGTTGAACTGCGTCAGCACATAGATGCGGTTGAGTGTGCTGTGCAGGCAGTTGGAGATCGGTACATCAATCAAACGATATTTGCCGCCGATGGGGACGGCTGGCTTGGAACGCTGCTCCGTCAGCGGACGCAGCCGAGTTCCCTTTCCTCCACCAAGGACAATACTGATTGTGTGCCGCATACAGGATGCCAGAGTTTAAAGAGGTGAATGGCGGGGCCGATTCAGGGCAACCTGCTACAGTGCTCCGTCATCCTGTTCTCCGGTGCGAATCCGCACAACGCGATCGACGTTGGACACGAAGATCTTTCCATCGCCGACCTGGCCGGTCCGGGCAGCCCGCACGACCGCTTCGACGACCTTGTCAACACCGTCGTCCGGTACTACGACTTCCAGTTTCACCTTCGGCATAAAGTCCACGATGTACTCGGCGCCACGGTATGTTTCTTTGTGACCCTTTTGCCGGCCAAACCCGCGAACTTCTGTCACGGTCATTCCGTGAATACCGACCTCTGTGATCGCGCCCTTGACATCCTCCAGCTTGAAATGGCGAATGATTGCTTCAATCTTTTTCATGATCAGCGTTCCTGTGAACGTGTGTGAGTTCGATGCAGTCTGCAGCCACGCACCAGTGTCAGTCTACTGAGACGCTGGTCCTGCCGCGATGCTACTGGAAGATGTACCCTTCTTCACCATGCTCTGAGATGTCGAGCCCTTTAATTTCTCCTTCTTCCGAAACGCGCAGCCCCATGAGTGCCTTGAGAACAAGCAACAGGACAACGGTTCCAACCACGGAAATCGCTACGGCTGCGAGGATGCTGACGATCTGTGGCACCATCTGTGCCGCATTCCCTTCGAGCAAACCAGCAGGGCCATCGCTGCCGGTAACGGCCCTTGTTGCAAACACCCCTGACAGCAGTGCACCCAATGTTCCGCCCATCCCATGAACACCGAACGCATCAAGCGAATCATCATATCCAAGTGCGTTCTTGAGTTTTGTGCACATTAGGTAACAGAAGATACCCGCGAGGAATCCCATAAGCATGCCACTCACCGGTGTCACAGCCCCAGCAGCTGGTGTGATACAAACAAGGCCCGAAACTGCACCAGAACATGCCCCAAGGATGCCCGGCTTGCCATCTCTCAGCCATTCGATCACTACCCAGCCGAGGACACCGCCAGCAGCAGCCATGTGCGTGGCAACGAAAGCATTCACCGCTGTTGCCGACGCTTCCAGTGCACTGCCCGCGTTGAATCCGAACCATCCCACCCAGAGCAGGCCCGTTCCGATGCACGTATAAGTCAGGTTATGCGGCGGCATTGCCTCCGTCGGAAAGCCCCGGCGCGGACCCAGCATTAGCGCACAGACCAGAGCGGAGACCCCCGAGCTAATGTGGACGACCGTCCCGCCGGCAAAATCAATCGCGCCATCGGCAAGTAACCAGCCAGGATCAGACCACACCCAATGGCAGATTGGGCAGTACACAAATGTTCCCCACAGCACGCTGAACACAGCCATTGTGGAGAATTTCATCCTCTCGGCATATGCCCCACAAATCAATGCGGGCGTGATGATGAAGAACATACCCTGAAACATCATGAACAATGCCGTTGGAATAGATCCTGACTCTGGA
>JAKVAY010000131.1 GCA_022447185.1 Fuerstiella sp. | reverse complement strand
ACGAACAATCGTACGAATAATTCGGCCAGTCGCGACTGATCGTCTTTGTGCCGGTCCACCAGCAGTCTGGCCAGATCTTCGGATCGGCTGATCAGCTCCGCATCGTTCAGGAAATACAGAGACTGGGTTGCCACCGTGGTTGCTCGACGGAGATCACAGTTGGGAGTCATTTCCGGCTGGTCAAAAGTCACCAGTACGTTCAGTGGCAATTTGCGATGAACCTGGACGTAAACACTGCGGCGAGCCAGATCCTCGCCTGCCTTAATGCCATCTTGTTTCTGCGGTTGTCCAATCACCACTTTGCCTTCACGGTCTTCCGTTACGGGAAGACTTGGGCCACCCAGTTGCTGATCCAGTCGTTCAACAATGGACAGCACGGCATCTCGAATTTCCTCAGCTTCAAGACGTCGAAGGCTCATTCGGCCCAGCAGCGAGTTTTCAGGATCAAGCTGATCCTGATGTGCAGATCGAGTGGACAGTTGCTGCCAGGTTCGAGACAGCAGGATCATGCGGTGAAGTCGTTTGTGATCCCATCCGTTACGGACGAAATCATTGGCGAGCCAGTCCAGAAGTTCAGGATGAGTTGGACGTTCTCCTGAGATGCCAAAATCCCCGGGGGTTGCCACCAGACCACGTCCAAAATGATGCATCCACACGCGATTCACAAAAACACGAGCAGCCA
This sequence comes from Fuerstiella sp., assembly GCA_022447185.1. GTDB lineage: Bacteria > Planctomycetota > Planctomycetia > Planctomycetales > Planctomycetaceae > S139-18. Next base: position 5,047 of record JAKVAY010000131.1, on the reverse strand, counting down.
GAGGATGAGTTCCATCTGTCAGTTGCCTGGCCCACGCCAGTCGCCGACCGGTGCCAGAATGCTGTTCATCATTCACCGGGAGTTGTACATCACGACCACGATGGAGCACCATCACTTCGGCAGGCGTGACTTCCTCGCCGGGACTCTGTGGATTGCCGCGATGAAATATTGTGCTCACCGGTACGACGTTTGGCTGCTCTTGAGTTGCCATTACCAACTGACCGGGTGGCTTGGTCGCCCTGAGTTCAGAGATCTTTGCGGCTTCTTTTTGACACTCTCGGTGGAACGCAATATCGTACTCCACAAGATAGCCGGCGATAAAATCGATTGTTTTGACCATTGGATATAAATCGAGCAGCTTGTTCTGCTCCGGAGTTCGCTGACCCGGGGTTGTTTCAACTGCGTTGAGAGTGGCCATTCGGTCGGCCTCCGGAACGTCCGCAATTTTTTGTTCGAAAATCGTGGTTGCATGAGTTTTTTTGCGTTTGTTCAGTTCCTCTTGCAGGGATTTGCATTCTGCTTCGATACGTTCCCATTCCGCTCGTGTTTCGTCCGTTGTGAAGTCAACGAGTCGCCCGCTTGGCTGTTGCCAGTTGTTCAGTGGAAAGACCGGATCAAACACCGCCCGGAATCGATAGTAGTCGTCTGTACCGATCGGGTCATATTTGTGATCGTGGCACTGAGCACAGCCGACGGTGAGTCCCAGCATGGACGAACTCACAACTTTAAGTGACTCAGCCACGGCCATATTCCGATTGGCGATACCGTTGCTGCTCTGAGTGGTATCCGGGGCCATCCGCAGGAAGCCGGTCGCTGTCAACAGTTCAAGATGACGCGGATTATGGATGTCGATGTCACCGTCGATCAGCTCATCTCCTGCCAGCTGTTCAACATAAAACTGATCGATGGGCTTGTTGGAATTAAATGAATCAATGACGTAATCCCGGTAGCGCCAGGCGTGGGGACGCTGAGTATCTTTGTTTGGATCTCCATTGGTCTCAGAATAGCCGGCGACATCCAGCCAGTGTCTTCCCCACCGGACACCGAATTGCGGAGAATCCAGCAGCTTTCCGACCAGTACCTCCCAGGAATCGGACGATTCATCTGCAAGGAATTCCTCGACATCCGTTGGAGTTGGAGGTAACCCTAAAAGACTGAAGCTGACTCGTCGAATCAGTGTGTGTTTGTCGGCCTGCGGAGAAAAATTCAGTTGATGTTCAGCCAGACGTTTTGCGACGAACGCATCAATCGGTGTTCTGATGTCAAAGTTGTCTGCATTCGGAACCGGACGTTCCGTTATCGGTTGCCATGCCCAGTGTGAAAGTTCTTCATTAGTAAACCGGGCGTCCTCGACATTTTCCGGTTCCGGACGCGCCGTCTTTGCACCCTGTTCCAGCCAGCGCCGGATGCTGTCTTTTTGCGCGGTAGTGAGCTTCTTGGATCCCTGCGGCATTTCATCGCTGTCGATGTATTGCCACAGCAGGCTGTCGTTTGGCTGGCCGGGGACGATAACCGGTCCGGATTCTCCCCCGGCCCTCATTAACCTGACAAGTCGGACGTCAAGGTCACCACTCAGCTCAGGCTCTTCTCCGTGACACTGAAAGCAGTGAGCTTTGAAAATGGGTCGGACATGTTCTTCAAATGTGAGTTCTTCCGATGGCTGATCCGGCCTTACCGGATCAGCAACGACCAGTGCGATACCGAAAGTCAGCAATCTCAGATTCGAGCGCCACGACGGGAACATCAGATTAACCGAAAGATAGAGTTGATTGGCAGCGGCCTGGAGACCGAATCGGACAGAAGTCCGGCACACATGACGCACAGGCGATTTTTCCTGTCCAATGATTCAGAATCGCGCTACGCCACATTTGCTGGGATGTATAGAAATCACTACTAATCGTATCGTGCCAAACGTAATGACTCAACGCGGAACCCGAACCTGTCTTCAGATGAACTACAGCCTGCACGCAGGAAAAACATGCTAATTCAGTAGAGACACCGACTCTCTTCCGGCTGTTTTCATACAGGTGTGATTGCCATCCTGCGGGATTTGACTACAAGAACGCAGTATGTGGTCATCACGCCTTTTCTGGAAACTCTTCGCCTCGTACACGATCCTGAATTTTCTGGCAACTATTACATTTGTTGTGATTGTTTCCGGTTGGCAGAAGGATCAGGTTGTTGAGCAGATCAAACAACGTCTGCATGATTCTGCGGCGCTGGTACGAAGTGATGTTGTTGGCATACTGCCCAATAGACCATCCAAAGATCTGCAGGGGCACATTAGTAATCTTGGCCAGGTCATTAATACACGCATCACACTGATTGCGATGGATGGGAGTGTTGTTGCTGACTCCAAGCAGAGAACTGTTTCTGACGTTCTGCAAATGGAGAACCATAAGGATCGGCTGGAGCTCGTGCAGGCTGCCAAAATTGGTCGAGGCAGTTCGCAGCGGGTCAGCCCAACTCTTGGCCAGCCGATGCTTTATGTTGCGATCCGTGTCGGGGAATTGACCGCACCTGCCGGCCTGGTTCGCACAGCTGTGCCGATGACAACCGTGCTGAGTGAAGTGGCGGCGGTGCAGCGATTGATCTGGTTGGTTGCGATTGTGGTGAGTCTTGCGGTTGTCATACTGACGTGGTTCCTTGCTGCACGAGTTGTACGGCCGGTCCATGCGCTTACCACCGCCGCTGAAAGAATTGCAACAGGAGAGTACCGTCAGGAGTTATTTCTGAACAACCGTGATGAACTGGACGGGCTGGCCAAATCGTTCAACCGAATGGCAAAACAACTCAACATTCGGGAAACACAACTGCGAGAGAGCAGTCGCAGGCTGGTGACTGTTCTGGAAGGCATGTTTGAAGGGGTCATTGCGTTGGATGACCGGGAGAAAGTGGTATTGGCAAATGCCGCTGCAGGGCGCCTGTTGAATTTTGATCCTGCTGAGGCCTCAGGACGTCCCCTGCTCGAAGTCACTCGGAATCGCGCCATCCGTGAAGTGCTGGCACTTCCAACCGGCGAACAGACGCAACATGTGGAGGTCGAGTTGGGCGACGACCAGAATCGTGTCGTCGGTGTGAACGCAGCAGTGCTGTCGTCTGAACACGCGACCCGCTGGATACTTGTGTTGCACGACGTCACGGAATTACGGCGTCTGGAGTCTTTGCGTCAGGAATTCGTGGCCAACGTCTCACATGAGCTGAAAACTCCGCTCAGTTCAATCAAGGCATATGCTGAAACTCTGCTGAATGGAGCGCTGACTGACACTGAAAATAACAGAAAATTTGTGACGCAAATTGACGAACAGGCCGAAAGACTGCATGAACTGATTCTGGATCTTCTGAGCATTGCCCGCATTGAATCTGGCCAGCAAGCATTTGATATTGGTGCTGTGAGGCTGTGCCAGACAGCAAAGATATGTATTGCCGCTAACGAAGCGGCCGCTGTATCGAAAGAAATCGACCTGGTCGCGGACGGTTCACCTGCTGATTTGGAGGTCAAAGCCGACGAAGAGGGGCTGCGACAGATCCTGAACAACCTGATTGACAATGCCATTAAGTATTCGCCCATCTCCTCAACCGTAAATGTCCTGTGGCACGTCGAAAACTCCACAGCCGTGATTCAGGTGAGTGATACAGGTCAGGGTATCGCTCCGGAATTCCTGCCTCGGGTGTTCGAGCGATTCTTCCGAGTCGATAAAGCTCGTTCTCGTGCATTGGGTGGCACCGGTCTCGGGCTCTCGATTGTGAAGCACCTGGCCCAGTCGTTTGGTGGGAGTGTTAATGTTTGCAGCCAGATTGGAATTGGTACTGTATTCACTGTTCGGCTGCCCATTGCAGAAGCATAAGGCCATCGGTGGGTGAAAACTCTCCAGGGAGCTCTGGACATGAGCTCCCTGTTCGGGCCTCAGATGTCGAGATGGGAACCGACGCACCTGGTTCTTTGGCATGTTCTTGTCTGATCATCGAATAAGACATGCCAGGATTCTTGGCGTCGAATTCATCTAGGGACTATGCATTGGAGCCCAAGTTTCAAAGGTGGAATTCCAGGATTTGGAACTATGAAAAAACTGTTCGTTTCCGGCGAAAAACGACTGTTTTGACTCCTTATGGAACTTGGTCGTCGGTTCTTCACGGCGTCTTAATAATTTGTTAACAAACCATCCCTACGATGCCGCCCAGTTGGTGAAGGAGGATTTCCTGAAACCCGTGAAACCATTGATGCACTGAGGTAAAATGACAAACCGAGCGAGACGTCAACTGTCTGTATTGCTGTCGGTTACAGTTCTCGCGCTGGTGGGCTGTTCTGGCAATAATAACCCGCAAAGCGTCATTATAGATGGCTCCAGTACGGTCTATCTGGTTACTGAGGCAGTGGCAGAGGAGTACCTTGCTGTAAAACCGGATGTCAGAGTCAACGTGGGTGTTTCGGGCACCGGTGGTGGAATGAAGAAGTTCATCGCAGGCAGCATTGATATCTGTGGAGCTTCGCGTGCCATGAAGGACAGCGAAGCCCAGGCCTGTCAGGAAAACGGTATTGAGTATTTGCAATTGGAAGTCGCCTTCGATGGTCTGGCAGTTGTGCTCAACCCGAATAATACCTGGTGCGATGAGATGACGGTCGACCAGCTCAAAGAGCTCTGGCGTCCTGAAAGTGCTGTAAAGAAGTGGAAAGACTTGAATCCGGAATGGCCCGACGAAGAAATAACTCTTTATGGACCTGGAACCGATTCCGGGACGTTTGACTCCTTTACCAAAGCGATTGTTGGTGAAGAAGGTGCCAGTCGAGCCGACTACACAGCCAGCGAAGATGACAACGTACTCGTTACCGGAGTGCAGGACGACGACCATGCTCTGGGGTACTTTGGCTATGCCTACTACGACGCGAACAAAGACAAGCTGAAACTTCTGGGCGTTGACAATGGAAACGGAGCAGTTCGGCCGTCTGAAGAGACCGTTCGTGACGGAACATACGCGCCGCTTTCACGTCCGTTGTATGTCTATGTTCGTCAGTCATCGATGGCAAAACCAGAAGTGAAAGAGTTCG
>JAKVAY010000130.1 GCA_022447185.1 Fuerstiella sp. | reverse complement strand
GATTATCAGCGATCGTAATGACGTAATAATCCTGCCCGTCTTCCAGACCGCCGATCGGGTCTCCCCCACTGGTTTGATAATTGACTTTCTGACCTGCGGACCAGTCGAAGGATAGGTTCAGAGTATCTGCCCCGATATCCACAACTGGTGTCAGGCGTGTCGCGTCGAACGACCTCACGATCGAAGTGGATTCCACCGAATGCAGCGTTCCGGTTCCTGGTGATGACAGTGTCCGGTAATGGATGACAGTCGGGTTGGTTTCGCGAACGGCTGCAGTGGCGTTTTGCGGATTGTCTGCCAGCCGAATCCTGTTTTGATCCAGCCGAACGATGTAGTAAGCAGTGCCATCCGTCAGGTTACCGGCACTGGTCCCGTCGTGGCTGCTGTAAATCACCCGCTGTCCGGTTTCGAGCCCGTGGTGAGGGGTCACAATCCAATCGTTGTCAGCATCAATTGCAGAGGCTGTTAAGCTGTGTGTGGACGAGAGACCGACGGTGGTCAGATCAAGGGCGTCGCTGGCCAGAGCATCCTCAGCAGAGGATGCCAGTTGAATTTCATACGGACTCAGTTCGATGACGTAGTAGTCGGTATCGTTGGCCAGTCCACCAATCACCGTGTTGACACCCGCCGTCGCTGAATACGTCACCCGTTGCCCTGTGACAAGATAGTGCGGATCTGAAAACAGGATGGTGTTTTGAACAGGATCCACGACCGGTACAACAACTGGCGAAGTGGGATCGAAGGGCACTACGTTCGTGCCTCGTGTCAGCGTATAAGTTGCCGGTTCGCCTGGCACCTGAAAAACCAACGCCGTCGGATTGGGCAAAGCGGCCGACGATATGTCGGCGGCCAGCTGAATCCGATCCGCATCGACTCTGATGACATACAGAGTCTGCCCCGAACTGAGGTCACCGTCTACGGTAGCGAGTGGTGGAGCACCTTCGGACTCCGCTCGATAGGTCACCGAGTCACCGTGGGACAAACCGTGATTCGGCAGTATCAGGACGTTGTTGACCAGATCCAGAACTGTTACCGGAAGTGTGATCTGACTGGTGGGATCGAATTCAACAGGAGTTGGTGACGGAGAAAACGTATGAAACCGTGAGATGGTTTGCGTATCCGAAAATTGCGCATCCACGTCGTATATGAGCCGAGTGCCTGTTTCAATTCCTGTCGTATCAACGTGAAAAGTGTTCGTCCCAGAGTCGAACTGATTCGAGTCAAATGGATTGAAAGTGATTTCACTGGTCACCGCAGCAAACGCGTGTCGTCCACCCGCACCCGCGTCCTGCAGATCAATCCCGGCTGCACTGTCAGCGTCCTCCGGTGTTGTGGCCAGTGCAAACTGATTGTCGTCGATCCGAATGACGTAGTAATTTTGCTGATCAAACAGGCCGCCGATTGGTGCCGGTTCCTGTACCGAATCAAAGATGAACGCCTGAGTCGCCGTCTCCGATGAATTCGACAGTGTGAGAGAAACTGTATTCCGGGCATCCTCTAAAGTCTCAGCCAGCTGGAAACTGTCCTGCGTTAAAGCAATCACATAATAGTTGCCCTGATTCTGTAACCCACTGATGACAGTACTGGATGTTCCGCCATCTCCGGGAAGTTCACCCGTCACTGAATACTGCACTTCCTGTCCGGTCACCAACCCGTGACCATCCACAGAGAAGGTGCTGTCATTCAGCGTCTCTGTCGGCAAAAATCGAAGCAATGCAGGGGGGGCAGGAGCAGACGCCAGATACTGAACCTCCTGTCCCTGTGTGTACCCGTGATCAGGCAGTGTGAACCGGTTCAGTATCTCGTCTACTGCGTCAACACGTGAAAAACTTTGCGGTGTGACCACTGCGAAGGACTGTGTCGTGCCGTTGTCTGCTCCGGGTGGCAACTCCAGATCCAGCTCCATGATGTGTGCTAACTTCAACGCATCATTCACCAGATCGACAACGAAGTAGTCCTGTCCGCTGTTGAGACCTCCGATGGGCTCTGTTCCATTGAAATTGGTTACCTCATAAGACAGCAGTTCGCCGCGCTGCCAGTCGAGGTCCGGATTGTATGGCAGTGTGTTTTCTGTGATCTGCGCGGACGTCTGTGGAGACAGAGTGATCTGTGACGGGTCTTCATCAGAATGATCAGGATGCTCGATGCCCAGAGCATTAATCGTTCCGTCAACCGTCGCCTTTATGCTGGTTACATCATTCCCGTAAGACACAGTCACGCCGGCGAGACCATCCTGGTAGGCGCGCGTCGACGCATTTGGAATGTTCTGCGGCGTGCCCGTGGCGGTCACTTTGACATTACCGGCAGTGGATGTGATGGTCACTCCCTGATCGACCTGGGTGTCGACTGTCAGGTCCGTATCGGCGTACGCCACAGCAATCATTTTGGCACTGGCCGGAGAGGCTGAAGCCTCGGTCGCGGATACGGCGTCCTTTGTATAAGGCGCCATGGTCCGCACATTCACTTTTGCTTTCGTGGTCCCCGTTGAGGTTACAGAAATATCTGCCCCCGCGTGAATTTCGGTACCGTTACTTAATCGTGTGGTGGCCACACCGGCCGCGCGGCCATAGCCAACGGCAAGCTCTACACCTCCGGTGCCGCCGTAGGGCTTCGTTTGAATGACCTCCACTTCAGACTCCGACAAGGCATCACTTGCCAGCGTGATCGTGTCATCTGCTGTGAGTGTCGAACCATCAACAGTCAGGTTTGCGGTCGCATCACGGTTAAATACGGTGACGGTGGGCCACTGCAGTGCACTGCCCGTTCCCGATTGCAACGTGCCGGAATCAAACAGTGTGCCCAGGCCCCCATCAATCACGCCCCCCGTCAGCATCGTGCCGCCCATTTTGTATTTGCCGTCGGCAAAACCAATGATGTCTTGAGCATTCACATTCACCGTGATGGACGATCCATCAAAATTCGAATTCACGATGCTGACATTGACGGTGTTAGTATCCACTCCCACGACCTGCCGACCAAACTTCCGGTTGACCTTTTCGGCTGTGATTTGAATCGCACCTCCCTGTAACGAAGCGTTGTTAAAACTGATCTCACGAGTGTCCGGGCCGGTATCCGACACATTGGCTGTGTCGGATGTCTGAAGATGGATGTCTCCTGCGGTATACGCCGTTCCGGTGACGTGCGTATAGAGCTGCCCGCGAACATCCATGGATTGATCGGTCGACAAAGTGATCGAACCCGAACTGGCGTTTGAAGTACCGGTCTCGTGGTTCTCGCTGTCAACAGACCGTGTTGAAATCACAGCACCACCGAGGACGTTGAGATCGCCCTCCGATGAAACGTCCAGCGAATTGCCAAACGTATGAATGCTGTCCAGTTGTAATGTGGTCCCGTCTTTGCTGCTGACGATCGTCAGATCTCGGGCAAGATTTGTGAGTATAATTTCCTGCAACCCATCAACATTCGTGTCGAAGTCGAACTTGAAGTCGGCATTGACTGGATCTGCTCCCAGTGCATAAACCAGCTGCTGTTCGCCTTCCTCGTTGGTGATTCCCGCAACAGTGATTATTTGGTCACTGTCAAATTCGACACTGTACTCCGAAGATGTTTGTTCAAACGTTGCACTGGACAACAGAATACGGGCTTCCAGGTTCGCCACCGACGTGTACTGCGGCGGCGATGATCGTGTTCGAATCCGACCCTGCTTCTGAGGTCGAAAAAACGCGACTAATGACTGCAACAAACGCAAAATCCACATATGTTTTAAACCGTCAACATGAATGGAAGTACTTCAACAGCAATCCGAGCGGTCAGTGGCGCGCACCGCCAGACGTCCTGAAACCAATCCATTGCGATCCGCGATACGTTTGCCGGCGCCCACCACCTGACGATGGCGGTTCAGGGGTGTAAGAACCGGTCTGTATGGGCGCTGCCTGCGCCTGGGATCAGGGCCGGGAAGATTCCCCGAGGAAAGCATCCCAGGGTCGTTATTCCGCCCAAACTCACCCAAATAAGATGAGTGGATCGGCATTGAAAAACAAGGGAAACAGGCGTCGCAATACGGTTGTGCGACAAAACATCGCGAGACTGCGTCTGGTGAAAAAACGACAGAGAATCGTGGCGACAAGATCAGGTGTGAATGCCTTGCCGCTGGTGTTGAACTGCTCCCGTTGATGACTCCACCTTTTAAGTGGTCGTTTCTTCGTTCAATTTTCAGGCTCGCAGGGCCGATCTGAAGGCCGTCCATGGAACAACCGGGCGTCCGGAGCTGAGGAACGATATCTTAGTGAACCGTGCAGTCGGATCAGAAACCGAGGTAAGTTCAGAAAGCCAGTTTACCATCTGGCTGGCGCGTCCGGTTCAGGGGGCTGCGTTACTACTTTCGCCCGACTCTCGCCGTAACGCCATTTGCCACATTGGACGGCCTTGTTGAGTACCAGCAGTTCTCCTGGCCATCGCTACAGCGTTTTGACGATACTGTTTTGTAGTCTTGCTCTGTTGTTTCGTGGCATTTCAGGGTCTTTTTGAAGCTGGTGCTGATTTTGCCTGACCAGCGACCTTCACGAATAACCGTTCCATTTAAAAACTTCAGGCTGTTTGAAGCACAAGCTAACCATGCATATTTCGGTGGACGAAAATTCGGCAACGTTACATGCACTGTTTCCCACACTGGTGTATCAGAGTCGCCCGGAAGGCCATCATGAATACCAGAGAGCCTTTCAGGAAGAAGCACAGCGTTTCCAGTTTCAGACAGAACCTGGCAGCGGTGGTAAACACTTTACCGGGGAATACCACGGACAAATCCTGCTGCATCAGCAGGCATCACTTCGTCCATTCTTCAACACGCTCGCAGAACACGTCAGCAGCTACCTGCAGGTGCTTGGAATGAAGCCCGCTTTCTTTGAAATGCAGTGCCTCAAAAGCTGGTTCGTCGTATGCCCCCCCGATAGTGATGGCGACAATGCCATTGTCATGCACAATCATTCGTGCAGTGATATTTCGTGGGTGTACTACGTTGATGTGCCGGAAGACGGCCCCGTCATTCGTTTTCATGCGGGACGACGACTCAACACCGCGCCATTCGAATCATCATTTCACTACGACTGGAAAAACGAAGAAAAGTCGGCCGTTGATAAACTCAACTGGTGGAATCGTGATACATGGTCGATTCAGCCCAAAACAGGTGACCTGCTGATGTTCCCCGGACATCAGCTGCATTCTGTCGATGCAAATTGCAGCGAATCAATGCGAACGTCCGTTGCCGGAGATATCTCGCTGGTGCTTCGGGAAGAACATCTGAACCTGGAATACGGACGGACCGCCAGCAGGCACTGGCTGACACTGCCGCTGTCACAGTGAGCCAATACTCATCTGACCGGGTGTAATCCATACACAACAGACATGCCGGTGCGAGTGATTTGGAAGAGTGGAACGTTTTGGAAGTGCAACAAAATTCGCAGGGGCCGAAGAGACCATCGACGCACTGAATCTCGACGCCCGCAGGGCAACGAAGCACAGCGCATCTGTCAGTGAGGGCAGGGTAAGGCCCCTAGTCGCGACGTCGAAAGAAAACGCCAGCGCCAACAGCCAATCCTGCTGCGAGGATCGCGGCTGCGACCCACAGCAATGACTCGGCGACCTTTTCCTACCCCCACTCCGCATTTCGTGGGTCGTTGGCAAAAGCAACTGGGCTGTAGCTGGTTACGATTGCAGCGATAAGAAACGGGAAACAACGGTTTGTTCTAAGCATGAGCCGTCTTTCTATGAGGTCTCGAAAGATGCCACCGAGCTTCCAATTCGTATGCGACAATCGCAAATAACGCCGGCAA
>JAKVAY010000013.1 GCA_022447185.1 Fuerstiella sp. | reverse complement strand
TTCCTCCCACCTGGATTCCAATCGACGCAAAATTCGAAAATCCTGACAATGCATAGGTCAGAATCACGGCCGTTCGTGCTGAGATCTCCGGTTGCATTGACTCATCAGAAATCCACGCTGCCATCTTCTGGTAAGCAACCAGTTCGTTGGCCACCACCTTCAAACCAAGCAATTGGGCGGCATTGAAACAGTCGCAGGATTCAATCCCCATCAGCCATGCGAGGGGATAAAACAGATAGCCGCAGCAATACGCCAAAGTCAGTCCGTGCTCTGCCTGTCGGCCCATCGTCGTATTCAGGACAAACAGTGACGCGGAACTCAACAGATAATCAAACAACGCAATCAACCCCACAAACGCGATCAGCATCGCGGCGACATTGAGTGCCAGTTTCAGTCCTTCGGTGGCTCCATTCGTAGCCGCGTCGATGATATTGGTTGTCTCCCGCCGAATCATCGCCGGCTGGGATCCCGCTGTTTCGGCAACTTCCGTTTCGGGGAGCATCACTTTGGCGATCAGCAAACCCGCCGGAGCAGAAATCACCGATGCTGTCATCAAATGGGCAGCGTCAATCCCAAATCCGATGTACACAGCGAGAACTCCGCCGGCCACAGTGGCAAAGCCTCCCGTCATCATTGCCATCAGTTCAGAGGAAGTCATCCGCGAAATGTAAGGACGGACGACAAATGGTGCTTCCGTCTGGCCGACAAAAATGTTGGCAGCAGCCGAAAGAGATTCTGCACCAGATGTTCCAAGGCTGTACCTCAGCGCAACCGCCAGCTTCCGCACCACGAACTGCATCACTCCAATGTGGTACAGCACGGCCATCAAAGATGAAAAGAAAATGATGGTGGGAAGCACTCGAAAGGCAAAATAGTACTCTGTGAAATGCTCACCAAAAACCAGACGGCAGCCTTCATCCACAAACCCCAGCATCGTATTGACCCCGTCGCCCAGAGCACGAAAGACTTTGCGGCCCCCGTCTGTTCGCAGAATTACTGTCGCCAGGACCAGCTGCATCAACATCCCGACAATGAAAACCCTCCATGGAAACCGGCGTTTGTAACTGCTCAGCAACCACGCCAGACCAACCATCACCAGTAATCCCATTCCCGCGACAATCCGGTGAAATAATATTGACTCGGCAGGCATGCCTGTGCACTCGCATCTGATCCAGGGACAATGAGATCCAGAAACAATCATACTCTATGTCGAAACGATCGTCGCCAAACGGTTCGACGGTCACATGGTTACTCAGTTTATTTTTTCACAAGCCACGAACGATCTTGTCCGTCTGTTGCTGCAATCATGGTCAGTGTCGATATCAAGCGGGATCCAGAGAGTCCGAAAGAATTGCCGACGCTAATTTTCGATCGTCTGTCGCATGTGAAGCATTGTGACACAGAAACGCAGCAGGTGATCAGCAGCGAGCTGTTCCAGGTCTCCACCTTGAAATGACCATCGATACTGAACTCATGCCGCTTCACTGCGAGCGGTGGCCGATGTGACCTCAGACTCATAAAATGAGGCTGTTCGGCACGACACCGTTGCGTTGTGTCGGACTGACTCCAAACTCCTTACCGGGCGCCAAATCCGAATGGGCGTGGCAGGACTAGTGAAGCTATAATAACTGGTTTCTCGGACCGAATTGGCAGCCGCGGACCGAAACCAATCGGTCGCTTCCGTTGTGCAACGGCTGGACAGTGATTTCATGCGTGTGCCAACAGATACAAAGTGAGGAATCAATCTCGAAATCGTCCTCTGACAAAATCCCGACAACGATGCCCACTCTCATCTAGGATACTCCAGCTCAGGGCGATCATTTTGTCAATGTGAGAAGAATACAAAGCCTTTGTGACTTTTTGGAGACTGTAGAAAACGGCTATTGCCGGCATCAAATTCAGACTAGGTGTCAAAAAGGCAGAGAATCTGCCGAAAGCCCTGCCAACAGACACAATCGAAGACAGACGACAAGTTGCCAAACCCAGTAATTCAAAGGGTTTACAACTGTTTCGTTCGACTGGCATGGGATTCGCTTGGCGGGCTGAGACTGTAAGTGTTGTACCCCGCGATCATACCGCTGGATGGTTGCAGGTGTAATTGCGCATTGATGAACCTGGTTCAGGAGAAAGAAATGGCAAAGAAGAAGAAGGCTTCTTCCGGAGGTATCCGCATCGTGCCGTTAGGCGATCGAGTGGTTCTTCGTCGAGCAGAAGCAGAAGAGACCACGGCCGGAGGGATCGTGCTTCCGGACTCCGCACAAGACAGACCTCAAAGAGGTGAGGTGGTTGCGGTTGGCGACGGACACGTAAACGACGGAGGCGACAGGGTCGCACTGGCTGTCAAGGAAGGGGACAAAGTGATTTTCAGTTCGTATGCGGGAGACGAAATTTCTGTCGGCGACGAAGATTATCTGCTGCTTCGCGAAAGCGATATTCTCGCCACAATCTAATTCCATCCTCATTCGGATATCAGCCCGAACATGTCAGACACTGTTTTGTCTGACGAAAATAGTCGGCTGTCTGGCCGGCAATCAGAGTCATCGAACGAGCCAGAAGTGTTGCCTGAAGACCGTGTTAAGGGTCCCTGTTCCTCACTTTGGCCATGCCACTCAGTACACATTGTTGCTTAGTGAAACAAAACGACAGTTGGCTCATAAGAACAATTCGACTCGACCTGCAATGACTACTTTGGAGCAATATATACCATGTCAAAAATGATCGCCTTTGATCAGGAAGCTCAGGAATCGATGCGCCGTGGCGTGTCCAAGTTGGCAAAAGCCGTCAAAGTTACACTGGGACCTAAGGGTCGCAACGTCATCATCGAAAAGAGTTTCGGCTCACCAACCGTGACGAAAGATGGAGTGACCGTTGCCCGTGAGATTGAACTCTCGGAAAAATTTGAAGACATGGGCGCCCGAATGGTGCGCGAAGTCGCCAGCAAGACATCTGACGTTGCCGGTGACGGCACCACGACCGCAACCGTATTGGCCGAAGCAATCTACAAAGAAGGCCTCAAAGCCGTAGTTGCGGGAGTCAGTCCGCTGGAGATGAAACGCGGTATGGAAAGCGCAGTTGCCGACATCGTGGAGAATCTGCGAGGTATGGCGACTGAGTGTAAGAACAAAAAAGCCATTGCACAGGTCGGCGCTGTTGCAGCCAATGGCGACGCCGAAATCGGCAAGATTTTGGCAGATGCCATGGATCAGGTCGGCAAAGACGGTGTCATCACTGTTGAAGAAGGCAAAAGCCTCAAAACCGATTTTGAAGTCCTCGAAGGACTGCAATTCGACCGGGGTTATCTGTCACCCTATTTTGTCACGGACTCCGAAAGTATGGAATGCGTCATGGAGGACGCGTATGTACTGATTCACGAGAAGAAGATCACAAATATCAAGGACCTCGTCCCGGTCCTTGAAAAAGTGGTCAACAGTGGAAAGGGTCTGCTGATTATTGCAGAAGACGTCGAAGGCGAGGCCTTGGCGACGTTGGTAATCAACAAACTGCGTGGTACCTTTAAAATTGCTGCTGTCAAAGCACCTGGCTACGGAGATCGTCGGAAAGCCATGTTGCAGGACATCGCCATTATGGTCGGCGGGCAGGCGATCTTTGAGGATCTCGGCGTCAAGCTGGAAAACGTCGAACTGAGTGACCTTGGCCGGGCTCGCAAGATGGTCGTCGACAAGGACAACACGACGGTTGTGGAAGGTGGCGGGAAGAAAGCCGATATCCAGGCTCGAATTGAGCAGATCCGTCGAGAACTGGAAAACAGTACCAGTGACTACGATCGGGAAAAGCTGGAAGAACGAATCGCCAAGCTGGCGGGTGGCGTGGCTCAGATTAACGTCGGAGCCGCAACAGAAAGCGAAATGAAGGAAAAGAAAGCCCGTGTGGAAGATGCTTTGCATGCAACACGTGCGGCTGTCGAAGAAGGCATCCTCCCGGGTGGTGGTGTGGCAATCCTTCGCGCTTCAACATCTGTCAAACCAGGCAGAATGAGCCACGACGAGAAAGTCGGTTACGACATTATCGTCCGGGCCTGTCGTTCTCCGCTGACTCAGATCGCCGACAACGCCGGCGTGGACGGCAGTGTGATTTGTGAGAAGGTCTCCGAGTCAGAGGGAAATTCGGGCTACAATGCAGCTTCGGATAAGTTCGAAGACCTGGTCAAGGCAGGTGTGATCGATCCCACGAAGGTGACTCGAACTGCACTTCAGAACGCGTCCAGCGTTTCCACGCTCCTGCTGACCAGCGACGCATTGATCGCTGAAAAACCAAAGGACGAAAAGGCCCCCGCAGGAGGTGGTGACGAAGAAATGTACTAAGATTGACTGTTCTGCGGCGACATATCGTCCGGAACATGATGACTTCGTGCGGGGCAGATCACTTAAATGATCTGCCCCGCGTTCGTTGAAGCCCAAACAACTGAATTCTTTCTCGGCGTTTCAAACGCCGGAAGCTCTGTGTAACCCACTGAACTCCGTATCTGCAAAGACAACTCAACTGGACACCACATTGACCCACTGCAGCAAATCTTTACCTATGAGACGATTTCACTGATATCGATGAGATGCACCTGGCGTCCTTCGCGCGTATGTGGTGAGTCTATGGACACTGTTCGACCGTCATTGCTGCAACGAGGATGCGTGTCACAACGCCACTCGCCGGTATAGATCGGTGGAGAGTGAAACCGACCAAGCTCCACTCGGCGTCCTGTTGGTACATGAAACAGATAGGGCTTCTGCTCCCGAGTCTGATTATCGGGATAGGTATCATTAAGAATCCATTCATTGTCAGTATTCGGCACGTAAGTGTTGTGCCCGTTGAACGTCATCAACCCATCGCCAACGACCTCCATCCTGTCTGACTGATCCTGGAAGAGATAAAAGGCAGCTTTCTTTCCGGCTGGCTTTGTCCAGGCGCAGACGTGTCGGGGATCTCGCCAGATGAAATGAGATGTGAAACCGGACGGATCGAGGATGATACGGTCTGCACCATCCATTCCGACAGTAAACATTCGCGTCGTAAATCCACCCGTTGGCTGGGCGTCCGGCCCGATTCCAGTGCTTTCTCGCCATCGATGGAGCACGATGAAGCGTGAATCATCCGGATTGATCAGCAAGTGGTTAAAGTAGTTCCATTTATCCTTTAACGATTTACCCTGATGTGGAATTTTGGCTGCATCAGCCAGAGAAAAGATCAGCTTTGATTCTCCTGTGTCCATATTCATCTTCCAGACACCTGAATCCTCAGGAGCACGCTGTCGGGAACAGGGATCGACGAGACCCACGTATCCGTATCCCGGGCGCATACGCTGAATACGTGAAAAATCAGCTGTAATCGCCCACTGACCGTCGTTGCTCAGAGTGTAGATCGGTCGTGGCAGCGTACGCATCCTGCGAGTCCGGACGTTCATCACGCGACAGACGTTTTGGTCACGATCACAATCGTTCCATACAATCTCGGAATCAGAATTGGGACGCCATTGCAGCATGCAGCCCTGCTGCCATCCCCAGGTACTGGTGCTACCCAGTTCAATCCATTTATCCCCGTCCCCCGTATCGACCATGCCGAGCCGAATAGTGTCGTCAGCGCGCGGTGTGCGATGTTCGAAATCAACTTCGTTGGAGAGCACAAAACGGTCGGTCGGATCAAACTCTCGTTTGTCATAGTAGCCAAACCAGTGATATTTCGGCCCGCGTGTAATCGTACGGACAGGCGGAAACGCATCAGTGGATCGGGCCGACAAGTGTCCGTGAGCCAGCGTAGCGGTCGCTGTCGCAAGAGTCGACAGCGCCTGTCGCCGTGTGAGTTGAAATGCCATTACATTGTCCGGTCAGCGTGAAGACAGTGGATACCAGGTCAGTAAGACTAATGCGGACCGGGTCATTTTTCGACACACACGAACGTTTGCCCGGATTTCACTTTAACTAAAGTGACTCGGACAGGGACTCATCCCCGGAAAGGTTCGGTGGTATCGGCCATTGGTGTGCGAGGGAAGGATGTTACTGGAAGCTCTGAACATTGGACCGGTCTACAGGCTTTCGTCGCTGCTGACCGATCTCCAGGAACGGTACTCAACCGACATGCCTGAATCCATGTTCTGCAAAACGAACATAATAGCAAATGACACGATTGCACAGGGAAATCGGAATCCCACTGCCCCTGTCCTTAAGTTCCACAACGACGCTCTGTATATTCGCATTCTGGAACAGGTTTTCCGGGAATTGCTGGACGACAAACGTTCAAAACAGATGGGCAAAATCTACTGTCCGGTTCAGACGATGACCGGTCCCGAATCGCAGCTCTTTGGAAACAGATCCTCAGCGAAATCGACCCCGATCGAATTCGTCGGTACTGACGCCGGCCCCAGGGACAAATTTCATGGCCGTTGCAGACCGTTTCGTTTGTGTTACATACGGCCTGATTGCACCACAGCCAACGCAGTACGACAGACGCACTCTCCACGGACGATATGCAGCAGAACACCTCTAAAACGACCAGAAGCGTCTTTACAGGTGATTATCGGCTTTGATCACATGAATTGATCCGTTGAAACTCAAGCAGGAACGGTGATGCAAACAGCAATTGACGACGATGCTGCAACTCTTGCGGATCAGCTTTACCGCAGAAATCACGTCATCGCATTTGCCGAAAGTTGCACGGCGGGACTGATTTCGGCAACACTTGGACGGATCCCTGGAATTTCAAAATGGCTGGCGGGGTCTGTCGTCGTCTATCAGATCGAAACCAAGGCGGAATGGCTGCAGGTGGATCAGACCTTGCTTCAGGATCCCGGACCTGTGAGTCAGATTGTCAGTGAACAGATGGCGGTTGGCGTGTTGAATCACACTCCGCACGCAACAATCTCAGCCAGTGTCACCGGTCATTTGGGACCGGGTGCCCCCCCGGATCTGGACGGAGTCGCCTGGTCGAGCATCGCCCTCAGGGGCAGGAATGATATTCTTACGACGTCCCGACTGCTGCGACTCGACAAGCACCATTCACAAGATCGACGGAACGGTCTGACGTCAATCGATCTGCGTCTCAATCGGCAGCAGGCTGCGGCTGAACAGGTCTTAAGGTTTTGCGTAGAACGGTTGGAGTCGTAAGTGGTTCTTTGGTGATGATACCTGTCCAGAATCTTGTTGCTGCTGGTCACCATCGCTAATCTTCTCGCCAGTGTTTCATCTCTATCTGAATTCAAAATCGTCCGGAACGGCCAGCGGAGCATTCGAAGAAGTGGTTTCCACAATTGACCAGGGTTGTTCCCGGTCACATACCCGGAGTTTCCGGCCGTGTAAAATCAACTGGAGAAATACACATTCAGGTTGACAACTACTGAGGCTTTGACAATGCGACGACGGGAATGACTGCTCCTGGTGCGGTCATTCCCATCCTCCTGTTCAAGGTGGTCATTGTGATTGAGTGGAGGCAGCGAACCCGACAGGAACTACCACCGTCCATCGTGTACTGCACTGATAATTGAAAGCTAAGAATTCAAATCCATGGAAGAACAAATAACACAGCTCTTTGAATCGATCGCAGAAACGCACGTAGCGGCGATTTGGGGAGTCATGGCGGTTTCCATCGTTGTGCTCGGCAAAAGCGCAGACTGGATGGTGGAACATGCTGTGAGCCTGTCACTCCGTACAGGTATCCCCAAGGTGATCGTGGGAGCGACGATCGTTTCAATCGGCACGACATTTCCCGAAGCAGTGGTCTCTGTGTTAGCTGCCATCAATGGAGATTCAGAAATCGCTCTTGGAAATGCGGTCGGTTCAATCATCTGCGATACAGGGTTGGTTCTCGGTACCGCGTGCATTCTCGTGCCGTTACCACTGAATCGTCGAATCGTAAATCGACAGGGCTGGATTCAGTTCGCTTGCGGTATCCTGCTGGTGCTGCTCAGCCTCCCTTACACAAAACTGGGAAGCATCTTGGTCACAGAGTCCAGTTTGCCGCAGTGGGCAGGTTTTGTACTGATTCTTTGCCTCATCGTTTACATGATCTGGTCGGTACGGCTTGCGAGAGATACAACGGATGACAGTGAGCTGGATTCAGCACCGAATTCCCCAGTCGTGCTGATGATACTGTCGATTCTGTGTGGCTGTTTTTTCGTGGTGTTATCGAGCATCGGACTGATCGAATGCACGAAGATCATTGCCGTAAAAGCAGGTATCCCTAAAGCAGTAATCGCGGCAACTTTAGTTGCCTTTGGAACGAGTTTGCCGGAACTGGCTACAGCCATCACTGCGGTGCGCAAAGGACAGGGGGCGCTGGCTGTGGGGAATGTTATCGGCGCAGACATTCTGAATGCATTGTTCGTTGCCGGAGCAGCTGCGGCTGTGACCCCCGGAGGACTGAACGTCATCCCTATTTTCTTCAAATTACAGTTCCCCGCGATGCTTCTGATTCTCCTTTGTTTTCGGGCCGGAATTATCTGGGCACACTGGTCAAAAACAGACAAGCTGACTCGTCCATTCGGCGTGATTTTACTTGTCTTCTATCTGACTTACTGTGCTTTGACTCTTTCGATGGGACCGGGCGTATAGGTCGGCACCAGGAATTTACTTCATC
This sequence comes from Fuerstiella sp., assembly GCA_022447185.1. Taxonomy (GTDB): domain Bacteria; phylum Planctomycetota; class Planctomycetia; order Planctomycetales; family Planctomycetaceae; genus S139-18. The sequence continues at coordinate 505 of JAKVAY010000013.1, read as the reverse complement.
AAAAATGGGTACTCAGTTACCGGACCTTCACTGACGTGGTTGTCCGTCAGGGTCATCGCCGAGCATCACAGGACTGATTTCCCTTTCCGGGGTGCCATTGAAACTTCCTGTTCCGGACGCAACGATCAGAATTGATCGACTATCGTTCTTCAGGTCTTAACCCGTTCCGGTGTGACAAATATTCCACGTTTACTTCCACATCATCGATTCGGATCGAATGAATCAGTCTGGAATCTTTTTGCAACACATCGACGCGTAAAGTATTGCCCCCCACTCTCGGGAGTTGGTCACCCTGCAACTTCACATGAAGGCGATATCCTGAACTTCGCTGAAACGTGGGTGCTTTACGCAATTGGTAAGTCCAGTCAGCCATCCGTTGCTGTTCGGGCGGGATCTCTGTCCCGTTCCACCACAGTCGTACTTTGTCCGCATGCATCATGTTGCTCAACATGATCCTCAGCTCACAATTCCACAGTTCTCCTGCCTCTGCCTTTGCTGCAACGTC
>JAKVAY010000129.1 GCA_022447185.1 Fuerstiella sp. | reverse complement strand
CATCACCTGATGCAGGGCTGGTAACCTGCAGAAGACGTTGCGATTCAGCGGAAGCGTTGAAACAAATCCCCGTGCGTACCGAACGGTAAGATTCAGCAAGACGTGATTTGGATAAGTGAGCCGTCACAACTATTCGATCCATTCCGCCCAGCACAGTCTCTGGAATTTCTTTGAGTCGCTGATCTGAAATGTAGGGAATGTGTGCAAGAATAGAGAAGCCGAACGCTCGCACAATTTCCTCCGGTGTCCGGAAGCGTGGATCAGCCAGTTCAATCAAATATGCGAGTCCGAGCCCTGCGATGGTTCCCATGAATCCGCCTAAGCCCAGGAACTTATAGAGAAGGGGGTATACTAATCTTCCATACTCAGCCGGAGCGATTAGGTCTGCTCGCACGCCACTCATGCCAGCATTGACTTCGGTCTGTTCAATCTGTCTTGCAATGGCGTCATATTGATTCTGTAAGCGGTCAACCCTACGACTGAGCCTGTGTTTGGTCTGCTCATCGTTCCGCACAATCTGAGCTTCCTTTTCTGCTACAGTCGTCATCTCCTGAAGGTCTACTCTTTGCGCGCGAAGCTGTTCAAGCTCATGACTCAACGACTGCCGATACGCATCAAGATAATCAGTTTTCTGTTCAGGAAGTGCGTCGGAGATTATTCCGCCTATTCTCGTAAACTCTTCTCGAATCAATTCAATTCGCTTCTCAATGTCTTTCAGTCGGGGATGGCTGGAACCCACTTTTTGTTTCAATGCCGTCGCCTCGATTACCCATGGCAGCAGCGCTTCTGACATCCGGCGCTCGTTTAAGTATTGCTCCTGAATGCCTTTCCGCGTGGCTTCTGGGCCCAGCTCTTTCCCAACGAGCATCAATAAGGCGTCGCGTTGCCCACCTTCTTGAATCTGTTGATCCATAAGATTCAGTTTGGCCAATACTTCGGCCTCAGAAATATCCACAATTGCAAGTTTCTGATTCAGCAAAGTTGCACGGGTGGTATTCGGGTCACCTCCGTCCGACGCTAAATTTGCATTTCGCATGAACAGATCATAAGCCGCTTCTGCAGCGATTAACTGAGTCTCAATCTTACTCCGATCGGTCTCTAATAACTTTCTCAGCTTATCTGACTCACTTTCGAAAGATGCTGTTTGTCGATCGATGTATTCATTGGCAATTGCATTGGTGATCTTCGGGGTGTCGCGCGGATCAGCACCGTCAAAGCGGAGGTCAATCACACCGGGAGACAGTTGCTCAATGCCAAGTGAGCTGCTAATCAACCGAATCGCTTCGTCTTCAGGGAGTCCGCGGAGCGTAGCCAGTTTACCAAGCCGATTTTTCTGATAGGCCGGACGGAGGACGTCAGGGCTGGGGATAATGAACATTGCATTTTCCAGCATGCTATCACCCAGGAGTTCTTCAAAAATTCGCTCGCTTGCCGTATGGATGACTTCCAGGCGTGCTGTTGACCGATACACGAGAGGCTTTTGGTGATAAAGCAAAGATCCCAAGCCGGATCCTATAACGGCCAGGGCGAGAATGATTGGGTTTCGTCGACGGAGAAAATCCGTGAAATTCAGCTCACGGTGAGTGTTCCGAGGACCATCGAATTCAAGATGCGAAGGTTCAATGTTTAACTGATCACCCATATCCGTCCTCATACTTACCAGGGCGCTGTTAACTTCAAGGTGAGTTAACGCGACCAAAATTTTTACCAGTACCGTTTTTCAATTCCATGAGGGAACCAGGTTTTGGTGGTGCCCCAGGCAAGTTCAGAGCCTTATGCAGACAATGTGATTACAAAGTTTCCAGGCCTCGCGGCCGTCCGGACGGTGCCTGTGGGAATTCCTGGCTGGTGGCATACCCCACAAATTGGCTTCGGTCATTCCAGCGACAGGGCCGGGTGACATTCGTATGTCATCATGTCAGGATCCATCGGTTGCGGCAGAAGCCGGCGTCAGCGCCCCTGTGTAAATTGTTTGACTTTTTCTGGCGACTGATTGTTGCCTTTGTCCTCTTAGCCTGCCGTTTTGCGTACGTGTTGTGAGGTTCTATTCGCAGGACCTCATACCATTCCATAAGGGCCGCGTCCGGCTGTCCGAGTCGATCCAGAACCAAAGCAAGCTCTCTGTGTAAACGGGCGTTGTTCGGACTCCACGCGACACATCGCTGCAGCCAGTTCCTCTGGCTTATATATTGCTGCAGACTGGCAAGGTGCTCACTACGACACAGCTGATCTTCCGTTGAAGGAACATCGGTTGGTTCTTTCCAAAAATGAGTAGCTAATGCGGACAGTTTTTTGATTAGCGCAGGGTCAGACTGTTCGCGAGTGGCCAACACGGCCTGGGAGTAAGTTGAGGGTCCAAATTCAGAAAGTCCCTCGTCGAGTAATCCACTGGAAGCGTAGATTCGGAGAATTCCTGCGCGTAGAGCAGGGTCTGTCCTGAGTATTTGGTTGAAAATATTTTCTGCTACGCCGTCGGCCCCTTGACGAATTGCTGTTTCTGCAAACTGCAGGCCCAATTGGCCGTTGGCCGGTTCACAAAAACGTGACAGGACCGGAAGTTTTGAAACATCAGACTCAAGCCCAATGGCGGCAGTCCACCTGGCAGCCCGTCGAAGTATCACCGTCGGCAAAGGCAGATGCTGCATGACCTGTTGACAATGGGTGACCATCTTCGAGCGTTTGACTCGCGCAGCAAGAACAGTCTTGAGGTGCCGAGCCACATCTGTTCCCAGTTTGCTGGCTGTATTTCGACGAACCACAGCTATGCAGTTTGTGTGCGGCCACACCTTCATCAGGTTGTCATTATGGTCAAGTCCGGGAAGCCCCTTGATGAACTCAGCTCGCAAGAGGTCATTACTGAGTTTTGAGATCACTTCATTGACGTTCGGATCATCCGTTCGAGTTTCAGCGATCTTTTCGGCTTTTGACAGGATGCGAACCCGCTCTGCGAGGGATTCAGTTGTCACAGCGGCGTCTGTGGTGTTTCGAGCTGCAATTGACACAAGGTAGCATTCCTGGGCCGCGGCAAGATCTGGAATGAAAACACCAGCGGAAGTCAAAAGCATCAACTGCATCACCAGCGTTGTGGAGTGCTTTTTCATGCGATTTTTGTGATCCGAAACCGTGGCTGTGCTGGCCCCCATTGAAGCAAGCACAACAAATAACGAGGCAGTGGCGGGTAGTACTGCTCCATAGTCAAACAGCGAGCACAATCCCTGAGTAAACACTGCAATCGCCAACACGGATGCAATCGCCTCCTGAGCGGGGGCGGAAACTTTGGCAACGGAATTTCTCAGTGCCGCAAGGGAAGGAAAAAAGACCAGCGCACCGATCAGAACAAACATGGCAAGTCCAACGCCGCCCGCTTCGATGGCCAACTCCACGTATTGGTTGTCTGCGTGTTGAAACCACACTCCTGCATTTCGGGTTTGATAGGGCAGCGTGACGTATCGATAGGCCCCCAAACCGGCCCCCAGCAAGGGAAAATCCCAAACAGCCTGCAGGGAATCTTTCCAATGTAGTATTCGCGGCGCCAGAGCAGATACAGGATCGTCCAGGGTCCTAAGTTCTGCGGCAACAGCATCATCAAGATCCAGGAATAATAGAAAAGTACACAGCCCCACGGCTGTCACGAATAAGATGACGCTGGTGCCCAGCAGGTGTCGCATTCGCAAACGTACAACAACGATGAGCAGTAACGAAAGTCCGGTCGTGATCATGGCACCACGAGAGCGCGTTGCTACGACAGCACACGCGATCACAACGACACTGCATAAAGTCACGATCTTCAATGCGGTGAGATCAGCCAGATACCGTGTGAACAGTCTCCGGGGCGTGTCGTACTGACGCAGAGAGGATGAATCGTCCCCACGGAACTGCAGGGTTAAGAATCCCACTGCCGACGCAAATCCCATACACAACCAGCCTGCCGCATTATTTGGATTGACAAATGTTCCGAAGGGCTGCCCCATCCCGGTCCACCAGTCCAGCCGGATCAGAAACAATTCATGTTTAAACATTTGGATGAATGCGAGCAGCGAAAAAGCCAGCGCATTGAACATGAAAACTGCAAGCGTCAAACGAATGGATCGCAACGATCGAATTCGATCGTGAGCCGTTATTGCCAGAAGCAGCAGGGCCATTCCCTGGGCAACGATCATCCTTGTGTCCGCAGGCGAACCAGTGCGTGCAGTTCGAATTGTCGTGTCGACCTCCGGCAGGTCGTGTCTCATCTCTTCCAGCAACGCGTGATTCATCTGCCCGATCATCGGTGGGTGTATCGGGAGCAACTGAACGATTCCCACACAAATCAGAATTCCCAGAGGGTAGACAATGGAGGGAACGCCGGCGTTTCTGCGGCTCAATAACCCGGATAACAATGACAATGCACCGGCTGAACAGGATCCCCACTGAAGAATCAGTCGTGCCAGCGGGATTGCGCCACCGTGAATCCATGGCAGGACGCAGACAGTCACCAGCAAAACAAAAACAGCAGCAAAACCAAGTGTGGTTTCCAATCGGGATATTAAGCGCACAGCGGAATCTTTCGCCGATTTCCTACCACATGGTTAACCAGGATGCGGCATCAATTGCAGCGATGCGCAATGGGGATTGCCAACGAAAAATCGACGGAATACAAGACTCGGATCACCACTGAATCGATAGCCATGCGATCTGCGCTCGCGGACAGCACCGGCTGGTCAGAATCCGCAAAATCATATCTGGACGGCACAACCGGACTATCTCGCAGATCCTGCAATTCTTTGATCAAGTCCACCAAGTGATCTTCGAATGCCTGCAGTCCGCCAATGAGCTCACTCATCCACCCACAGATGTAGCCCTGTCCTGCAGCCCCGACAACACGAACGTGTGCCACACAAAGGGGTTCAACGATTAGAGGGCTATCCGATTTCCACGCTTCATGCACATTAACAGCGGGCAGACGCCACGAGTCAGCTTGATATTCTTCTCCGAACGCGGGAAGAGTAGCCATCAGCTCAACACGATCCATCTCAAAATGTGCGGCAAAGCCTGGAGTGTCGCAAATAGGTGATGCCGTGTTATGAGAGTAAGGGTTGGGAAAGAACGGGTTTGTGCTGCTGGAATCGCGGATCAGGCGGGGCAGGAGACTGTTCTCCTGAGCGAATCGACCGTAGTTCGCGATCCGGTGACGAATTCCGTTCTTCGGTGGTCGCGATTTGCCTGCGAGCGCCGAAAGGCCGCGGGCAGATTCCCACAGCTCTCGGCGGGCGTTTTCAGGATGACCGGATCTTCAATGGCCTGAATGCCGACGTGCCCCAGACGTCCGTCCAATTTTTCACAGCGTCGACGGCGGCAGGGGTGGAAACGATCGCTACCCAGCACACATACCCATCGTGCCGGGTGGATTCTGTTCCAGGCATCGTCGATCGAACCGCGGAGTGAATCCCATCCGCTCCGACCGTTGTCTCCGCGTCGAAGATGGCTCTACTTTTCGTTGCGGCGCTGACCGATCCCAAATCGATTTTCCATGGCTTCACCGTTTCTGCCGTCGTAATCCTGACAGCGGCATCGTAGTCAGTGCATGCGAGGGTGTGGAGCAGATCCGCACGGTGAATCGTCAACGGCAGAGATTCGTTTCGGTCTTCCAGCGGTCTAAAGGCGAATGCTCGGACAGTACGCCCGCTGGACAATCCTGCGACTGCAGCGGATTACTTCATCGCAAACACCCAGACAGTGAAGAGTCTGAAGCGCGTTGGGTTGCAGACTGGTTCCGGGATCGACTGCGCGCAGTTCTTTGACCTGTTCCAGGATGTGCACCGAACGGCCAGGTCTGGCGAGGCTGATGGCCGCCGCCAGACTGCCGGTACCGGCTCCGCCAACGAGCAAACGTCCTGAATCGGATACCAGGTGCTCCTTCGGAAGTCATACATCGGCCCGACGGCGTCGTATTCCCGCCGGATCCCAAATGTGTTCAGGGTGGAGATCGTCGCAGTTGGCGGCT
>JAKVAY010000128.1 GCA_022447185.1 Fuerstiella sp. | reverse complement strand
CATTATATTTATGAAAAAATATAGGTCTTTTTGATTGCAATTTTGGAGGCCGCTGCCTGTCAATACGACTACAGCCAAAGCCTGAAAGAGTCATGCTGAATCAGCCGGGCTGGTCAATTGACATCATTGAGACTACGATCAGGGCGGCATGCACTAATCCGTGCGAGATGGGAGGTGAAGCGATGTCTTTATATGACAGATTTCGCGGCCAAGACGACGCAGCAAAGCTGCCGATCTGGCCAACGATTTCGACAGTTGCAGAGATTTTATCTGGGCAGATTACTGATGAGCAGGCGATCCAGCGTTTTGATCTGGGCAGCGTCGAACAGGCCGAATTCGCGCAGGTGAAAACGCACGTTGTGCAGAAAATCGAGGGCGTTCGCGATTCGCTGACGGCGGTTGGTTTAGCTGATGCAACCGCTACGACGATCGCTCGCGCCGTCATTCGGAACGACGTCACGCAGACGCTGATGAGAGCGGAGCTGGGCTACGATTCCCGTGAGGAATTCAACGCTGACTTAGGGATTTCCTAATGGCTCTATTGGCTGAAACTAAAGGTTTTAATTCTCTAGATGAGAATGGCACAGAAGCTGTAAGTTTAACTTCGGCACACTGGGATTCTGCTTCGCCAAAATTTCACATGATAGCTGGATACGGCTCGGCGGCCGATCAGGTTACTACTGATATGACCTCGACAATTGGGTTTGGTTCGGCCACTGAAGAAGTGGCGATTGGAATCTCATCCAGGAACGCAGTTTCAAATACGGTTACTGACCGTGCTCACCAGACTGCATTTTCTGCCTATGGACTTAACACTGGTGGTGGGTTACACGAGAGTGCCACTTTAAGTTCGTATGCGGCCAACACTGTGAATCTCACCTGGGCCAACTCTTCTACTCAGGGGTTAAACTATTTTTTGATGGCTTTGGGTGGCGATGACATTGAAGATGTCAGCATCGACCACATAACAACGTCAACGTCAACCGGCGACGTTTCCTACACAGGACCGGGTTTCGAGCCGGACTGCCTTATTTGTCTCGGTGTTTACGGATCGGGCAGCCTGCCATACACAGACGCGCACATGGCTGCTCAGTTTGGTTTGTCAGACGGAACAACGTCAGCCGGACTCTACGCAGTCTCACTGGACGGACGATCGGCGGAGAGTGTTACACACTCCGTGCTGTCGTCAAATTTCATTCACTTGAACAACGGGTTCGGCGTAAACGAGACACTCGCGAGTGTTGCCAGTTTAGATTCGACCGGATACACCCTGAACTACAGTCTGACGGGGTCCGCGAAGCGCGTTACGATCATCGCAATTAAGGGGCCATCAGCAAAGGTGATCGCATCGACGCAACCGACCACAGACTCCACTGTTGATCTGGACGCCGGTTTTGTTCCCAGCGCGGGAATATGCCTTGGGGCAATGAAGACCGAGTCTGAGACATCGAGTGATCATAACCGATTCACGCTCGGTGCATGGACCGACACTGGTGGGTCGAATCACATGGACTCCATCGGCTGGATGGACGAGGATGGTCAAGGCACCGCTTCTGATGTGGACAGCTACATATCGAACGCCTATTCGATAAATAATTTTGACCATGACCAAACTGTCGTAGGTCAAGCTACTGTAGCGGTACAAGGGAACGGTATACGAGAGACGTGGACTAATACGGACGGAACGGAATACGCGCACGCCTGGCTCATTCTGGGCGGCACCCCTGTGATCACGCCAACGGGACATTCCGGCCGAATCGACGCCGGACAGGTGTACCAAGACGGCACGGTCGCGGGCATGACTGCGCAGTCAGGCGTCAGCGTTGGGGCAGTTACTCGATCAAAAACAATCGCTGGACAAATAACAGGAGCAACGTGATGACTGTAACTGGCCTAACAAAGGAAGATTCTGCTTTCACCGTTCTGCTCCGCGTTGAACACGATGGCGCGGCTGCGGTTCAGGCGGATGTGGATGCTATCGAGTATCAAATTTTTGAGACCGACAGCACATCGGCGCACACAGAGGCGACCTCGCTGACAGTGGCGGATGTTATTTATGACACGCTGCAAACAGGTGGCGGCTGGAACACAGATACGACTGGATGGAATTTTAGGCACAATGTCGCAGCGACAACGTTCTTGACGCCAGGCGCGTATGAGGTTGAATATAAACTGACCTTCAGTGGATCATCGGTCGTCTATTTAGATCCGGTGAGAATTGTTGTTCAGGCTATCAAATCGACGTGAAGCTGGCACAATCATTCGGACACATCCGTTCCGGGTCAGTGTCCATCCTCTTAAATCCGCTTAGGAACAAGTGATGACTAAAGACGAAGCTGTTAAAGTCATGATTGACATTGCAACCCAGCGAGCACCGCACAATCGCAGCGAACTGAAGGAAGCTCTCAGTATTCTCGAGCCTGCCCAGCAAGCACCAGTGAAAAAGCCGATCAGGACTACAATCGGAACGTAGATGCCACGGAAAGAATCCAGATCAGACAGTAAACGGTATGAGGTTGACAATGCATACCGCGCCGAAGTCTCACGCAAACTGTCAGCGGCAGGTCGCGACATTGGTGAAATCCCTGATGTCGCGAATCCTGATCGGCGAAAGAAATGCGAAAAGAATTTCCGGCTGTTTTGCGAGTCATATCACCCGGATCTATTTTCGCGGGCATGGTCTACCGATCACTTAAAGGCTATCGACAAACTGGAATCCGCCGTTTTGCGGGGGAACCAGTTTGCTCTCGCGATGCCTCGAGGGTCGGGGAAGACCACTATGTGTTATATCGCCTGCCAGTGGGCTTTGATGTACGCACATAGATCCTTCGTTGTGTTGATCGGTGCCGAAGCAACAGCGGCACTTGAGTTGCTGGATGCCCTCCGGACAGACATGGAAAACAATGAACTGCTGCTGGAAGATTTCCCGGAAGTCATCTTTCCTATCCGTGCTCTGGAAGGCATCGCCCACCGTTGCAACGGGCAAACCTGCAACGGCGAACGCACGCAAATGACTTGGACCTCGGACAGAGTAGTGTTGCCGACTATAAAAGGCAGCAAGGCAAGCGGTGCGGCTTTGCGAGTTGTAGGGTTGACTGGCCGACTTCGTGGTATGCAAACGAAAACGCCAGACGGTCATTCGATTCGTCCGGATCTGGTCGTGATCGATGACCCGCAAACTGACGACAGTGCAAGGTCTGTCTCTCAGAACGATTACCGGGAACGACTGCTCTCAGGTGCCGTACTTGGAATGGCTGGTCCCGGAGAACCCATTGCTGCTGTGATGCCTTGCACTGTTATTCGGTACGGTGACATGGCTGACAGAATACTTGATCGGCAGCGGCATCCGGAGTGGCGAGGTGAGCGAACGCAACTAATTTACGAATGGCCGACTGCGACAAAACTCTGGGATGAGTACGCCGACATCTGGGCCGGTGAATTGCGAAATGATGGTGACGGCACCGCAGCCACGATGTTTTATCGTGACAATCGGGAGGCAATGGATAAAGGGTCGCGAGTTGCCTGGGATCAACGGTTCTTAGATACAGAGCTTTCAGCGTTACAGCATGCTTATAATCTGAAACTAAAAATCGGCGAAGAAGCCTTTAACTCAGAATACCAGAACCAACCTGAAGACATCGCGTCGATGACGAATCCGATCAGCGTGACGGCTGATGATATCACTGCTAAGACCTCAACTGTCAAAAGAGGGATTGTTCCTGTTGAGCATGACCGGCTGGTCGGCTTTATCGACATCTCGCAGAAATGTCTTTGGTGGACAGTGATGGCATTCGGCAGAGGGTTTTCCGGGACCGTGATTGACTATGGCGTCTGGCCGGATCAAAACGTGCGTTATTCCCGGCTATCATCAATCAAACGGACATTGCAGCGGCGTTACCCCGGTCATGGACTGGAAGCAGCGATCTTGCGTGGACTGGAAGACTGCACCAAACACATGATGCAAAACTGGAAGGGTGAAACAGGTGGAGAGTTCCAGCCTGAACGGATCTTGGTTGACGAAGGCGACGGTGAGCATACACAGATTGTGAGATCATTTTGTCGCCGGTCTGATTTTTCAGCAGTGTTAATGCCGTCGAAAGGTCGAGGTATTCGGGCAAGCAATCAGCCACTGTGCAACGGCAAGGCGAAAAAGAATGAGCGGTTTGGTACTTACTGGAAGGTCGTGCGGAACCGTGACAATTCACGATCAGTGCATGTTGACGTGAATCACTGGAAAACTTTTTCGATGCGGCGGTTGGAAGCACCTTCGGACGACTCTGGATCAGTGGATTTGTACAAGAGTACTCCACGCCATCACCAGATGTTTGCAGATCAATTAACTGCTGAGAAGCCGACAGAAGTGGAAGATCTTGCCAGCGGGAACCGAGTGATTGAATGGGCGAACTCTCGTCAGCAGGACAATCACTTTTTTGACTGCTTGGTCGGGTGCCATGCCGCAGCGTCAATGCTTGGGTGTAGTTTGATTGCACAAGAGCCAGTCGAGCCTGCTAGACCTCGAAAGAAAAAGGTTGCATATCTCTAATGGCGAAAAAAGCGACAACAAAGAAACCTAAAACTACAAAGGCTCGTGTTGACTGTGTCAACGTGAGGCCGGCAGCTTGCCCCAAATGCTCTTGTACTGACCGCACAAAAAAACAGTCAGTAGTTAAACGGCACATCAATGGAACACTTCAGCCAGGGAATATCCGTTATACGGTGGTCCAGTGGAACTACTGCAACTGTGCAAATTGTGGCCATAAGTACAGATTTATTGAATATTTAAACCCTAAGTCTCGCCCCAAGGGCGCGTCTTAGCCCCTTGCATGTTTTGTATTGTCTTTTGAGGATGCTCAAATGCCGCAAACTCTCGCAGAAATGAAACAAGCTGCCGACGATCTTGAATCGGTTGTCCAGGCCGGTTTAATGCAAACAGCGGTCGATGGTCAATCGACGACTTTCGCGAACATGCGTGATTTGCGATCTGAGTTGGCAGAGCTTCGCCGGCAGATTCAGATCGCCGAAGAAGGCGTCCAGACTCGCCCTCGCTGGTCGAGCTTTGATATTTCAGGGAGCATGTAAATGCCTTTAATGTCTGACTTATCAACGCGAATGGGTTCGTTCTTTTCCAGTGGTTATGACGCGATTAAGACCAGTGGAAAACGCAAAGCTGCATCGTCTGTCCTGAAACATGAAGAGGAACAGCTCAAGCATCGTGACCGAAAAGCTTTGGTCAGTACTGGTCGCGACCTGAATCGAAACTATTCAGTAGTCGCGTGGGCTGTCCGGAAGCATCTGGATTATGTCAGTCAATTCAACTTCCAGTCACGTACTGGTGTTGATGAATTTGACGACACCCTTGAAAAACTCATGCGAGAATGGGATCGACCTGCAAACTGTGACGTTGCGGGCCGGCATCCGTTTTCTCGTATTATTCGCATGGCCGAAGCTCGCCGAACCATCGACGGTGATGTCTTTCTGATTAAGCGATCAAGTGGCAAGCTTCAGCCGGTTGAAGGCGATTTGATTCAAGATCCGCCAGATCGATCAGTCAATCATTCTTGGATGAATGGGTGCAAGGTTAACAGCGAAGGTCGTGCGTTAGCTTGGGGTCTTCACAAGCGTTCAACTGCTGGGCAGTATGAGTTTCAGAAGCAGGTTCGTTCCAGTGCAATCTTGCAACATGCGTTCTTTGATCGTTTTGATCAAGTCAGGGGAATTAGTCCGCTCGCTGCTGCGTTTAACACGTACCGAGACTGTTACGAGGGTGTTGACTACGCACTTGCAAAACTCAAAGTTGAGCAACTGTTTGCAATGGTGATCACTGATACCTCGTCTGATGGAATGGGTGAACACACTAAAACTGGGGACGGATACGATGTGTCTTTTGGGAAGGGGCCGATCAAATTAGAGATGGACCCCGGCGATGATGCTAAGTTCCTGACCAGCGACAACCCCGGTTCATCGACTCAAGAGTTTTTGAACATGGTTCTGGGGATGGCTCTTAAGTCGCTCGACATCCCGTTC
>JAKVAY010000127.1 GCA_022447185.1 Fuerstiella sp. | reverse complement strand
ACAGAGGCCGGCGTCTTTTGGGAAATGTGTCGTTGGTGCTCGTCAGGGTCCTGGGTCGAAGAAGAATCGTGATCCCGCGCGGTGGTCGCCGGCATTAAAGGCTGAACGGGTACCGCTTCTGCGGCGGTTGTGTCCGCCACTTCCACCAGCGCCGACGCCGTGGAATCTGCCGACGGCGGTGGCGGCGCGGGAGGATTAAACAGCAGCAGCGAGCTGAAACCGCTGAGATTGTTCATGACCAGCATCGCGTCATCAATGTTCACACGGCTATCACGGTTGATGTCGAATGGATTGTTGATCAGGACGGGTGTGAAGCCACTGGGGTTGTCCAGCACCAGCAGCATGTCGTCGAAGTTGACGGTCGTCGCGGCATTGTTTCCTGTTTCGCCCACCTGATTGCCCCAGTAATGCACGTCATCTGTGGCCAAGCGAGTATTTGCATTGGCTTTGACCGTCACCTGCAGCCATTGATTTTTGATGACGCCGTCCGCCCACGTGAATGTCACGCGGTCAGAACCATTCGCACCGGCTCCCGAACGAACGGCGAATCCATTCGGGGCAGGGGCAACCGCCCATGCCGATGGATCGGCCGTGTTACCAACCCTGAATTCAAAGTCGGCCGAAGTGATCGTTCCCGCCGCGTCGGCGATGTCCACCATGATGCCGTTGATGCCGCGACTGTAGTTGCTGTAGTTGGCAAATGTGGCTGTCGTGCCGGACTGCAGAGCCGCTTTGTCAGTAGCAATCGCTCCGTCCGCATTCGTATTCTCAGCCGAGTCACCGGTCTGCCCCGGATCATCAACCCGCGAATCGTTATAGAACAGGTGACGACCCGCGATGCTGGCCAACGGTGCTCCATCCGTGGAATCAACCTCGAACTCTGCAGGTTCTGTCCAGTCGCCCGCTATCACAAACTGATCCGAAATCAGACGCACAGGCCGAATCGCGAAAGTGTAACTTCCATCGGGCAATTCATTCGGGGTCGCAAACTCCGAAGCGGTTGTGAACGTTCGCAGCACTTCATCCTGAGTGTCTCCATCGTCGACGCGAATCTGAAAACCGTCCGCGAACGGAACACCAAGCCAGGCAAACCGGGCCGTCAATGGATCTTCGCTGGGTAGTTTGACAGGTTGTAACTGCTCTGGCTGGATAACAGTCGCTTGATCGTTAGGCGACCGCTGTTCGATCACACTGTCGGCGGAAAGTACAGATACGTGATTCGTGCCCAGACCGGGACTTAACGAATTTTCTCCACCAAGGTCGATAATTGTGTCATTCCCCGATTCCGTGACGATGTCATCGTCCCCGGCACCTGTTTCCACCGTGTCATTATCGGCTCCTGCCTGAATCGTATTGTCACCGCCTACAGAGCGAACAATATCATTGCCTGTCCCCGTGAAGATCTCATCATTTCCATCTCCAGTCAGCACGGTGTCCGCACCGGAATCGGTATCAATCCGATTGTCACCGCCCAGGTCACGAATAGTGTCGTCTCCTGATTCACTTTCAATTTGATCGTTCCCCGGCCCTGTCAGGATTGTGTCGTCCCCGTACGATGTGCGAATGTCGTTGTTGCCATTGAGATCTGTCACCACGTCTTCACCGGATCCTGTGACCAGAAAATCATCACCAGGTCCACCAAACACGTGCATATCAATCGGGTATTCGCCTTCGGTGATGAACGTGTCATCACCGGAAAAACCTGTAAAGCTAATTTGCTGAATATCCTCCGTTGCAAAACTTTGTACGGAAGGAGCCGGCTCATCCAGGCTTGCTGAGACGCTGATTTCGTTCTCGTCGATACTGACCACGACTGTGTCGGCGGCTTCCGTACCGACAATGCTCAGTACGCCATTCGCCAAACCCACACCAGTAACATAAAAGGTGCTTTGCGAGACCGTTCTTTCACCCGATTCTGTGTCCGTAACGGTAACTGTGGCTTCGTATTTTCCGCCTGTGCTATAGGTATGAGTTTCCTCAAAACTGCGGATGCCTGCCAGTAGTACAGAATCAGCAACGGGGCTCCCGTCCCCCCAGTCAATTTGCACTCGATGTTGATCGTTGATGCCCGTGTCGCTGAATGTTCCCGCCAGAGTTTGCTCGGTACCGGGCGCCACCGGTGTCTCCTGAAACTGCAATTGCAGATTTTCCGGTGCGACATCAGGAATCGTGATCGTTTTCTGATAATCCGTGTAGCTGTTGTCCGGATACAGCACACGCAGATAGAAGGTGCGAGTTCCGCTGTCAGGTACCCGAAATTCTGCGTCGCTTAAAAGCGTGCCGTCTTCATAACCGGCAGCATCTCGCAACTGTTTATCCGTGTTCCAGAAGAAACGCACACCCGCCCCGACTGCTGTGTCATCGGGAGCAGTTGTGACGGAATCTGTCAGAGCATCATCACCCACAAAAGCGATACTGTTCTTTGAAAAAGAACCGTCTTTCTGCAGCGTGGGCGCCCCTTTCTTTGCTGTTTTTGCCTGGGATTTCACGGAACGAGCCGCGAGATCTGCAACCGATGCCACGGCAGCAGAAGGACTCGTTGCCTGATTCGCTGAAAGGCTCAACTGAACAACACCATTTTCCTGCAACGCGCCGGCGACATTCAAATGATAGTAGGAAACGTCACTGTTTTCGTTTAAAGGCACCGGGATTCTTAACGACCGATACCCTTCATACAAAAACACGTTGCCCTGTCCGCCGGACGAGAACACTGGTGTGTTGATGTTTAATTCACCAGGTACCGGCCTTTGCAGGATGTAGCTCATACGCTCTGCCTGCGGAACGTCTGCCCATTTCCCATTTGCATACAGTGCAACCCCTCCATCTGAATCATCGCCAGGGTTGTCTGCATTCCAGTTTGTGTATCCGAACCGGTCAAAAGAAACCGTTTCATCAACGTCTACCCAATTCCAGCCATCAGCGATACTTGCCGCCTGCCCGGCCGACGCTGGTGCGTACAACCGAGTGGCCCCGTCAACCCCGAAAAAGAATGAATAAAACTGCGGACTGGTAAACCCTGAAATATTCACGTTCCGGGATACCGAACTGATTCCATTTTGGGAGGTAGGAATGACATCGTAATTCCATTTTGCCGCTGAGTCAGAAATGGCACCGATGTTATAAGTCGCACCTGCTTCCAGGTTGAATGCAAACTCCGCAGACTTTTTCCATGATGGTTGTCCGGGAGTGTCCGCAGCAAACGCCAGAGGATCCGTTTGGAACACCAGATTCCGTGCGTTATCGAAGATCAGGAATTTCAGGAAGCCCCCTGTGCTCATCTCATTCAAGACTTCCATGCTACCGATCAGGGTGTCGACAGCAGTAGTGATCTGAGTCGTGAGCGAATTGCCCGCAGAGCGACTCGACGCCGATGTGCTGGTCGGTTCAAAACTGTCAAAAATCAAATCTGAACCCAACGCCGGACCTTTTTCACCGCCCGTCCAGTACTGTCGATTGACACCCAGAAGTTCGACTTCGGCGATTTGCATACTGTTCGCGGCAGCCGAATTAGCCACTTCAGGGAACGTTAATCGATAGGTCCTGTAATAATCTTCATTGGAGAAATTGACGGTTTGAGGCGTAAAGCGACCGGAAAACGCGGGAATTGATGCTTCTGAAATCAGGTCAAAGGAGACCCCTCCATTGTTTGAACCCTCGAGTTTATAGCGACGCGGATCGCGTTCGGGTGCGTCATTGGCAGACGTCAGAGTCAGTCCAGCGACAACTCCACCTCCTGTTGTGATCGTCAAACCCGCATTCAGTTTGTCGAAGTTCAGGTATTTGGTGTTGACGTTATTGTCGATCGCATTGGGTGACTGCTCGGCAGCAGGGCTGTTTTGCGAAGTCGGAGTCACCACAATTCCGGGGCTCGTGATGTCACTGCGAATCTCGGCAATCACATTGTTATTGATGTAGTCCTGAACTTCTGCAGATGTAATGTTCGCCAGCCAGCCGCCTCTGGCCGCAGCGTTTGCCTGTGCTTCCTCCCACGTAAAGTTTCCTGGAATCACTTCAAACGTTGCCGGGGAATTCGGTTCGGCGTCCCGCAGGGAACTTAGGATGATGGACCCCGCATCCAAATTCACCACGGGGATCCCCGGTGTCACCGTCAGGCTGTCCGAGGAATTCACACTAATGTCATGTCGACCTGTATTCCCTCTGTCAGAATCCAGGATTGACAGACCGCCCATCAGAAACTGCCCAGGCTCAAGAACAACCGCACCGGTCTCCACCGAATCCACCAGATCACTGATCCTCGCGGGCAGCTGGGAGACCGGCACAATGTCTCTCCAGTTCAACACGTCTGCCAACAGACCAGTGAGCTGAATGTCCACGACACCAATGGTCAAGTCACCCTGATTATCGATGGCAATATCACCTAAATCAGTGGTGGCGGCCAGCGTAACAACATCAGTGAGCAACGGCTGTTCGACCAGGCCAATACCCAGGCCGCTGCTGTTGCCCCCGCCTTCAGCAGACAGAATCACACCATTCGCTTTAATGTTAATAAGATCCCCGCTTAAGTGATCGCGGATGCTGCCGGTCCCGTCTGCCACCTGGCCGCCAACGCCGTCGTAGTCGGCGACGACCAGGACGTTGCCACCGGCCCCCTGAGAATCCGTTTCCGTTTTCAGATTGCTCAGCAGAACATCGGATGCTGCCAGCAGTACGAGGTTCCCGTATTCACTGGTGACCGATACACCATCTTTCATCGTGATGGATGCACCAGTGTTTCCGACGCTGAGCTGACCGTCGCGATACTGGGTCCCCGCATTAATGACGACCTGACCGTGACCGGAAGAATAAACGGTTGGTACCTGCAGCAAATATCCACTGCGGACTGCGTCGGAAGAAAGGTCATTCCACTTTCTGGTCCCCGATTCAATTTCCAGAATATTTTCGTTGATGCCGCCGTTGGGTTCACCAGTGGCTGTATTCCAGTATTGCACCAGATCATTTTGTGTCTGGTTGTCCTGCCAGAAGGCAATCCCTTCATCAGTCACAGTGGGTGCACCTACCCACCGCCAGTCGCCTTCATGGTTTTCGTCGGTTCCGCCGGCTAAAGCGCTTTGAGACCCCACCACGGTACTGGCCGCATTCGCCATCTCTTCATTGTGAAGTACAGCCAGCCAGCCGTCTCGCTGTTCGGCCAAATCCTGTGCCTCAGCGAACGTCACCGCTCCTGTCGCATTCACGCCGGCCAGATACTGTCGTTTAATTTGCTCCGCAGACAGTACTTTGTTGAAAACAGCAAAGTCATCTAATGCGCCATTAAAACTGGATTCACCCGACGGGCTGTTCCCCAAACGCCACGCACCTGACGTATTGTGAATATTGCGCGTACTGGGAATCGTTCCACTGCCAACCAATTCCCCGTTCACAAATAGTTTCTGATTCCCTGCTGAAGCATCTACCACAGTTGCAAAGTGATACCACTGGCCGGCCTGAATCAGTCCGGTCGGAGAATTAACAACTCGCTGACCGGCACCGTCGTCCAGTGCGACGTTGTAGTGCAGGTAGCCGCTGGTATTTACCCACAACACGTTTTCCCGGTTATCACCGTTATTTGTGAAGTCAGTTGTGCCGGCGCCAGCATCTCCCTTGAAGTAAATGGCCTGCCAGTCCGCAGCGAGTGAATCGACCTTTAACCACCCGGTCACGGTTTGCGTTCTGCCACCATACAGACGGGCGTCGTCGGCAATGGAAACGGTATTACCGCTTCCATTGTTCCCTGGAAAATCAATTGCGGAGTTCCGTGAACCGCTGCGGACAGCACCGGACTGATTCAAAGTCACGTCCCCGGCGTAAAACCCGTCGAGGTCTCGCCCCAGTGCTTCGGAGGCCACGGTTCCAAAGGCTTCATCCAGTTTCCAGTAGCCGGCCGGACCGGCCTGACGAATGAAATCATCCCAGGTAGAAGTGCCCACGTGATACTGTAACTGCGTATCGAGCTCGACTCCGCCGCTGCCCACCAAATTGATATTTCCGTCGCCTCCGGAGGTTCGTACGGGCGCCTGCACATGCAAAGTCGCAGACAACCCGTTTGCCACGATGCTCAAATTTCCACCTCCATCGGCAACCAGCGGGCCGTCGATCGTGACAGCTCCCTCAGCCACAACCAGCAGATTGTCATCGACAACTGTCAGATCCCCGATCTGAAGTGCTCGGTCATTAAGAAGATGAATACCAGCCAGTGGAAAATCTCCGTGCAGTCCGTCCACACTGGCATGCAGTGACTGATCCTGTTTTCCAACCCCCCCAGTTGATGCCAGTCGAATTTCATGCGCTTTGATACTGGCTGTCTGCGTTTGTCCGCTGCCCAACAGCTGCCCGCTTCCGG
>JAKVAY010000126.1 GCA_022447185.1 Fuerstiella sp. | reverse complement strand
CCGGCGGCAATCGGTTTCAGCCCAAACACACAGTGTGCCAGTTCTGTACGCCCGGCCCCCACCAGTCCATACACTCCTAGGACTTCGCCGGCGGCCACGGCAAGACTCACGTTACGGACCTGACCGTCTGCATCGCTCAGCCCTTTGATCTGAAGCCTCGCTGGCAGAGGATCTGCGGCAACAGTTTTTTGCTTTTGATGCTGTGCGGTATCAACATTCGGGTTTGCTGCAGCTGGCTGGTCTCTGCCAACCATCAATTCCACCAGACGGTTTCTGTTCAGTTCCGATTTGGCTCCGGTCCACACGGCCTGTCCGTCCCGAAGTACGGAAATCCGATCGGCCAGTCGAAAAATCTCGTCCTGCCGATGCGAGATGTAGATGATCCCGGCACCTGCCGTTTTGAGTCGTGTGATCTGCGTGAACAGCCATTCGGATTCTGCAGTGGACAGAGCGCTTGTCGGCTCATCAAGTATCACAATGCGTGATTCCTGAGTCACCGCCGCGGCCACCTGAATCATGTGGCGGCGGGCGACACTCAGTCGATCCGCCGGTGCATCGACATCGATCGGCTCGCCGATCCGGTCAACAGCGGCCTGCGACGAGTCTCGCACGGCCTTCCAGTCGACCAGACCGAATCGTCCTGTCGGCAGCCCCAGCGCCAAGCCCCTGTTCTCAGCAATCGACAGCGTGGGAAACAGCTCGGCTTCCTGATGGACTGTCACGATGCCGCGTCTGCGAGCTTCAGCAGGATTCGTCAGTCTGACTTCGTGGTCATCCAGCAACACCATGCCGGAATCAGGCTGGAGGACTCCGGAAATCAGGTTGATGAGCGTACTTTTTCCAGCACCATTTTCACCCACGATCGCGTGGACCTCGCCACTCCGCAGATCGAACGACACGGAGTCGACAGCGACGACACCGGGATATGTCTTCGTGATATCAACAAGTCGCAAAACGGCAGCGGGCGGCTCGGTCACCACTGGACCAATCGTGGATCAATATAAATGAGTTGACAGACTGACTGTGAGACAATGTCACTTCGCATGACTGGCTTCGTTCCACAGTCGCCGCATGATGGTTCATTAACCGGGCACATTCCAGTCCCACACCCGATTGTGCGAGGCAGCTTCCCGAGACGTGAGTGTTTGCGCAACACAACGGGCATCAATCACCGCGCTTCGTTTCGCAGACACCATTCCGTGTGGCCAGACTCCAGGCCTGACGGCAGACCGTAATACCCCCTTGCGAAGTCCGCAGGACGAGAAGCAGGATGCTTACATACAAGCCGAAGGCCACCCACGAAAGAAAGAACCGACGTACTGGCCAAGTAACGATTTTGGGATGGCCTCGTTGAAACAAATTACAAAAACGCCCGCCTGCCGTTACAGGCAGACGGGCGTTTTCAGTTTTAAACTCCTGGTCCGACTATGCTCCAAGGCATATTGTTAGAAGACCAGAATGGCGTCGACGCCGAACACCGTTTTTTCGTGTCCATTATTGTTATCGGTATCGGGTTGGATCCGAACTTCAGGACGAATGACGATGTTGTCTGTGGGCCTGACATTCACGCCCAGAGTCGTTTGGAACTGACTGCCCCAGTCACCATCACTGTCCCGTTCTTCAATCCATTCAAAGCGGCCACCCACAGAGAATGTATCGTTTACGTCGTAAAACAGGTACTGAGTGATTGCCACGTCATTGTCAGTTTCACCATCCTCTACCACATCCTCGAAGTCGCTCTGAATCACATAGTTCAGTTTGCATGTTACGGCAACATCGAGCAACAGCATGTGAGCGTAACCTTCTCCATCCCTGCCGTGGTTCCCGGCACTGGTGACGTAGGTGAAAGTCGCATTATCCGTTACGGCCGTACTGAAACCGCCAAGGAAGTTGCTGCCACCGTCACGCTGGTCGAAACCGGTGTCCCAACCCAAGGTCCACCCGGCATAAACATTGGTGTCACAAGACACAGCATAGGTGGCCAGGGCACCCGTATGAGTTTGAGGCTCAATCCAGTCCAGAGATCTGGAACGACTGTAGAAGAAGTTGTCCGGAGAAGTCACCCGTTCATAACTCATGATTGTAAAGAAGTGACCGGCCTTGACGCTTAAGTCACCACTGGCCATTTCAACGTACAACTGAGGAAGTGCAAAGCCGTACGGGCCGTGGTCGAATCCGTTTCTGTAATCCCAATTGCCAGGATTGTTGCCACTTGAATCCGTTTCGTCTGCGTCGATACCGTACATGACGTCAGCGCGGAAACCAAAATCAAGACCATTTCGACCATCAGCCACTCTTTCGGCATAAAGCCACCCCTGATGCAGGTTGATGCTGCCTGATTCATCGTTAAACACACCGTCCCCGCCATTGTGATAGCCTACCTGGGTCCAGCCACCGAATGTGATCCCGCCGGCACCGGTCGCGCAGCAACCCTCACCGCATTCGGCAAGTGAGCACGATGACTCGTCCCCGCATGCCGATTCACCGCAGCAGCTCATTTTTGCCAGCTGGTCGGTCAGCAGATTACCTGAACCGGAGAAAAGTCCGCCGGCGTATGAAGGCGCAGAAAAGCAGCAGCCTCCAATGATGACAGCACTCGCAAGAACTGTCTTCCATGATTGATTCAACATCGAAACCTCCCTGACGCGTATTGCGTGTTGCCTGTTGCGTGTACCGCCTTCAAGAGTCCTGTTTATATTTCATGCTTGTGTTGGGACTTTCACATCAACCGTGATGTGACCGTCAGCGTTGAAATATAAATTCCGGCAACAATTGCCGGAACCAGGCGGGCGCAAACAGTTACCGGTGTTGTGTATCGGTCGTCAAACCTTCCAATACTTTGACCTGTTAGCGTGGTGGATGTGAAGCTCTGTCAGGAATCAACAGACTTCACTCAGAATTTATGAGATGCGCAAAGTCAGGCTAATTCACAAAAGACAGACGATCCGTAATACCCACACAGAGTCACGCACTGGTGCAAAAAATGGGTTTCTTTTCACTGTGAAACTGTTTCCAGAGCGGGCAAATTTATGTTTGGCTGAGCAGAAAATTCGTGAAAGTATCTGATTGAGTTTTTGGCTTCATGGGGACGTACGCGGCAATGGCCAGGTATGAACCAGACGGCCGCTAGTGTGTTTGAATTTGCCGGTCCAGTGAAGCCTCAAGGCGGCTCCCGCAATTGCCAGGTAGCCGTGTTGGAAGCCGGATATGCCGCAACGGTCAGACGATTTACAGATTTGAAGCCTTTTGCATAATGGCGACCATGTTGAGGCCCCAGGGGACCGTCTTCCTGGCAAGTCAACCGGAATGCTGAAAGGGACTCAACCGATGAAGCCAATGACACTGTGGATCATTCTGTTGGTAAGTGTGAGTTGTCAGATTGTGTCCCCCGTGGCTCAGTCGCTGGAGCCTGGTGCCAAAGTTGTCCGCTACTACGGGTATGACGATTGCATCCTTCTGGAGAATCAGACAACGATGGCGGTACTTTGTCCGGCCGCAGGTGGACGAGTATTGCAGTATTCAATCAATGGAAAGGCTGCGCTTTATTTGCCTTCCGGTGATGAAGGCTGGACGCTTGATTCAGGAAAACAGAGCGGCTCCATGATGGCGGGCCGGTTTGACATTGGTCCGGAGCAGACGATCCCTGGACATCCCCGGCTTTGGTCAGGCCGCTGGTCGGGGCGTATCACCGGCCCTCGGTCGGCACGTCTGACCAGCGTCAAAGATCAGGCAACCGGCGTACAGCTGATCCGAGAGTTTGAACTGGCAGCAAATTCTTCGAGCCTGGCATGCACACAAACGATCAGGAATATCTCGAACGAAACAAAAGAGTACTGCCACTGGAGCCGAACGTTTGCTCTCGGCGGTGGAATCTGCGTCATTCCACTCACGAAACCGAGCCGATTTCCCAATAGTTACGTGATGTACGGACCGGGAACAGCGATTAACTATCGGCCGAGCGATCCCAACATCCATGTAGACAGTAATTTCCTGGAGATTACTTCCGCACCGCAGTTTCCAAAGCTTGGAATGGACAGCTACGCCGGATGGTTCGCTTATCTGATGAAAAATGACGTGATGTTCGTCAAACAATTTTCTACGTTTCCGAATCGCGTCTACAACGAAGTAGCGGGGCTGACGATATCAATCTGGTATCCGGATGCAGAGATGTGTGAACTCGAACCAATCGGTCCGCGCGAGAGACTCACCCCGGGTGAGTCAGCTTCCTTTACTGAGACCTGGTCGCTTCTGCCGCACAAATATCCTCAGGCAGGGATGCGTGCCGACATCGACAAAATTGCCACCCAGGTCTCTGCTGTTGGTAGTCCCTGAATACTTCAGCAAACTCTCAGGAGTGAACAACAAAATATGATGAACTCCGATGAAGACGCCCGACGACTGCTCAGCGAAGCACTGCAGACTGTTGAGGAATACTACGATCAGAGAGGCGTTTTTCAGGATCGATTTGGATTCGGGTCGAAGCCGGCGATCGTTGTCGTTGACTTCGCCTATGGCTGGACGGATGACGCCTATGCGGGTGGCAGCGCAAGACTTGACGGACCCGTTGAGGAAACACGGAGGCTGCTTGATGCCGGGCGACGCGGCAAACTGCCCGTCATTTACACCACCTCGCCGTACCGGAACCAGGGTGGTGATCGTCCTTTTAAATCGGCGGCTGATGTATCGCCCGATTTTCGATCATGGGATGAGCGCGCGTGTCAGATCGACGAAAGAGTAACACCTCAGCCTGAAGACCTGGTCCTTGAAAAAGAAAACGCCAGCGCCTTTTTTGGAACCCATCTGGCGCCGTATTTGATCCAGCATCAGGTTGATACGTTGCTGATTACCGGATGCAGCACGAGTGCCTGTATCCGTGCGACAGCCACGGATGCGAAGAGCTATCGGTTCCGGCCGATAATCGTTCGTGACTGTGTTGGTGATCGCTCGGCCGTCTGTCACGAGTTTACGCTGCATGACATCCAGGCCCGATTCGCTGACGTGGTCTCACTGAACGAAACACTCACCTATCTGTCGGGGCTCGGTCACCCCGACGTGTAGACCTGATTTTGTCACAGACCTGCTGAATGGGTTGCACTGTGTACTCAGTAGTAACAGCCCGGTATTCAGTAGTAGCACGCTTTCGGTGGTGACAGCCCACTCCGTGACCGTCCTGCCACTTCCCTGCCCGGAACAGATTCCGTCCACGGCTGCCGGACAAATCAAAGATCATCAAGACGCCGGTCACTATCCCCGAATTCAGGCAGAGTGACACCCATCCTGTCCAGGAGTGACAGGTACAGGCTGCATGCGCGACGTTCGTCTTCGGGCCGGTCAAGCAGGTCCAGCACACGACCGGGGTTCAGCGACCCGCCACCGCCACCGGCCAGTACCATTGGCATCCGGTCGGCCTGATGTTTGTCACCGTCAAACAGATTCGAACACAACAACAGTAAGGAGCTGTCCAGAAGCGACTGGCCGCCTTCGTCGGCCGCCTGAAGGCGCTCAAGCAAATACGCGAACTGCCGCACGTGGAACTGATTGGTTTTCAAATACATCGCCTCAAGCTGTGGATCACGACCGTTGTGTGTCAGATCCAGGTGCAGACTGCCGTGCACGCCATCCAGAAATCCAAAGTTCATCTGCGACAGATCATTATTCAGCATACATGTGGCGATCCGGGTACGATCCATGCGGAACGCCAGCACAATCAGATCCAGCATGAGCTTCATGTGCTCCGGCACGTCCTGGGGGAGTGCGTCTGCCGGACGAGTCATGTCCGGACGGGTGAGCGCCGGATTCCAGCCTTCAAGCCGCCCGTCATCGGCAGCCCGATCGATTCGTTTTTCGATGTCGCGGATTGATTCCAGATACTCATCAAGTTTGACACGGTCCGTCGGTGAAATCCGAGGTTGCAGTGACCGTGCGTCCTCCAGCACCTGATCCAGAATGCTGCGGTCAAGCTGACGATCGCCACCATGACCCACGATCAAATCGAACACCCGGGACGGATAAATCTCTTTGGTAGCCGGCCGGGTTGCAGATCCCCAGGAAATGCAGGAACCGTAAATCATTGACAAACCGTCTTCCAGCCGCAGTTCTGTGGGTTCGATCCCCAACACCAGACCGGGAATGGCCGTTTGATGACCAATCCGCTGCGCCATCAGCTGATCCATGGTTTGCCCCACACGGATGTCACTCTGATCAAGACTCACCCAGGCACCAGACAACAGATTGGGCATCCGCCCCAGATGGACGCTGGAGTTCCTGACCGACTGGGCATTGAACAACCCGTCAATCACGGTGATGTTTTCGCGGTGCGGCATGAGCGGTTGCAGACCCGGTCCCAGTTTCATCTCCTGACCGTGTCCTGTTGCCCACCAGT
>JAKVAY010000125.1 GCA_022447185.1 Fuerstiella sp. | reverse complement strand
CGCGTCGAGAGTTGCAGCCGCGTTGCCGGAGTCCGGGCAATCAATGACCTTCGGATACACGCTGGTTCGCACGGCTTCCAGAATGTCGCGTCCAGCCAGGTCAATGGCCTGAGCAGTCTGCCAGTCCAGATTGATGTCCGCTCTCTGTGATGCAATGAGCGCGCGAATAACATTCGGGACGTTTCCGCCCGCGATATAATGTGCTTCGCGTTCCCCGGGGTTGAGCGGATTGTTCTTGGACAGGCCGGATTGGACGGCCATGATCATACATCGAACAATCACGACCGGATTGACCTTGCGCAAGCGCATCATGACGAGATGAAGCAGCGAGATCCGGACACGGGTCATTTTGCACTGCAGCCAGAGACTGGCATATTGTGCAAAGATAGCCAACACGATCATCGTTCCCAGCAGAACGACAATGATGATAAACCAGGTCAACGGATCGATGTCAGACACGAGATTTCCCTTCGGTCAACCGTAGTACAGATCCGGTCAGTTAAAGACCAAGGACTTTGGATGCGGTTATGGGTGGCAACTGCGATATCCAAGTGTGGTTGGTAGTTGTCTGCAATATCAAAGTCAAGTTGTTCGGATGAATTCGGCTCAGTGGCGTGAGTTGCACGGCAAATCCCGCTTCGGTCCGTTCGTTGGTGATGAGTTGGTGTATTTCCACTCAGAGATACCGAAGTCTCAGCGGCCGTCCTCGGGACGGTTGGCAGAGTGGGAAACACGGCGCACGCTGCGAGACCTGTGAACACTGGTTTGCACCAGCAGGGTGAGGCTGGACGGATGATCGTTGGGGTTTAACATACCGACGCTCGCTGTGTTTTGGATTTTGGTACTCGTCAGTGGGAGTCGTTATGAGTTTACAGGGGAAAAAAGCGCTGGTCACCGGAGCCGGACGAGGGATTGGTAAAGGAATTGCAATAGAACTGGCACGGCGAGGAGCAGACCTTGTTATCAATGACCGCCCGGACGGCCAGGATCTGGCGGGAACCCTTGAAGAAATCCGGGAACTGTGCCCATCGGCAACTGCTATCGAGGCAAATGTTTTTGAGCGAGCGGAATGTGAGCGACTTGTGTCGTCAGCTGTCGAAGCCAAGGGACGGATTGACATCCTGGTCAGCAATCCTGCCAACATTCTGTGGTGTGAGTATTTGAAATTCGATCCGGATGACTTCGAGCGGGTCATTGCCGGCACACTGATTGGTGGCTTTCACATCAGTCAGGTTGTCTCCCGACACATGGTCGAACGGGGTGGGGGCGGCAAAATGCTGTTTATCTCCAGTGTTCACGCCACAATGCCCTACTCGCCCTGCGTTGCATACAATGCCGCCAAGTCGGGCCTCAACCACATGGCCCGTACCATTGCCCTTGAACTGGCTCCGCATCACATCAATGTCAACTGCATTGAACCCGGGTGGATCAATACACCTGGCGAACAGGAGACCTTCGGTGAAGAGCGACTTCGTGAAGAAGGGGAAAAACTCCCCTGGGGACGACTCGGAATGCCGTCCGATATCGGAAAAGCGGCCGCTTTTCTTGTTTCGGACGAGGCCGAATATGTGACCGCCGAAGTGTTACGTGTTGACGGTGCGTTTGTATACAAAGATGCCAAGGAAGAGGTGTAAGGGTTTCAACCTGATTCACCTTCCGGGCACGGGCGCCTGCTCGGACGCGGAGGTGTGGTGTCCGGCATGTTTGCGGCTATACAGACGCATGGCGAGTTCCTGCACTGGCATCCACACACGCAATTCCCCAATGAGAGATGATTCCTCATCGACGGGTGGAAATTAACTTTTCTGTCAGTCAGATTCAGATGGTGTCGGAGGGACTCCCATGCTTTTGCCGCCGTCGATGGCGATGCTGGTCCCGGTCACCATGAGCGCTGCATCGCCAGCTAAGTAAAGTACAGCAGCCGCAATTTCATCGACATGAATCATGCGACCCGCTGCTCGAGCGATCGGGCTGGCAGCGATCGTCGCCTGGTAGGCAGCAGCGGGATTGCCAGTTTCCTGGAGCCCCTGATCCATCATGGCGGTTTCACCTACCGGGCCAGGACACACAGCGTTCACTCGGATTTGATCGGGGCTGTGGCACAAAGCCAGGCTGCGTGTCAGCGCAATCAATGCTCCTTTGCTGGTCGAGTATACGGGGTCGTGAGCGCGTGGCAGCAGTCCTGCATTGCTCGATATGTTAATGATCGACCCACCGGCACTCATGTAACTGATGGCATGCTTGCTGCAAAGAAAGGGCCCTTTCACATTAACACCCATGCAAAAATCCCAATCTTCTTCACTGACATCAGGGATTTGTTTGACCATACCGACACCTGCGTTGTTGACAAGGATGTCGATGTTTCCTGAGTGACCCGCCGCCATTTCGACTAAGCCAATGACGTCCTGTTCAGCGGTGACGTCACAGTTTGTCGTCGTGATATTGAGGTCCGTGAAGGTTGGATCGTCGTCCGTTGCCGGTGCAATATCACCACCAAAGACTTTCGCTCCGTTGTTCGCCAGCATAATGGCGACGGCTCGACCAATACCTGAGGTTGTACCGGTGACCACAGCTGTCTTGCCACTCAGTGAGTTTGCGTTCATGGTGATCATGCTTCAGGACGATTGAGGGAACAACACCGAACTGTTGTCAGCACTGGCAGACACAGGAAAAAAGTCTGAATGATTTCTGTTTCAGGCCGATCACAATTCGGGCAGAAGAATAGAAACGGCCTGGATACCAGACATCACGGGCAATTCTTCACACAGACCGAAGAAAATAGTGATCACTATGTACGACGGTTCTGGCCCTGACGGAATCCGCGCTCACCATAGAAAACGTGACCGTAGTTGTGATTGCCTGCGGCATGGTAATGCGGATAGAAATTCTGTTGGTGTGAGCCTTCCCAGTCGGCTTTTCCTTTCTGTACATCCTTTGCAAGTGCTCGCGCATCATTGCCGACGGGCGTGTAGACATCCTGCCCGCGTTTCAGGCGATGCAATGCCTGAATTCGCGGGATCGATCGTCCGATTTCGGAAGCAGAATTCCTGGAGAACTCATAGAACCGACCGTTCATCACTTGAGGTGGCATTCTTAAATTTCCTTATGTCGAGATGTTCAGCCTCGTGGATGACGATCTGCAACCCAGTGAGAGGATATGGCGTGAAACCGCAGTTATTTCACATCTGTCCGTCGTTCGGTAAAGCGGCCAATGACTTTACCATGTTGCTGAATGAAGAAACGGCCTGGCATCTGCCGTTCCCGAATTCATTTGTGTGACGACCGCGTACCTGCTGCCTGTTATTCTGAACAAATGTTCACTGCATGACATCTGAGCCTCTTTAGATTGCTCAGTTTTAAATCAAATTATGACCGACGTTAATCGTGTGATTTTGAGCGGAAGTCTCATAACCCTGTGAATACACAGGCACGCAGGCTCTGCATAGAAAGTGCTGCAATAGAATAGGGTGGCGAGATGTAAACCAGTTGGGTGCTTCAGACAGTCGCTGAAGTAAACTTCAGCGTTTATTCAGGGTGGCATTTCTGTTACGCTCGTGGTTCTTACTCGTGTAGATGAGATGCAATCTGTGAATAACGACGACGGTCCCGCTCCTCCCGCGTCGTTCTCCGGGAACGATGTCTGACACCCAACTCATACAGTGCTACGAGCACCTGCTGGAAACTGCTCGAGTTGTCTGGTCCAGTGAGCGGCCTCTGATTCGACTGGTGGGTAGCGGCGGCCAGGGTTCGGTCTTTTTGAGCCACCGCAGAGGCTCGGACGATTTCACTCTACCGGTGGCGCTGAAGATTTTCTCACCGGCCGCCTTCAAAGACATCGAGTCCTACGAGCACGAAATGCGTCGCGTGGCAGGTGTCGCCGCCCAGGTGGCTCGGGTTCAACACGACAATCTGATCGATGTGCACAACGTGATTACGCAGGACCGCATCCACATGATGGAAATGGAGTGGTTGGATGGATACGACCTGCAACATTTACTGTTGCCCGATGCGCTGCAGGAAGTCCGTCGGCACGTGACCGAACATCGGTGGCGATCTTTGAATCAGGGAGTGGTCACGGCGGGCCGGGAACACTCTCGGCTCAAACCCGGGATCGCCGTGGGAGTCATCAAGAAGTGCCTGTCGGGATTGGCCGCGCTGCACCGCGAGGGAATCGTGCACGGCGATCTGAAACCGTCCAATATCATGCTCAAACGCAGCGGCAATGTGAAGATCGTGGACATCGGATCGGCCTACGAGAACGGGCGGCCGCCGCACGGAAGTCTCTGCACTCCGGCCTATGCCGCCCCGGAGGTCCTGCAGGGCCAGGTCGGATCACCGGCTTCAGATCTGGCCAGCCTGGGTTACGTATTGATCGAGTTGATTTCGGGAATTCACCCGTTTGAGAACATCGCGTATGAGCAATTGATTCAGGCCAAACACACGATCAGCGACCGACTGCCTCACATCCTGCCCACCGAAGAGTTCGCCTACAGCGAGCTTTTGTTGACACTGATTGGGCGCCTGATCGATCCGGATCCGCAAAGCCGTTTTTCCAGCGCCGAATCTGCAGAGCTGTCCGACGACGGCACGGCCGGTTTTCTGCGGGAACTGGTCAAAGGTGATCTCGACAGCGATTGTGAAGCGGCGATTCGGAACTGGATCGCCGAGATCGAATCCGACACGATGTTTTCCAAAGAACAGGTAAACCCGCTGTCCTCGGGACCCGTCAACACTGGAACGACCCGCTCGTTCACTTCATGAGTCCACACGGCAGCGATCGCCAACACACAGTTGTCGGACCGGAAGGTAAAGGAAAACAGAGCTGCTGATGCCGGAGAGCGCATCGCGTATATCAGTCGGGCGAAGCAGGCTAGACAAAACCTGCCCACCAAAAGGACGCATTCTGTACTTTCTCTTTTGAAAAGACGCAGCGACAACTCATTGCCCGCGTTGATGAGATTGATCAACGAAACGCAACAGTTTTCTGATCAATGGCGACGGAACACGTACGACCTCGTTTTGGTAAAGGCAGGTCGTACGTGGCAAGATGCCCTTGCGCAGGGCTGCGCAAAGGCGGTACTTGACCCCATCGCGGTGCCGACATGTATTTCGGCAGTTCTCTGAAGTTGGCCCGTCCCCAGGAAGGCAGCGACTCGTATTCCGACAGATAAGTACCTGTCATTTGAAATCGACCGCTGTTTTATGGTTTGATGGTCCCAATAAGCGTCCTGCTGAATCGACACAGAGATCACCACCGTCCAAAGAATGAGTACGCTGAAGTCCCGAAGCGGATCTTGATGTCGCCGGGCTCAAGCGTGGTGAATCTTCGTGGGGAATACAGTTTGAACGCAGAACTGAATCAACGGGCGGCAACCAGGAAATACGACCGCCTGATGCCGGGAGCCCCGAGTATTTGTACGAGTGAATGTCTTTAGAACAACTTCATGGAAGACGATTTTGGCATCACACAGGACCGGGCAGACCAGAGTGAATTTACCTGACAAGGAGACCTCTTATGAGTCATGAGATAAAAGTGTTAAGCCTTGGCGCCGGCTTCATGGGCACGCTGCATGCCAGGGCCTACGAGCAGATCGAGGGAGTTCGGAACGTTGGAATTGTCACGAGGAATTACAGCAGCTCCGAAGAGTTGGCTGGCATCCTGTCCGGCGACATTCCCCGCTTTACGGATTTCGAGGAAGCCCTGGAAAAGACGGCGCCCGACGCAGTGGCCATCAGTACCTATACCGACTCGCACTATCACTACGTTTCCATGGCCCTGCAGCGCGGGCTTGATGTCTTCGTGGAAAAGCCTCTGGCTGAGACACTCGAGCAATGCCAGGAACTGTTCGACCTGGCCAATCGCCTCAATCGGAAGTTGTATGTTGGTTACATTTTGATGACTCATCCGTCGTGGAACCGGTTCACGGAAATTGCCCACGAGTTGGGCAAACCGCTGGCCATGCGGATGAATCTGAATCAACAGACCAAGGGTGATTTCTATGACACGCTCTACAATATCATGCAGGTGCAGTCACCGATTGTTGACTGCGGCGTTCACTACGTGGATATCATGTATCAAATGGCCCAGAGCCGACCGGTGAGGGTTCACGCCATTGGGTGTCGTAACTGGGATCTGGTGCCGGAGCATATCTGTAACTATGGTCAGCTGCAGGTGGAATTTGAGGACGGTTCGGTCGGATGGTATGAGGCGGGTTGGGGGCCAATGATGAGCGAGACGGCTTACTTCATCAAGGATATTGTGGGCCCGAAAGGCGCCGCCAGTATTTGCCCGGAGAAGGGGCGATCTGATGACAAGGACCATCACGTAGAGGCGAACACCATTATCCGGCATTACGCCGAGCAAAAGGAGAAAGAATTTGTTCGGGAAGATGAAGTCATCAAGATTGAAGAGCCCGATCATGACGGACTGGCACTGCTGGAACAGCGGGCCTTTATTGACTGCATTCGTAACGATACGGACATGACTTCGCACCAGAATCGAGTGATGACCAGCCTGCGAATTGTCTTTGCAGCCGATAAATCCCTGGAAACCAGGCAAGTCGTCGAGCTTTGATTCGGTAACTGGAAGCGGCCCGTGAGATGAACAGC
>JAKVAY010000124.1 GCA_022447185.1 Fuerstiella sp. | reverse complement strand
ACCGCTCGGCAGTGGTGAAGAAGCCATGGCCCATACCTGGCGAAGCGGCATGATCGTCCTGCCGGACGGCCGATGGGCCGTGCCGTACGCCGGGATTTCGAGGCCACACAACATTCCCACAAAATACAGAGAAGACCTCGTACCGTATTACAGGCCTCGGCAGATTCGCTACGCACTCTGGGAACCTCACCGATTCTGCGGGATCGAGGCAGAGACGGAAGGGAAATTCACGATCCCTACCATTTACCGTCAGGCAAACGAGATCCGGATGAACTATCGCTGTGCTGCCGGTGGCTGGATCAGTGTGGAACTTATCAGTCGACGCACGGCCGTCTCGCCTGATCCTGATCCGATTCCAGGCTTTGCATTTGATGATTTTGACCGCCTGATCGGTGATGAGACGGACAAAGTCCTGACTTGGAACGGCAACAGCGACATTTCAAAAATCGGCGGCACGGTGGCACTGCGAATCAAAATGTTTCAGGCAAAACTGTTCGCCTATAAGCTTTAAACAAATCAACGTACGCCCAAAGATCGCTCTGTGGAGAGAATGACACACAAATATTGTCCGCCAATCCGGCAAGAACGTCTGTTCAGCCCCATGGTTTCGACGCGGGGCGACTCCGGAACTTTAGTCCTGGCTTGCCAGCACAGAATCCGTAACTTGCGGATTCTTCCTTCCAGCTTCCATCGCGCACAAGGTAGTCGACCAGGTTCAAGACATATGCCGGATCATCGAAAACAGTTTCGTACTTCAAACGGCGCTGCAACGTCTTCGTCATGAACAATCCGGCCGGGACACGGTTTTCTCATTCTGACCTGCCGCCTCAGAAAAGCAGCAGTGGAGAATTCAGCAATTCGCAGATATTGAATTTGCCTAACCGGCTAGCGACGGGAACTCAGGTAAGCCAGCAGATCCGCGATATCCTGCGGTGCCATATCTCGCAACTGCCCCTCAGGCATGATTGAGATTTTTTGCGGGATCAGTTCAACCACTTCCTGAGTCGACAAACGCGTCTCTTTGGATTGACTGTCTTTCCTGAGCACAATTGTTTCCTTTGATCGTTCAGTGAGCAAACCGTTGTGGAGATTTCCCTCAGTTGTGACAGCCACAAATGAAACGTACTTCGCTTCAATTTGGTCTGACGGAGTTAACAGGCTTGATAGTAAGGCTCGGGGATTACGCTTCTCGCCGATCCGGGTCAGATCAGGACCGAATTGCTTTCCCCGCTCACCGATCTGGTGACAATTTTTGCAGTTCAGACGGAAATCGTTGAAAAACAACTGTTCGCCTCGTAAGGCATTGCCACCGATCGCCAGAATCTGTGACGGGTTCAGCTTGACTGGTTTTCTTCGCTGGTCTTCAGGAAGAAAATCGTCGAACAGGTCTCTGATCTGAAGATTGTCCAGCTCTGCAACATGTGCCATGATTCTGTCACTGACATCCGTCGTCAACTGCTGATCCCGCATGCGACCGGCAAGCATCAGAGCACCGCTAATGGTTTGAACGAGTCGGTCGATCAAATTAGCCTGATCTCCGCGATCCGAGTCGAGGTCCTGAATGGCAGCAAGCTGGCGATCGCGCAATTCCCTCAGTTCATCTGCTTCAGCATCTACGGAAGGAATCTCCGCGATCCAGTCATACAAGAGACGCAAACCCTGCTGATCGATGACCCAGGAACCAATATGTGGCATTCGACCACGGCCAAGTTTTGCCATTCTGTAGAACAAAACTGAGCGATACGGATCGCCCGGTGCGATCAGCCGAGCATGACGAATACCAAAATTTCCCTGAGTGAGAGTACTGTCCAGCAGTCCCGTTTCGTCCAGTTTCAGTTCGGACTGCAGACGGAATTGTGCCGTCCCGGCACCTCCATGTCCGTGGCAATGCGCACAGTTCACGTCCAGGTAAGCTCGAGCTCTCTGCTGCACTGACCCCTGATTGTCCCAGGGGGAGCGCAAAGGAGACGGACTGGCTTCAGGATCGCTGACAAACAGTTTGATATGCGTCAGCGTGTGAAGCTGATCGTCGACGACTTCTCCATAGGTGTGCTTCCGGGTAAGCTGTTGTTCGTCAAAGCCGAGCACGTGCCTGGCGCGATTCGAGTGACAAATCATACATTCACTTCGTCCGGAGAAACGCCACGTCTGCTGACGCGTTCCACCAGGCGAATCCGGATCAATGACCGAATATTTCCGCTGTTCTCCCTCGGACGAAGCCAGGATCGCATCCGTACCGTCTTCATTCCAGATGTAGGAATAAGCTCTCCACACGTCGTCATCCTGATGCAAAATCTGCGTTTCGACAGGTCGGTCATTCGATGGCTGGACAGATTCTGAAGCAGCAACGTTAAGAAACAGGCTCTTAACAAACACGGTACCGCCCGGGTATTTCCATGTCCCTTTGCGCCCTTCCAGCGCAGGGCGACCACCGACAAGCTGCCGTCCGTCGCCACCGTCCTCGAGCAGCGGATTATTCTTCTCGAATAATCCGATCTGTCCACTTTCTGGAATGCCCAGCCAGCGTTCTGCTCGCGCACCATCTGCCCATGGCTCGGCGTTGATAGAATAGGGAATGACTCCTGGTGCCATCTGGTGATCGGCAACCGAAGCAAACAATCCGGTCTGACTGAGCGTCCTGGGAAATTCCTGGTTGACATCCTTCGCGGTGTTGGGTGCCAGTTCGTGAATCGTACCGCCAGCATAATCAACCAAGTATAAGTCACCCTCGTGATTCTCGGCAAACGCGATCACCTTCATCGAGGTGTCCGTAAGCTCCTGTTTCCAGGTAACTTGTGTTCCGTCGTAGCGGAGACCCCAAACCTTGCCGGTCACGTAGTCACTGTAAATGTACGCTCCGTACAGTTCATTGAGTTCTTGACCACGGTAGACGCGGCCTCCGGTAAGCGATCGAGCTTCATCACGCGGATGAACTATGACAGCCGATCGAATCGGGGTCGGTCCCGGTTCCATATCGGGCCGCATGAACTGTCCACCTTCCACAATGCTCCAACCGTAGTTTCCACCCTTCTCGATAAGAAACACCGGCTCCCACAGATCGAGCCCGACGTCACCGAGCCACAGATCTCCGGTTACTGAATCGAAACTGATCTTCCACGGGTTCTTGAAACCGTATGCCCAGACAGCTGGTTCTGCCCCCTCATGGTTCACGAACGGATTATCCGCGGGAATCGCGTAGGCATTGCCGTCCTGCTGATGATCAACATCAATCCTCAGTACGGCCGACTTGAAATCACTGATATCCTGGCCCGTGTTATTTTCATCGATCGGGTAAGGAGGACCACCGTCACCTGTGGTGATGTACAGATATCCGTCGGGACCAAATTTGATGCATCCCCCGTTGTGTCCACCTGTCCACCATGTGAGGATCACCTGTTCGCTGTCTGGGTCAAGACGTGGTGGCTCGCTCCTGGTCAGTTCGAACCGGGACACGTGGGCATTGCCGTGAAAGCCTTCTTTGCCGCCCAGGTAGCAAGCGTAGACGAAACGATTTTGCTCGAAATCAGGATGAAACGTCAGACCATAGACGTGCTGAAAGTCCTCTTTGAACTCCTTGAAATCCAAGAGCAACTCCACGTCTTCCTGACGGCACTCCGGCTGGTTCGGAAAAGAAAATATTTTCCCTGACAACTCCGCAAGATACCAACGGTCGCTTCCCGGAGCGGTCGTGAGGACGGTGGGGTCCTTGAACTTCAGGTTTGGGAAAACACGCGCAGCCCTGTAGGGAGACGGCGGATCCGGCGTCCCGCGAATACGCGACGTCGTCCAGGGAATTCGTTCAGCAATACCAGCTGACCTAGCTCCCTGTGGCGCGACAGGTTCCGCCGCCACCGATCTGCCACACAGCAAGCTGATCAGAAAGAGCAACGAAAGCCAATTGAATCGGCAGAACGTTCGACAATCGCGAGAACCTTTGATGATACGCATGCGTGCCTGTCAAACTGTGTCGTCGGAACCGTGCGTCCGAAATCTCACGTGAGCAGCATATTAAAAAGCTAAACTGCAGCAGTTCGGAACTACTCTAAGTGGTCTGCAAGCTCGATATCAATTTTATTCTCGTCTGATGGGACGACCGTGATCTCCAGCGGCGTCGTGGAAATAGCGACGTACGGAAACGGCACTTTCGGACCACCGGTGGTGTCTTCGTAATTTGTGATTATGACCTTATGAACACCATGGATAGCACCGTCTCCCCTGCCATATGTCGACAGAAAGTACTCGCCATCCACGATCTCGCCGGCTCCGTTCTTAGTCAGAGTTCCACCCTGAGGATATGTTAAAATGACTCCCTTACCAATCGGCTCCCCATTATAGGTCACTCGTCCGGAAACC
Source organism: Fuerstiella sp. (assembly GCA_022447185.1). Classification (GTDB taxonomy): domain Bacteria; phylum Planctomycetota; class Planctomycetia; order Planctomycetales; family Planctomycetaceae; genus S139-18. The sequence goes on along the minus strand of JAKVAY010000124.1, from coordinate 2,660 downwards.
GGTGAGCAATCCGGCAACTCCACTCCGTCACCACAACCGGAAACCAGCAGCAGACCAACCACCACGAAAGGGATAAATCTGCATCTCAAGTCGTTTGTCTTCATCCATTCGCCCACAAAAAAATCCAATGTTTGTAAACGCAACCACGACTGAAACAAAAACAGCCCGGGAACTGTGAAGAACCCGGACTGTCAGTAACTCAGACATCAACAGCAATTCTTAGAAATTGCTACTGCCACCAAGAGGCGTACCATCGGAAACGTCGCCAAGACCCTGGAACGTTAACAAGTCCATGTCCTCATTGACGAACTGAACGCTACCATCAGCAAGCGTGTAGAAACATCCGCCAGTGTGGTAACTACTGGAACCAGCACCCCATGGGTATCCAGCACCAGATGTCGTTGGAGCGCCCCAGATCTTCCAAGGCGAATTAATGGCATTGTTATGGATCGTCGTGACGCTGGCCGGGTCTGCCCATGCCACGAAGCCATGGAAACTTGGCGATTTTTCACCAATAACGATGACGTTAGAAGTTCCGTCAGTGATGTCGCCAACACTCAGAACTTTGTTGACTGCGCCCGTAGTCGGATGACCTGGGTGGTCCAATCGCATGTCAAACAGACCGCCTGGGAAAGGACAAGTCGCTGATGGAGCAGTGGTCCAAGCGTCACGAGAGGTGACACCCGCATAGCACGTCAGGCCAGCGGTAACGTCAGACAATGCATCATTGTTGTTCATGCACTTGTTCCAAGTGTTATTCACTGGACGGTCGCCAGTCAAACCGGCTGATGGCGAAGGATCGCTTGGGCACATCATGAACGGCAGAGGTGTTCCGGCGACAGCAAGATTCGAGATCTTGGTGTTGGCTGTGTTAAACCAGCCAGTCGTGGTCGACATGATGTGCGACGTAGCTGTGGAGTGCATTGGCTGACTCCAATCGATTTCGCCGTACAGATTTCCCTGATCGAGATAGGGCAGAAGACGACCAACCCAACTAAACGTGTTACCACCATTGGCGCCAATATTGGCACCTTGAATCCAAACGAGACTCAGACTTCCGTAAACCCCGTACACGTCATGATAATTGTGCAACGCCAACCCGAGTTGCTTCAGGTGGTTACGGCACTGGGTCCGTCGAGCTGCTTCACGAGCCTGTTGAACGGCTGGCAACAGCAGCGAGATCAGAACGGCAATGATGGCAATAACCACCAGCAGTTCAATTAAGGTAAATCCGCGATTCTTACGCTGACGCATCTGGTCACTTCCTTTGTTAAACATTGGAAAAGGACTTTAAATACAAACGAAGGCTGACACTGAGGTTCTGAACAATTGAGAAATTAAAACCCATCAAAATCCGCGTGCCACCGGAACTCAACATCCACAAACTGCGGGCAAACGTCTAAGGTCGGGCCTCCCTTTCTCTTGAATTGCCAATTGATGCCGATGTGCCCACAATCGTACATCGATCAAGGCCCGCCTTTCACTTCTCTCTGCACCGACCACCCGTCTGCGGCCGTTTTGTCAACCCGAGTCCATTCTTCCCAGTCACTGAATTCAGTAAATTCACTGAATTCGACCTACTTTCACACCATCATCCTACGGTGTCATTTGACAGTATACAGCTCCAAATAGGTTGTCAAGTGGCACTCCGGAAAGAATCCACACACTTTTTGATAAATTTCCCAACATTCCTTCAAAAAAAACAGTAAGGGCTCATCGGCTGAACGGGACAAAAGCAGGCGATCTCAGTGTGCGCCCCAAAAGCATGACCCCCTAACTACTTTCACAGCAATGCCTTACATCATCCGAACATAACGATTCCCAGTGGAAACTATTGACATCGCTGTCCGTTGTTTCCCGCAGAAATCAAACGCAGCAAACCATCACGCACGAGCCGTTTTTCCGAAAACGCTACTTTGCTCGTCCGACAAGCTTGATGTCGCCCCAATTGACCGGTGCCTGAGGATGACGGAGCTCGGCCCAGTCGTAGTAGTAGTTCTGCTGATTGTCATCCCGATCACCCACGAGGAAATCGATCGGAAAAGACATCCCCACATGCGGCTCAATTCCGAGCTCCTTCCACGGGAACGCAAGTTCGACGCTGTAGCCAGAATCGCTGTCCTCACTGTTGTTCAGACTTCCGCGAAGTTTCACTGCATGCTGGAACTCGCTGTTCCACGTCTTGTCCTCGCGAGGACCTGAGGCATCACTGACGACGTTCCCAACCGTAATGGTGTAGTAGTAGTCATTCTTTTCCATTTGCTCCGGCCGATCCCCATGAGGGTCAATATTAACCTCCACACAGTCATCGCTGAACACGGAACCATCCCGCTGCGTCACCCCACCCTGCAGATCAGTGTCAACCACGTCAAAGGCTACATAAAGATTATCTTCATCCCACAACACGGCACAGCGAGCAGTATCGGTCCCCCAGGGGGTCAGGATTCGCGGTCGAAGGAGCACTGTCCAGCGGGCGCGCTGCCAGTCGATGAGGTCTCCGTCAACCTTAATTTCGTCGTAAACAGGCCATGCCTGTTCGGAGAGCTGCCGAGGATTAGGATTCATGACCAGTGTCCCCTCGCCGTCCTCGATATGCAGGCCCTGTCCCTGCAACGGGCGCATCAGTCGCTCGGGATGCTTCATGTGCGCCCGCATGGCTT
>JAKVAY010000123.1 GCA_022447185.1 Fuerstiella sp. | reverse complement strand
TATTCTTTCGGCTGGAGCATCCGATTGTTCGGTACGGAGCTTATCTTGCCCTGGTCGTTTGGGGTTGCCTTGGATTATGTATCGCCGCCGGTTGGGGTGGCCGCTGGGCACGAGTAGCCAACCTCATTCTCTCTGCCATATTCCTTAGGAATATTTTGCACAAGGGGATCTACACCAGCACATTCACACTGAATGCCTGGCTGTCAGTTCTGACACCGTGTGATTTCCGACTGCGACTAGGACAGCGCGAATCCCCAAACTGTCCACAGTCGATTCTCAACAGCGCACTTCCGCTATTCTTCGTTGGCCTTCACTTTGGATTCATCTTTCTTGATGTCGCTCTGGACAAATTGCTCTGTCCGCTGTGGGCAACTGGTGCAGGGTTCTACAACTTTGCAGTTATGCCGTGGGTGTTACCGCCACATCTTGACTGGATCACAGACCACAAATTGCTGATGGTCTTAGGGAATTGGGGGGGGCTCTTGGTTGAGAGCCTGTTTGTTGTGCTTTGGCTGTTTAGAAAATCGCGTCCTGTCGCGATTGCGGGTCTTATGCTCCTAGGTATTGGACTCTGCTGGCCTTTCAATATCTTCCTCATTGGCCCTCTCGCAGTAACTTTCGCCCTGGGACTCAGCAGCATTTTGCTGCTTGAAAGATTCCGTGGAGCTGTTCCACTGGATTCGCCGGTGTCAGGTGCATGGTTTCTGATTCCAGCCTACTCGATTCTGTTCTTTGTACCCCACATCATGGAAACGGACCTACACCCACCATCGTTGTCACATCGGGTTTCGTACTTTGAGAGTGCTCCGGAATGGAAGCGGGGGCAGGATGTCACAGACATCGTTCGAAGACCGTCATCTCAATCCGTTTTGGGTGAACTGGCCCGGGACCTTAATGGCCTGGAATTGCTGCAAACACCATGGAAGTCGATTGGAGTCTGGTTTTTAGCTGCCAAACGACACGCTCTCTTCAGCAAACGGCACACTTTGGGAATGTATGGATACCGCATTGAGCTGGAAACCCCAACAGCCAAGAGGATCGAACCGGTTTCGTATTTTACGCGGGAGTGTGAACGTGCGAATTCGTGGGATGGATTCTTGGAAAGCAATTGCTACCTCGCTGCAAATTACGCCATTGGCGACTTCGCTAGATGGGCTTCCTTTGGTCGATTCTACGGAGATCATCTACAGGTCATGGGAGGCATTCTGGTTGAACCATTCTTTGAAAATTCCATGGCGGCGGCCGGGAGTGATCGGGTTCCAATCAAGAGAGTTGTGCTGCTGGTCAAGGCAATTGAAACGTCAGTCGACTGGCGTGGGAGACTTGAGCAATCCAGTGACGGATGGACGGAGTTGATCATTTTCTATCCCGAAACAGGCCGGTACGAATTGGGGCGCAAACCGCATCAACATGCCGTTCAGGGTCGTGATCCAAGTCTGCCGAATTATCTGAAGTATTGGAATGAGGAATAGGTGCCGAACTCAGCGACATGTCGTCGAACAGTACTGGTTTATTTTGTTGCGATTACTCTTCAGTCCATAGCCCATGGCCACGCGCAGCGCGGGTGTAGGCTGGACTGGGCGTCATCCGGAATGTTGGGCGAACGAACTGAAGGGCACCACTGTATTGTAGGCCTTCGGAGTGAGGAACAACTTTAGGCAGCAGGTACATTATGCGTCAGCCGAGAGTAACGCCGATCCCTCTTGACCCAAGAGTCTGTGATTGCTGTGGCGAACAGTCTCTGGAAAGTCTTTGGAACTACGATCACGAGGCAGTAACGATCAGTGATCGGTGGCTGTTTCGAGTCAGGAATGTGATCTGTCCGGAGTGTGGATTTGTCTTCACACCTCCTGTTTTGAACGGCGCAGAGCTACTTCGCTATTACGGCGATTCATTCACACGATTTGAAGGTCAAAGCCTCGACTATGACATTGAAAAACGATTGTGTGTCATTGAGCAATTCATTGCCGGAAGAGAGTTGTTCGTTGAGGTCGGCTCTAACCTGATGTCCTCTTTTCAGGACCAGCTGACGGCACTGTTTGAACAGGTGCTGACGCATGAGCCGAACCAGAGCGCGGACAGTTCCTGTGACGGAATCGATTCGATTGCGGACGACTCGGTCGATGGTATTGCTCACTACTTCGTTCTGGAGCATGTACCGGACATCGCAGGTTTTCTGCGCGAGATGAACCGGGTACTCCGTTCGGGCGGGATTATGATTTGCGAGGTCCCGCTGCTGTCGCTTTACGAAGACTATATTTCCCCTTTAATACTGCACGAACATGTTAACCATTTTACGCAGGACACGTTGGCCTGCATTGCGGCGAAACAGGGGTTTGAACTACTCCACAGTTCTCAGGAAAAGTGCAGTCGGCCATTTGGTTTTGTCAGTGTTTTCAGGAAGTCCAGTCCAGTCCAGGTTTCGGTTCCTAAGGAATATGAGCGCAACAAGGCACAGTTTAATAATGGGAAACGTCAGGCGGATCTCTACTTCCAGAGAATGCACAGTGCGCGGGAGTTGGTGACGCAATCGGATGATCCCATCATCATCTGGGCAGCCAATGAGACATCAAACCGCCTGTTGGAAGGCGTTATTCCACGCGAAAATGTCTGCGTGATTGACTCAAGCTCCGGTAAGAAGGATTTTTTTTCCGGACGGTGTGCTGTTCTGCAGCCGAACGCAGCGAGGAAACAAATTGCAAAAGCAGAGTACATCATCCTGTGTACTCAACGCCATGCTCCGACGATACTGCAGAACCTGGAAACAGAGTACGGCAAGTCTTTTGAGGAATCGCGAATCCGGATTATCGATCGATTGTGAGCCGCAGCCGTGCTGCGACCGGATTCATAAATGCGGGGTCACTGGAAGCGGCTCGTCAGAACACGAGACACGGTAAGAGATGATTGAAGAAACGACAAATGGGAGACGCCTCATGGTAATCGGGGCATCATGGGAACAGGTGCCCCTGTTACGGAAAGCCCGTGATGTGGGTTGCGATGTGTTTGCCACGAATGGTGTGGCGAATCCGTCCGGGTTCGAGCTGGCCAATGCTTCCGAAATTGTTGATCCAAGAGATCTGACGCAGATCCTTGAGGTGGCGAAGGCGAATAGTGTTTGGGGTGTGACTGCCGACCAGTGTGATTATTCAAACTATGCGGCAAATTTCGTCCGACAAATGTTGTCGCTCCCCAGTGCCGACCTTGCGGGCGCACAGCTGACCACGAACAAGCACTGGATGCGCGTTCGATGCCACCAGAATCATGTCGTGCAGCCACGATTTCAGGCTTGTCGAACCCTGGCAGATGTCCAGGCCGCAGTTGACCTGATTGACTATCCGATCATTGTGAAACCCGTTGACAATCGCGGAAGCTTTGGTGTGCGTCGGGTCGACGATCCGGCCGACGTCGAAGACGCCTTCCTGCACGCCTTGATGAATTCGCACTCTCGCGAAGTGCTGGTGGAAGCATTTATCGAAGGCATTCACCTGACGGTGGACGGGTGCTTCAATAGCGCGGCAGAACACTTCAACCTCGGCCTCGCGTCGAAGAAAGTTTCTTCCGGATCGAAGCCAATTATTACCGAAGTCATGTACCCGGCCGAAATCAGTGATCAACAGTCAGAGCACGTTCTGGAGACGAATTCGAAAGTTATCTCGGCCCTGGGACTCAAACGCGGTCTGACTCATTCAGAGTACATTCTGGACTCTGCTGGTCGCTGCTTTCTGCTGGAAACAGCGAACCGTGGTGGTGGTGTGCTGACATCGGGACTCATTCTGCCCGCAATTACTGGTGTTGATCTGAACGAATTACTCGTTCGTGAGGCTTTGGGGGACTCTTTCGAGGTTTCACCCCTCGAACACTCAAGAGCAGCGAAACTTGTTTTCTTCATCTTCCGTTCCGGTCGGGTCTCGACAATTGAGGGCATTGAAGCGGCTGCCGCTGTGGCAGGAGTAGAACACCTGCAAATGTTGATCAGGCCCGGTGATGACATCGGCCCACCAGAATCCGGAGCGGGACGTCACGGGTTTGGGATCTTTGTTGGCGACGACATTCAATCTGTCGATGAGATCCATGCGGAGTGTCTGTCAAAGCTGAAGATCGAATATGAAGAGCCCGGATAAGACAATCCGAGATATCGACAGGACGTTGAACGAACGTTACAGCGGACGGCTTGAAAGGTTCGGCGACGATCCCAGAACGCTTGGGTGGGATACCCGGGCAAGTCAACAGGTCAGATTTGCGCTCGCCTGCAGAGAAATTGATTTTGACGGCAAGACCGTTCTGGATGTGGGTTGCGGCCTGGCGGATTTTCGCAGCTATCTGTCGGAGTCAGGCCACGATTGCAGCAGGTATGTTGGTGTCGACATCAATCCTGATCTTCTGATTGAATGTCAGCAGAAGTGTCCGCACGATACTTTCCTGACCGGAAATCTGTTGATTGACGAACTTCCGGATGCGAAGGCCGACTGTGGCGTCATGTTCGGTGTTCTCAATTTTCGTTTCAGCAACATGGACAATCTGACATTCGCCAAATCGATGATCACTGCAGCGTTCGCACGAGTCAATCAGGCACTTGTCTTCGATCTGTTGACGGTGATTCGAGACGAAACGTACCCAGAAGAAGACTTCGTCTACTATTACAACCCCGCTGACATTCTGGACTTTGTGTTCACCCTGACACCTCACGTTACACTGCGTCACGACTACGCTTCCATTCCACAGCGTGAAATGATGTTTTGCCTGCGAAAACATGCCGCGACTTGATGCCTTTCGACATGCCGTTGCTCGTCCTGATGAATCATCGCTGCATGACTTAAGCGATGTTAGTTGGGAAGCGTGGAATGATTCCTATCGTGCAGAACTGGATCAGCACAAGATCGCTGCCTCCGGGATATGTGTGATGGACCAGAATGTCCTGAGGATTCCGTCATTTACCCGGGCTGTGCACTCGCTACGGGAGTCGTCTCGAGCCTGGTTCAGTATCCAGCCCAATGTGCGTGATCATGATGCACGCACCGTTATTCGTGCCGCAGCGGAGACCGGTTTTCGTGGCATCACATTTCACAGTTACCTTCAGCGTATTGGGGAGAGTGATTTCCCAACGGTTGTGGAACTTTCTCAATATGCTGCCGAACAGGGCCTGTTTGTCGGACTGTGCACGGCATTCGGAAGCCGCATGCTGTACCAGTACGACAGCCTGCGTTTGGCAGTCGAAGTTCTGAACGCCGTGAATTGTCCGGTCGTGTTGTACCATGGCGGTGGCGCCAAAGTGCTTGAAGCATTCCTGATCGCTGAAATGTGGGAGCATGCCTATCTTGAGACGTCCTTTTCATTGAGCTACTGGCTGGGCAGCAGCGTTGAGCAGGATTTTGCTTACGCCATCCGAAAACTGGGGGCGGATCGAATATTCTTTGGGTCTGATGCTCCGTTCGTTTCGCTCGATACAGCAATAGTGGACCACCTGGAGTTCCTGCGGAGACATGAATTTTCTGAAGTTGAACGAGACACAGTGATGGGGGACGCATGTCATCGAGTTCTACTGGGGGAGCGATGACGTTCAGTAACCGTCCCGTTCTATTGGACTGTACTCTGCGCGATGGAAGTTACGCGGTCAATTTTCAGTTCACCAAGAGAGACACGATCCGGCTCTGTCAGGCACTGGAACAGTCCGGCCTTCAAATGATTGAGATCGGGCATGGCCTCGGTCTCGGTGCTTCGTCCCCGGCGCATGGTATTGCTTTTGAAGAAGACGAGGTGTATCTGCAGGCCGCCTCGGAGACATTAACCCGGGCAAAATGGGGCGCATTCTTCATCCCTGGAATCGGGACGATGGAGGATCTTGAAAGAGCTGCCACCTTCGAAATGGATTTCGTGCGAATCGGTGCGGAGGTGGAAGAATTTAAAGCGATGATTCCGTTCATTGAGCGGGCAAACGAACTTGAGATGTTTGTGTGTGCCAACTTAATGAAGACTTACTCAGTCGTGCCCGAACGCGTTGCGGAAGTCACCCGCGAACTGGGTTCGGCTGGTGCAGAATGCGTATATGTTGTCGATTCAGCAGGCTGCATGCTGCCGCACGATGTTTCGGAGTATGTGGCCCAGGCTGTTGACTCATCGGATGCGATGATTGGATTCCACGGGCACAATAATCTGGACCTCGCCAACGCCAACTGTCTGGCCGCACTCTCTGCCGGGGCCGGAATGGTCGACGGAACGGTCAGAGGAATGGGGCGCAGCGCGGGGAATGCTCAAACAGAAGTTCTGGCGCATCTGATGTGCCGATCCGGATACTCGTCCGGTATCGATCCATTCCAGTTGTTCGAATCTGGCGAGCGGATTATTCGGCCGCTCAACGTTCAGTCTCAGGGGCTTCCGCCACTTGACATCGTTATCGGCATGGCTCGTTTCCACACCTCCCATTTACCAAGGTTGCGTCGGGCAGCATCCGAGCACAGTGTTGACCTCGCACGTCTTGTGATGAATGTTTCTGCGGTGGATTGCGTCAATCCATCAGATGAACTGGTGGAAAAATCCGCCCAGGAGTTACGTGCAAACCGAATGGCTGAAGAGTGATCGCTGTCCGGTGGCGATCCAATGCCCAGGGGACACTCCTGAATGAGTCGTAACGTTGCGATACTGACGGAATCCGGCGATGCAATCGGCTTTGGTCATCTCACACGGATGACCGCACTGGCAGATCAGCTGGTCCGCGAAAACACAGACGTACAGTTTGTCGTTGATCACCGGGGGCCGCAGTTGAAGGGGCAGGCGTGTTACTACCGGATTGCTGACTGGTGCAGCGATCTCAACGTGGTCCGTAACAACGATGTGGTGGTGGTGGATTCCTATCTCGCGGAACGTGCTGTTTATGAGTCGATCAGAGCTCGTTGCCACCGATTGGTTGCAGTCGATGATTACGATCGGATTGACTACGGCGCTCATGCCGTGATTAATCCGAATCCATCATTCCGGAATCCGCTCGATCGTGATGGATGCCGGTTTCGAGGTGGACAGGAGTGGGTCCTGCTGAGAGAGGGCATTCGCGGGGCAACATCGAAATCGCGGCACGCACAGACCGTTGAGCGGGTTGTCATTACGGTAGGCG
>JAKVAY010000122.1 GCA_022447185.1 Fuerstiella sp. | reverse complement strand
TGCTGGCGACCGAAGCCATGGTTCCAAAATTGTCAGCGGCGTGCTGCAGCGCGTCATGGAACGAAAATGGCCCCGCTTCATACTTCAGGCCGTCTTCCCCCTGATACACATAACCAAGGGAATATGTCGCGGGGAGATCATTCCACTTTCCGTCAGATCCCCGCATCTGCAGATAATTTTCTGCGCCCCCGACATTATTTGGTTCACCGCCGTTCCAGTTCGTGTAGTGACCATCAACAGCCTGCCCGGTACTCTGAGAATAGAACGACTTCTCGGTGAGAGAGTTGTCCAGGTCAAAGGTCGCCAGATCAATATCCGGTAGTTCCATACTCAACGGCGAATGATTCTTCAGGTCTGCGTGCACATGGGCATAAAACAGAGCATCTCCGTTGACTGTCTGTGCGCCAGTCTGCTGATAACCATCGAAGGAATCAGGCAAAGAATTGATTTCAAAGGTCGTCAGCTGCTCAGTAAAGTCATAAGTCACAGCGTCCACCTGAATGGTGTCGCCGTCGAGGTAACGGCCACCCTCAGTTTTGTTTCCGCCGTTCAGCGTTACACCGTCCGCAGTGGCAATTGTACCGTCGGCTTCCACTTCCAGTTTGGCGCGGCCACGTCCCAAAACGGTCGCATGCCAGTCGATCTCGCGATTGGCCGCCAGTGTTTGGTTCTCGGTGGCATTATCGCCCCTCTTTGTTGTGGCTTTGGCAACAAAGTCAGAGGCCGCGATCGATTGCTGTGCCTGGACCTGTAACACGTCGGTGAGCAGCGTGGCATCTTCTGAACTACTGATCTTCGACGTCCCCGTGTAAACGATTTCGCCGGTCGCCTGGGAGGCAGCTCGGCCGCGTTTAGTCGCCCCGTGTGTGTACAGATTCAGATTTTCATGTAGAGCCAGAATCTCCACCTGTTCGCTGGTGATTTTTGTACCGTCACCGATGTCCACCCACGCTGTTTCATTGACAGTCACTAGACCGGTAGCCTTATTGGCATTCTGCATTCCCCCGCCAAACCCCTTGACGATGTCGTCGTCTGGATTGTCCGGAGAGGTATCAATGCCCCGCACTTCTGATCGCAGTGCAACTTTGGGGGCAATCAAATGAGCATTGGCCAGAGAAACAAGCGTCTGGTTCAGGTTGTCTTCTGAAGGAGTAATCTGGATTCCTGTTCCGTCAGATTGATTGGCCTTCGAGCTGCCAAATAAAGCTCCGGAGTTTGTGGTAGCAGTCAGCTGATCATCGATGTCGGTGTAGGCGTTCAGTTCAATGTTGTCTCCGGCCACAAGTTTCGCACCGTCTGCAACTTTAATTCCCGAGAAGAACGCCTGATTGATGGTGGTGTTGGATAAAGCATTCGCATCGAAAGCGCCATAACTTTTTGTTTCAGTATGGGCCTGCACATCGTCACTGATTTTCGATTCGATGGTCAGGCTGTCGTTGGAAATCAGTGTTCCATACAGATAAATCGCTGCGGAATGATCGATGTTCACTGTGGAAGCAGAACCCGCGCCGGAGGCCAGTAGTGCGCCACCGTATCCTTCCGCCTTGGATTTGGCGTTCCCTGCAGAAACGGCATTCATGTCGATGTCCAGCGATGACTCCAACCGGCTTCCTGTTGCCAGATTGATCGTCACGTCCGGATTGGTCGTACTGGTCGATCTTGGACGTACGGACTGAGCCACCAGCGACCCCCCCGCCGTGTGTACGTGGCTGGAGGCGGTGCCTGTCCCATCCGGAGCGGTACGAGGTCCCAGATGAATTAACGGCAGACTCTGAGTCCCGAAAGAGGTCTGCTGAAGATCAAATACAAAGTTGTGCTCTCCCTGACCGACGTCGGTGAAATCAATGCCCATCGTCCCGATATAACTGCCCTCACCAATCGTCTGATCTGGCGACAGTGGATCAACTCCGCTCACTGCAATCGCCTGTCGGGACGCTGCCAGTTCGGGGGTCAGTGCCAGACTAAAATTATTCGGCTGGCCGTCGTGAGTGATTGCGTAATACGTACGTCCGGATTCGATCCCGACCCAAATGTCGTCGTCGTTCTGATTCGCATCAGGATTTTGCAAAGGCAGTTCACGAATCGGCAGCAGGTAGTGGTTGATCCCTGATGCCACACCGGTGCCATCGATGGTCAGTACACCGCCGGTCGCTCCGTTGCCTGTCGGATTGAGCGCATACAACTGAATCGTATTATCGTGCTGCCCATCCGTGTTCGGATCCTGCTTCAACCAGTAACGCTCGCCACTTTTCAAACCGGCGATCACCTGACTGTCTGATCCACCCAGCCACGCGGATACGGTATCTGCATTGGTGTTTGGTGAATGCTCGGCCTTTGCCTTGCGGAGCAGATCGGTCACTTTGTCGTTATCCGACTCGGATCCGATCGTAGCGATCCAAGCGTCGTGACTTTTTGCGTTAGCTCGAGCTTCGTCAAAGGTGAAACCGGAAGCACGATAGATCACGGTATACTGAGGCATCTCGACCAGAACAGCGTTTCGATCGCCATCGTCTTCGTCATTCCAGCGGCCTGATCCATACATTTCCAGGGCGGTTTCTTTGTTACGTACGGCCGTAAAGCTGCCACCGTCGTTAGGTTCCCCGTCATTCCACGGCGGCTGAAAATTCTCTGTCGGACTGCCGTTTTTACCGCCGTTCCAAAACTGAATGCCGTTTTCAGGATCGGCTGGAGCGGTCACCCACTTCCAGGTGTCTTCATCTGCATCATCGGAACCACCCAGCCATACGGTGTTTCCTGCGGCGGCTGTGACAGCTCGCTGCCACTCGTCTTCGCTGGTGATCGAAGGCAGCCACCCGCCCTTTTCAAGGGCAAACGATCGGGCACTGTTCCAGCTTTTGGATACACCGCTATGCAAAACAAATTGAGGGTTCTCTCGAACATAATATTCTACACGCGCATCACCATCGGCATTGCTCCACGTACCACCATAAGCAATCTGCACAAAGTGTTTTGTATCCGGCTCGCCTGTCGCTGGTACCACCGGTTGCGAAGCAGCCCAGTTGACATAGGACTGCGAAATCACCTGTCCGCCGGTGTCTGCACTTCCCCCACTCCAGAACTGTGTTCCCGAAAGATCATGTAAGTCAGCCGACTGGGTACTGTCGTCTTCCTGGTCGTCATTGGTTGGTTTGGCAGGACCTTCAGTCCAGTACCATTGACCATTTGAGGCAGCCGCGCGATATTCGACAACTTCGCCATTCTCAAAACGTCCTGCATCATCTCCCAGATAAATGCTGTTGGACGGTGTATCTTCAGGGTTCACGGTAATGGAACCGGATTCGTCAGGATCAGGCTCCTCGGTCACATTTACGAATCCGGATGAGAACACCACCGGATCCGCTGCGCGGTACGTGACCGCCTGTCCCTGCGTGAACCCGTGCGGACCCGCCGAACTGAGAACGGTAGACGATGTCACACTTGTTCCACTGATTGCCAAAGGCGCGTCAGGAATATTCAGGTAATTCCCCTGGGCATCTTTGGACGCATCGATCAACATGATTTCATCGTCGCTGACACGATTCACCAGATAGGAATCACCATCCGTTAAACCGCCAATCGGATCGTCACCGATTTGTCTGTAAGTCACCGTGTCGAAGTCATTGGCGGGATCCCATGCAGGCAAATCGGGTGCTTCAGTAAACTCTGCAGATCGTCCAAAATTCAGACGGTCCTGTTCCAGATTCACGCTGGTCTGATTGCTCTGGAGATGTTCTCCCAGCTGTACCTTTTTGTCAGTAAATTCGATGACATGATATTCTCGACCGGAAGTGAGGCCCGGAATGTCACTGGAACTGGATGTGTTGTCGTAACTCACCAGGTCGCCGGTTTGCAGACGGTGACGATCGTCAAACTCAATCGTATTGTCATTCGCATTGACTTGCTGCAATGCATCGAATGTGGTGGGTCGGGGCCCCTGATCCACGCCCCCCAAAGCATCGATTTCAATCACACCGCGGGAAGACGTCACCGTCGACGATGGTCCCACGTCCAGGAGAATCGTGGGAGTCACCTCGGCATTGACATGTGGAGACAGCACGGTGACCAGCAGCGCACCACCGTTCATTGTGGCCTCGGCACTGGCATCGATGGTGGATCGAGCATAGAGCTCTACTTTTTCGCGTCCTTCGACATCCGTGCGCGTTGTCGTTTCCCATGTGGCCGGATTGTCATCCGACGGTGCGACATCGCCTACACGGACAGTGACGTCCGGCCTGGCATAGGTGTTCATCTGCAAGCCGGCACCGGCAAACCCGAGCGACACACTTGTTTGGCGACTTTCCGCTCGCGCATGTCCCTCTGCATCGGCTTTCAGCGTCAGAGTGTTGTCCGCGTTGACGTCGGCATTACCATCAATGATGGCAGATACCTTCGGAGACGTGCTCGAATTCGGGCGTGCGGTGTCGACAGAAAGCAGGTCCTCTCCAACGGCACCGGAATGGACAACGGTATCCGCATGTCCGTCAAACACAGCCGTTACAGAAACACTGGCATGCTGAGACTCGACCTGCAACTGTCCTGCACCAGTCCCACCGCCCACCTGAGCCAAAACATCTCCGCCGATCGTGGTGGTGGTATGCGAATCGGTGGTGGCAAATCCGAGTCCCGCTGAACCGGACCAGGACGTCGTCTGCGAATTAGCCGATGTACGCGAAGCAGCCAGAACGCTGATATCGCCTTCTCCGGCCACAGCAGACGTGGTCACCACACTGTGGTCAGCAGTCGCGTTCTCTGAAAGTGTGATCGATGCTTCCACGTGATTGCTGATTGTCTGCTCTGCTGTTGGCGCCGCTGCGGCAGCAGCGACTACGGATGCCGCAATCGACGTTTCATAAATAATTCCGAACAGCGTGGTTTCATCGTTGCTGGAAATTGTGACGTCCCGAACAGCTGTCACATCGCTGTCCTCAACTTTGGCGATCACACTGCTCTCGGATGTCGTTACGAGGTCACTGCGAATCACAGTGACAGCACCAGAAGCAAAATCAGCCGAAAAGGAAGCGGTGACTCCCACACTGTGACTGTCGATGTAAACACTGGCCTGAGGGGCATCCGGGTCATCCGGATTTTCGTTCACATAAGTAAACGCCTGTTCGGCGACCTGGCCATCGGTACTTAGAACAATGGCATTTCCGTTCTCCGCCCTCTTCGATGTTTCTGCCAGTTGAAAACTGTCTGGATCAATCCTGATGACGTAGTAATTGGCACCATCGATCAGCCCCGTAACCGAAACAGCGGACGGTGAATCGTTCACGTCACGTGGGTACGCATTTTGGTACTGAACTTTTTGCCCTGTTTCGAAACCGTGGTTGGGAATCGTGAAGGTATTGTCGGCCACTGTTGTGTCAGGGACAAATGTCAGAACACGATCCTCCGGCAGTTTCAATTCAGCCGTTACGTTGACATTGTCACTGTCTGCATTGATGTCCGAATTATTTTGAATGGTGGCCAGCACATCATCTGTCAGGGTGGTGACTGTTTTTGTTTCGCCATAGAAGCCTGCGAAAGCCCCGCTGGACGAGAAAGCAGTTTCGACTCCGATATCCCAGATCTTGGCGTACACCAACGGAGAGGAGTTCGCCAGCACAGCAACAGAACCGGCCTGAACTGTCGAACTGTCGATAAATGCGTGGGTCAGTGATTGGGCGTCGTCAGATCCAAGCGAGTTGTCCAGGACTGTCGTCGCAGCAGCGAGCTCTATGGCGACGCTGCCACTGCCGGCAAATCCAAGACTGATTGTGAATAAATCAGAGATCAAAGACGCAGCTTTGTCGACTGTGACAGCCACCTCACCCGCAGCCAAAACCTCGCTGCTGGACTGGATGCCGGAACTCACTGCATTTGCGACATCATTACTCGCGAACTGCGTCAGCACCCCAATATTCACCGCGTTGCTGGAAGCCAAAGAAAACTCGATTTGAACGCCCACTCCTTTGGACTGGAATGCGGTTTCGTCACGAGCAGAAACATTCATTGCAGATGACTGACTGATGTCGGTATCACTGATCAGTGCGGAGACCGTATCCCGTGAAATATTGTTCGCCCAGATACCGGCAAAATTCACGTTAATGGATGTTGAACCTTCGAGCGTTAATCCCATCGTCATCTGGGCATTGGCCGAGATGGCATCGACCGTACCCAGTGCCGAGGCCGTTACAGAAACTGATCCGGTTGAGCTCACCTGGGAACCCGTGATTTCCGCGGAGATCGAGGAGGACCTCAGTTCATTTTTGGAGACGTTAATTCCCACTCCAACATTCAGAAAACTGGTGGACACAGTCAGTGGGATATCAATCGTCTCGCTGCGGATACTGTTATGAGTTACTGCAGTGACATCTACAGATCCCGAACTGCTGATCACCGTGTTTTGAATCTTCGCATCCGTAGCCCCGTAGATGCGATTCCATGAAATTGCTCCTGCAACATTGACCGTGGCCCCCACCCCCAGTGAACCGAGAACACCAAGCTGTGCCGCGATGGCTCGGATCTCACCCTGAGATTCGGCCTCAATATTGATTGCAGCCTGTGGGGCAATGACCGTAACGCCATCGAGCAAAGCTCGAAGATAGCTCTGGTCCGTAATTTCGTTTGTGCTCCACGCAGCCCCGAAAGTACCAGCAAATGTTGACTTGAGTTTGGTGTTGACAGACAAAGCCACTCCGCCACTCAATGCAGCAATGACACTGTGATCAGTCGCCTGGACTGTCAGCGATTCCGTGACACTAATGGTACCGGGCGCAGTGGACGCCGAGTCTGTATGAAGGCTTCCGATCTTTGCTTCAACCTGTCGCGTGATTTGATTGGTTGATCCGGCACCGGAAACAGCAGCATCTGTCTCACTACGCCCCTCCTCGATCCCTCCGGCAATGGTGACATTTTCAATTTCCGCATTGTCTGTGGCCGTTAGCGCAAGTGACGTGCTGAGCACATCACTTTTGTTATCCAGCAATGCGTGAACGGCGTATTCCAGATCATTGAAGGCATACGATCCGCCAAAACCGACAGCCAGTGCTCCATCCTCTCCGTCGAAGTCCGCTTTTTCACGTGCAATGGCGACGCCGCCGCCGTCCCCCGTAATTTTGTGATTATTCTCAGCCTTAATTTCAACAGCCCCGGAAGTCGCTGTGATATCCACGGCATCGACTGTGGCAGACGTTACCCCCGAAAGTTCATTAATTGATGCGGATAACCC
>JAKVAY010000121.1 GCA_022447185.1 Fuerstiella sp. | reverse complement strand
ATGTTTGGGGGTAAGGCAGAAACTCCCGTGGTGATTCGCACCATGATCGGCGCCGGTTTTCGCGGTGCCGCTCAGCATTCACAGTCACTGTATTCTATCTTCACACACATCCCCGGCTTGAAGTGTGTCGTGCCTTCGACCCCCTATGATGTCAAAGGCCTGCTGATTTCAGCAATTCGAGACAACGATCCAGTGATTTTCTGTGAACACAAGGGACTGTATCAGCTCGAAGGCGATGTCCCCGAAGAATCTTATACGATTCCATTCGGCGAAGCTGAAATCGTCCGCGAGGGAAACGATGTCACCATCGTCACGCTGTCCGAAATGGTGCATGAGTCCGTCAAAGCTGCCGAACAACTGGCGAAAGAGGGAGTCGACTGTGAAGTCATTGATCTAAGAACGACCTCGCCACTGGATCTGGAAACCGTACTCGACAGCGTTGAACAGACCGGACGCGTTGTTGTCGTCGATGAAGCGACTCCACGTTGCAGTATGGCGACCGATATCTCAGCATTGATTGCTCAGGAAGCGTTCGGAGCACTCAAGGCACCCATCAAAATGGTCACCGCACCACACACTCCGGTTCCGTTCAGTGACAATCTGGAAGACCTGTACAAACCGAACTCGGAGAACATCATTCCAACCGTCCGTGAAGTTTCGGAGTACCAAAAGTGGGCAACCCCCGTATCGACAAGCTGATCATGCCCAAATGGGGTTTCGCAATGACACAGGGCCGCATCGGCGAATGGAAAGCCACTGAAGGATCCGTGATTGCCGCTGGCGACGAAGTCCTGGAAATTGAAACCGAAAAGGCTATCGGAGTCGTCGAGTCTCCAATCAGCGGAACACTCCGCCGTCTGGTCGCACAACCTGATCAGGAAATTCCGGTCGGCGGACTGTTGGCCGTTGTCGCCGATCCCGCAGTACCCGAAGAAGAAATCGATCGTTATGTCGAGGGATTCGTCGTCGAAACGACTGAAGAACAGAATCAGTCTCAGGAAACTGCACCCGAGTCGATTGAGGTCGGCAGCCGGAATATCCAGTATCTAAAACTAGGGGAGGGTGGGCCTCCTTTGGTACTCGTCCATGGATTTACCGGCAACCTGAACAACTGGTTGTTCAACCATGCCACACTTTCTGAAGAACGAACTGTGTATGCCCTGGATCTGCCGGGACACGGCCTGTCGTCAAAGGACGTGGGAGACGGTTCGTTTGAGACACTGACCGGCGTGCTGTGCGACTGGATGGATGCCATGGGCCTGCCGCAAGTGCACCTCGCGGGCCACTCACTGGGAGGAGGTATCGCAATGGACACCGCCTTCCGACGTTCCGATCGACTGCTGTCCTGCACACTGATTTCCAGTGCAGGACTGGGACCGGATATCGATGTGGAGTATCTCGACGCTGTGGTCCGGATCGACCGCCGCAAACAGCTCCGCCCATGGCTCGAACGGCTCTTCGCCGACCGGGAGCAGGTCACTCGTCAGTCGGTGGATGATCTATTGAAATTCAAACGTGTTGACGGCGTACATGAGGCGCTAACGAGTATCGTCGGCCAGTTAACGACGGACGGCCAGCAGACAGTTGTATTTCGAGACCGACTGGATCAGGTTGAAATGCCGGTCCAGGTAATCTGGGGTGAAAGTGATCAAATCATTCCTTGCAAACACACCGAAGAACTCCCGGATAGCTGGCGGGTTCGTGTGTTCGAAGACTGCGGACACATGGTCCAGATGGAAGCTGCCGTTCCTGTAAACAGGCTGATCTCCGACTTCCTGCGGGATTGCGATTAAACGAACCGGTAATGGGGTTCGGAAATGTTGTCATTCGGAATCGTCTTCACCCCGCTGTGACCGATATTAACTTCCACGGGTGAACAGAAAACGGACGTGATTCGTGAGAAGCAGTATGATCTGCTGATATCACGTCTGTTCACGAAAATCTGAACGTGACTCCCGGTCGGCTGATATCAAACCGTGGTGGCATCCGTCGATCCCGTGTGTATTACTTTCTGCGGGATACACTGCGTTGGTCCAACAAACTGAATCTGGCCCATCCTCATAACAGGTGGACGTAATGTGATTCATTGCCTTTATGGCTATGAATCAGTGTCGGTTTTGTTCACATCCTGAATCATTTGGATCACGCGATCTTCGGCAAGACTCATGGGATGAGCGAGAGCCTTCTGCCAAAACTGTTCCAGACGCTTCGATGCAGCTTGGTTGTCCTGAGTCCACTCCTTAACGAACGCCCCTCCCTGGATATCGTTGACAAGATTGTGCCGCGCCTGTTCTCTCACTTCTTTACTGATCAGATTCCCGGCACGGGTCAGTGTTCCATACTGGCTGGTTGTCGAGTGATACTTCATTTGCTTGTAAAATCCATGTTCCGCCATCAATCCCATGATTTCAGAACTCTCGGTAGACGCGTACAGAGCCATAACCACGTTTTCCGGTGGGATCCCGTTCTCGACGGCCAGTTCAAAGCAAAACTGCAGCCACGCTGCGAGTCCTGCCCACACAACCTGTTCCGTATAAAGATTGAGTTCTGCCTCACCGCGAAAAGAAGTCTGATAGACTCCGGCACGCGTCAGTCCCATTCCTTTACACAAAGCCAGCGCAATCTCACGGGCGTTCCCGGTCGAATCACGCTCCACCGCAAATTGACTGATCACTCCCTGTCCCTGTTCGTATCTCGTGCGAACAACATTACCAGGCATCATCGGAGCGATCATGATCCAGTCCGCCTCAACGGACGGACGGATCACCTCGAAACCCACGTTGTATCCACTTCCCCAGCAAAGAACATTGCCCGCTTCAATTCCCGGAGCAATCTGGTCATCCCAGATGAGCGGCATAGCTTCATCGGTGGTGAGGACCAGCAGGATGTCTCCGGCAGCAGCGGCCTCCGGAATTTCAACCGGCTCGAACCCCTCACTGACGGCCAGGTCCCGGTATTCATCATCGCGGTTTCCAATAACAACCTGTACGCCACTGTCACGCAGATTCAGGGCCTGTGCACGTCCCTGATTTCCGTATCCCAGAACCGAAACCGTTTTGCCATCCAACAGTGCCTGTGAAACGTCATCATCCCTGAGTAACTGCATCAGGTACCTCTCAAACGTCTAAATAAATGATCAGGTTGCATAGTCCGGACATTCGCGATCCAGAATACGACGAATGGCGCGCAGATGATCTTCTGCAAAGAGCTGGCTCTGCCGAAACTGCTGACGCGTTTTTTCAGCCGTCTGATCATCCACGATTTTCAAAGGCATCTGTGTCGACTGAGCGATGATCTGCACCTGGCAGGCTCGTTCCAGATAGTAGAGATCGTCAAAGCCAACAGCAAGCGACGGTCCGACAACGATTACACCGTGGCTGGCCAGAAAAAGAACCCGTTTGTCGCCCAGTTCACCACAGATCCGATCGCCTTCAGCCGCATCCAGCGCCAGTCCGTCATATTCATCGCTGTAGGCAATGTCATTGAAGAATCGCAACGCGTTCTGATTCGCCATGACCACGCGTCCCCCCTCAATTGAAGTAATCGCAGTGGCATACGGCATGTGGGTATGTAGAACGCATCGAGCATGCGGAAGTCCCAGATGGATTCTGGCATGGATAAATAAGGCGGTTGGTTCAACAACTCCCTGACCTTCCAGCACGATGCCGTCATGGTCAACAACAAGCAGGTCGCCGGCTCGCAGCTCCGACCAGTGCAGGCCCTGAGGATTAACAAGAAATTTTGTATCGTCGACTGCAAGAGAAATGTGATTGCAGATGCCTTCACTCAGCCCCATCCTGCTGGTCCATCGAAACACGGCCGCCATATCACGCCGGGTTTCTGCCATATCAGTAATCATTGGATTTTTTCCTTTTGGTACATCTGCCTGCAGGCATGCTACCTGAGAAAATTTAACGTCGCGAGCCACACAAGTGCTCCGTGACTCAGACCGGCCTGGAACACACGACCACCAGGCTCTAACGCGATGCCGTTTCTTCCTCGCGTTCAATTCCTGCCGCTTCAGCCGTATGAATGATGTTTTCCTGTGGCACGAAACTGCTCGTCTGTCGACTCCGACGCATGATGATCAGACCACCCAGTATTAATGCCCCCCCGCACAATTGAGTTTCCGTCACTGCCTCACCGCGACTGAACCATGCTACACCGATGGCGATCAGTGGCACCAGATTTTGTAAGGTGGCTGCGTGTGCCGCGCCTGCGTGTCGTACACCGTAGCTCCACATCGGCAGTGACAGTCCCGAGGAAAGAGCACCGGCATACAGAATGATCAGCCAAAGGTTGACCGACTGAAGCTGTGTCCAGCTTTGTTCGTAACGCCCTGCGGCAACCAGTAAATGCAGCGGCAGTGTGATCACGGTAGCAGCTGCCGAGAGCTGTATCGGAGAGACAGACCGCAGCAGGGGGCGGCTGTAAACGGTCCCACCGGCCCATGTCAGTGCAGCGCCGAGAATGATGAGATTCCCGATCAGATGTTCTGTGCCGCTGCTCAGATCTTCATTCTGCAAAGCGACAATCACGGTACCCAAAAGTGCCAGGAGCAGTCCCCCCCAGGCCCGTCTGACCAGTTTTTCGCCAATGAACAATGTGGACAGCAACGCAGTCCATGCGGGGATCGTTGCCATGATCAGACCAGTGTTCCCCGCAGTCGTTCCGGCAATTCCCAGTAAAAACAGCAACTGATACAGCCCCGCTGCCAAAAATCCGTAAATCAGGATTTGCAGCCACGAGATCCCTGACCGGGACCATCCTGTCCTGTACCGTTCGCAAACTGCGAATCCCGTCAGAACGGCCGCTGACGTGACCAGCCGGATCGCGTTGAACACAAACGGATCGAGATGATCGAGGCCGATCTTCATGACCGGAATATTGATCCCCCAAATCAGTACAGCTCCCAGCAGGGAAACGTCGGGCCAGAGTGTACTGGTACGATCCTGCTGCACATCGGCTGTCGCAGTTGACGGGACGATCTTCAAAATACCGATCACTTCCACCGGGCTGTAATACAGCCGATCTGCTGTACAACATCGAGCGGAACTCGATATCGCTTACGCAATGATTTCGTCCACCACACGACCGTGAACGTCTGTCAGTCGGAAGTCGCGTCCCTGCGAACGGTAAGTCAGTTTGGTATGGTCAAGACCCATCAGGTGCAGAATCGTGGCCTGAAGATCGTGGACATGAACATTCTGTTCCGTGACACCAAAACCAAGTTCATCCGTCTTGCCAAACGTAAATCCGGACTTAACACCACCGCCGGCCATCCAGATTGTAAATGCGTCGATGTGGTGATCACGTCCTGCTCCAGGTGCGCGATCTTCACCCATCGGTGTTCTTCCAAATTCACCTCCCCAGATCACCAGAGTATCCTCCAGCATTCCCTGCTGTTTCAAATCCTTGACCAGCGCCGCGGATGCCTGGTCGATCTCTTTGCAGCGAACCGGAAGTTCATTGTCAAGAGACGAGCCACCGCCGTGCTGGTCCCAGCTCGTATGATACAGTTGCACAAATCGAACCCCTCGCTGCACCAGTCGCCTCGCAAACAGCGCATTATTAGCAAATGACGCTTTGCCGGGTTCGGCCCCGTACATGTCGATAACATGTTTGGGTTCGCTTTCAATGTCCATCAGTTCCGGCGCGCTCATCTGCATTCGATACGCCATTTCGTATGCAGAGATTCGCGTCTGAATTTCCGGATCACCCACGTCATCATAGCGCGCCATATTCAGATCTCGCACAGCATCAGTGAATTGTCTCTGGGCGTGCTGATCAAATCCGTCCGGGCTTTGCAGATTCAGAATAGGGTCACCCTTTCCCCGAAAGGGGACACCCTGATGAGTTGTTGGCAGAAAACCGCTGGACCACAGGGCGGAACCTCCACGCGGACCGCGGGGACCGGACGGCAGGACCACAAATCCAGGCAGATTTTTGGATTCGCTGCCCAGACCGTATGTCACCCATGCCCCCATTGATGGTCGGCCTGGCTGGGGGGAACCGGTCTGCAGGAAGATCTTGGCAGGACCATGGTTGAAGACATCTGTAGTCATACCTTTCAGCCAGCATGCTTCATCCGCAATCTCTCTCGTAAAAGGCAGCAGGTCGCTGAGCACAACATCACTGTCTCCGTAACGACCAAACGTTCTGCGTGATCCGAGGAGTTTCTCCGTGCCTTTGAGGAATGCAAATCGCCGATCCTTTGTGAAGCTTTCCGGTGGTTTCTGTCCCGACAACTGAGTCAGCTGCGGCTTATCGTCAAATAATTCCAGCTGACTTGGACCACCTGCCATAAACAGATAGATCACAGATTTCGCCCGCGGCTTGAAATGCGGCATTTGCACACCGGCAGCTGCCTCTGCCTGTTCCCCTGCAAGTAACGAGGACAGTCCAATGGATCCAATGCTGAGTCCCGCATTCCCAAGTAACGCCCGGCGACCTGCACTTGTCAGAGGGTGAATATCTGGTTGTGTCATGTGATTTGTTCTTTCCGAGTACCGTCGGCTCACTGTGCCTGGTAGCTATATCGACAGTATCGCACCGTCTATATCACTCCCGAGTTATAAACTCATCAAGATTCATCAGCAGTCTTGCCACAGCCGTCCAGGCTTTGCCCTCTTCAGAAAATACTTCGCGGGACTGCTGCAAATATCTCATCAGAACTTCAAGTTCATGTTCCTTCGGCGGACGGCTCACACACAGGCGAAAAGCAAACATCAGTCGTTCTTCGTCCAGCGCCGCTGACTCGGAATCGTCCCCCTCATACGACAGAATTCGATGACCTAAAAACTCTGCCAGCTCATACATCGCCTCCGAATTCGCTATCGTCAGAGATTGCAGGGGCGTATTTGAGCGGTCACGGTGAGTGCAGGTATCATTGAATTTTGGCACATCAAATGTTTCCAGCATCGGATAGGGCGCACTGCGATAGAAAAACGTGTACATCCCGCGGCGGTATCGATCTTCATCAGCACTGGTCTTCCAGTTCTTCTTGCGCTGAGTAAACGCATAGATACCAGCTTCCTGAGGCGGATAGACTCCTTCACCGCCGATCACCGGAGACAACTTTCCACTGACAGACAAAGCCAGGTCGCGCACAATTTCGGCCTCAACACGAAGACGATTCTGTCGGGCCAGCAGGACATTTC
The DNA here is from genome assembly GCA_022447185.1 of Fuerstiella sp. Lineage (GTDB taxonomy): Bacteria > Planctomycetota > Planctomycetia > Planctomycetales > Planctomycetaceae > S139-18. Next base: position 64 of record JAKVAY010000121.1, on the reverse strand, counting down.
CGGAATCCATCGACATCAATTCCGGCCGTGCTGCGGAAGTCTGTCGATAGGTCGCCGAATTCAT
>JAKVAY010000120.1 GCA_022447185.1 Fuerstiella sp. | reverse complement strand
GATGGCTGGTCTGTGTCATGGGACACAACGACGAGTGCCGACGGCAATCAGGTGATCACCGCAACAGCCACCGACACTGCCAGTCAGACAGCCGCTTCTTCTGTTGTCAACGTCATCGTGGACAACACCGCACCAGTCATTTCAATTGCCGGGCCGGCAGCTGGCAGCACCGAATCGGGTACCATCACGGTGTCCGCATTGGCGAACGATGCAACATCCGATGTCACACAGGTTGAATTCTTCGTCAACGGCAGCTCGATTGGCGTGGATACAAATGCATCAGACGGCTGGTCTGCTGTCTGGAACTCGAATGGCGTGAGTGATGGCACCTACAGCCTGACTGCAACAGTGACTGACAGTGCCAGCCAGACAGCCAGCGATTCCATTCAGATCACCGTGGACAATATTGACGAACTGCCCACCGTCAGCGTTTTACAACCAACGGCAGGCGCGTTACTGGCCAACATCGTTACTGTGACCGCCAGTGCAAACGATGATAAAGGGGTTCAGCAGGTCGAATTCTTTGCTGAAGGTAATCCGATTGGCGTGGACACAAATGCGTCAGACGGATGGTCTGTCTCATGGGACACAACAACGGGTGCCGACGGTGCCCATGTAATCACCGCAACAGCCACCGATACTGCCAGTCAGACAGCCGGTTCTTCTGTTGTCAACGTGACCGTGGACAACACGGCACCGGTCATTTCAATTTCCGGACCGGCAGGTGGCAGTACCGAATCGGGAACCATCACGGTGTCTGCATCGGCAAACGATGCGACGTCCGATGTGGCACAGGTGGAATTCTTCGTCAACGGTAATTCGATTGGTGTGGATACAAATACGTCAGACGGATGGTCTGTCCCATGGGACACAACAACGGTCACCAACGGAACATATGATCTCTCAGCTCAGGCGACTGACACCGCCGGCAACAGTTCCACTGCAACGACGATTCAGATCACCGTGGATAATATTGTGAGCCTGCAGCTGGTGACTTACTTCTCACTTCAGAATAACAGTTCCATCGGTGGCCTGACGATTCAGAATGAAGACATCATTGCCTGGGACGGCACCAGCTACTCGCTCTATTTTGATGGCACACCTTACCTGAGTAGTGTCTCGATGGCGGCCTTCACGGTCCTCAATGACACGCAAATCCTGATGTCATTCAACGAAGCTGGTTCGGTTACCAACGATGACTCCTCCGTAGTGACCTTCGACGATTCAGATCTGCTGCTGTTTACAGCAATCAGCCTCGGGTCCAGTACGAGTGGAAGGTTTGAACTGTACTTTGATGGCAGCGATGTAGGTCTGACAAGGGGTGGCGAGGATATCGACGGCGTGTCAATTGACCCGGATACCGGTGACCTGTTGATTTCGACCCGCGGTAATCACAACGTACCTGGTCTGAGCGGATCGGATGAGGATATTTTACAATTCACTTCCACGTCACTGGGGTCAGTCACCAGCGGAAGCTGGACCACTTATTTCGATGGCAGTGACGTCGGACTCGGTGACAGCAGTAACGAAGATGTGGACGGTTTCGCCATACTGAATGACCGAATCTACGTCACCACACGGGGCAGTTTCTCAGTACCCGGCATTTCGGGCAATGACCAACAGATCTTTGTTTTCAATCCCACTTCACTGGGTGCAGCAACAGCCGGCAGTTACGACCCACTGCCGCACTTTGATGCATTAAGTAATGACATTCGGGGACTCGACGTTCGAACCGTATCCGGCAGCCTCACAGCGGCTGTATCCGATTCGTCACCTGCCTCCAGTCCGGCCACCGGATCGAATACAGCGAACAGACACAGCACATTCGAATCACGGCACTCTGACCGGAATCAAACCCAGGCCAAGTCGGAAACCAAACAACCAACAGTGATTCCCGATGATGAGCTCATCGCTGCAACAGCCCAGGAACGTCTTCCGGAATTTGTCTGGTTCTATAAGTACACAGATGACAGCGATACCACGAAAGACAAAACCGATTCAGATGACGCTGACGGAACCTGGCATGACTTCTCCAACATTTCGCGTCCACTGGAGCTTCTTTGGAGGCATTGATGTCTTCCAATCATCGTACTGAAAAACATTGAACCATTGTTTTCTGGCGCTTCCACTTCAATAACGCGAGAAGCGGAAACGCAGGGAATCAGAAACTCCCAGACAAATCCCTACGTACACACTTGAATTACCTCAGCCGGGGCAGAGGGCCCGATTGAAGTTCCCGCAGACGAATCTCTGCTGGCCGGCGTCGATGTTGAAGTCAACGGCAACCGGGAAGCGTTTGACCAGCGTATCATGACACTGAACAAGAGCACTGCAGGGAATCAGAATACTGACCCGGCAATGGTCGATGGCTGTCATGATGTGGAGCGTTTGTCCGTCCCGATCCAGTCGGTACACTGATGAAAATCGGACTTTATTAAGTTCCTCATCCTGTCACCTGATGAAGAACACTGAAGCAATCCGGATCATCAGCCGTCGTTTGCGACTTCCCCTTTGCCGAAAGGGTTAACGCAGTCCACCTGGCAGGCAACGTCCCGCAGGGTCGTACACCGGTTCCTCGAAAGGACTGGCCGGATGAGGCAACGTAAACCTCCCGGTCAGATTTCGGCCGATCACATCATAGATTTCCCGAATGTTGGAGTGCCCCGTCACAAAAAAGCAGTCCGGCAGATACTGATGCCGAGCTCCAGCATGTTGTCTGTCGTATCTACCCATCAGTGTCTGCAGCTGAAAGGTGATCAGCTTACCGTTAGGAAACACAAAGATTTTATCGTCGGAATGATCAGAAACCCGAGCTTCCTCTCCATGGTTGATTGCCTGACAGTTGTAAGCATTATTAACAAACTGCGCAACAGGCATGAAATGAACCGCAGTGCCTGTACCGAGGGACCGCTCGCAACTGAACGCCGACTCCTGAACTCCGTCGTCGGTCGTACGTGATTGTCCATCCAGGTGTGTCCGTACCCAGCGATCTTCGCGCAGAGCCGACTCCCATAGTTCACCTGGGGTACGAAATATGTCTTTCAAAGACCAGCCTCCACACACATAGCGGGGCGTCATTAGCAGGGATCCCCGGTATTTCACGGCCCCTTTATATCGTCCCTTTGTTTCGACACCATACGGAGAAATTCCGGCTTCGTAACAGACATTCAAACGCGCATCCAGGTCAGGCGAACTGCCGTCGGAAACCACACCAACAGAAGAACTGGATTTCTGTTTTTGCAACCGGGTTTGTGCCTCAATGTAATTGCTCTCTGTCGCATGCTGTGAAAGAACGAATTTTTCGTATGTTTTGCGGGCATCACCAATGTTGTCAGGAAAACACTGCGGCCGCGCACAAGGACTCACAACCAGCCCTTCCAAACCTGAATTGGTCGCGTTTTCGGCGATCCTGGGAGGGCAGTCCGGTAGTTTCGGCTGGAATCCAGGTTGTCCAAGATACCTCAGGCTGCCCGGGTTCATCGCTCGGACCATGATGGTCACATCAAACATCCTGGCGGCGGCAAGAAAAATCTTTGCCCCCTTTTCGTCCATCCCGTCCTTTTCTGTGAAGTCCGTGCGGTAGTTAAACATGCCTGCTGTCCGTAAACGCTTCTCAGGAAACGACCTGTGGTGCACATGGACCACCAGCAGCGAACAGCCTCAGATGGTCCGATCTTTTAAAACCCAAGGAAACGACCGCCAGCGCAGCCGGAAGGTAGTCCGCCAAACGGATCGTTCCCATTCAGGTTATCCGACCCGGGCCCTGCAGGGTTGCTGATTTTCATCGGGAAAATACAAAAATCGCTGAAACATTTCTGACGCCACTGGCCCGTTCTGTAAGCGGCAAATGAAGCCGCGCTGCAGACAAAACGGTCAATGGGCCCGCCAGCAACCGATTTGACGAATACGCCCCGAGTCAGCGACTGTCCCATACGGCGTGCCCTGCACAGGGGTGACAGCACTTTGCGACAGACAGAAGCGACAGCCCAATCCACAGATTGATGTCACTGTTTGGGAGGAATGCCCGCGCCAAAGGTTGGATGAAGCGTCACATTTGGAAACTCACCTCTTTGATATCGAAGTTCGAATTCGTCCTGAGCCATTCGTTCGTAAGACCCTTTACGCGTCTGCCGGCCCTTTAAATGGAAACGATAGTATTCCTTCGCCTCGCCAACCGAACGCAGCAACCGCACTTCTCCCGTCAGTCCGTCAAATACAATGATGCCGTCACCCGGGTTTGGCATCGCTGATTCGATAGTCCCGTAGCCGTCATGCGCTCCGTGCATCACACGGTCATCATCAGCCAGCTTATTAAAGAGTGTTCGAACTTCTCTGGTCCCGGGATTGGTGGAATTGCCGGTCAGCGCCTCTTCGATGGTCAGATTAGCGGTTGGATTTTTGGGATCCACCACCAACATCAGGTCATAATCGCCAGTGAGCGGTTTCATTTTCTTTCCATCGATGATCTGCCCCGCCTGCAAGGGCCACTCTGTCTTTTGCGGCAGCCTCAGTATGTCGCCACTCTCGTTTTTTGCCACAAGTCGCTGACCAACCTTTTCCACGACGTAGTAACCCATTTCGTAGGCCTGTTTGAGATGGTCCTTTTTATCCGGCCCTGGCACGATCGTCACGATGCCCGTCTCTTTACTGGTCTTCGCATCGATTCCCTTCGGCTTGGCCGGATAGCGTTTTTGCAGCCAGCCTTTGGTCACACACGCTTTCTTTGACCAGCGAACAGCAACAAGTTTTTTTGTTTGCCGAGCCACCTGCATAAATATTGCTGCATGCCTAGGAAGCATGCCCGCGTTATGCGCCCCCACCTTCATGGGGACCACGACCCCCACCGAACGCAGGGATTTGTTACCTGTCTTCAGTTGGCCGCGTCTGGTCAACAACGCCATAAAGACGCCAATTCCCACGGCTGCGATGAATTTTGCCAAATAATCGGCGGCTCGATCGAAATCCTGCTCTGTCTTGGCCGCAACTGTCGTTGCCATGAAGTCCATGAAATATCCAGCAGCGCGAATGAGTTCCATGCCGGTCATGGCCACGCCAAGAACAAACAGGAATCCCGCGACAAAGTCGATCACAAAACCAACGCCGATGGCATGGGAACCCGCCCACACAACCAGCACAGCCACGAGTGAGGCGATCGCTTCAGGAGTCAGCATCGATCGCAGCTCCTGTCCCATCGAACCAGGCAGCTTCGCCGGCGTCAGTAACAGCACTTTTTCGAATTTAGCCGCCAAATCATTGTCACCGCCCCCGGACGAATTTCCCGTTCGTGGTGCAGTCGCTCGGAAATTCAAATCGTCGTCTGTTGGTGCCATAACAAACCTTAAATAAACGTGCTCAGCAGCCGGGCAAGAACTGCGGTGTGCATTCATCAAGCACGCGATTTGTCACGAGAAGCAACAAAACCGCCATCTGTCGATCGATTCCATTTGATTCACAGGTGTCGCTGTGGTCACCATGGTCGCCGAACATCATTCCTATTGGGTACGCGGATCTCCGTCAACAGCGAATGAACGATGCAGGATCGGGTACTTCTCCCCGGTTTTCACACTCGTGAGAGACAAATCCCGAACCGCATTCAACAGGGTCATCGGATGGAACCACAGAACGGTGGTAAGGCAGGGTGTCAGTCACAACGCTGCTGTCCAGCTAATGCCTGGGCACCGCAAACACGTACGGATTGCGGTTGGAGCTTCCAACATTCAGCCACATGAGCAGCAGGTCAGTAGTGAGGCTGGTCTTTCCGGCCGCGTACCACAGCAGCTTCACCCGCTCACTGACAAAACGCCGCCACATCCGCGTTTGAATAGTGAAGTCAGTACGTCGGCAGACACTACAACCCTTCGATTGCAGAACAAATCACGACAACACCAGTCTCATAGAGACAGCGTTACTGCCGACCGGAAAGAGTCGTTACACCGTCCTCAGAAACCCGAAAAACGCAGCAACAGTTTACCGATGATCCTGCCCAAATGGCCGTAGCGGCGGTATGCGTACCGTGTCCTCATCGCGGACGGAATACACTGCCGAGAGGCCCCGTTCCATAAACACTTCGCCGGCCCGCAGCGACAGCTCCACCTCACCGCAGGGTTTGATCATCGAGTCCTCTTCCGTCTCGTAGACATGCATCGGCAAACGGTCCAGCTGCGGCTCCCAATCGGCCGGGTCGTTGCCGCCGGAGCGAATAAAACGCTGGCCGAGCAGCACTCCGGCTGCATAGGCAGGATTCATCCACAGGTAGGCCTCATGAGGCTCGCCACCGGGAATCTCGTCAAAAGCAAATGCTTCGACTGGATTGCTGTCGGCACCGTACGGACGTCTGCCCAGAATCCGTGGCAGCAGCAAATTCACACTGGCACTGGCGGAAAGACCTCGCAGCTCATTCCAGTTTTCGACCTGTTCGTTCGATCGAGGCTGCCAGTCGTGCGGATCCGGCTGTTGGGCCAGATCACAACAGCCGACCACAGCGGGCGACGCTGCAGTGACAAAACGACTGCCTGCAGCATGATGCATCCGCGCCAAACGTCCCAGAAACTGCACGTCGTCCTGGCTGTCGCCAAACACAAAATCGCCCAGCACGGCACTCCATGGATTCGCTCCGGCAATCTCGACACCGTCCAGTAAAACTTTGTACAGCTGCGACCGCGTCAGATCCTCCTGCCCGCATACGTCCTGCCGCAGATCACTGCGAGAGACAGACAACACGCTGATCTGTAGTTCGCGTCCCGTTTCCAGACGCCGAATGAGCAACTGTATCCCCCGCCATGCGGACTCCACGCCCTGCCAGTTCGGATCATGCAGCAGACGCCGCATGGAATCGGCTATGGCCGCGTCCACCGCAGCGATGAGTTCGGGCTTGCGAGGATCAGATTTCTGCAGCACGTACGGCTGCACAATGCGCCGGGTGAACGCATCGATATCCAGATGACCTTCTGCCAGTTGCTGCAGCATCGGCTTCTGCGCGGCCTCGGTCCGTTCCAGAGCAGCACCAAGCACATCGGACGGACTGACTGGCGGTGAAGTCGAACTCTCTTCGACTGGATCGTCCTGCGGAGCCTCAGGTGGCGCCGAAATCTCACAGATTGCCTGGGCCTCCGCAGCAAAGGTGGCATCGTTCTGCAGCCGACTGCGGCGCGTGCGTAACGCTTCGAACACACTGAGTGCGGCGAACACATGATCGGGTTCAAAATCTTCCGGATCCTGGAAAGAAATCCGTTCCGCCGGCAGTCCCGCCTGACTTGTGCAGGTGACTCCGACGTTC
>JAKVAY010000012.1 GCA_022447185.1 Fuerstiella sp. | reverse complement strand
AATGTCTGAACCTGCACTTTCACCGCTTAACAACCGTCATCTTGAACTGAAGGGACGAATGGTCGACTTCGCCGGCTGGCACTTACCAGTGCAATATGTCGGAATTCAACAGGAAGCGATCGCAGTGCGGTCCACCGGGGGAGTCTTTGATATCTCTCATATGGGCCAGATCTTCGTGCGTTCCGGTGAGAAAGGAGCCGTTGCCGCTGCGCTGGATAGTATTCTTACGTCTTCGGTCACATCACTGAATCCTGGGGAGGGACAATACAGTCTGATCCTGAACGATGCCGGCGGCATCATCGACGATCTCATCGTCTATTGTCTGGATGCTACGACGTGCTTCCTGGTTGTTAACGCGTCCAAAACCGAGGAAGACTACAACTGGCTGGCTCAGCATCTGCCAAAGAACGTTTCGCTGGAGAATGCGAGTCTCAATTTTGGCGGGATTGCGGTGCAGGGCCCGGATTCGGCAGAATGGTTCGCGTCGATTCAGCAAGCAGCCGGTGAACCCAACCCCGTTCCTTTGCCGGAACGCTTCGGAATACTTGACCTGCCGCGAAGTGCCGGAACCTTTCTTGTTTGTCGCACTGGCTACACGGGTGAGGACGGTTTCGAGTTGTTTTGTACATCCGAATTTCTGGGTCTCTGGTGGGACGCCGTGGTTGATGCCGGAGCAACACCTGCCGGACTCGGCGCTCGTGACATTCTGCGTCTGGAGAAATGTTATCCGCTGAATGGGAACGATCTGACGACTGAACGCACGCCGATGGAATGTGGCCTTCGATTCGCAGTCGATATGTCGAAGCCGGAATTCACCGGAAAATCAATTCTGGCGGAACAGCAGATCATTGGCGTTCAGCACCGACTGGTCGCCGTACGTCAGACTGGGAAGGCACCACCCCCACGAACAGGCTATCCTATCCTTTCCGGCGGTCACTCTGTGGGGCTCGTAACCAGCGGTGGCGTGTCACCGTCATTGCGGTGCGGAATTGCTTTGGTATGGGTCCAGGCCGGCCATCACACCGTGGGAACAGAATTGATGATGGAAATTCGAGGAAAACAGTTCCCTTGCCAGGTGGTGAAGAAGCCGTTTGTTTAGGATTCTCCAAATGGATTCGTGATCGGTGCAAGGGGCGGCTGTTTTATGGACAGTGTCGAATGGAACAGTGTGTCGAGAGAAATCAGACTCGTTACTGATCCGTGATCTCGATCGTCGTCGGATTCCCGATCCGATCTTTAACCCCACAGTGGGCAAGGCACCAGGAGAATGAGATGAGCGTTCCGGAGAACCTGAAATACTCCGAGTCACACGAGTGGTTGCGTGAAGAGGGCGACAGCGTCGTTACCATTGGAATTACGGACTTTGCTCAGGAGAAAATGACTGAACTGGTCTACGTCGAACTACCGAGTGCTGACCGTGAAGTGGAAGCGGGTGACGAATTGGCTGTGGTTGAGTCTGTTAAGTCCGCAAGCGACATTTATACCCCGGTGAGTGGCGTCGTGACCGAGTCCAATGCGGCTCTCGAGGATGACCCAACGCTTGTCAATACGGCTCCGTACAGTGACGGATGGTTGTTTCGTATTCGTGTTCGTGACGCAACATTACTGGATGGCATGATGGACGCCGCGGCCTATGAACGGCTGATCAACGAGTGACTTCGACCATGGATCCGGTCAGTCCTGTGTAACCCACAAGCTGAAGACCGGTGTGGCAGGATCCAGTTTTTTTCGGGAGTAGATCGATGATGACGGATGTCATCGCAAACGAGTTACAAGTCAGTTCTCGATTTGATCGCCGGCACCTTGGGGTCTCAGATGCCGATGCTGAGATCATGGCTCGACAGATTGGATATGTGAGCGTAGACGATCTGATCGATAATGTCGTTCCAGCGGAAATTCGGCGACAAAACCCGTTCTCCGGCCTGCCAATCGCGAAATCAGAGCAGCAGGCGCTCCGCGAACTGGCCGATTTGATGAATCAGAATCAACTGGTTCGATCGCTCATCGGAGCCGGGTACCATGCATGCGTCACGCCGCCCGTCATTCTTCGCAACATACTGGAAAATCCAGGTTGGTATACCGCCTACACGCCATACCAGCCGGAAATTTCCCAGGGACGGCTGGAAGCCTGCCTGATTTTCCAGACACTAATTACAGAACTCAGCGGACTTCCGGTGTCGAACGCTTCACTGCTGGATGAATCCACTGCGGCGGCGGAAGCGATGGCGATGTGTCTTGCGTCGCGTCGCGATGCTTCACGATTTCTGGTATCCGAGGAATGTCATCCCCAAACGATTGCCGTTTTGCGAACTCGAGCTGAACCCATCGGGGTTCAGGTTGAAGTTGGCAACGAACACGACTGGAATTTCGACAGGACAGTTGCCGGAGTTCTTCTTCAGTATCCTGGGACCAGCGGTGGTATTGGCAGGCCCGAAACGATCGTTGCCGAGGCACACGATGCCGGCATCATGACAGTTATGGCTTGTGATTTACTGGCGCTCATGCTGTTGGAATCACCCGGAGCAATCGGAGCCGACATTGCTGTCGGTAGTGCGCAACGCTTCGGCGTTCCAATGGGATTTGGAGGACCGCACGCCGGCTGGATTGCCTGTACAGACAATCTTAAACGTAAGCTGCCAGGGCGAATCGTGGGTGTGTCACGGGACACCTCCGGCGAGCCAGCTTTTCGGTTATCACTGCAAACACGCGAACAGCATATTCGTCGTGAAAAAGCCACGAGCAATATTTGTACTGCTCAGGTGCTGCTGGCCGTGATCGCCGGAATGTATGCTGCATGGCACGGTCCGGATGGCCTGAAGACGATCGCTCAACGAATCCATGGTTTGACCTGCCAGTTGGCCGCTGGCCTGATTTCTGCTGGCTTTGAACTACGACACTCTTCGTTTTTCGACACAATTCGGATCGTTTCGAAATGGCAGTCCTTTGACAGAGCACTGGCCGCCGGTTTCAACCTCCGTCGGTTTGACAACGGCGACCTGGGAATTTCTCTGGACGAACAAAGCTCACCCGAAGAAGTCATCTCACTCCTGAAAGCGTTGACCGGGACAGACCCTGTCGCAGCTGAATCGAGCCAACAGCAAATTCCCGTATCAGCCCGACGGCAGGGAAGCGTGTTGAATCAGCCGGTTTTCCAGTGCTATCACACTGAAACTGAAATGATGCGATATTTGCATCAGCTGGAATCCCGTGACCTTGCACTCAACACCAGCATGATTCCTCTGGGATCCTGCACCATGAAGCTGAATGCTGCCGCTGAAATGATACCGCTGAGCTGGCCTGCGGTCAGTCAGTTGCATCCGTTCGTTCCGATCGAACAGTCGCGGGGGTATCAGTCGATGATTTCCCAGCTGGAAAACTGGCTGGCTGACTGCACCGGGTTTGACGCCGTCAGCATCCAGCCCAATGCGGGTTCTCAGGGAGAACTTGCCGGGTTGCTGGCGATTCGCGAGTTCCATCGATCACAGGATCAGCAGCGAGACGTCTGTCTGATTCCGATCTCCGCTCACGGAACGAACCCGGCCAGCGCTGTGATGGCAGGAATGAAGGTCGTTTCTGTGAGCTGTGATGACGAAGGCAATATCGACCTGGGTGATCTGCGGCTTCAGGCTGAAAAATACGCTGACCGGCTCGCGGCATTAATGATTACTTACCCATCGACACATGGCGTTTTTGAAACCGGCATTCGTGATATTTGCAATATCGTTCACGAACACGGCGGACAGGTTTACATGGACGGCGCCAACCTCAATGCGCAACTTGGTCTTTGTTCTCCAGCCGAACTGGGGGCAGATGTCTGCCATCTCAACCTGCACAAGACATTTTGCATTCCCCACGGAGGCGGAGGGCCCGGCGTTGGACCGATCGGTGTCGCGGAACATCTTGCAGAATTTTTACCAGGACATCCATGGCATCTGGAACGTTGCGAAGGAGCCGTTTCGGGAGCTCCATACGGCAGCGCCAGTATTTTAACGATTTCATGGATGTACATCGCCATGATGGGAGCAGACGGTCTGACTCAGGCAACTCGGATGGCCATTTTGAATGCCAACTATATTGCTCAACGGCTCCAGCCATATTTTCCTGTGCTCTACCGAGGTGCCAATGGACTTGTCGCTCACGAATGCATTCTCGATCTGCGACCATTATGTGAAACAACGGGATTGCTGATCGACGACATCGCCAAGCGGCTGATGGACTTCGGATTTCATGCTCCAACAATGTCCTGGCCGGTGGTGGGCACTCTTATGATTGAACCGACAGAGAGTGAATCACAGGCCGAACTGGATCGGTTCTGCGATGCTTTGATTGCGATTCATGCGGAGATGAAGGAAGTGGAGTCCGGACAAATTACTGCCGAAGACAGTGTTTTGCGCCATGCGCCCCACACAGCAGAATGTGTCACTCAGGACGACTGGAACCGGAGTTATTCGAGGTCACAGGCAGCATATCCCGCTCCCTGGCTAAAGGACTTCAAATACTGGCCGCCAGTCGGGCGACTGGATCAGGCATTTGGAGACCGGAATCTTGTGTGCACCTGTCCCGATGTGGCTGCCTACGTTCATGAGGAGCCCTCCTGATACCCCGGCATTCAGCAGTGCTGAACAGCCTGGGATTTAGGAATCGGGGTTGCTCTCACTGTTTCAATCAGCGCAGGGAGGGACTGCTGGTACAGACAAAAACAACAGAATCTCCGACAAACCTGCCTGCACCCGGTCGGAATTCTGCAGGTCGAAACAGTACGTAACTTCGTGCGTCTGTCGGCCAGGGAGCGAAGTGGTGAGTGCTACTCGGCAGAGTAAAGGATCCGGCCACACTCCCGACAGGTCACAAATTCACCGATTTTGACCCGCACGCAGTCCTGGGCAATCACCTTGGTATTGCAGGCCAGACAAAAGGCTTTTCGTAATTCGGACAATGCACCGGACTTCATCGACGCCCGCAAACGTTCGTAGTTTCCGCGGGATTCTCCAGCAGGAATCGCCGACTCTGCTTCAGTGATCTCTCGATTGAGACGTTCTATTTCCTCACGAACCCCGGGTTCTTTTGCCTGGACGTCGGCTTTGATTTCCTGACCGCGCTCAATCAGCTGCCTGACGTCCTGCTCAGCTGCCCGCAATGTGACTTCGGCGTCGTCGACCTTCGACAACAGGCTAAGAACTTCGTCTTCGAGAGCGTCACTGGCCAACCGTTCTGATTCAAGCTGGGCCTGAATGATGTCAAATTCTTTGTTGGAACTGGCTTCATTCAGACGCCCGTTCAGTTTCAGGATCATGTCTTCATTCGACTTCAGATTCAGAGATTTCTGGTCTGAAGTCTTACGAAGCGTTTGGATTTCGTTCTTGTGTTCTTCGCAAACCAACTCGGCAGCCGTGACCTTGTTCTTTGCAGCGGCAACCCTCCGTGGACCATGAGCGAGCATCGTTTCTGCGTCTTCCAGCTGCTGAAGCAGGTGATGCAGCTGCTGCAGGGCCTGAGAGGTTTCAACAGCCATCTGTGCGAGAACTCCATGAAAAGCGTAGTGTATCCAGCTGCGGTGCGATTCTAGCCGGCGACATGCAGTTTCTCTACAAAGGGCAGGGGGATCAGGCTCGTTTAATCAGATCGGGCCAAACGGGTCATCCACCAGACTCAGGTCGGGTGACCATGGCGATGAGTCGAGCCTTGCCTTATATCACAAAAACGACCCCGACTACTGCGAGTCGGAGTGCCGAACCTGATTGAACCACTCGAGTCGATGGCTCAATGACCGGCAATCGCAGTGATTCCTTCAAGGAAGCCCTGCAGCTGACGGCTGCGGACTGGATGCTGCAGCTTACGCACTGCTTTCGCTTCGATTTGCCGAACACGCTCTCGCGTGACCTTGAAGATCCGTCCTACCTCTTCCAGCGTATATGTGTATCCATCACCCAATCCGTACCGAAGCTTGACAATTTCACGTTCACGATAAGTCAGCGTTTTGAGGACCGAGTCGATCTTGTCCTTAAGCATTTCGGATGCCGCGTTGCTGACCGGGCTGTCATTATTCTTGTCTTCCACAAACTCGCCGAAGCTGTTGTCTTCACTCTCTCCGATTGGTTTATCCAGGCTGATTGGCTGACGCGAAATCCGCATCACCCGGCGAGCTTCCTCGATTGGTACATCTGCAACTTCAGCCATTTCTTCGACAGTCGGCTCACGACCCATTTCCTGCAGGAGATCACGGCCAGCTGCCCGAAGTCGTGACATTGTTTCGATCATGTGAACGGGAATACGAATGGTACGCGCCTGATCCGCTATCGCTCGCGTGATCGCCTGACGGATCCACCATGTCGCATAAGTCGAAAACTTATAGCCTCGACGGTATTCGTACTTGTCAACGGCGCGCATCAGGCCGGTGTTGCCCTCCTGGATCAGATCGAGGAATGTGAGGCCACGATTGCGGTATTTTTTTGCAATCGACACAACGAGCCTGAGATTGCCACCGGACAGGTCTCGCATTGCTTTTTCGTATTCTTCGTATCGCAATACCAGGAACTCCATCTTCTCAGCGAGAGAATTTGGGGACTCCATTGTCAGGCAGATGAGGTCGTCGAGCTCCTTTTGCATGGCTGCACACTCATCCTTGGCAGAAGCCAGATCCTGAAGGTTGCAGATTTGATCCTGCAAATCGACCATACGTGCTGAAATCTGCTGCAAACGTTTCATACAGGGCAACAGGCGCTGTGTTCGCAGGCTGAGTTCTTCCAGCAATGTCACGCTGCGACGACGGCGGCGAGCAATTTTTTCCAGAACGCCGCGACCTTTTTCACTGTCCAGGCCAACTGACTGAGCCGCAGCAAAATCAGTGAGATCTCGTTCACGAATGGAGGCTACAGTTGCCAGATTGTAGGGCAGACGGCCCTGGATCTGTTCCTTCTCCAGGCTTTCCGTCATTGAGACTTTGATCGTCCGGTCGAACGGCAGTTCACTGCGATGAACCTGCGACAGCGTTTCGAAAGCGAAATTCATCGCAAAATCACAGCACAGCAGAGCTCGTCGAAATCGACGCCGTGTGACTTCAATCTGTTTGGCCAGGAAGATTTCCTCCTCCCGAGTCAGCAGCGGAATCTCTCCCATTTGCGTTAGATACATGCGGATCGGATCTTCCGTCCCGCGTGTATCTTCCTCGAGACGAATTTCCGGTCGACGCTGCTTGTTCCGGTCCAATGGTTCGTCTGAAACAGGATCGGTGGCAAGTTGCAACCCAAGTTCTTCCAGCGACATCAGCAGGTGATCCAGTTTTTCCGGAGTTTCCGCTTCGTCCGGGAGATACTGATGAACCTGGGAAAAGTACAATTGCCCCTGCTTGAGTCCCGTGGAAATCAGCTGACTTAGTGTTTCATCCAGGCGGTGCATGAGACAGTGCTCCTCAACGATTACTTAAAAGAAGGGGGCTCGTTCCCCATCTGACCCTGTCGAAAATTGTATATTCGGCGGAGTGCTTCTTTTGCGTCGCTGTTGAGTGAACTCAATGACGTTTCCGTCTGAGTCATTTTGTGCGTCGACTGCAAAGTGTGGTACCTGGCGCGCCGTTCCAAAAGCGGGTGAAGAACCCGTTCCAGATGCAGCGGCACGGAAGTGTCGCTGCCATTCTCATCAGCTGATTGCTCAGCCATGAGTTCGGATATTCCTTTCTCCTGGGCCGAATCGGCGACCGAGTTTGCCAGTGAGAGGATCTCTGCACTGGAGTTCGCGGCCGTTACAATTCGGTGAAATTCAGGAAGTTCTCCGGCTTCCTCCAAATCAAAACACAGTTCCAGCAGTCGCCGGTGCTGTGGTTGCTCAAAATCATCTGGCCCAATGTGATGACGGATATACGAGGTGTGTCGTGGACAACTAACGATAATCTCCAGCAATTCCCGTTCCGCAAGCTCCAGCCCCGTCTTCACAACCGGATCAGGAGGTACAAAATGTTCTTCATCCTGTCGAAAGGTTCGACGTGTCGAATGACGCTGACGCAGATCTTTTAACTGCCGCCGAGCTCTGAGTTCATCTGTCTGAATGAGTCCGCAGACTCGACGCAGGATCAAGTCCTCGCGAACTGTACCTTGTAAACGTGGGCCCACAGCAAGAAACTCAAGCATTTCGTTAAGTACCTGCTGCTTACCGTGAACTGATGTTATTCCATATCGTGACAGAACTGTCTGCAATTTGTATTCCCACGCCTCAGGTGCTGAGTCAATCAGAGCCTGAAACTCGTCGGCAGAATTTCGTTCCAGATAGTCTGCCGGGTCCTGCCCGTCCGCCAGAATGAGTACCCGCAGGTCCACATCCTGAGCGATAAATCTTGCGACTGATCGTTCGGCCGCATTTCGTCCTGGCTGGTCTCCGTCGTAATTGAGCACGATCGTCTCTGCGAATCGGTTGAGAAAACGCACGTGATCGTCGGTCATTGCCGTCCCCAGGGTGGCCACAACATTCGTGATCCCCGCCTGATGACAGGCAATACAGTCCATATATCCTTCTACAACAATTGCCTGTTTGCGTTTGCGAATCGACTCCCTGGCTCTGTCAAAGGCGTACAGAATCCTGCGTTTCTGAAAAATACTGGTTTCAGTTCCGTTCCAGTACTTAGCGTCGCTGGTGATGTTGCTTCCTGGCAACACCCGTCCACCAAAGGAAACAGTTCTTCCCTGTTCGTCAAGAATCGGAAAGACCAAACGACCAACAAGATTGTCGTATCGAGTGCCATCATCCCGTTCTCCGGCCAGACTCACATCGACCAGTTGTTTTCCTGTAAAGCGGCCTCTGGATGTATTCAACAGCCAGCTCCAGTCTTCCGGATGATATCCCAGACGAAACTTTCGGATTGTTTCCTCACTAATGTTACGTTCCTGCAGATAGCGGCGTGCCAGCTGCCCCTGCGTTCCCGTCCACAGAGACTGCTCCATCTGGTTTACGGCCCATTCTACCACGGCAATGAGATCCGATTTCTCACTGTTCGAGGGACCACGTTTTCCTTTGTTACTCCAGGCGGCCGGAAGGTCAAGACGTGCCCGCTCGGCAAGAATCCTGACCGCCTCCGGGAAACCAACTTTTTCAATCTCCTGAATCCAGGTAAAGCAATCTCCGCCCATGTCACAGACCCAGCAACGATATGTCTGTCGATCCGGATAGACGTTGAAGGATGGGTTGCGATCGTCGTGAAACGGACACAACCCTTTATAGTCGCGTCCATTCGGAACAAGCGCCACAGTTGCTGAGATCAATTCGACCAGATCGGTGCTGGTACGAACCTGCTCTTTAAAATCGTCCCCAAAACCTGTGGACACAAGTGAACCCCGGCGCGGGGACTGCCCCGAATATTGCTATGGTGAACTCAGGAGACACCCTCATGAGAATCGGAGTGTCTCAACCGAGATGACAGACGCCGGAAAACCGGCCGTTAAGCCCTAGTCTGGCGTCTGTCAATTCTATCCCGCTGACAGCTGGCGTCAAGAATTTCAGACCAGACACGAAGCACAAACCCGGTCTGTCGCAAGCAAAGCAGGAATAACATTCTCAGCCTGGCTGATCCGGGACCGGAACTCATTTGCCGGTATCTGTGCGATCGTCAGTCAGACCTTAGACGCTATAGTCTGCCAGACAGACGTTTCCAAAGCTGATGATTGGCAGCGTCCCGGTGAACCCAGGGCACAACTCAGCGAGAGGATTATGGCTCATCGCCCCATCATAGCAATCACGCCCGGAGACGTTGCCGGCGTCGGCCCGGAAGTCGTGGTTCACGCAATTCGGGATTCGACAGTGCGTGCCAACTGCCAACCCATCGTCGTCGGTGACCCCCGGATGCTAAGCCGGGCAGAAAAAGGCTGGGCGACAGTTGGTGAAGTGCATTATGTTGCTCTGGCTGAGAGTTTGCCCGGACGAAACCAGATTCAGTCCGTTATCGCGCAGTCGTCACCGGGTTGCATACCGGTGGTCAATCCCTGCGGGGACAAGGCCCTTGAAGTCCGGACAAATGAAGTCTCAGCTATCGCCGGAGAGGTTGCCTATCGATGTCTGACGACCGCAGGCCGGATGGCACTTGACGGGTCCGTTGACGGGATTGCAACTGCGCCACTCAATAAGAAGTCGCTGCATGCGGCCGGATACCGTTACCCAGGTCATACAGAAATCCTCGCGGAGCAATGCGGTGTCGATGACTTTGCCATGACACTGCATCTGCCGGAATCGCGGTTACAACTGCTCAGGAAAAGCATCAGTTCCGAGGAAACGGGCGTCCGCCGTGGCAGTGGCCACGGACTCAGCATCGCTCATGTGACGCTCCACACCTCCGTTGCCAGTGTGCCCCGTCTGCTGACCAGGGATTCCATCGTCGCAACGATTCTCTTGATGAGAGATTTTCTGAAGCGACTCGGCTGCGCCCGGCGGTCAATCGGAGTCGCAGCCCTGAATCCTCATGCAGGCGAAAACGGACTGTTTGGCAATGAAGAGGCAAATCTGATTGTGCCAGCAGTGGATACTGCCAAATCCCAGGGCTGTCACGTCTCCGGACCGCTGCCTGCAGATACCCTGATCCGACGTGCCATTAGTGGTGAGTTCGACGGTGTCATCGCAATGTATCATGACCAGGGTCATATTCCGATTAAGCTGATCGGATTTGATGCAGCCATCAACATCACACTTGGTCTGCCGATCGTGCGAACGAGTCCGACCCACGGAACGGCATTCGATCGGGCCTGGAATCCGGCGACACCAGCTGATCCGGCCGGCATGATCCAGTCTGTCATCACGGCTGCAGAATTGTGCCAGCTCCGACCGGTCAGGCCAGATTCGGAAGGGTAACGCGTTCTACGGAACCATTGATGGAGTACAGATGGCCGACAAAGTGCGCTGCCCGAATTGCGAGATTCTCCAATGTTCGAACATTACTCAGCGTAGGAAGTAGTTCTGCGGTCCCACTCCACCAGATATTTGTCATAATTACTGAGTGGCAAGGAGTTTACGGACGGTTGGCGGAGTCGGTTTCCCAAATTCAGTTGAGGTATTGCAGAGTCATGAGTCAGGGCAATTCAATTCCGCGAGTATCTGGTGATGTGCCGTGGTGGTTGTGGCTGTTTGCGGGGCTATCCACCGTTGCCGTCATTATCGGCATTGCTGCCAGCCAGGAGAAGGAGACCGCAGAGGAGATCTTTGCGCGGGGAATAACGATTATGGACGACCCCGCGATGCAGATGAGTGACACGGACCTGAAACTGGTTGAAGAGTGTCTCATTTCTCTTCAGCGTTTCGAAGGTGTCGATGAAGAAATCACCATTCTTAAGGGACTGCGAGCCGTTATCACAAATCGCTTCCCGCGCTGTGTGCAGGTTATGGAACCGTTTCTGAATCATCCCGATATCCCGAAACGGAAAACGGCTCTGAAATGTTCTGCAATTGCTTGTTCATGGATCGGCGATGCGGATCGAGCACGTCAATTGCATGAACAGTGTGCATCGGTTGACCCAGCCGATCCGGTTCCGCACGCTTTCCTGATGCGATTGTACAACAATGCGGGCGCATTCTCCCCTGCCATAGAGTCCGCACAAACGGTCCTTGAAAACGAACCGGGTAATGTTGAAGCGATGGAATTGATTGGGCAGATAAAAGTGGAAACAGGGGACATGGATGGTGCAAAGGAGTGGTACAGCAGGATGCTGGAAACGGAACAGGACCGACTGACCGCCAGTCCTGATGTGATTAAGAACTACGTCAATGTGTTGATTAAAACTGATGGAATTGAAGTCGCCTTTGAGTTCGCCGAGGAAAATGCGTCGCTCCTGAGTGACGAAGGGACCCAACTTACATTGTTGATGGGGAACAATCTGGTGTTTGAAGCAAGTAACCTGATTCAGTCAATGGAGCCAACGCCAGACAACCCATTCTTGGCACAGCTGGAAGGCCTTCGTGCGTTCAACGCAGGCAGCTGGGAGACAGCTGTTGGGATGCTTGCGCAGGCTGCGATCAGAATGCCTCGATCTACTCAGGTCTTTGAACAGCTAAAACTGGCTGCTGAAAAGAACAATCAGGCTGATCTGGTACAGGCCTGTCTCGAAAACCTGGACGCAATTCACAAACTCGAAAAGCAGATGTACGACGGGATGCAAGCTATTGGGGATGACATGGTGGATCCGGAATTACGTCTGAGCGTTGCCAACGTCGCCACTGACCTCGGCCGTCTGCTGGAAGCCGCTGAGTGGATTAATCGCGCTGCCAACGTCTGTTCAGAGCGTCAATCCGAATTTGCAATGCGAACACAAAACCTCAAGCTCACCACTCAGCTGCTGGTGCCCATTGACGCAGCATTCAGAAAAACAACAAAAATCGAGTCCGAGTCGTCGCCGGAAACGGCGGAAGATTCCGGGGTACAAGAACCGAGTTCTGATGACGATGCTTCATCGGAGACAGCGGAACTGTCCGATGACAATGAAACGGTCGACAAAGAGCCAACTGCCGACCAGCAGGACACTCCCTGATATTCGGTGGGCCGCGGCAAAATAGCGGTGTAATCGGTTAGAGTTCAGACGGTGAATCCGACACACCAAGCGTGACCTGCGTGCCAGCCGAACAACAGCCGCTCCCGGAAGTGTCTGCAATGCCTTCAGGCGAACCATCAGCTGTTGGCGGGACCAGATAGGGTGCCGCAGAATTCGTGTGGTCATGCCCGGAATAGACCCCAAAGTCGTTGAAAAGAAGTTTCTTGGCCACCCGGTAATACCAGTTTCGCTCCGGGATTTCCTTTCCTGGATGATACTGCGACGTACGCGAAATCATCACCTCGAGCTCCTGATGCGCTGTCTGGCGCGCCGTGGAATCTTTGGCTTCGTGTTTGGTGACCAGCTGATTCAACAGGTCCGGTCGTTCAAGCACGATACAGCCCCGTGTCGTTTCGGAAGACAGCTGTCGGAAATCGGAAAGGAATTGGGACTGCGTGAATTTGTCAAACAAAGAACGGTCATCATCGTCAGAGTAAATCGACTCGCGAGAGAACTGCACAATCGGGCACGGTTCAATGTCACCCCACGGATTGATGTGGTGGCTGATGCCGTTGGCTGCCGGACACAAAGCCTGACCTTCACCATCGTAATACGCATCGATGATGATAATGGGCTTACGAGCCCTCATTTCGACGACAAATTCTCGTGCCTGTTGCTGCTGTTCGGGTGTCAGACACAAATCAGGAGTCGCGTCCGGACCCATCGGACGGTAGACATGAAACCAGGTGTAGAGCACCCCCATATCAATCAGGCGATCAATCCAGGTTTCCGTCAGCAGGTCATCGATGTTGGTCCGGCAAAGGCTCGTGCATATACCTGTCATCACGTTGTTATTAAGGCAGTTTTCGACACCGGTTAGTGTTTTGTTGTACACGTCTGAACGACCACGGCGCTCATCACTGATGATTTCATTGCCCTCGACGCTGATCAGTGGAGTCACATTTCCCAGGTCGAACAGTTGCTTGGCTTTATCCTCAGTGATGAACTGGCCATTGGTGAATATCTGAAAGTAGGAGTCGGGGTGGGCAGCCAGAATGTCGAACAGTTCAGGATGCATGAAAGGTTCGCCGCCAACGATTCCAAAGAAGCTGTTTCCTGCCTCTTTCGCTTCGTTGATCAACCGGTTCATCGCCTGCAGATCAATCGTCTCCTGCTTGTGTCCGATATCCACCCAGCAGCCCTGGCATCGCAGGTTGCAACTATTGATGATGGAAACGTACAGAAACGGTGGAAAGAACTGTCCTCGGCGCATCCGGCGTTTGTGGAGCAGGACAGAACGGGTTCCTTTGACGCCAAGATTCCAGCACAGCTTCCAGAGCAGTCGTTTGTTAGTTTCAAACAAAACGCGCTTTGCCATTTGCAGCGTGTACATCAAGGCAGGCTCCGGACAGGTTCAACAGTTGCTGAGGGTGATTTGGACAATGAATTTCGGGTTGTATCCGTCGACAGCCTTTCAGACGGACGCAGCGTCCTCGCAGAACAACGTCGATTATCTCGGCACTCCAGGCCGATTCCCACTGCGAGACCTCAAAAAGCCGCCAGTCAACGGCAAGCCGAACCCAAAAATGGAGAAGGACCCACGGCTTGTGTCAATTCAGGCTGACGGATACGACCCCGGGTCAATTGTCCGGAGTTTCGAAGCCTGCGAAGCGGACTGACCGGTTCAATCTGTTGAAAAACAGGAAAATCATGCCTGATTCACACCATTCGGGACGAATACCGGACGTTTCATAAGCAGAGCAGGGGAAAAATTTGACGGGAACGAAAAAACGCCCTAGACTTGAGTTTCCTCCCTGAAATGGAATCTGTTTTTAATGGGTGACTGTTGACAACGTCAGCAAAAGCTGGATTCCACCGGTTGCACCCTTTGGTGCCGCAACCGCTCGGGCCCTTTGCAGTGGGCCGCTGTTTTCTGGTTAGTTCAAGCCCCAGTCATCGTCGTTGTTACGGTGACATACTGCCGGAAGCTGGTCAACGCCCGCATTGTTGTGTCGAGCGTTGGGCTCGGCTTCTTCCCGGGTTTGTCGTTGGTTCCCGTGACAAACAAAATTCCTCTCATCAGATTTATTGAAACAAAGCACTTGCAGGCAATTTCAGAATCAACATTCGAAGAACTGGGCTTGAAAGCTGACACCCTGAAGGCCGTCAGCAGAGCCGGATACGAGACTCCAAGCCCGGTTCAGGCAGAATTCATCCCTGTCGCGCTGTCGGGAAACGACTGTATCGGTCAGGCTCGCACCGGAACCGGAAAAACGGCTGCATTTATGCTGCCGTCAATGGAGCGAATCGATCATCGCCGCCCCGGCGTCCAGTTGCTCGTTATGGCGCCAACTCGTGAACTTAGCGAGCAGGTAATGATTGAATCCCGGAAATTGTGCGGCGGCAGAATCAAGATCGGGATTGCTGTCGGTGGTCGTCCCATCCACAGCCAGATCAAAGCACTCGAAGACGGTGCACAGGTGGTCATCGGAACACCGGGTCGCGTGATTGATCTGTTGCGACGCAAAGCACTCGACCTGCGCACCCTGCGGATCGTCGTTCTGGACGAAGCCGATCGCATGCTGGATATTGGATTCAGACCGGATATCGAACGTATCCTTGGCAACTGCCCAAAGGAACGTCAAACGTTACTGCTCTCTGCCACGATGCCAGAGCCTGTTGAACGACTGGCTCGCCGCTTCATGTCCCAGCCGAAAATGGTCGATTTGTCAGAAGACCACGTGGTCGTGGACACGATCGAACAGTTCTATGTCACTGTCGATGAAGACCGCAAAGCATCGTTGCTTTTGCGGGTACTGGCCAAAGAAAAACCGGCACAGGCTATTGTTTTCACTCGAACGAAACGAGGCGCTGACCGACTGTTCGAAAGATTTTCAAAGCGTTTAAAATCAAGCCGAATCGCTGCCATCCACGGAGATCTGCCACAGCGGAAACGTGACCGCGTGATTCGAGACCTGCGAGCCGGAAAATTGCGATTGTTGATCGCCACAGATGTCGTCGGCCGTGGTATCGACATCAGCGGTGTTTCACACATTATCAACTATGATATTCCGGAGTACTGTGACGACTATATTCACCGTGTGGGGCGCACCGGTCGATTGTCATCGTCCGCAAACGGGCGAGCGATCACCTTTGTCACACTGGCTCAGGGGAACGAGTTGACAAATATCGAAATGCGAATCAATACCGTTCTCCCGCAGTACACGGTGCCGGACTTTGAGTCGTTTCGTCCCAAGGACCGCCCGCGACGACAGGTTCGCCGTTTCGGAATTACGTAGGACAGACGAGTGCTGTAGTCTGTTCGCTAACGGTTTCATGTCGAAACAGACCGATGATTTCGTGACAAAGCGCAGGGGACGGCCTGCGGAGCTGTCCCCGTGATCACCGATTCACGTACCTCAAATCAAGCTGTCTACGCAGACAGGTCTAATCAGAGCCGGAAGGAGCCGCAGCGTCGCTATTGCCTCCTCCAGTTCCGGAACCTGACTCGGTCATCCCCGGGTCACACCCCGTGCAAAGCAGGATTCCGACACACAGGCACAACATGGCAATCAATCGTGACATGGTATTTTTTCCTCTGCAGAACATTTAAACCGGAATACTGTCCGAGCGGATGAGGGTCTCCTGCGGCGAAGCAGTGTGGACCGCCGCGTGCTGTTCTGACCGCATTGTGCATATCTGTCACAGAATTCAAGCAGGATGGCCCGGAACTCAGGCTGATCGCCGGCACACTCTTCGATCAGTGGCTCGCAGTCCCTGAATCGGGAATTGTCAGCACGTGGTTACGCGTTCTATGATGTCTCTGTTTTCGTTTCATGATCCACGCTGAAGTTTCTTATGGAGTCATCGACCGACACACCTCTGCCGGAACCGGCCGACTCTTCGGGATCTCCGGCTGCCGAACGCGTGCGCCGTTTTCCCACGACACCAGGTGTCTACCTGATGAAGGATCGGCAGGACCGTGTGATTTATGTGGGCAAAGCCGTCAATTTGCGCAGTCGAGCCGGCAGTTACTTTACCAAAGCAGCACAGATCGAACGTCGAACCGCTGAGCTTGTTCAGGAGATCTATGACATTGACTGTGTCGAAACAGACAGCGAAGTTGATGCATTGCTCATGGAAGCGCGGCTCATCAAAGACATTCGCCCAAGATTCAATTCGCAGCTTAAAGACGATAAGACGTTTCCCTACCTGCAGATCTCCACCCGTGAAGATTTCCCCCGCGTCGAGTTTACTCGAACACCAGCCGCAAAAAACGTGAAGCTCTACGGACCATTTACGAATGCCGGCAAACTTCGCGGAATGATTGCCGTTCTGCAAAAGATCTTCCGATTCCGAACGTGCACGCTGGATATTGATGAATCTGATGAGCGCTGGCGATGGTTTCGGCCCTGCCTGTTGGCGAGTATTAATCAGTGTACGGCGCCCTGCAATCAACAGATCAGCAAAGTCGACTATCGCGACGACATCCGCCGCCTGCGCCTGTTCCTCGATGGTGGTCGAGACCGTCTGCTGAAACAGATGAACAAAGACATGCTTGGAGCGTCGGCAGATCGGAACTACGAAAAAGCAGCTCGAATTCGTGATGACATCGAAGCACTCAAAGGACTCAATCTCAAGGGTGATCTCGAACAGCACGCCCAGCCTGAGGTATTCTATCAGGATCCCAAGAAAGGACTGGCTGGCCTCAAGAAGGTGCTGCAGCTGTCCGAACTTCCGCGACGGATCGAAGGTGTGGACGTCGCCCACCTTCAGGGAGGCGAGACTGTCGCCAGCGTGGTTCAATTTATCGATGGCTTGCCGTTTAAGCATGGTTACAGGAGGTATAAAATTCGAACTGTGGATGGAGTCGATGACTTTGCATCAATGCGTGAGGTTATCACGCGACGATTTCGCCATCTGAGCCAGGAAGGAGAATCGTTCCCCGACCTGTTACTTGTTGATGGCGGCAAAGGACAACTCAACGCAGTGATTGGTGCGATGAAACAGCTGGGAGTTATTCCACCTTTAACAATTTCGCTGGCCAAGCAAGAAGAAGAGATCTACGTCCCCGACCAAAGTGAACCGCATCAATTAAGTCGCCATTCGTATGCTCTGCGTTTACTGCAGTATGTCCGCGACGAATCGCACCGATTCGCTCAGCACTATCACCATTTGCTCCGTGGTAAATCGACTTTCGATCAGTGAGCTCCTGCCGTTCAGTCTGTTTCCGGATCAGAATCGTTTTGTTCAACGTGAGTCACCGTGCCTGCCGATTCCATTTCAACAGTAAATCAGACGATTCCACGATTGATCCTGCTGGCTTCCGCAGGCGCTATCATCGGAGGGATTCTGTCTGGAACTCCCCTGCAAAGCGCAAATGATCGTTCGCGCTGGGCCACTGTGTGGTCGCTGATTCATCGTCGCACATGGCAAATCGATGAAATCGACCAAGACCCTCGCTGGTCTACCATTGACAAGGTGAGACATCGAACCGACGACGGTGCTCCATTTCACTTTTACTCGTCGAAACCACCATTGCTGTCGTCAATTGCTGCAGGTGTATACGGCATTCAACGCCGAATTCTTGGTGTCGATCTTAAACGCGATACACTGCCGGTGACAAGATTCACGTTGCTCCTGATCAACGGCCTGCCGATGATGCTGGCACTGTGGATGTTTCAGCGGCTGTTGCTGCGACTGAACCTGTCGCTGACCACACAGTGTTTCGTCCTGCTGGTGGCAGGATTCGGTTCGATGGTCAATCCCTACCTGTCGACGCTGAATAATCACACTCCCGCGGTCGTCTCTCTACTGATCTGTCTTGTGACGATCGTAAGGATTCAGCAACAACCACAACAATTCCGGTCTTGCGACTTCGCGATCACGGGACTGACCGCGGCTTTATTAAGTTGTTTCGAACTCCCGGCGGCACTCTTCGGCATCACGGCATTTTTTTGGATGCTGAAGAACGATGTCCGCCTGACATTCCGGTGGTTTGTGCCGGCCGCACTACTGCCCCTCTCTGCACATTTTGTTACCAACTGGATGGTGACCGGCGGCATTCTTCCGTTTTATGCTTTTTTTGGTACCGACAAGTATGTCTACGTTCACCTGGGAATTCCAAGCTACTGGAGCCACCCTCAGGGACTGGATTCCAATGCTGAAAGCATGTTGACCTACCTTTTTCACTGTGTCGTCGGGCATCATGGTCTGCTCTCACACACGCCCGTATTTCTGCTTTCTGTGTGGGGCTGGTGTCGCATTCGCCGGGTCAAAAACCACAAAGGACTTCCGGGAGTAATGCTTGTTGGAATGATCACCTCCGGCCTTGTCCTTGGGTTTTATCTGACACGGACTCAGAACTACAACTATGGTGGAAATTCCGTCGCACTCCGCTGGATGCTGTGGCTGACACCTTTTTGGTGGTTCGCCATGCTGGAACCGGTTGAGCGCCTGATGACCTCAGGTCGTGGACGCATGATAGGTGGCACACTGCTGTTGGTCTCCGTTGCAACGGCAACCGTTTCTCTGCCAGATCCCTGGCGTCCGTCCTGGATCTACAGGAGCATGTTCCAGGCCGGCTGGATCGACTATCGCACGCCCGTTGTTCCGTTTGAGGTTCCTCGCAACAGTGTTTTTACGTCCTGGCCGCAGGCCCCCGGAACGTTCGGTGTCTGGAAACTCGACGGGGCAGATCACTCTATGAAACTGGTCAGCCGGGGACATCGATCCCTGAATGGTCATCGCGTTTGTGAGGTTGAGGTCACATTTTCGGAGGATTATCACGATGTGAACCGCATCGTACGATTTTGCGTCCTGCTTGATGAATTTGAAACCGGAAAACCGGTCGCCGACTGGCTGCGCGTTTTGAATGGCACAACAGAACTGGAAAAACCACAGGACTGGCTGACTCAGCTGATTCAGGGACTGCCGCATCCTCGTCCCTACGCTGCTGCCGGTGTCCGCTGGTATCAGGAAACTCCGGATTCTACGGGATATCGCTGTGAACGGGCCGCATCACGCGTCAGTATCGAAGATCAACACCTGGGCAAGTGCTGGCATCGTTGCGACGTCTGGTATTGTGATGATGTCCCATTCGGTGTGCTCAGATGGAAACAGACGGTTACACAGAAAAGTTCACGTGACGTTGTGCAGGTACAGGTCTGGAGTATCCTGCATCCCCGATAGTGACATTCAAATGCGAAACTGTTTTCGAATCCGGATCAATACGATTGTCGGGCTCCTGCTGACACTCGACTGCTGCCGCATTTGCTGCGGACAGAATCTTGGTTCGCTCCAGGAACCCGACCGTCCTGACAATCGGACACTGTACGCGGAAGCTGAGCGGCTCTTCGAACAAGCCGCCTATGTCCAGGCTTTAAGGAATTGTGACCAGTTACTGACCGAAGGATTCCCGTCACGGATTTACAACAGGGTTCAGGCGACTGCAATTCGCTGTTGTCTGATGCTGAACCATCCTGAGGATGCGATCCAGCGAGTGGAAACCATCTATGAACGTGATCCGGCATCGCCTTACCTGAGTCTGCTCCCTTTGGTTTGGGATGATCGTCTCCCGGTTCACGAACGTTATGTGGCTTCGCCCAACGACCTTGTCAGTGAATCACTGACTCGGCAGCTGGCCTCCGCGTCTGCACTTCTGCACGACTCCCGGTACGCCGAACGCTGCGTGGAGATTCTCAAAGAAGTTCGGTCGAACCGGGATTTACCCCTGCGTATTCTGGCCGAGACTCAAATGTGGCGAATCCAGTTGCCAATGACCGGCTCCGTTCACCTGCCAACCGTGCGGCGCTGGCAGAAGCGGGCTGCAGAATTGCCTGAATCTCTGCGTGCCGGTCCACAGTTTGTCGTTGGTCGCGCGTTTCAGTTGCGGCACAAACCGGATCAGGCAGCACTGGAGCTGCTTTGGCTGCCGCTGATGCAGACCGACGATCCAAATCTGGCAGCCTCTGGACTAGCTGAGTCGATTGTGTGCCTGGAGGCAACTGGTCGATCGGCGTCGGCGCGCCGGCTGAGACACGAGTTACAGAATCGGTTTCCTCGCACGTCTGCTGCTCATCGCATCAGAAATCTCGCTACGTCTCCCTCCTCAATCCTGCCGGCCGGGGAATAACACAGTCCAACTGCCAACCAGGGAACACCATGCCACAGACACACCGGTTAACAGCTGGAACACCCATCCAACTGGCTCAGACCAGCACACACGGGCATGACTTTGCTGACGATCGTGCGGCAGCTGAAAAAGAATTTCGCAACTTGCGAAAGCAGTTCATTCGAATGCAGGCCAAGTTGTATGCCGAAGGCAAACAGAAATTACTGATCGTTCTTCAGGCCATGGACGCCGGAGGCAAAGATGGCACAATTCGCAAAGTGTGTGAGGGAGTCAATCCTCAGGGTGTGCGCATAACATCATTCAAAAAACCGTCCGCAGAAGAACTGGATCATGATTTTCTGTGGCGAATCCACAACGCCGTGCCGGGAAACGGAATGATTGGGATTTTCAATCGCTCACATTACGAAGATGTTTTGGTGGTACGTG
>JAKVAY010000119.1 GCA_022447185.1 Fuerstiella sp. | reverse complement strand
CAGACAGATTAGCAGTGCTGCCAGAGTGACCTTTCCACGCATCGACAGGCCACGACCTGATCGGTATTTTCCGGCGAAATTCAGATTTGGACTGAATTTAGACCGAACGCCGTGACAGGCGGCGTGCAACCACTGTTCCTCAGCCGCACCTTTGTCTTCAGCCAAAGACAAAGTTTCCGGCGTTGCCGGGATGGGGCACTGCAACGGCGCCGCAAAATCAACGCTGCCTCGGAAATCCCTTTCCATGACCTGACGGAGTTCATCTGGCAGAGTGGATTCACCAACGACAACAAAATAAATCTTGTGACTGGGGCCGGCATATTTTCGGGTGGCAAGGATCGCACGACGTATTTCACCCGCAACGAACGGATGGCAACCACTGTCCGGATCCTGAGTGGTTCTGCCGCGTGACTGAGCGGCAATCAGACTGCGCCCCAGAAAAATGGTAATCGATACTTTGCCATTCTGGAGAGACACCACATAGGTCAGATCCTCCGGATTAGGCTGATCTTCAACGTGAACCAGGCAGTCGACATCAGGCGGAAAAATACCACGGCAGTTCCACTTCAGGACTTCGGAAACTTCATGGATTTCGGCGAGCATCTCACCTGACATCACGTGGGCGTTGTACCGACTCTGCTCGGTAGACTCCTCAGGAACCCTGTGGACAATCATCTGAAGATCGGAAATGCTGTCTCCAAACCGTTCGTCCGCGGCCAGTTCAGCTGCCGCATATTCCTCGCTCTCCGAAGAACGGGGCAGGGCGAATACCGAATGCTGCACCGATGCTTCCGGCAGAAGCCACACAACGTTACGAGTCTTGATCCCGGACTGCTTCAATGCATTCCGAATGTCCGTCGCGGAGGGCAACCGTCGGCCTCCTGCCGCGTCAGAATTCGACACTTGAATACGATGCCGGCACTGAAGGTTCCTGCCTTTGCCAGCCACCTCGTAGATCACACAGTGCTCACGGCAAATCCTGATGAACAGCAGCGGACCACCCTGAACGGGCCGAATCCAGCCGGCTCTCTTTGAGTTCCCGGCAACGGGCGGTCGCAGTCCTGCAATTGTCCTGATTCGTTCGGCAATCTGACCCATTGTCCGTCGATTTGTTTCAGCACCGGCGGAAACAACCTTTTTCACAGGGATTCGGCAATACTCATCCCTGAACCATGCCTCACAAATCGTGGTCGGTCGGCTGTTTTTTGTCTGAAATTCGCGCGATTACGGGTTATCAGGGCAGTGTCTTGCGGGCCGCTCCGGGCAACAGCTGGGTTGAGTCTGCATACAGGACCTGTGGCGGCTGACTGGCGGTGCTAAGGGAGACACGACAGGTCAGGACAGGCCCGCTGCCGGAATCAGCAAAAGCAAAGATGTCACCAGTGAGTACATCTCCACGGCCTGTAATGTATGGTCCCCATTTTCGGACCAGACCCAGATCTGCAACGTTTTCCGTCAGTAACCATTCTGTAGTTCGTCGCTGCGGTGCTCGCGCGTCGCGCACTCGTTGTTGACGAGCCGACAGCAGCTTTTTGATTTGAGCCTCGTTGATCTCCGGAAGGCTTCGCAACAATTCTGCGGGCGCCTCGTTTATGTTCAGTCGTCCCCGTCGTGGCTGGTCTCCGGCCAACGACAAAACTTCTGAAAGTTCCAACAACAGTTCGGCACCTGCCTGATTACCACCTTGCCACGGGCTGCGAAGCACTTTGTGCCTGGTGCTTCCCTGGGTTGGTACGACAAACGTGCCGATCAGGTCGTAGAAACTCTCAATACGCCAGCGGGCACCGCCTGAAGCATCAAAGCCGCCCAGCGATTTTAGTTCCGGATCTGTGTCCCGATCATCTTTCGGTTCACCTGCATTGAGTTGCTCCGCAATACGCTCGTTCACACTTTTTTGTCTGGTCTTTATTTGAGCCTCGACCTGCCGCTGCTTAATTCCAAACAGACGCACGGCCAGTACGTAGCGTGCTGCTTCCTCCCCCAGTTCTTCCTCCACTGATTCGTAAACTGTCTTCAGATCACTGGAGTTTAGCGGGATACCCTTTGTGCGGCTTGCATCTTCCTCAGCGGCAAACACGGTCAGAAACTGACTCCAGGGTTGATCGCTTAAGGCATTTCTCTCAAACGATGAGAGACTTTGACGCGGCCGATTGACACTGTCGAAATCGGAGTTCGTTTGGTTGATGTCCGTTGACGACGTACCAAAAAGTCCCGCGTATGTGACCTGACGAACCGGCACCAGTTCCATCAGACTGCTGATGCCTGTGTTTGGCGGCAGACTTTGACTACGTCGTGAAATGTAGTAGTTCCTTTCGGCACCAAATTCACGAGGCTCGTGGTCGCTGTCAATCCAGTCGAGAATGCTGTCAGCGGCCTGGATTGTCATCCCGGGAACACGCAGCAAACGTTGTCTTCCCACCTTTGGATCGAGGCTGGCGACCCAGTTCACATCCAGTTTGGCACTCTCATCCGCGAAGCCATACACGCGAGGTTCAATGCTGCCCGGCGCGAGTGGTTTGCAAGCGGTGATCGTCATGCGATCATGATCACCGCCGGCATACATTGTGTATGCGGATTGCGCGTCCAGACCTGTCTGTTCGGAAAACAGACGCTCCTCACGCAAACGCACACATAGTTGACTGACGCCAGACTGCATTGCAATCCGCAGATCGATCTGTTGCTTGATACCAATCGCAATTTTCAGACTGCTGTTTGCCCACGACGACAGCTGGAATGCAGACAGAGCGACAACTGTCAGCAGTATCACAGCCATTACGAGAACCATCCCTCGCCGTTGTTGGAAACGGTGGCGTGCTGGTTTAGAAATTATTTTCTGCACGTCAGCTGCCTGCCTGAAAGAGAACACACTGAAAACAAACAATCTTTTCCGCCAGGGATGGATTGTCTGAGTCGGACGTCACCGGTAGAGATGACATTATGTTGTTACAGGTCAATTCCCGGCGAACTCCACGGTCCGCTGTTGTTTAGACCTGTCCGTACCGCAGTCGAAAAATGTTTGTGGACCGTAAGTGCTGACGCACAAATGTTCTTCCGGAGTCTCTGGCCAGACCCGCACGCTGATTTCAATGGCCGATGGCAGACGTTCGGTAAGAAGTGAGTTGTATTCATCAAACCAGACACCCTGATCCTGAAATCGAAAGTGGATGCTCAGAGGCAATTCACTGAGTGCACGAGACTGATTGGTGAGAGAACCAAATTGTGGTAGTTCTGTGTCAGACGAATTCGTTGTAAAACATTCGATTTGTTCTCCACTATCACGGACAGTCAGCCCCGCATCTGCAACAAATCGCGACATATCGTCAGAGGATTCGCCATAGAAAGTGCCGCTGAGGACCACCGAATTTTGCACCTGTCGTGAGATGAGGAGCCCGTCGTTCGTGCCGATCAGACCACACTGCATAACCGAACCAGAATGTGTGTCAGCCGAATCGGACTGAGAAGAGACCAGTGTCACGCCGTCTGGTGGACGGATGGTCTCTGGCAGACCTTCTGCCTCTGTACTGGAGTCTGCGAAAGCTTCTGTGGTATCGTGCTGGATTAGCTGAATTGTTCTTTGTAACTTCGCAGAGGCTAAGGTGGCGTTGATTCTGTCACGGAGGTGTCCCGTAACCACCGAGGTAGTGCGAAAGGCCAGTAGTTCGCGATTACTGTCCCACGAAATTCGTCCCACATTCATCAACATCTGATTGATAATGACCGCGAATATCGACAGGAGACTCAGGCTGATCATCAGTTCAACAAATGTGAAACCCGCGCGATGGTGGTTCAGCTGTCGGGCACAGCGTGCTCGAGCAGGAAAAGACTGACCGTAAGCGGTTGGGAAATTCATCATTAGTATGATCTTCGCGGAAGCTGGAATCGTGTTTCATTCGTCTTCTGCTGCGACGATTCGCCCATGGGGGCCAGAACTCGCGACATCCGTATCGCAGGATGCGATTGATCTGCAAACACAATTTCCACTTCAACAATAACAGCGTCTTCAACAATAACAGCGTTGCCGGCGCTGCCTCGCTGAACGGTTCGCTTCCAGCTGAAAGTCGGTTCGGAGTATTCCTGACCGCGGTCCAGAAGTGGCAAGGCCGTTCCCTCGGCTGTGAAGTCGCGACCCGCTACCTGATTCATCAGTTGCTCTGCCGTACGTGCCGCGATGACGTTTCGGCGTGCGCGATCGGCTGCTTCAACCGCATTCCCCACCAGGACACCTGCAGGAACAGCCACGGCGACAAGAACGGCAATCGAGACGATGGTTTCGGCGAGTAACGCCCCCGTGCGTTGATTACGATGCTGACGGGGTGAACGATGGCGGTACATCACTCGGATCTTTCGCACGATTAATAGACTCTTTAATCCACACAGTTAATTATCAACCACAGTTGGAAACCCAGACAATGGGGCAATGCGAATGACCTGATGCATATCCGCGCCTGCGACCACGACACCTGAACCGCGACTCCGACCGTGGACATCGAAGACAATTCTAAAGTAACGAGCAGATGTGTCCGGACGATTGTCAGCATACAACGTCAGTGAGTCAGGAAGTGGATTCCAGCCGCCACGGACCTCAAGTGGGCCGTTTTGTGACCCGTTGGCTGTTTCTGTATTAATCTCCACAGATCGATAGCTGTTACTCTGTGCCGAATATTCAAAGGCGTGTGGAATTCCCATCCACATCGCATCTGCAGACGCTTCCAATAGTTTTCCTGCTACAGAATCAGTCGCATCATGAATACGCCGGGCATCCATCCAGTCCAGGGCAACTGGCACTGCCAAACTCATCACACCGGTCAGCACAGCGAGCACAATCAGTAGCTCCAGAAAGGTGAATCCGGTTGGTAGCCGGTTTGGATGTAACAACGGCGGTCGTTTCATCTGCGCATCTTTCAGGAATTCCGATCGATTTCTGCTTCAGGCGAAAGGACATCATCGTCGGTTCCCTCTCGACCGTCCGGCCCTACAGAATAAAATGAGAAGCGGCCTTGATTCTGTCGAGACGGCTGAATCTGGAGCACCTGACCCCAGGGGTCGAGTGGTTTCGACGTCAGGTAGGGGCCGTACCATCTGGGATCGCTTGGAGGCTGTTCGACCAATACGTCGACAGCTGTATTGGCGTCCGGCCAGCGGCCTTTGTGATCAACCAGATACATTTTGAGAGCCTGCTCAGCAGACTGAATCGTAAGCATTGCCGTGTCGCGATTTGCTTTATCCTGTCGTGTGAGCAGATCCGGGACCACGACAGACGCAATCGCCGCCAGAATGGCAAGAACCAAAAGGATTTCAAGTAATGTGAAACCGCCGCGTTTTCGAGCGTCTTTGGCGACTCTGCACATCGTGTCGCACCACTCCGAACGGCTGGGACACATTGCAGTAAGATGAGTTTTATTCATCGTGACGATTTCCATGCTGGGTCTGATGCTGTTCAGTGAGCACCGTTGTGATTCCTGACTGTGATTCAGACGAGACTTGAAGCTCGCAAGATCGGCAAAACCAAAGCAAACACCATGGCAGCGACAGTCAATCCAATACAAACCAGCAGAACAGGTTCCACCAGTTTCAATGCTGAACTTAGGATACTGGACACTCGACGCTCATAGATTTCTGAAACATTTCCCAGGGTCTCAGAAAGTCTGTTGGTACGTTCACCTACTACCAGTAACTCACTGAACTCTCGAGGAATCCAGGCAATGCTGCGAAACCGTGAACTCAATGATTCTCCCTGTGATACACGAGTCGCTGCGTCGCACAGCAGATTGCCGGTTGCATTGCTGCACAGCTGCAGGGCCCTGTCTAAATTAACTCCGTTTTTCAGCAGAGTAGACATCAGTTGTGAAAAACGTGCTAAAGAGGCAGCGACGATGAATTCACCGAGCCTGGGAACGCTAATTAAGGAGCGTAACACCACCAGACGACAGGCCGGCCTGACAATCATTACAAACACTCCAGTTATCACAGACGCCAAAAGCGCCATTAGCAGAGTGAGATGCGATTGTGTGAATTCACTTGTGGCCATCATGATGGTCGTGATCAGGGGCAACTGATCTTTCTCTTTCAGCGCGGCGAACATGGGCTCGAAGCGAGGAATGAAAAACAGGAAGAGTGCCAGCAGCATGAGTAGCCCGGAGCCGCACAGAAATGCTGGATAAGTCATTGCTCCAATCAAACGCGAACGCATTTCGATTGACTTTCTTAAGCTCGTTTCCAGTTGTTTCATTGCGGCAGCAGTGAAATCACCTTCGAGGCTTGCCCGTAGAACAGCGATCGCAACGGGCGAGAAGACTTCCGGGTAACGGGCGGCGACGACAGGTAATTCAATCCCGTCATTGACATCCTGGTAGACCACACGCATCACGACCTGCAGGTTTTTGTTAGGAGTGATCTCGGCGACGAGTTTGAGAGCCTGGGCGAGTGGCACGCCCGCATCCAGCAGTTCTCCCAGTCGTCCGTACATGGCAGAAATCGCTGCCGGGCCGATCTTTCCGGACCCGCTGTCTGCTGTCACAGCTTCTTCGACGTGAGTGGGGTGTAAGGAGTTTTTCAGCAGCTGTCGCACAATGCCTCGTTTCGAGGCCCCCTCCATTGTGCCTTCGGATCTCTGACCGGCAGCATTCACAGCGCTAAACAGATAAGTAGCCATGTATCTATCACAACCGAAAATACGTTTCAGACTGTTGACATTCCACGGGTACTGTCCGAGCACAACTGATGCCGAATCTTCATTTTTTTAACCAGTGTTTCGAGCAGACTGGGAATATCGGAGCTGCGATTTAATCGTTCCAAGTGTTTTTGGCTGTTTCCGGCAGGAACTGTAATCTCGCGTTTCAGCAGGAACGCGGCAGCAGAAGTGGTGGAGTTTCAGCACCGTCATCCGCGCAAATGTTTCTGGATGGCAGGAAATGTTTCCGAATGTCAACAGATGTGATTTACTATAGAAGCCTATGTTTACGAGGAATTTGAAAAAGACCGTCGGGTTAAAAACTCTGAACCGAAGTAAAAGCCCTTTGACAACCAGCTGTTATCAATAGCAATCGAAGCTGACTTCAGTCGACGGTCGATCCTGAAAGGCGATGAGAGACTGTCTAAAACCCCTCGGTTCACGGTGAATGCGTACCTTCATCGCAGAAAGCTCACGCCAGACTCGCGGCGCAACGCGTCGGTGACAGTAATTCGACGCACCACCCCATCGCTCTCGACATTCGGTGCGACGGAGATTTGAACCATCTGTTTCTCCAGGTTTAATTAGCTCATTGCCCAAACCCTGACGAGTCCGTACCACGTGGTAACGTTCGACACAGTCGCAAACGGATCACTCCAGACAACGACGTCCAAAGAAATTGATTGGGTTCAGGGATTCTGATTTGAGAATGCGAAGCCAGCGCTCCAGGAGTAAATTCAGATTCCGGCCCCTGGGCGGCAGCAGAATAATCACAGTCTCGCTGCTCGCTTTGACGTGGCTCCACAACGCCCGGAAGCTGGTGTCGTGGTCTGCAATCAAATGACTGGCGTCCTTCAGCCTC